>CACODE010000005.1 GCA_902625885.1 uncultured Candidatus Poseidoniales archaeon
TGGCGTGCAGAATTTGCCGTTGAAGGTTGCTCAAGTCGACATCGTCGTTGTCCACCAATCCGAGGCGACCGACACCAGCAGCCGCTAGGTACAACGAGGCTGGCGAACCCAGGCCGCCCGCACCGATGATGAGCACGCTCGCCTCGTTCAGTTTTCGTTGCCCTTCCACGCCAACGTCAGGGAGGCTGATGTGTCGGGCATGACGGACAACATCAACCATGAACACCCCAGCGGGCCGCCACTCATCAATCAAACGGCTTCAATGATGGTTTTCTTCGAGCCACTTTTCGACGTCCATCGCTGCTGAACAACCCATGCCAGCAGCCGTGATGGCCTGCTTGTAGCGCGTGTCAACGACGTCACCGGCCGCAAATACGCCCGGCACAGAGGTCATCGTGTGCTCCTTGTGAACGATGTAGCCGTTGTCGTCGGTCTCGACCTGACCGCCGAGAAACTCGGTTATTGGCGTGTGACCTATCGCAATGAAGGCCCCCGTCGCTTCGATTGTTTCCGTGCTACCGTCCTTCGTGTTTTCCAAAACGGCTCCACTCAGACCCTTTTCGTCCGAAAGCCATTCTTTGATTTGGCGAAACGTGCGAATCTCAATTTTGGGGTTGTTGGCCGCCCGCTCGTACATGATGGTGGAGGCTTTGAACACGTCTCTTCGGTGAATCATGGTCACCTTGCTGGCGAACCTGGTCAAGAACGTGGCTTCCTCGCAGGCCGAATCTCCTCCACCAATGACCAAAACGTGCTCGTCCCTGAAGAAAGCGCCGTCGCAGGTGGCGCACGTCGAGATGCCCCTCCCTTTTTGCTCGGCTTCACCCGGGGCATCCAGCCACATGGATTCGGCACCCGTGCACACAATGATGGCGTGGGTCTGGAAGGTCTCGCCCTCAACCACGACTTTGAACGGTCGCTCGCTCAGGTCAACTTCCTCGACGTTTCGGTCCTGAACCTCCAGGCCGAACCGCTCCGCTTGCTCTCGGAGTTGCATCATCATCTCGGGCCCACCGATGCCTTCGGGGTAGCCCGGAAAATTCTCGATATCGCTTGTGAGCATCAACTGGCCTCCGGACATGTAGCCGGCGAACATCAGAGGATTGAGCATGGCGCGACCTGCGTACAGCCCAGCGGTGTAGCCAGCCGGCCCGGAACCAATGATGATGACGTTGTGGACTTCTGACATGTAACTTCCCATCCGCCCGGGAGCAGTGGGGGTGTTTGAAGATTCGCCCATCAAGCGCAGGCCAAGGAAAAAGGTACTCAAGGGTGAAGCGGACGTCTGAGCATGGTCAACCAGCTTGCGGCCGCCCTCGGCATGGGCATCTATGTGATGCTGGTCCTTTATGCGACCAAACTGCCGTACAACATGATGGTGAGCCGGGGTATGGAGCCCATCCGGGCTGTGTATTACAATCGAAAAATCGTTCACATGCTCGCCGGGGGTGTTGGTTCCCTCAGCGTGCCTTTCCTGTTCACGGACGTCTGGTACCCAATGGTCGCAGGCATGTTGCTCACCGCCCTGTTGTGGTCATCTCATCGCGCTGGCGTCGTCATGCACTGGTTCCAGACCGAACAAAACCAAAACGATGTCAAGTTCGGTCTGATGTGGTGGACGTCCATTTCGTTCATCTGGTGGGTTGTGGGCGATCCGTGGCTTGCCATTGTCCCGTCGCTCTTCATGGCGTTTGGCGATGGCATCACCGGTGTGGTTAGGAACGCTGTTGTCAGAAAGCGCTCGAAGAGCCCCATCGGCAACGTGTTCATGTTCCTCGTCAGTGCCCCGCTCGGTTGGTTTGCCGCTGGTGCCGCAGACCCGAGTTTGCCCGTGTGGGGCTTGATAGCGGCCGTGGTAGCGACCTTTGTTGAGCGCTATGAATTCGGGCCCATCGACGATAACATTCTCATCACGGTCTGCGCGACTGCGGTTCTGCTGGTCGGCGTGCAAGCCGGTCCCTTGCTCTAGGAATGGAAAACCATCACTGCCCGATGAGCTTGTAGTCATCACTCAGCGGCGTTGCGCCGGTTTCGACGTGGATGATTTTGCCATCCTTGTAGCGGTAAAAGGCAAGAACGGCTTCCGAAGTTGAACCGTTAGCGAAATGAGCGATGGAGTGCCCCACACCAACTTCGTCGTTCTCAAAGAGAATCCGATGGGACTGGGTGCTGACAGCACCCATGCCTGCAAACGCCATGATGTCGCCTTTGGTCATCACGGCGCCACCGACGTGCGGATAGAATTTGCAATCGTCATGAATGAGGGCGTCAAGTTGTTCTTTATCTCCGGAGGTGAAGGCTGCTTCGTATTTTTCGAGGATGCTCATGGCAACGGCTGGGGGCGCGTCTAGATAACGCCTCCCATGCACCCTCCTCGAAGCAGAAAGACAAACAGCAACCTTTGAGTTCCAGTCGTCGAAGGCCGGACCATGAGAATTCATTGCCTCGGGGGCGGATTGGTCGGCTCGTTCGTCACTCGAAAACTTTGGGAGGCGGGTCACGAGGTCCATCTGTTCGACATCGTGAACCGCACCACACCAGCGCATTTCCACCTTGAAGACGCAGCCTCTGCCGACCACACTCACGCCGACTTGGTGGTCAACATGGTGCCCGGTGCCATCGGCCATGAGGTTCTCAAAGCGCTCAACACCGGCGGTCATCGCATTGTGGACCTTTCCTTCAGCGAGACAACACCCGACAAACTCCCGTCGGGTACGAGCACCGTGTTGTGGGACGTTGGCATCGCTCCCGGCCTGTCCAACATGCTCGTCGCCCTTGCGAAAGAAGAGTTCGAAAATTTGGACAACGTGACCATCAAAGTCGGTGGTAACCCTGCCGAGCCCGACGGTGAGTGGTCTTACATGGCGCCGTTTTCTCCCCATGACGTGATTGCAGAATACACTCGCCCTGCGCGCGTGATACGAGACGGGCGAGTGGAGACGGTGCCGGCCATGGATGACCTCCACCCCATCGATGCGAACGGGCGCCGCATGGAGGCGTTCCTAACCGACGGCCTGAGGTCGTTGACCAACCTCAACGCCACCGCCATGGGAGAGTACACCGTCCGCTGGCCGGGTCATATCCAACGCTATCAATCAACAACGCTTGAACCCGAGGAACTTGTTGAGGCTTGGGCCTTTGACGAAACTCGCCCCGAGTTCACTTGGCTTGAAGTCAAGATTGAGAGCGGCAACAAGACCAAAATCTGGACCGTTGAAGACCGGGGGAGAGACGGAGACTCGAGCATGGCGAGGACCACGGGCCTTGTCACCTACGCCTGTGTCATGGCCTGGACGAAGCAAGAATTGTTTCAGGATGGCGTGCACCCGCCAGAGGCCCTTCCGGTCAGCGTCATCCACGATGTTATCGCAACGCTCAGAGAAGAAGGCGTGCTCATTGACGAAACGATCGCGTAGCGCTCAACAGGTCCTCGCCGAGAGACACATCGGCGTGTATGCGAACGCCGGAAGTGTCTGAGATGTGGAGCGGATGTCTGCCCAAATTGGCTTGATGAGGGCACCGTTTGCAGTACTTTTTTCCTTTCTTTTGGTGTTTGTTGCAGCATTTTGATTTCAGAGGTTTTGACTTGCGCAGCCTGCATGAATCAAAGTCGTCGTCGTCCATCATCAACGAGGCGAGGTCAACCATGGACAGCGATGAGTTGAACATGTTGTCGAGTTGAACGCCACAGTGAGGGCACGCTGACCACTCGCTGTGCAGCAACTTCTCACAAGATTTGCAGTAGTTCACCGTCCCACCAAGGCGCCTACTTTTCGGCTACCCTAAATAATTTAGGTCACCCTAAAACCGTGATGGGTTGTTCTGTTTTCTTGCCTGAGGCTCCGCCCGTGATTTCACGAAACGCTTCGTACCGATGGAGCGCCATCGCCAGGCCAGCGAAAAGGATCTGTACAAGGGCGAAGAAAATGTTCCATGTGAGCGAAAAGACAAGGCGTGGGTAGATGGGTGTGTAGGCGTAGAGGGCGAGGCATCCGAACACAACCACGCCCTGCCCGACGATGTAGTAGGACAGGGGAACATCGGAACCGAGGAGGGTACGCATGAACGCCACAGACACGGCAAGCAAGGGGCTTGTCACCATGAAAAACATCCACAAGGTTGGCGGTTGCTCACCACCTCCAAAATACCCGCCTTGAACACGAACGGCTCCGGGGTCCAATTCTCGAGGGTGTGGGCAAATCCCCTCGTAGCACAGTTGAACGCCGTTGACCTGTCCCATGAGCGTCCACCACAGGATCCAAACCACCCATGGGAGGACGGCGAGCGCCACCACCGCCCGTGGTTGTTGAAGCAAGCTAAGGTTAGGGCCGCTGTCCAAACGGAGCGATTTAACGAGAGCAGGAAGGCACATCAGCAGGCACAAACTGGAAACCGCTGCCCACGGCCCCCATGAAACCATGACGTGCGACGCCAAGGCTGCATGGAGCATCAACTTCGATCGAACCGGTTGCTCTTGGCGAAGGTGCCAACCGCCCACGTAAAGCGATAGCACCGTTAGAATGACCGCCCACTGAGCGTACACCAAATCCACCTGCGAAGCGAGGAAAGCGGCGATGAGGACCACCGCTGCGCCGGCCGAGTACGTGTTTGGGTTCTCAAACCCAATCAAGCGGCCAAACACCACGGCACACAGGACGAGCAGGCACAGGATAACGACGACGGCTCCTACGCTTGAGGGCCCCATGTTGACGAGCTTCAGCAAATGATGCGTGCCGAGGATTCGGCGATGAACATAACACAACGAGAGGAGGACCAAGCCCCAAATCACCCACAATGCGGACCGCTCTTGACGAGAGAACCGGCGTTGTTGCTTGGAGAACAGCAAGCCGGTGAGGACCATGTAAAACGGTATCAAGGCGTACCAAAGACGCAGCGAACCGATCGAGAGGGCCACCATCACGGCCAGCAGGTACACCTTGGTTGAACGTTCAGGATGCGGCGTGGACGCTCCCGTGAGCGCTCCACCCGACCAGACGACGACCCATGCCAACAACAGCACAAGAACAGCCTGCGAAACATCGCCAAAAATCAGCAAGAGCGCACCCAAGCCTGCAAACCACCATTTCGTGTTCTGAGGCTTCGTGAGTTGGGCACGCCCGAGGTTTTCTTGACGCCCGAGGCTCGTTGCCACCAACCAAACAACGGCGGCGGCGCCAAAGGCTCGAGGTATCATGGCTGAAAACGAAAGGTTGGCGTGGAACAACATCGACGACGCCACGACGAAAGCGAGCAAAACGAGATGCTGCTTCTCCGCTCTTTGAAACGGTTCTTTCCCTTTCAAGCTCGTACTTCCAAAACCGAGGAAGGCGGACATGACGACCACAGAAAGCAGGACGTCCAAACCTCGAATGACCACGGGTTCCGCCTCGACAGACGCCCAGTCAACGGTTTCAACGTCCAAATTGTCTTTGTCTCCGGGATGGAAGTGGAGGTGGCGGGCCAACCTGGCCTCCCAGTTCCATTGCGAGACAATCTCTTTCTCCGTCGGTGGTGTGTTGAACACGCCCAGCGGCACTCGACCGTTGACTTGGCTGGGGAAGGCGAGACCGAGATCGTACAACATCATGGCCGCAAGGTCCAACTGAGCACTGTTGTCTTGCGGCGCCCCCACCGCAACATCAGGCCCCGTGATAACGGCGAGGACATTGCGAGTGTCGGCCTCCGCAGAGCCGTGAGAACCCGAAGGAGTCATGCCGTGGTCGGCCGTCACAATCACGGTCCAATTCGAAGGAACCAGCCCCAAAAGGCGACCCACTTGCTGGTCGATATCTTTCATCTTGTCCTCGTATTCCTCGGAGAGGATGCCCCATTTGTGGCCGACCTTATCCGGCCCGGAAAAATGGGCGGCGATAACGTCGTGTTTGCCGGTGTTGAGCCATGTTTCCAGCACGTCTCCGGTCTCAATGTCGCCTTCGTAGTAGTCAGCATGCCCTTTGAAGGTGTCAACGAATTCCACACCGTCTTTGTCGCCGTACATGTTGCCCATCACGTAGCTGCCCACCATGCCAACGCTGTATCGCTCGTCCTCAGCAGCCAACAACCACGGGTCGGCACCCCCCGGGTGACCCATGTTGAAATTTTTCAACCCGTCAATCGGGGCGTTGGGCACCCCAGTCATCATCTCGCGAACACAGGTCGCTGACAAGGTGAGCGGTCCGGTCGTGACCGGCAGAACGGCGCTGTTTTCCATCCTCGAAACGAGCACGGGCATCAGTTTATCGTCGTACATGATGTCTTCGCCCACCCCATCCAAGATGACCAAAAGGTAACCCTCCCTGTCAGACGATAGCGAATCTGGAAAGGGGATGATGGCCGTTGGTTGGTCAGGTTCCAACAGAACATACGGAGCCGTGTAAAACAACGGAAAAACCATCAGCATAACGAGGCAAAACACCCACCGGCGAGGAATCCCACCCATCAGCGGTGAAGCCGTTTCCGCCACGAGATTGTCTTGCGAAGGATTCTGCGGCATGCTCAAGGTTGCGGGAAGGCCTTCGGTTTCTAAAGTTTAGGAGAGACGAAATTACATATATGGGCTTCGGGTGGCGCAGTTTAGGTGATACGAAATGAACCGTAACAAAACCTCCATCTTTTTGGCCACACTGATGTTAGCAGCATGCATTCCAGGGTGCATCTTCTCCCCCGGCATCGAATACTCGGAATGCAGCGATGACGACAACTGTCTCGTGATCGCTTTCGAGTTGAAAGAGGAGTACAAGAACACCGACGAAAGCCCGCAGAAGCTCGCCGACCGCCTCGGTGAATTGATCGACCAAGAAGTCGAGATTTACCCGGTCACCAGCCCCGCTGCCACCATTGAAGCCCTTCGGTTCAACAACGCCGACATCGGTTTCCTCGACGGAGGCGCTGCGTGGTTGAGCTGGCAGGAATACGGCCTTCAAGTGGCTGCTGCCGAGCAGAAAGCCGACGGCCGTGCTTACTACAACGCCGTGGCTTGGGTTCACAAGGACTCGGACATGGCTCAAGCCAGCATGAACGGCGACGTTGATACGGCGTTGAGCCTTATGAAGGGCAAGATTTCCTGCCACACCTCGGCACTTGGAAGCTCCGGCATGCTGTTGCCGATGGGCTACCTCATCGACAACGGCTACATGGAAGTTCAAGGTGACGCAGACCAGATCGACTCGCTCGGTGCGACCGTCAGGAACCACTTCTCCCAAGATTCAAGCATCCCCGAAAGCGGCACGCCCTACTACCGCTACATCGGCTCGCTTCGTTGCTTGGCTGAGCACGCCCTCGGCGACGCCACCGACTACATCTCCTTCGCCAAGGACCCAACCGTCCCTGACTACTGCGGCGACGACCCGCAACCGTGGTGCTTCGAGGGCGACTTTGCCTCCACCGACGACTTCTACCCAATCGGTGGCTACAACGACACCACTGGTGAAATCGACACCCCCTTCGGTAGGGCTCCAAGCCATCCCATCATGTACAACCCTGACGGCGGCCTCACGCCCGATGAAGTGCAGAAACTCAGGGACGCCTTCACAACCATGAGCAGCAACGAGGACGATTTGAAAATCCTCGACGACGTGCTGAGCACGCCCGGCATCACCATCATTGATACCGAGTCCCACCTCGGCGACTACGGTTCGGCCATTGGCGATGTCCCCGGTATCACTGCGTACTTCAACCAGAAAATCAACAAAGTTAGCACGTCCTCCAGCAGCGACAGTTCGCTGGGGCTGATCCTTCCAATCATCGGTGTAGCGGTCGCCGCTGGCGCAGTGTTTTACTATGTCCGCACCAAGAAATCCGAAACCTTTGAAGAGGCCCCAACCGAAGAGGCAGCGTCCACCGAGGCCAAAGAGGAGTAATGAGCGATGGTAAGGCTGCGAACGCTCTCGGTCTTGCTCATCACCGTGTTCGTGCTGGCTCCACTGAGCGGATGCTTGGACAACGAGGAGGAAAAACCGCCCGGCTTTCAGTGGCCAGAGCGCGTTGAAAACGGCTGCTTGGGCGAGGATGTGAACGCCTCGTGTGAGATGTACCTCGACGGTTTCACGACACCGACAAACTCGCTGCATCACCCAACCCAAAACGAAGTGTGGATCTCGGACCTTGACGGCCGAATCGTGGCGTGGGACGGCAGTGAGCAACGTCTGGTAGCCAACATCAGTAACCTGATTTCAAACTGCCACACGGAAGCGGGACTGCTTGGCTTCTCCTTTGCCACGGACTTTGCCAACGCCTCTCAGGTGCTGTTCACCTACATCGGTAAGGCCAACTGCGAAACGAAGGAAGTCACCAATCTCTACCTGGCTTCTGGAGACGTCGTGAACGGCACGGTGGCCGAAAACTCTGTGCGGGTTCTCAGGGAGATTGAACAGCCCTATCGAAACCACAACGGTGGCCACTTGCTCGCCCTTGGCGACCACACGTACCTCTGGGGTGTTGGCGATGGAGGCGGTTCCAACGACCCGCAGGGCCACGGGCAGAACGAAACATCCCCCCTTGGCACCATCCAGCATTTCCACTATCACAACGGCACCATCGCTCCTCTCCACAACACGACGGGCACCGATCAAGACTACACGCTTCACAGAGGACTGCGAAACCCATGGAAATTTGACGTGGACGCACAAAACCGTTTGTGGATCGCTGACGTGGGTCAGCAATGCTTCGAAGAAGTCAGCATGGTGCCCGTTCTCCAAGCCTCCAACTTCGGATGGTCCGAACGAGAAGGCAATCGGGAGTTCACCGACCCATCGGACTGCACAAAACCCGCCAGTGAACCACCGGCTGAGATGACCGACCCAGTGCTCATCTACGAACACGAGTACGGCAGGTGCTCCATCACCGGGGGCCTGTTCTTGGATTGGGGACCCGAGGCATGGCAGGGCGGCTTCCTGTACGGCGACTTCTGCACGGGAGAAATTTGGCGAACCACAGAAGGCGCTGATGGCGCCTACAAGGGCGAACTCCTTGTTGACACCGAAACCATGCTCGTTGGTTTTGGTGAGGGGCTTGATGGAGAGTTGCTGCTATTCACGTGGACCGGTACGGTGTATTCGTTGGACACCAGCGGCGTCTAAAACCTCTCCAACACTGGCACATGTCCACGGCTTGGTCGGCTGGTGGCTCAATCTTGCATGACGCAGCAGGCAACGATGGCCGCTCTGGCGTGCGGTTCAAGACGTGGTTCGATGTGATGGGGTTCGGCTCCAGGGCCAATGATACCAAGCCCGATCGGCTTGTCGTGTTTGAGCTGCAAATCGATGACGCTCTTGATAACCGCTTGACCCATGGCCAAGCCGTGTTGTGTTTCGCCCTTCTCAATGATGCCCAAGCAGGCTGCCGAATCGTGCGTTTTGAGTAGCCTCTCGAGCGCCAAAGGAACCTCCATGGAGCCGGGCACCCAAACCACGTCGCCTATCTCAACGCCCCTCTGCTGGGCCTCGTCTGTGGCGTGGGCGAGCATGCGCTCAACCTCCAACCGGTGAAAAGAGCCGCAAACAACGCCGATGCGGTTGCTCATGACGGGCCACCTGCCTTCTCCTGTTTCATCATTCGCTCAACGGTGGCCACCACGGTTTGTGTCATGGCGTCGATTTCAATGTTGATGGCGTCGCCAATGGCGAGGGTTTCAAACGTGGTCAAGCGCAACGTTTCTGGAATAAGGTGAATGTTGAAGCGGTTGGCTTCAACGTTGCCGATGGTAAGCGAAGCCCCGTTCAGGCCAATGTAGCCCTTTTCATGAATATACTTCATCATGCTAGACGGGGCTTCAACGGTCATGTCTACACCCTCGCCGACGGCGGCCTTGTGTTTGATTTCTCCAAGGCCCATGATGTGGCCGGACAAAAGGTGGCCTCCCAATTCGTCGCCCATTTTGAGCGACCTTTCCACGTTGACGGTGTCCTCAACCGAGAGGTTGGAGAGGTTGGTTCGTTGAAGCGTCTCCTGAATGACATCAAACGCCACACTTGAGCCGTCGATTTCGGTGGCCGTGAGGCAAACACCGTTGATGGCGACACTGGCGCCTCGCGCCAAACCCTCGACATCAGGGAGTGCAATGACAAACGTCCAAACGCTTTCGCCTTCGGAAATCGACAACACACTTCCTTTGCCTTGAACGATGCCTGTAAACATGTTCAGTCCTCCTTTTTCCCGGCCCGCTCCAGGATTTTCGCAATGATTTTTCGCGTGCCGTCCAAGTCGTCACTTAGCCCCTTCACACGGACGACCTGAATGTTGCCGTGTCCGCGTTCATCCAAGGCATGCCGTATGCTTTCCTCGGCGTGTTCCTGATCGTACCCGAGGGCGATAACATCCGGCCTGATGGCCGGGAGGACATCGAAGATGGGCACATCGGGTGGGTTGCCAACAACCACTTCGTCAACGGGTTTGAGACCGGCGACCAACCGCCTTCGCAGGGCGTGACTGGTGATGGGTTCGTGTTTGCGTTGACGCACGGTATCGTCGTGAGCGATGACCACCGTCAGGTGGTCGCCAAGCGACTTGGCCTGCTCGAGGTAGTGAAGATGGCCCGCATGGAGCAGGTCAAAAACACCAACGGCGAGAATGCGCTTCATCGTTTCACCAACCTTTGCTGTATTTGTTTCTTCATGAGGATGACGGAGCGTCTACAAGCCCAAAGCGGCCACGACATCGGCACCCTCCAGAAAGGGTATCCCGCGACGTTGAGCCCACGCACGAGCGTCGGCAACCGAGAGGGCGTGGTCGCCGTCCGGTTCAAGCATCTCAGCACCGATAACAACGGGCGTTGTCCCTGCTAAGCGAGCCAGCCCGACGGCCAGTTCCGTGTGGCCTTGTCGGGTTTTCAGGCCGCCTTTCGCCTCCCTGCACACGGGGATGTGTCCGGGTGTCCGAAACTCCTCCCCCAGCTTGGACATGGCGGCGTTGGTGTCCAGACCCTCGCTCAAACAAGCGGCGGTCAATTCCGCAAAACGGCGGGTGGTGAGGGCGCGGTCGTGGTCGGTTATGCCCGTATAGGTGTCCCTGTGGTTGAGGGAGAGCGTGAATGCCGAGCGAGCATCATAACGTAGATCGTCGGTGATGAGGTGGCTGAGAACGGGGTTGTTCTCCAACGCGTCTTTGGTGGTGTGGAGGTCTTGCAGAAAAGGGAGACCAAAACATTCGCCAACCTCGTCACCAATGGCGAGGAAGAGCAATCCGCCGCAGTCCTGGCGAAGCTGGCGCATGGTTGCTGGTTGTGCGGAAGCTCCTGGAAACAGTAAATCGGTCTCACCCTCCCGCTTTTCGGAATCAAAGAGGCAAACCGGGTGGCCGGATTTGAAGGCGTCAATGGCGGTTTGCACATGAGGCTCCATGGTCGGCGCTCAGGTCTCACCTTCATGAAGAGTCGTATGCCTTCACTCCCGAAACAAGCAAGCGATGGCGGAAAAAGCGGACAGCCAACAGAAAGGGATTATCATGGGGTGTCCCTTGGCTGTGTTTCGGGGGAGGGAAAGGAATGCCAGTGAAACTCGGACCTGCGGGCGTTCCGCTCTCCTGTAAAGGCCGCACGATTGTTGAAGGCATGGACGACATCATCTCCCTCGGCCTTGAAACCATGGAGGTTCAAACGGTTCGCATGGTCGCTCCACAACATTTTGAGCAGTACTGGCAAGCTGGTGTTCTGGCCAACAAAACCGACTTCGAGATGAACATCCACGGGCCCTACTACTCGGAGTTGCTCGGTGGTAGGGTGGAGCGAGGCCGCTCGCTTTCAAAGATTGAAGCCACGCTTCAAGCCGCTCGAACCATCAACGCTCGACACATCACGCTCCACGCCGGACATTACGGCGACTTTGGGCGCGGTCAGGCGGCCAACGAACAAGTAGCCAACGTGTTCTCCGGTATCGTGGATCGCGTCCATGAGATTTGGCACGATGATGAAGACGAATTTCCGGTGTTCCCGTGGATCAAAAACGGTACACCGTCAAAAATTGGTATCGAAACATCAGGACGGCAGGAACTCTGGGGCAGCCTTGAGGAAGTTCTCGAAGTCGTCAACCACGTTGAGGGAACGGTTCCCGTGCTCAACATCGCTCACATACACGCCCGAGGCCATGGACAAATGCGCACCTCTGAAGACTACGGCGAACTGTTCGACATGGTTCGAGAAACCATCGGTACCAAGGAGTTCTACTGCCACTTCTCAGGCGTGGAGCACCGCACCGGGAACGCCATGCACTACACGCAAATCAAAAAATCCGACCTCAACTTTGAGCCGCTCGCAGAGTTCATTGTGGAAGACGGTGGATGGCTGGACATCACCCTCATCTCCGATTCACCGCTTTTGGAACACGACGCCATGTACATGATGCAAAACATCGAAAAATCTCGCCACAAGCAACTCGAGCGAAAAGCGCGGGAAGATCGACGACGAGCGCTCGCACTGCAGACAGGCAAGAGCGAGGAAGAACTGCGAAGCAAAGAGACGCAAGTAGCGGCCGCACGCGCTCCACCCGCCCCGGTCAAGGCAGAAGAAACACCGACAGAAAAAAAGCCAGAGCCAACGCCTGAAAAAGAGGCTAAGAAGGAGGCGAAGGCCGAAAAAACCGTCAAGAAGACCGAGGAAAATTCGGAGGATGACGTCTTTGACTTTGATGAAGAAGACGACGATTTGTTCTGATTGGTTCATCCCCACACGACATGAAACCCTCGTTTTGCAGGCCATTCCGGCCCGAAGTGGTATAAACCAATGAAGGTGCGAACAAAGTGATTAACATGGCGCACATCGCAGTGTTAGGGTTGGGAAACTGGGGAACCGCTATCGCCCGTTTGTGGCTGCTCGAAGGTCACAAAGTGAAAGGGTGGACCATCGAACAGGAAGTGTACGAATCCATCACGATGCGTGATACCAATGAGAAATACCTCGCCGACCACCCGGTTCCTGGCCTGGATGCCACCATGCACCTCGATGAGGCCATGGACGGGTCTGAAATCATCGTCTTGGCCGTCCCCTCTTCGGTCATCTTGGACGTGATGGAAGACGTCCTGCCCCACCTTCAACCGGGTCACGTGCTGTTGGACCTTGCGAAGGGTTTGGCTCCCGGGAAACGACTCATCTCAGAAGCCATACACTCCAGGCTCAAAGAGGAAGGAAAGGCCAACCCGCTGGCCGTTCTCACCGGACCAACCATCGCACCTGAAGCCGCTGGCGGGGTGATGACCACGGCTTTGGTGGCGAGTGAAGACCAAGCCATTGCCCAGCGATTGGCCCAAACACTCAGCACACCAAGTTTCATTTTGCATCCTGCCAGCGATCCTGTAGGCGCTGAACTTTGGGGGGCGTACAAGAACGTCGTTGCGCTTGCCTGCGGCCTTGTTGATGGGCTGAAACAAATCGGCGACTTGGGCGGTGACAACCTGAAGGCGGGCATCTTCATGTCGGGTTTCAAGGAGGGTTGCCTGCTTCTGGCGGAACTTGGTGCAAGGGCCGAGGTCGCCTTTGGACCAGCAGGTCTTGGCGACATGTACGTGACGGCGACGTCACCACACGGCAGGAACCGAACCATGGGCGAGAAGTTGGGCACCGGGTTGTCGCTTGATGAAGCCCTTGACGAGATGCACATGGTCGCAGAAGGCGTCAGAGCGACCCGTATGTTCGTTGAGAGAGCGGAGGACGCAGGGCTAAACATCCCCTTCACCAAAGCCCTGAACACGCTCCTGAACGGCGACATAGACGCCGAGGAATGCTGTCGTCGAATGGTGGCTCTCGGTTGAAGACCGACGGAGACATTTTGAGGCGAAGCCTTGTCAAACAACCATGGCCGACGAGTTGACCACCCTTGAAACGAAACTCATCAAGTGGCTCTCAAAAAGCGATTTCCATATTCAACCGTGGTCAACCAAAGACGCAGCAAAAGCGTTCAAGGTTTCGGAAGACGAAATCTACGAGGCCGTTGCGGCGCTGACCAAGAAAGTTCCAGAGCGCATACAGGTCTTCTACAAAGACGGGTCCGTTCACATCGCCGCCGATTGATTCAATCCGCTTGTTTGGATGATGCCTTCTTCTCTCGCATTCGCATGAGCACGCTCAGCCAAGATGGACGACGAACGTCACCCTGTTCGTTGACGAAGGATCTGGCAATGTAGGACACGAAATCAATGATGATAACCACAACGAAAATCATGATCAACAGCGCAAAAACCCTGTCATAATACATCAATTTCATGTAATTGTTGATGAAAAAGCCGACACCACCAGCGCCAACAATACCAATGACGGTACTGTGCCGAACGTTGTACTCAAACATGAAAATCAGTTGACTCAAGATGTGGTTGCTGTTTTCAGGAATCACGATGTTGTTCGTGATGCTGAAGTTGGACAGGCCCATGGCACGACCCGCCTCTAACGGCCCACTGTTCATGCCTTCGAAGGTTTCATACTGAAGTTTCCCAAGGTAGCCAATCGTGTAAAGCGTCATGGCCAAAACGCCCGAGAAGGGACCAAAACCGACAACGATTACGAAAATAATCGCCCATATAAGGGCGGGCAGACTTCGTATGGCTGAAAGCAGGATTCGCACAGGCACACCGATCCAGTTCGAGCGCAAGTTGCGGGCGGCGAGCGGGGAGAGAAGAATCGCTCCCATGAAGCCAAAGATCGTGGAAGCGAAGGCGATTTGCAGGGTTTCGTACATGCTGCTGTAGCCAATCGAACACATGAACTCGAACCTGCTATTGCAGACAGGGTAGGTTACCGGGTCAAAAATAATCCAATTTGGTGGCCACATGCTCTGGTTGAAGAACACAACGAGGTTGTCAAACCCTCCGGCCAATCGGCCCCAATCGCCTCCCGCCAGGTCGTTGACAA
Organism: uncultured Candidatus Poseidoniales archaeon; assembly: GCA_902625885.1. Classification (GTDB taxonomy): domain Archaea; phylum Thermoplasmatota; class Poseidoniia; order Poseidoniales; family Poseidoniaceae; genus Poseidonia. Next base: position 14,831 of record CACODE010000005.1, read on the forward strand.
CAATCACGGCAAAGAAAATCAGCACTGTAATGGCGCCATAGAGACGATACATCATGCTTCTTCGCCTCCTGTTGGACTGAATTTTTCCCATTCCTCGGCAGACAAGTCGGTGAACGTCTCATCGTGAAACCACCAGACGCGGCTGGCGTATTGAATGACATGCTTTGGGTTGTGTTCCACCATGATCAGGCTGCTGCCCTGCGTTACCAGCGGAAGAACCGCTTCCATGACAGCGGAGGCGTTGCCTTCGTCAAGTTCACTCAAAAATTCATCGGCGAGGATGAGTTGAGGCCGCTGAGCCAGGGTTCTGGCTGTTGCTACACGGCGTTTCTGGCCGCCTGAAAGGCGGCGAACGGGTTCGGAGGCCTTCTCCGTCAAACCGACCGCTTTCAACGCCTCCTCGATTCTCTTTCTTCGCTCCGAAAACATGGTCCATTCAAGCCGCACGCCGGCGCCGAGGCCGACGTTGTTTGCAACGGAAGCGTGCCGTACAAGGCCGAGGTTTTGGGGGATGTAGCCGAGACCGCCTTTCTTGTCAACCCTCAGCCGGCACGAGCCCTCGATCGGCGGCACCAAACCGGCAATGGTACGCAGCAGCGTTGTTTTACCGATACCAGAGATGCCGAGGATGGCGATGACTTCGCCGTTCTGAACCTCAAGCGAGATGGGTTCGGCGAGGGGTTCGTTGTAGCCGATGACGAGGTTTGAGAGCGAGAGAATGGGATTGGCCACCATCTTCCTCTCCAATTGATTGATGATCGCTCACCCTAAGATTGCTAATCCTCTGCGTTCTCACGGCCTTGGGAAGAGAGCATCTTTCGTGCTTTTTTCACCATGCGAACAAGTTCCACGCGAGCTTCGTCGGGTGTTGTCGCTTCTTTTTCGAACGCGAGGCGAATGGGGTAAGTGCCGTCGGGTAGGGTAGCGTGCATCTCAAACCCGTACCGGTCAATGGCCGTCATCGTTGCCGATTCCACCGCCGTCGCATCGCTCATCGTTTTGCAGTACAGGACCATAGCGTCAGCGTGGTCCTCGTTCATGTGGGTGATGATGTCTTCTGCATGAGGGCCGAGCGGATCGGCTTCGGCTGAAATCCAGTCCTCTTCCTCAAACCAGGACATTTTGCCAAAGCCGCCGATGTAGCGTATAGAGGCGACGTTCAGTCCGTAGAAGGAAAAATCTCGGAAATCAACATAGTCAGCAGCGCTGGGGTGCTGCTTGAGGTAGGTTTCACGGGCGCCTGCCACTTCACTGTCAGCCAATTTGCGACACTCGCCAAGCAAGGTTACCCTTGCCGCAGCCAGCGGGTTTTCACCGTCGCTGTCGGAAATGAGCAACGAGGCTTTTGGGTTTTTCCTGAGGTTTTTGGTGTGCTCTGCGAGGCCGCTAATGAGAAAAATCGGTTTGCCGTTGTGAATGGCGTAGGTCACGAACGAGCCGTAGGGGTAGGCATCGTGGCGTTTTGAAACGCTGCACAGCGTACCGGTTATCTGGCGAGCAGCAAGTGTTCTCGCTTCTTCTGCATGCGACGACCGTTGAACGTTGATGTCATACAGCACCGCTCTGGGTACCATTTTCGTTCCATCCGCCAAGACGTGCCCGGCATTTTGTGGTTGTTCCTTGATCGCCATGCCTACAGCTCCAGACTTCAATCCAGAGCCTGCATTGCATCCAATGAAGTTTTTGTCCAGAACTCTGCGTCGTCCTCGAAATCGGTATCGCAGTCCATGCGTTCAGCGATACGCTTGGCGCCTTTCTCTTCAAGTATGGCGTCCCACTCTTTACCGGATTCGCAGAACAAGTCAAACGCCGTATCGCCCAGCGCCAAGACGCCGAAGCTCATGCCGGCAAAGGCATCTGCGTCGGCTTCTGAAACCGCATCGAAGAGGTCTTGTGCGTTGTCCGGTTGTTCACCGTCGCCCCACGTGCTGCAGTAGATGAGCAGTCGCTCAACTTCGCACATCTCGTCGACATCGATTTCATCCATGCCTCGCACTTCTACCTCAAAACCGGCGTCGGTTGCCGACGAACCGGCATCCTCAGCCAACATTTCCGCGTTTCCTGTTTCTGTTCCAAAAAGTATCATCAACTTCTTTCCCATTTTATTCACCTCGTTTCTTTTTCCAATGCACCATGGATCATGATGCGAAGGGAACCTGATTTGTTGAGGATCTCGGCTTCCACGCCAAAGACCTCGGCTATGTTTTCTGGCGTCAACACCTCTTCGGGTGTTCCGTAGGCCATGATGCCGCCATCGTGCATGAGCAAAATTTTGTCGGAAAATCGCGCAGCGATGTCGATGTCGTGAATGGCGATGAGTGCAGAAGAGTTCCGGTCGGTGTCCTTGACCAGTTCACGCATTTTCTTCATGATGACGACTTGATTCTTCAGGTCAAGGTCGCTTGTGGGCTCATCCAAGAGGTACAGATTGGGCTTCTGAGCAAGGGCTTTCGCAAGAACCACGCGCTGTCGCTCCCCGCCTGAGAGGCGATCGTAGCGCCGGAACGCAAAGTCCTCCAAATCCAAGAACTCGAGGCTCTCGCTCACGATTTCTCGGTCTTCATCGCGAACGAACCAGCTGATGTATGGTCGGCGTCCAAGCAACACGACGTCGTAGACTTCCATAGGGAAATTTGTGCTAACGCTTTGGGGCACGTAGGCGATGCGCTGAGCGACATCAATGGTTTGCATGGTGCTCAGATCTTGCGCCAACAATGAAACACGCCCCGCCGATGGTTTGAGGATGCGGTTGACACATTTCAACAATGTTGTTTTGCCCGCTCCGTTGACTCCCAAAATGGATACCAATTCGTTGGATTTTATCTCAATATTCAGGTTTTGGAGGACCTCTCTGTTCGGCCAACTGAAGGAAAGATTCTCCACGGACAACAACGTGTTCATCACCGCACCCCCTTCGACTGCAACAGCAGGTACATGAACACGGGTCCGCCGATGACTGCGAGCATGATACCAACCGGAATCACCACGGGAGCGAACAGCGTTCTGCCGATGGTGTCGGCCACGAGCATCAGGAAGGCCCCGCAGATGGCGGAAGCAGGCAAGAGTTTGCGGTAGTCGTTGCCGATGAGGATGCGGCTCATGTGAGGCGCAGCGAGGCCCACGAAGCCGATCATCCCGGTAAAGGCAATGATGAGGGAGGTGAGCAGAGCGGAGAGAATGAGGATGTTTCGGCGAATGGAGGAGGGGTCAACACCGGTTGAGACGGCAAAATCGTCGCCGCCCATCGAAAGCGCGTTGAGGTCCCATGACCATTTCATCGCTGTTGGGAACAACGTGAACGTGGAGGTCGCCACCAACGCCACCACCACCATGTTGGGCCGTGCGAGGCTGCCGAAAGACCAGTGAGCGAGTTGGGAGAGTTGGGCATCCGTTGCGAAATAGGTCAGCGTTGAAACGATGGCTCCAGCGATGAAGGTGATCGCAATGCCCACCAAAATGTAGGATTCGGCGCTGACCGATCGGTACCTGCCGAGCTGAATGATGATGAAGACCACGATGAGGGAAAACACAAACGCATTGCCAGCGATGGCCAGGGAACCAACGGTAGTGAGGCTGAAACCGACGATGATGGCCAACGCAGCCCCCAGCGAGGCGCCAGAAGCGACCCCAAGGGTCAGCGGTGACACGAGCGGGTTGCCCAAGCAACCCTGCATCAATGCACCTGCCGTTGCAAGAGCGACGCCACCAAGAATGGCCATGAGGACCCTTGGTAAGCGCAGGCGCCAAATGATCTGCGATTGCAGGTCTTCAGCGTTCGTGCACGTTTGTCCGGCATTCCAAGCAACGCCGTCAAAATAGCCGCACGCTCGTAGGGTGTCGGGCAAGCCAACAAAGGCTCTGATGTCCCTAAGGATGGTTTGCGTGGTTGTCCACATGTCGAGGTTGGAAGAAGAGCCTTGACCGAGCGCAAAGATGCTAACAAGCACAGTCACTGCGGACATGAGCCCCATTTTCACCAGTTGAGACTTGCCTTGTTTCTGATGCAGGGCCGACAAAGACAACAACGGAACACCGCCTACGCAAAGCAGAGGAAGGTCCCCTTGCGGTCGATGTTAAAGTATGTGGTGAAGAAATCATCAAGATAAGCGTCCGAATCCACGTCCTCAAAGACGCTTGGCTGGAGTTGCTTGGCCAGTGTTGGCAGGCCGTAAATCATCATGGGACCTGCAAACTCACCGGCCATGACAAACATGCGGTCGTTTTCCACTGCTTGCATTTCTGTAAAACCGGGACGTTCGCTGATGGCTTGCATGTGGGTGGTGCACTTGTCTCGGTCGTCATAGGAGTCAAAACCGAGGTCAAAAGTGATGCCGTCAAACATCAACACGTCCGGGTTTTCCTCGAGAATGGCCTCCATGTCGACGTGGGTGGTGTGGCCGGGAAGGTGGGAGAACACGTTCTTTCCGCCGGCAAGTTCGATGAGGTCGGTCCATTGGGATGTACCGGTCAGCACGACCGGGTCTCTTGTCAGCGAAGCGTGGTGTTCCATCACGACCGTCGGACGGTCTTCTTCGCTGACCAGGTCGATTCGTTCGTTGACCTCGGCCTCTATTCTGTCAAATTCTTCGAACAGTTGTTGAGCGTTGTCTTCCCTGTCAAAGAGCGTGGCGAGCACGCCAATCTCGTAGCGTAGCGAGTCGTATTTGTAGAAATCGAGCGCAAGCACGTGGATGCCTACAGGGTTTAGTTTCTCGCGAATGGCTTCGGTATCAACCATGCCGTTGGTGGCAAAAACGATGTACAACTCTGGCCGGGTGTCGAGGAGCGCTTCAAAATCGATCTCGGAGTGAGCGGAATTTTGGACGATGTCCGTGCCGTCAAGTTCTGGCCAGAGTTCGTTGCTCTGGAAGTCTTTTGATGCCCCAACGATGACGGACAAGTCCACGTCGAGCATTTTCATGACCGTGGCTGCGTACGTGTTGGTGAGCGCAACACGGGTTGGGGTCTCGTCGAACGAATAAGCGACGCCGTTTGAATCAACGACGGTTTTGGTGCCGTCCTCAACGGGTTCGTCGGCGCTGAAGTGGTAAATACCCCATCCACCGATGACAAGGATGACGACTTGGAGAATCCCAAGCATCTTGCCGGTGGCCATCAGAGGTCCCTCCTTCGCCCACCGAGGAAGGCAACACTGAGAACAACGAAGAGAACGGAAACGAACGACAGGCTTGGTAGCGGAGACGAGGCATCCGGTGATGACGGTGCTTCATCCACCGTCACGAACACGGAGTCGGAGGGTTCCGAAAGTTTGCCGTTGACCATGGCGCTGACTCGAATGCGGTTCAGCCCCGGTTCCAACTCGCCGATTTCGACAAAGTCCGAGGAACCGTTGTACATCTCGGTGGTCGTGCCGTCGGGTGACTGAACCGTTAGTGCGTACCACTCGGCTTCAAACGGATAGGACCAAGAAACGGTCACTTCGCCATCGTGGGGGATTGTTTCGGGGTTTACAGCGACCTCAGGCAGCGGTGGAACGAAGTTGACGTTGACCTCAATTTGCGTGCCGGGGAGGACGTAATCAAGGCCCATGATGGCGTTGATCTGGTAGAGGTAATCGCCGTCGGCGCGGTTGCGGGCGTTGAAGGTTGTCGAGTCACCACGGTAGACTTCAACCCCGTTTTCCATCAACTGATAGGCTTGTGCGCCTGGGAATTCAGCCCATTGCAGTTCAAACGACGAGGCGGACTGTTTCCCGGCCTCGGTCAAAAACTGAGGGGTGCTCGGGCGGTCGTAGCCGGTGAGTTCGTACACCACGCTGTCGGAGTGCGAGCCGGGGAGCCTGTCCACGATTTTGACGTAGTTTTGAACGGTCTCGTTGTACCACAATTCCCACGAATGAACGCCGTCTTTTTCGTCCGTTATGGCAATGTAAGTGCAAGTAAACGTGCCGGCGGCGGTGGTCATGGTCACGCCTTCCTCAAACGTGACGGTGTTGAGGGTGTCGTCGTAGCCGTTGGGGTGTCCGGGTACACCGATGATGTTGGTTCTGTTGAAGTGCATCGACATGCTGGAGGTGCCGCCGTGCAAACTTGCCTCTTCACCTTCCGTGTTGAAATTCCAGCCCATGGTGGCCTCGGTGTAGTAGCTCGAGGAAGAAGGGGCGTCGACCCAATAGGTTTTGACCGGGAGGTAGGTTTCGGTGTCGATCCATCGGAACGCTTTCTCGCCTTCTTCGTAGTTATCGTCGGTCACCCGAATCAGGTAGGTGGACCGTTCCCTTCCAAAGGCGTCCGTGATGGTCTCTGTACCGATGGCGGTGAAGGTTTTGTTTTGGTGATACTCAGGGTTGTGAAGCAACGAGTAGTTCCAGTGCATGCCCGACGACCAGCCGTCTGCTGAGGCTTGTTGGTTTCCAAGCACGAGGATGAGAACGCTGGCGGAGGCAGGGCTGGTGCCGTTGGTGTTGAACGCCATCAGGTGGAACTCGTAGGTCCCCGATTCGGTGGCGTCGTATTCAAAGGACGTCTGATAACCTCTGTAGAGCAAGTTCTCATCGGTCATCTCTCCGACGTAGAGTTCGTAGTGGTCCGTGTAGGCTCCGCCTTCCCACTCCAACGTGACCGGCCCGATGGGGACCGAGGTGGCCGTGGTGATGAACGAAGCGTTCTCCGGGAAGTTGAGTTCTACTGTCGACGTTTGATTGACCCACATTGCACCATAGTCAACGCTGTGGGTGATGTTTGGGGCAACGCTTTGTCCGGCTTGTGAAAACGTGATGGTGGCGTCCTCGCCGATGGTGAGCCCGTTGAGCGCGTAGAAGCCGTCGGCGTTGGTCGTGGTTTCCACATCGCCTGCAGCGACCAGAATCTCCGTGGCGGGGTTACCGACGCTGTCGTTGAGGAAACCAAACACGCTGTTCTTGCCGTCCTGGAAGGTCAGGTGGTTCACGTACGGGAAACTGGCGGAACCCGCCTGCAGCTTGATGCAAGAAACAAGGTCCATGCCCTCGCCGCCGTTGAGGTTGGTCGAGACCGTATGGTACTGACCGGTGGCGTAGGGGCCAAACTCAACCCGCCCGTTGGTCGACGACAGCGTTTCGCCCATTTCGTGCAGATGCACGGTGAAGTCGCCGTCGCCGGTGTGCTTCACGCCGTTGGCGTCGAGAGCGTCAGCGGTGATCCAGTTGTGCCCCTCGTGCCAATCAACCGTCATGTCGCCCGTCACGAAGATGGTTCGGTAGGCAACCGTGTGGCCGTCGTTCATGAAGTAGGCTCGAGCGACGTGTTCGCCGGCGGTGACACCGGGGAAGCTGTAAGTGCCGTCGCTCGAAATCACCGATTCCATCCCAGCGACCTTGACGTAGGTTGTTCCAGCGGGGTCTCCGGTGGACGTGTAGACGTGGCCGGAGATCGTGTACGTTGGGTCCTCCGTCGCACTGCTAACAGCGGACATCGGCAACAGCGAAGCACACAGGATGAAAATCAAGAGCCAAGGCTTCTGCATGTTGTGTTGTCGCATGTTTCGCTCTCCTATGGTTGTACCGGAGCCATGGGAACGATTGGCCAACAGGGTGAGACGTTGGCCAACCGCTCCGCTGTACTGCCGTCAGGCAGTTGGGGGTTGGGGACTGCTTCAAGCCATTGAGCCAATGTCTTCCGAGGTGATGCCGTAGTGGGCCCAAACTCTCTCGAGGTGAGGCGCAATGTCGTACGACGTTCCCAGTTGCGTGGCGTCTTGGAGGTTCAAGATCTCGTTGATCTTTTGAGCACCATACATGTCCTGGAAGTACTGAGCGGCGTAGCCGTCACACTCGGTTTCGTTGGATACATCGGTTGAGACTTGGTGGGTGACCGTGTTGTAGCACATGTAGTCGCCTTCACCGTTGTGCTGCGTCCACATGAACGAGTCGCAAGCAGAGGCGTTGATGTCGCCCATCATGAAGACCTTGTGAACCGCCATGTTGTAGCAGCCGTCGGTGTATGGAGCGGCGTAGGCTTCCATGGCCTTCCAGAAAGCGTAGCCCTCTGCTTGGTACTTGGCACCGGACTCGTTGCTGTCCATCTTGTAGGTGTACTTGATGGTGGCTTGAGAGTAGACGATGATGACGTTCTTGAACACCTCGTTGGTGGCTGCTTCGTAGCCGGCTTGATCGCCTGCTTGGAGAGCAGCAAGTCCGTCGACCATGGCCTTCTCGGTAGCCTTGAAAGTGGCAGCAACGCCATCGGCGTCGGCCGTGTTGAAGTCGCCAGCTCGCTTCTCCATAACCTTGGCTGGGGAGCAACCGTAGTGCTCATCCGGTCCGTGGAAGAAGGCCCATGCCTCGTCCCAGTTGTGGGGTGCGCCAGAGTCGTTGTCGAGGTTGTTGTCGCCTGCCTTGGCGAGAGCGGCGTTGAGTTCGTGAATGGTGTAGCCGACCATGCCCATGTTGGCGGTCAACTTGGCGATGCCTTGGTATCGGACGGTGTCGGAGACGCCAGCGAAATCACCGGTGCCTTCCATGGCGTCCATGATGTGGGCGCCGATGGCTCCGGATTCGTTGTAGAAGCTGTCGTAGTTGTGCTTCTTACCTTCTGCTCCAGCAAAGCCTGCGAGCGTTCGGTAGGAGCCGTCATCTTTCTGGGCGTTCTTGCCGTTTTGGTAGATGTTCTTGGCTTCGTCCCAGTTGTTCTCACTGGCCGCCGTCTTGATGTCGCAGAGATCCTGCATCAGCGAACGGTGGTTGTCCACGTCCGACGCATAGGTGTACCCAGCGTCGGAGGCGTCCAAGAACGCCGGCTTTTCGTCAGCCGTCGACTCGGATTCTTCTGTGTCGTCTTCTGCACCGAGGCACCCCGCCATGGCGGCGATAAGCATCAGTAGAGCAAGCGTCATTCCTTTCAGTTGTTTGGTCTTTAGTTCCATGTATAACCCTCTGGTTTAGGGCAACCGAAATGACGGCCAGTTATAATATTTAGGTCGCCCGAAAAAAACAAACTGGTGCTTGCAATGCGGCGCAGTGCGCCGATGAGTTGGTAGTCCCTCCCGGATTCGAACCGAGGTCGGAGGAACCAGAATCCTCCATGATGGACCGCTACACTAAGGGACTCTGGTCGGGCCACTCCCGTTGCCTTCTTCAATTGAGCGGTGAGGAATCACGTTCAGACAGTAGCGAAGCGAAACATGACTTTTGAGACCCACGAGAGCATCATGATGATCATGAACGACGCCAGGGCGTACTTCGCCCACGGACGGGCTGGCTTTGTCTCCGGCCACAAATCCACACCCATGGCTTCGGCTTTGGACACCAACTCCGCCAACTCAGCGAGATGGTCCTCAACCGAATCGTGGGTCATGGATGCGCCCTAGCACGCGATTTATTTGAAGCCGACGCTCAATGTGTCCCGACTGCATCGGTTGTTGATGCCGTGGCCTTCCTTGCCTCACAGGCCCGTTGTGGAGGTGATGGCCGCCGTCACCAAATTGAGCGAAACACCCTTCACAACACTTTGAAAGTGCGACGCTTGAGGCACCTCCATGGATGAGGTGCCGGAAGGCGTTAAATTCGCCCCGCAGACCAGAGGAGCACCGCGTCCAACCGCCACGATGACCCTTACGAGGGACGGCCCTCATGGCGTGGAGGTCCTCCTCGGTCTTCGCTCGGTCACCATGCGCGCCTTCCCCAACTACTGGGCGTTTCCCGGTGGTGGTGTCTCGTCAGTTGACCGTAAAGCGGTCGAGGCCCACCCGTCTCTGGCGGGCCAGGAAGCCGCCGCCGTCGCGTGCATCATGCGGGAGATGAGCGAGGAACTCGGGCTTGCTGCCAAAGGAGCGAGCGTTGTGGCCCTCAAAGAGGTGGACCGTGAGGCCATCGTTGAGGACAAAGCCCAGTGGCTGCCTCGGAGCCTTGAGGGCAACTTCCCTGTTGACCGAGAACGAATCAGGGTACTGAGCCATCGAATCACGCCGCCGTTTGGTCCCGTTCAATTCGACAATGCCTTTCTCCACCTCCATGTCGGACATTGGGCCGATGTACCCATCATCGACCTTGAACCACAAACCGAATTCACCGAGGTGATGTGGGCGCAACCCAGCGATATTTTGGATCGATGGAAAGCCCATGAAATCAAGGTCGCCCCGCCCGTTGTCACCCTCCTGATGGAAATTGAGCGCACGCTAGAGCGGTTTGACGGTGATATGGAAAAGGCCGCCGAGGACATCGCTCAACGACTACCGGGCAGGCGGTCGATTCTGTTTGCGCACGGTGTGGAAGTCCTGCCCATAAAAACCGCTACATTACCGCCGGCAGACCACACCAATTGCTACCTCGTGGGCGACCCTGAGGGTGACTACGTGCTGGTTGACCCCGCCATCCGCACGCTCGAGGACAAAAAGGCGGTGGAAACCGCCGTGAAGCGGCACAATGGAACACCTGTGGCGGTGATTTTCACGCACAGCCACAACGACCATCTGGCCGATATGAATCTCTTGCAAGAGGTGGTTAATGTCCCGATTTGGGCAAGCGAACACACCTCGAAAAGCGTTCGAGTTGACCGTGTGCTCACCGACGGTGAGACATTGACGTTGGGTGCACAAACGTGGCGCGTCGTCATGACGTCCGGTCATCACCCGGGCCATGTTTGCCTTTTCAGCGAAGCGGGATTGGTCTCTGGGGACATGCTGGCTGGCATCGGTACGATCCTGATTCCACCGCATTCTGGCGAGATGAACGATTACATCGAGCAACTTAAGCGGCTGAAAGCCCTGAAACCTCACCTCGTTTTCCCGAGCCACGGACCGGTCGTAGCGATTCCGGAACGCCTCATTGACCACTACATCACGCACCGCTCGGCGCGCCATCAGAGGGTTCTGGAATCGGTGAGAAAGGGTTTGAGTGATTTAGAACTCATCGCTGCCGATGCTTACGCCGACACCCCCAACGCCCACCCCGTTCTCGCTGCAGACCAAACCCTCTCCCACCTCCTCGCCCACGAAAGAAGGGGGCTTGTACGCCGCACAGGCGGCCAGTGGAGCGTGATTGAGAAATGACGGGGAAGCGCGTGGTCATCACCAAAGCTGGGGGCCTTTCGGCCATCACCTGTCAGCCGATGCGCATCCCAGAGCCCGGCCCGGGGGAAGTCAGGGTGAAGGTGGCGTACGCCGGCATCAACTTCGCCGATCTCCTCAAGCGAATGGGGTTTTACAATCCTCGACCGCCGTTTCCGTTCACGCCAGGGTACGAAGCCAGCGGGGTTGTTGACGCCATGGGTGCGGAAGTGGACGGTTTTGAAATCGGACAGCACGTGGTCGTGGCGGGAAGTGATGGTCTTCAGGCCAGCCACGTGATTTCACCACGCGAAAGGGTGCTACCGATACCCGACGGCATCACGTTGCAAAAGGCAGCATCAACCCCGGTGACCTACCTAACCGCCCACCACATGCTGCATTATCTAGGGAACCTCAAACCCGATGATAGCGTGTTGATTCACGGCGGTGGTGGCGGCGTTGGTACCGCTGCGCTTCAACTCTGCCGCTGGGCTGGGATTGAGAAGGTCTGGGCTACCGCATCGGCGTCAAAGCACCGCATCATTGAACGCTACGGTGCTCGCCCAATCGATCGACACAACGAAGATTTTCTTACCATCATCAAAGACGAAACCAACGGCAAAGGCGTTGACCACGTGCTGGACCCTATTGGCGGCGACCATCTGAAAAGAAGCCTGTCCTGTCTTTCAGAAGGAGGCCGGCTCTACACCTACGGCCTCTCAGCAGCCGCTCCGTCAAGCAAACGTTCGTTGCTCAAGGCCTTGCTTGCGCTGCGAAAACGGCCAAAATTCGACCCGCTTCGCTTGATGAACAGAAATCGTGGTGTCTTTGGTGTCCACATGGGCACATGGACCAACGAAACCGTCATGCAAACACAACTCAAACGCATCGTGGACGGCATCCAAGACGGCCATTTGGACCCGATTGTCGATCGTGTCTTTGACGCCGAAGACGTCAGGGAAGCGCATCAATACATCCACGACGCCAAAAACATCGGCAAGGTGTTGCTGAAATTCGAAGATGTTGATGACAATACGGCCTCTTTGGGTTAGGTCCGGCCTGAAACCTTCTTCACATCTTGCCGGCTGGAATCGATTGAGGTGAACGAATGAAGAAGGCCATGTCCGGTTTCGACCTCAGCGCCATGGCACGCGAGTTGGACGCCCTCAAGGGCGCCTACGTGAAGAAAGCCTACATGCCTCATTACGAACAAATCGTCCTGCGAGTGAACCCAAAGGAAGCCGCCCAGCGGGACATCGTTTTTGTGCGCGGTCAGCGCATTTACACCTCGCAACGGGACCGCCCTATGCCGATGACGCCGCCACCTTTTGCGATGGTGCTTCGCAAACACCTCCGAAACGCTAGATTAACCGGCGTCAAGCAAGTCGGTTTTGACCGCATTCTTGCTTTTTCATTCGATACCAAAAACGGTGAGCGCACCCTCATCGTGGAGGTGTTCCGTGACGGGAACATCATCCTTGTTGACCAAGAGAACACCATCATACAGCCGCTGACGCACGCTTCTTACGCCGGCCGGACGCTCAAGAAAGGTGTCGCTTACACGCCCCCTCCTCCAGCGGTTAACCCATACACGCTCGACGAAGCCGGTTTGAAGGGCATGTTCCAAGACTCGGACCGCGATTTGGTGTCAACGTTGGGCGGGAAGGTGAACCTGGGGGCCACCCACGCCAACGCCGTGTGCATCCTCGCCAAACACGAACCAAACTCACCGTGCGCCGAAGCGGACGCAACGAAAATTTTCCAAGGACTGAGGCAACTCTTGGAGGCGCTCTCCAAAACTGAGGAAGCCCACTTGATTCTCAAATTGGACGATGATGACGGTGCGTCCTGGAACGACGCTTTCGAAGAAATGGACCACGGTGAGCGACAACACTGGCTTGGTGAGCGAGCCGTTGAAGCGACCCCGATTTTGCTCCCTCAACACGACAACGTGGCGCATGTTGGTTTCCCTTCACTCTGCGAGGCCATCGACGCTTGGAAAGGACCGCATGACGCCCACGCCCTTCAGCGGCGGGAGGAAGAAAAGTACGAACAAGCCGGGCCCGGCCGCGGGCAGTCAACGGAGGTCGAACGTCTTGAGCGCCGCAAGGCTCAACAAGAGAAATCACTGGCGTCGTTCTCGGAAAAAATCGAGAAACAGCAACACCTCGGTCATTTGATTCAAGAACATTGGAACCACGTGGAAGCCCTCATGCAGCAGACCAGCCAAGCGGTGGAGAGGGACGGATGGCGTGGCGTACGAAAAGCCATCAAAGCGATTCCTTGGATCGTTCGCGCCGACCCGGCCCAACGCCTCATCACCGTGCATCTTCCCGATGAAAACAACGAGCCAAACGGCCCGCAGGTTGAGTTGGACCTCGACACAAGCGTCCACCAGAACGCTCAGCGCTATTTTGAAGCCGCACGAAAGCAGAAAAACAAGACAAAGGGAGCGGTGGAAGCCCTCGCCGACACCGAGCGGATGCTCAAACGCGCCCGGAAAAACGAGGCGAAGCAGAAAGCGAGTGGGAAATTGAACCGCCTGAAACGAAGCAAACGGATGTGGTTTGAACAACACCGCTGGGGCATCGTTGAGGGCGGCCACCTTGTCGTTGGCGGCAAAGATGCGAAAGGCAACGACGCCGTGGTAAAAAAACACCTCTCAGGCGACGACATGTACCTCCACGCCGACCTCCACGGTGCACCATCGTGCAGCTTGCGGGCGGCGCAAGGCCTTGTTCTTGAACAGCGCCATCCAACGCATTTGCCGGCCGACATTCCTGCTTACCGTCTGGTCGACAAGTTGGACAACACGGAACTCGATGAGAAGAAATTGAACCAAGCAGCGGTGCTGGCCCTCGCCTGGAGCCGTGCATGGAACGGTGGTGGAGCGCACGGCACCGTGTACAGCGTGAAACCTGCGCAGGTGTCAAAATCGGCACAGACCGGCGAGTTTGTGGGCAAAGGAGCGTTTGTCATCCGCGGCCAACGAACTTGGTACAAGGACATGAACCTGCAAATCGGTATCGGTATTGTCGCCGTTAACGGCGTCCCCTTGGTCATCACCGGGACGGGTGAACACATCGCCGCCATGTGCCCAAGGCACGCCATACTCACGCCGGGTCTAACAAAGAAGGATCAACTTGCCAACAGCATTTATCGCAACACAGGACTCTCAACCGACGATTTGTTGGCCGTTCTCCCCGGTGCGTCCGACGTCATCGATGAACACGGTATGTTGACGCCCCCGGTGTCCAGTGAAGAAGAGTGAAGAGAAACCGTCCGAGGAAGGAAAACCTCTGAATGCCGTGAAAATCTCTTTTAATTTTGGATGGTGTGAGCCCTAACATGGCATCGGCACTTGAGTTTTACATCAATGCTTTCGATGCCGAGGATTTCTACGGCCTTCGCCTCATCATCTCTTGGGTCTCTGTGGCCGTTTTTGTTTGGCTTTTGAGCCTAAGTTACCTCGTTTGGAAAGCGGACTCAAAGTCAAACGAAAACCGATTCATGATGGTGTTGCTGATCATTGAAGGCATCAAAGCCGGTTTCCTGGTTGCCGACGCTTTTCCTTACGACAGCGATTGGGAGTGGTTATGGAATTACCTCTGGGTGTTCAAGATTGAAGTGTTCTTTTACGCGCACACAGCAGCGATTTTGCTGTACCTCTGCATACCGATTTACTACCGAATTGAGAAACTCAACTTCATGTTCCGAGAATCGTTCCAACGTTATGCATGGTTCTTGGCACCGGTTCTTGCCTTGGCGATTTGGATGAACATCCGCGACATGAACGGTTTTTACATGGCCGACTCGGCGTGGCTGATCTGTTCAGAAGCCGGCGCTCAGCCCACCCTTAAGCTGTGGTGGGGCTCAATTCAGCCGTTCATGATCGATACGATGGAACAGATAGGCACGTGTTCAAGGTATTACGAGGTCCACCTCGTCGATGACAGCACGGCCGGGGGTCTTTGGGCCATCGCCCTTGCCTCGCCGCTGGTCACCCTTGGCGCCTTGTTCTTCATCCGTTCATCCATGAAGAGCGACCAATCAGCGGGTGAGGCTGGAAAATCGCGGCACCTCACCTCAAGGTCGTTGTACATCGGTTTCCTCGGGAAAGTCACTGGAACGATGATCTACTTCGTGACGTTGATGGTGTTAATCCCCCTGATGAACGGCGGTGAACTGGCGACGTTCGCCGATTCAACGCTCTGGCGCTTTGGAGAAGACGCCACCTCCTTTGACAGGGTCAAGTACCTCATCTGGACGCTGTCGTTGTTGATGACGCCGCTTGCGATGGGCTTTGAGGCTTTGATGTTCGTTCACGCCGCGCTCAACGACTCGGTGTTCGGTATTGACCAAAACCTGAGGAAGACGTTCCGAACAGCCATGTTCACCGGTACGGGAGCCCTGTTGTTCTTGACGGCCACGGAAGTCATGGAGCAGGTTTTGGGTCAAGGCCTCATTGGTGGTGTGGCCATTGGTGTGATTTTCCTTGGTTTGCGGGGTCCCGTGTTGTCCGTGATTGACGGCATGTCGGGAAGGCTCATCCCGGCCACGTACACACCGGGGGAAACAGCCTACCTGCAGGCTTACGAAACGGCGATGGAAGACCGCATCATCACCTCAGAAGAACGTAAGCTGCTCAAATCGCTGGCTACGGCTTATGTCCTGTCGAACGATAGAGTCCGTGAACTCGAAGCAGAGTTCGATGCCCGCCTCGAAGAAGAATGACCGCTCGTTCCATAAACCGGCACGACGGACAAGCCTCATGGAGATTCGCGCCCTCACGTCTTCTGAAGTTGAGGCGATGTGGACCATCAACGAACAGGGCCTTCCAGGGACGGGTCAGGTTTCTGTGGACGAACTCGCTGTTTTGATGTCGCTTTCAAACCTCTCGCTGGGCGCCTATGTTGAGGGTGAATTGCTCGGATTTGTCATCTGTTTGCCACCGGATACGACCTATGGAAGCCTCAACTATGCGTGGTTCAACAAGCGATACGACGCGTTCGTTTACGTTGACAGAATCGCCGTGTTGACCGCCCGCAGAAACGAGGGTGTGGGCTCTGCTCTCTACCGCAGGGTCGCTGCTTTTGCAGAGGAACGCGGCGTACCGGTCGCCGCTGAGGTGAACCTGACGCCGCCAAACCCGGGTTCGATGAGGTTTCATCAGCGGTTTGGGTTTGAAGAGGTCGGTGTTTTGGATCACGGCAACAAATCCGTCACCATGTTTCTCCGGTCTTGAATTGCGCATCGTTGCAAAGGGTACCCATTGCAAAGCCTTCTCGATAAAAGGAATTAAACTCAAACAGCGAACATCTGAAGAGGTTGCCGAATTCTATGATTTTTTGACCAGTCGGGGAAACAGAGCTGGGGTGTTCTCTCTGTACTTTTGATATTCAACATCGTCTCCCCACCTCTCCAAAGCTCGTCTGTCGAGCAAGGGAATGCCGCTGACCTTCGTTAAGAGAAGAACAACGAAGATCGGCGATAGCCAAGCCAGCCTCTCGAGGCCGGTAAAGCAGGGTATACCGAAGCAAGCAATACCTGTCCACAGAACGATTTCTCCAAGGTAGTTGGGGTGCCTTGAATACGACCACAAGCCCGTGTCTATCCACTTACCCTCATTGTTGACGTCGCTGTTGAAGGCTGTTTTTTGGTTGTCCGCCACCACCTCAACACCGAATCCAAGCAGCCACAGTGACAATCCCAAAGCATCCCATACCCCCAATGCAGGTGCCGTGCCGGCTTGACTGTTGATGACGATAACGACATTCATGGTCAAGAACACCCACAAGCCTTGGACGGTCCACGGTACAAGAAACCGAATTGGTGAGGTTTTGAGTCGGTCAAAACGTCCATCTTTACCGGCCCGATAAATCCGAAGGTAGAGGAAAATGGACAGGCGCAGAGCCCAGATGACGACAAGTGAACTGACAATCAATTCTCGCCAACCTGGCGCCTCAGACTGCGCTCCTGCCCACAGACTGAAACCGACCACCGTGAGAAAGGTGAGGCCGCCTGTTAGGTCGTAGTAGCGTTCTGATGTTGCGATGGAGGCCGGTATCCACGCTGCCCATTGCACGCCAATGCAAATCACCGCACAGTACAGCACGGCGGAGTACCCGTTCAACTTGACCGAATTGTCGCCAACAGCACCGACCATCAAAGCGACAATGGCAAACACGGACGCCACAACGATGGTTGTCAGTCGCACATCTTGACGAGTGGAATTCATTGTACTCAAGAGGTTTTACCTTGTCATCCTGTTAATAGTCATGTTTGCCCTTCCAAGCCATGTGTGCCCGTGCCACGGGCTTGCTGTAAGCCATATTCAGGCCTATCCACCTCACCGCAGGTAATAACGAAGGCACACTTGTGTATCGTGGGTGAGGGCACAAGCTCCTGCTGGAAAAAACATGATATGAACGGCAAGACTGGAATTAGGCATGGCAGAATTTCTTGGAATAAGTTTGGAGAGAGAGTATGTTTGTCCCTCCTGCTCGCAGACGCTTCTGCTGGAATCGTTGGGGGAATTCGAATGCCCGCACTGCAGTCACGAATTTACCTATGGTAGGGATGAACTCATGATTGGTAGAGCTTTGTGGAAAGACCAGTCTCCGGGCAATCGACTGGTCGCCAGCATCATCTCAACAGCAGCCGTTTTGATTGGTGTGGGGATACTTTTGATCGCAGCGCTTGTCCCTCCAGTTATCTTGATATTCTTAGCGTACATAATAATCGCACCTCGTGTTCTGGAAGCATACGAGATTATCGGTTCCCATTATAGAACAAGCGGAGGCGACCTCGGTGGAAGCGGAGGCGGCGGCGGGGGCTAGACGGCCTGCGGGGCCTTTCCGAACTTGAAAGAGAGATGGGGGGGTCAATGGCTGTCGGATGAAAGATTATGTGAACACCGTTCCCGACGAGTACCGAGCACATGTCCACATCCGCTTGAGAGCGCACGCTAGAGCAAGCCAAAGCAATGGGGCTTGAGTTGAGCGAGGATGGCACATCATGGGTTCCAATAGGGAAACAGAATGTTGAGCCACCCGCTGTAAAACAAGGAATAAGCGAGCCCATTGTCCAAGTTTTGCCAGTGCGACACCGGATTCGAAAAGCGTTGCTCGGTTTGGGATTGCTTGCGGGCTTGGCCATCATTGCCTTCAGTTTGAGCGATGCGCAACTCGGTAGAGACACGGGCGAATCATGCACGACTGGGTTTGGTAAATGCACCGATGAGGACAGACAAGCGATACAAATCATCGGTATTTTTTGGTTAGGATTGGGCGTGCTCATCGTTGGCGTTGTTGGCTACATGTATCAAAGGAACAACGAAACAAACGCGGTGGACTTGGTCGAGCATCCAGAGGCCTCCCCAACACACAACAACGAATTTGAGAACCGATTTCAATGAGGGTTGCCCGTTGTTGACACCCATGGGTTGATGGTGAACCGTTGGTTGGTTGTTCCATGCGACTCTATCACAACCCTCGCTGTTCGAAATCCAGGCAGGCGCTGGCGCTGCTTGAGCAGCGAGGCGTCGCTGTGGACGTCGTTCGCTATCTGGATACGGGCATCCTAGAAGGGGACTTGCCATTGCTCGCCTCGCTTGACGGCATCGTTCGCAAAAAGGACGCAGGTGCGCCAACCATGGCGAGGCTTCGTTCACCCGCTGATGTTGAGGCGCTCTTGAAATCAAACCCAAAGTTGCTCGAGCGCCCGGTGCTGGTGGTCGACGGCAAGGCCGTTATCGGTCGTCCTCCCGAGGACGTGTTGACGCTTCTTGAGTGAAACGGGTGATCATTCAGGTCGGCGAACGTACATTGCCACCGCATTGCCACCGCCGAGGCATAGCGTAACGATGCCGGACGCTGCGTTGGTTCGTCGCATGGCGCCAAGCATCGTGATGAGGCATCTCGTCCCGCTGGCGCCGAGTGGATGGCCGAGACTGACGGCCCCCCCGTGCAGGTTGAAGCGGTCTTCGGGGATGCCGATTTCTTGAGCGACAGCGCACGATGCGGAAGCGAAGGCTTCGTTGTGTTCGTAAACATCAACGTCCAGAACGTCCAAACCGTTGCGAGACAGGAGGGTGTTCACGGCAGGAATCGGGGCGCTCATGACGCGCTCCGGTTCAACTCCGGAGGTGCAATAATCCTCAATGGTAGCGATAATTTCCCATCCTTGCGACGTCGCAAACGAGGCCTCGGCGATGAGCACGGCGCTGGCCCCGTCGTTGAGTGTGCTGGCGTTTCCTGCGGTGACGGACCCGTCCTTGTCGAACACCGGTCGCAGATTGCCAAGCGACTCGGCCGTGGTGCCCGGACGAACGCCTTCGTCCCTCTCAATGCGCACGGGGTCGCCCCTGCGTTGCGGAACATCAACAGCGAAGGTTTCCCAATCAAACCACCCGTTTACCCATGCCTCTGCAGCACGGTGTTGGCTACGGGCTGCGAAAGCGTCCATTGTCTCCCGGTCAATGCCGCACTCCTTGGCGATGGTCTCACCGGTGGTGCCCATGTGGACGTCGTTGTAAACGTCCCAAAGGCCGTCATGAATCATCGAGTCGACCAGCGTTGAGTCCCCCATTTTCGTACCTTTCCGCTGACCGAGAAGCAACTGAGGGGCGTTGGTCATGCTTTCCATGCCACCGGCGATGATGGCCTTGTATTCCCCAGCCCGAACGCTGTTGGCCGCCATCATGGCGGCTTTCAGCGAGGACCCGCAGACTTTGTTGACGGTGGTGCACGGCGTGGACACCGGTAGACCGGCACCGAGGGCCACTTGCCGCGCCGGATTTTGACCGACACCGGCTTGAAGGACTTGCCCGAAAACAACTTCATCGATAACCTCCGATTCAGGGTCGATGTTGGCCCTCCTGAGCAGTTCTTTCACGGTCATGACGCCCAAATCCACGGCGCTCAAAGAGGCGTATGCTCCCATGAACTTCCCGATCGGTGTACGGGCGACGGCGCAAATCACGGCTTGTGGTTGACCCATGACAACGGGCACTGCTGCTCACGCCTTCAACCTGCCCGTCGCCCATCTTTCAAGGTGAGAAGGCTTCATGAAGCCGAAGCCATGGCCAGCACCATGGGGAAATTCAAAACCGAACTGAACACCACGCGAGCCAACGACGAGATGCGCAAGCCAGAGGTCACGTTGAACTTCACGCCAAACGCCCTGGCATCCGTTCTCTACAAGCAAGGTGACACGGTCGTTTTGGCTTGTTGCACCAAAGAAGCCAGGCTTCCAGGCTGGTTCCCAAGAGACGCCACAAAAGGATGGGTGCATGCCGAATATTCGCTGCTGCCCGGTTCCACCGATTCCCGTTTTCGTCGTGAGCGCCGAGGTGCAAAAGGTCGGACGCAAGAGATTGAACGCTTGATCGCTCGCTCGCTCCGGGCGGCCGTCGATCTTGAAGCGCTCGGCCCGGTGGCGCTGAACGTTGATTGCGACGTGTTGAACGCCGACGGCGGCACGCGATGCGCTTCCATCACGGCCGCAAACATAGCGCTCCGTCTCGCCGTGCGACGCCTCATCGCCCAAGGCGTGTGCCTGCCCTCAGACCTGCGCCCAACCGCTGAACAACGTAAGGATGGATGGACGCCTCCGAAACTTGACGCCCTCGAGCGCGAACACCATGAAAACAAGGTCATACCGCACGACTTGGCCGCCGTATCGGTCGGTCTTATCGACGGCGAGGTGTTTCTCGATCTTGACTACGTGCTCGACTCAAACGCCGATGTCGACATGAACATCATCAAAACAAGCGATGGCAAGTACGTTGAAGTTCAAGGAACGGGTGAAGAATCGACGTTTTCTGCAGACGAATTAACGGCGCTGTTGGCGGGGGCGGACAAAGGTCTTGCAGAACTGTTTGCCTTCCAAAAAGAAATCCTCAACGGCGCAGAATAGTCGCCTTAGAAGCAATGTTGGTCGCCTCACGACGAGCGTTGAGAGCGGAAGGCTTGATATGGCGAGGGCAGTGGCAAAGGATGCACGGGTCAGTAGCTTAGTTGGGAGAGCGCGGCACTGAAGATGCCGAGGTCGCTGGTTCAAGTCCGGCCTGACCCACCAACCTTACCGCAGAATAGAGGTTTAGGTGATTTACTCTATAGAATATGCTAAGCCACCTCGATGCTCGTCAAAGCAGGGAAAAGGATTCATGAAGTGGATTGGGTATGCCTTACCATGGCGAAGGAAAAGGGACCTGATTCCGACGCCAACGAGGCCGTTGATGAGCAATCAAAGGCCAAAGACAGGGAAGGGAAAGAACTCCAAGAAATCCGCCAGAGGCGAATGGGTGGAGGTCGAAGGTTTCTCTCGAACATTGAGGACTTTGTCCTCATGGGCGGCATGGCTTACGGTGTGTTGTTCGCCCTTCTGTTGTTCTCAATGTCGGCGGGCATCATGGGCAACAGCACCAGCGTTGACCACACCGCCTCCACCACCTTCCTTGACATCGGCGACGAATGCACGGAAATCACGGATGAACCATGGCTGAACATCTTCCCAGACCCAGACCAGGAACTGTTCTCCATTGCCGGCCACAACCTTCCCAACGGCGAAGCCTACCTCAACTACACTTACTTTGAAATCATCAACGAACAAACAAACTCGTTGGTAAAGGAAGACTTTGGAACGAACGAAACGGTTCGCACGATCAACAAAGCGGACAGCAGCAACGGAAGAGCCTACTTCAAAGCCCCCTACTCCGAACTTCCCGAAGGACATTTCAAACTTGAATTCCAAGTCACGGTCCACGAAGAGCGGAACAAGAGTTCACCCGTCGTTTTCAGAGGCTCCGATAACGTCTCTTTCGAACACACGCTGTCAAAGGAAACCCTTGCTTTCCTCCCCTTTGTCGAAGACGACGAGCATTCTGAAGTTCGAATAGAAGATTCCGGTCCTCGCTCTTGTTGGACCGTTCAAGACCTCGGAGATTGGGGCTACATCCTGATGGGGGCCGAACTCGGCGGCGGAAGGGAAACCGCCATGTTGACCGGAGGAGCCGCCGGTATTCCCGCATGGTGGATGGCCTTCATCTCCCTCTCGCTCTCCATCATCTCCTTGCTGATTATTTACCCGGTGATGTACAAGGTCTACCACCAAGACGCTGACGACATCCTCTCACGAGCCCACATCGTTCGCGTCGTTGAGGACACGGTCTACAAGGTCGGCGACCAACTCGGCATTGAAATTGACAAAGATTTGTTCAAAACAGAAACAAGGGACCTGTCCATTGACATCATGGTCGCCTACCAGAACACGGAAAACACCCTCTCCGACTCCAACGAGGTGCGGGCGGAACTTCTGCGCAACCTGCTGGAAGAATTTGCCATTTTCAGGGTGTTCAAGCCCGTCCAACTGAACGTTCGTGTCATCGGTGGAGGACAAAACGTCGACTTTGACTCGGGCGTTGGTATTGGCGCCAGCAGCGACGACGCCGACCTCAAAGAGGAGCGACAGGACTATTCCAGCTTCTTTTCGGAGTTGCACTCGCTTTCGAGAATTGAAGACGACGTGCGCGACAGTTTGGATTTGTTTTTCACACGACGCTCCGATGTGGAGATGAACGGCGCCGTCGTGACGAGCGACGATCGGGTCATCTTTGTGTCCGTGATTTTCCGGCCGACGCAACGGTTTGCCTGGTTGCGGTTCAACAAAACCTCTACGCAAATCAAAGACGAGCTCTACCGGTTTATTCACGAGCGAAACGCGGACCTGTTGGGTTCTCAGGAACTTGTCGTCAAAACGCGAAACGAAGTGTCGACGCTGGCCGACAGGTCCGGTGCTGGCCGTGTGGAGCGCCGCTCGCAAGCCGATGACGAACGCATTGTGGCTGTTGCAAAACAGGACGGTTTAGGGGGCCGAGTGCTGCAGACAAAATTCCTCGGTGATACGCTCTCAACGGTGGAATACATGGCCAACGAAAAACGAGAAATGATCAACAAATGGGGATTTTGGGGACTGATTTTCTTCGTCTGGATTCCGTTCATGGCCTCCGGTGTCTTGGTTGGCGCCATGCTGGGTCTTCTTTCCCGTATGCAGTTCATGCGGGTGTTGCTGGCGACCCTCATTGGCGGTTCCATCGCTTCTGTCACTTGGGCTTACACTGCGGAAGGCATTGTCAAATTCATGCATCAATACAAACTTGAGGTGTTCATTCCGTTGGTCATTGCGGTGTTTATCCTCATGGCCGTTCTACACATACGCTCAACCAAGATGCGACGGCAGACAGAACTGTTTGAAGACACGCTTCTCGACAATTTCCACGCCGATATTATCGCCAAGTATGGCGACCAGTAGGTGAAACGATGGAAGCGATCACCGCGGGTGAGGGAAAAGAGAACCACGTCGGCGACCCTGTCCGTTTGGGCATCGTCACGGTGAGCGACCGCGCCAGCCGAGGCGAGTATGTTGACGAGGGAGGCCCCGCCATCCTGGCGTTTTTTCAACAGGCCATCAAGAGCCCTTGGACGGCCGTTTACCGCTGTGTTCCCGATGAACAGCAGGCCGTGGAAGCGGCGCTTCGAGACCTCGCTGACGAAGAAGCGTGCAGCGTTGTGGTGACGACAGGTGGAACCGGTCCTGCTCCAAGAGACATCACGCCCGAAGCGACCGAGGCCGTTTGCGAACGGCTCATGCCCGGGTTTGGTGAACAAATGCGCTCCATCTCGCTGGCGTACGTACCCACGGCCATCCTCTCGCGTCAGGTTGGGGGGCTGCGAGGCAACACGCTCATCTTCAACCTGCCAGGAAGGCCAAAATCCATTCGGGAAACCATTGACGAGATATGGAAGGCCGTGCCGTACTGTGTGGACCTTTTGGGTGGCCCTTACATCGATATGGAACCCACCATTTGCGATGCGTTTCGACCCAAAAATGCCAAACGATAGGCCTCAAAATCGACGCATCATGTTCAAAGACTGAACCGCTCTGGAAGTTCCCAGAGGCGAGGGCATGAAAGGAAACGTGTTGATTCAGGGAGCCACCATGGTTTTACCCGACAAAACGGGCAAAGGGGACTTGAGAATCAGGGACGGGATTATCGAGACGGTTGCCCTCGGTACAAACCTTACACCGCAGGATGATGAATTGATCATTGACGGTGAAGGCTTGCATCTCCTCCCCGGCATGATTGACCCTCAGGTCCACTTCAGAGATCCAGGTCAGCCGGAAAAGGAAGACCTCGGTTCAGGCTCGGCGGCCGCCGTTAGCGGTGGCATCACCTCGTTCCTCGACATGCCGAACAACAAACCCTCCATCACGACCCTGGAAGGCATGAACATGAAACTCAAGACGGCCTCAGAAAAGTGCGTCAACAACTACGGTTTCTTTATCGGCGCCACGCCAGACAACGTCAGCGATCTTCAGGACGCTGTCGGTACCCCGGACGCTCCCATCGCGATACCTGGTATTTGCGGCATCAAGATCTTCATGGGCTCCTCCACGGGTACCCTTCTGGTGAACGAACGCGAGGCTCTTGAGGCCATTTTCAAAGGGACCGGGGGCCTAATTGCCGTGCATGCAGAGGACGAAAAACGAATGGAGGACCGCCTGCCGATGATGGAGGGGCGTACGGACATCGCTGCTCATGCCGAATGGCGTGATGATGTCACGGCCCTGATAGCAACAAAACTGGCGGTGGAGCTTGCCCAAGCGTCCGGACACCGCCTGCACATTCTCCACCTGACGAGCGGTATCGAAGCGGATTGGCTCGAGAACATCACGGTCCTGCCGTCCAAAGCCACAGGAAAAGACGCCATCATTACCACAGAGACCTTGCCTCAGCACCTCACCTTTGACGAAACGGACGTGGCCAGAGAAGGAACACGCCTCCAAATGAACCCTCCTGTTCGCTACAAAAAAGACCGAGAGACGCTTTGGAAGCAACTCAAGTCCGGGACGGTTCAATGCATCGCTACCGACCACGCTCCGCACACGCTAGAAGCCAAAGCGCTCGGGTTCCCGAAGGCCCCGAGCGGCATGCCTGGTGTGGAAACCTCGCTCGCCGTCATGTTGACACACGCCAACGACGGCGCCTGCAGCATTGAAGACGTGGTGCGATGGATGTCGACCAACGTGGCCGACTGCTACAACATGGTCGGCAAAGGAAGGCTTGAGGAGGGCGCGGACGGCGACGTTGTCCTGGTTGACATGAACAACGCAAGGACGGTCTCGGACGAGCACACGTGGACGAGGGTGGGTTGGAACCCCTTCAGAGGCCGGTCGCTCGTCGGATGGGCGCAGGTCACCGTGGTTGCCGGTGTCCCGGTGTTTGAACGATCCACCGAGACCGGCCCAAAAGGAGCGCTGCTGGTCGAGCCGGGTAGCGTTGGCCAGCCGCTGGTCATGACGCCTTGGTCCTAATCGAGGCCGTACAGCGCACCGTATTTGCGCTCAACGTAGCGCAAGAAGGGTTCAGGACTTGGTGGAGAACCCGTCGCATCCTCAATGATTTGGGCCGGTGAGACCAGGCTGCCGCGAGCGTGGATTCGGGGGCGTAACCAGTCGAGCATGGGTTGCCAATCGCCGGCGCCGATGAGGTCGTCAACATCGCCCAATTCCGAGGTCATGGCTTCCAGAAGTTGAGCGGCATAGAGGTTGCCCAGTGTGTAGGTGGGGAAGTAGCCAAAAGCGCCCATTGACCAGTGAATGTCTTGCAAACAGCCCAGACGGTCTTCGGGGACCTCAATGCCAAACCAGTCCTTGAACATGGAGTTCCACGCCGTCGGAAGGTCGTCAACCTCGAGCTCACCGTTGAACAATTGTTTTTCGATTTCATACCTCAGCATCACGTGTAAGTTGTATGTCACTTCGTCCGCTTCAACGCGTATGAACCCTTTCTGAACTCTATTGGCGATCTTGTTGAGGGTGTGTTCGTCCCAATCGGGGGCATCGGGGAAGGCTGACCGGAACCAAGGGAGGACAACTTTCCAGAAAGCTGGCGTCCTGCCAACCTGGTTTTCCCAAAATCGACTCTGCGACTCGTGGACGCCCAACGAAACCGCTGCGCCGCGTGGCGTGTATCGGTGTTCGTGGTCCAAGCCTTGTTCGTAGAGAGCATGACCGGTTTCGTGCATCACGGCGTAGAGGCAGGAGAACGGGTCCTTTTCATCGAAGCGGGTGGTGAAGCGCGTGTCCCCCGGCCACAAACCTGCCGAAAACGGATGCGTAGAAGCGTCCATCCGTCCTGCCTCAAAGTCAAAGCCCATGTTCTTTGAAACGGCTTCGCAAAACGCTTTCTGGGCGTCAATTGGGAAGGTGATGTTGTCAGGAAGGGATGGGTCTTTTGCGGCAGATTGGGCCTCGGTGATGGCCTGCAAAAGCGGCACTAGACGGCTGCGAAGACCTGCGAAGAGCGGGTCGTAGTCCTCAACGGTCATGCCCATTTCGTATTCGTCCAACAACACATCGTACGGCGTCGTGTTCACGCCCAACAGCTCGATTTTTTCTTTCGTCATGCTGATGAGGTGCTCCAGTGCAGGCTTGAACGCCTGAAAATCCGATGCTTCCCGTGCGGACTGCCAAGCGAGCAGCGCTTCAGATCGGGCTTGGGCGAACGACTCAACGAACGCTTTTGGCAAACGAACCGCTTGGTCGTACGCACGCCGCATCTCGCGTACGTTGGCGGTTTGGTCCCCATTGAGGGACGCCTGTTCCAACGCATCGAGAAGCTCGCCCATTCTTGCATCGGTGAGTTGCTCGTGGCGTTTCCCTGCGAGCCAAGCCATCATCTCTCCACGAGAGGCCGCACCTTTGGTCGGCATCAACACCTCTTGGTCCCAACCCAAATGGCCTTGAAGGGCTCCGAGCCGGTGGATGTCTTGAACGCGTTGAATGAATTCTTGGTAGGCTTCCATGGAAGGTTGAACGCCCAGGGCTTCTTCAACACTCCCATCGCCCCCTCTCGCAGGATTTTGATGCCGGAGGGGGAAAAATATGCAATCATTCAAGAACATTTGAACGCTACCATCACCATGGTCCTCCCGAATCATCAAACCGATTCAGAGGATGAAGGTAAAGCGGCGGTTGACCAAGATATTGAGGACATCATGAACGAGGCTGAAGGTCTTGAGAAGAAGGACGAGGCACCGGTCGTTCAGATCGAAACCCCCGATTCTATAGAAAGCGATGCTGATCTAAGCGAGAAGATGGAAAGAAGCGCCAGAACGGTCATCGACACGTGCATGGACCTGCGCCGAGGCGAAAACATCCTCATCGTCTGCGACCCGACCACCACCGAAATCGGTCAAGCGCTTCACGATGCGGCAAGCCTTCGCTCTGACCGCGTCCTGCTCATCGTGATGCCAAAGGGGCGACACCATGGCGAAGAACCCCCTGCACCCGTTGCCAACCTGATGCGACAACAGCAGGTCGTTATCGCCCCCACCAGGTATTCCCTGACCCACACTCGTGCCGTTCGGCAAGCCAACAAAGACGGTGCTAGGGTCGCAACGATGCCGGGCATGACCGTGGAGATGTTCACCGAAGGTGGCATGTCAGCAGACTTCAACATCATCAAGAAAAACATTGGAGAAATGGGAAGTTTTCTGAGAAGGAAGCGCATTGTCAACGTAAAATCCGATTCCGGAACAAACGTGACCTTTGAGGTGAGTTGGAGGGAGTGGAAATTCGACGACAACGGCATCTGCAACCGCCCAAAAATGCTGACAAATCTACCCGCTGGAAAGATATTCACACTCCCTCGAGAAGGCACCATGAACGGCACCATCGTCATCGACGGCTCGTGGGATTCTGATCTTGTGGATGAACCCGTGGTCCTTCAAGTTGAGAACGGGTTGATCGTGGACGTCAAAGGTGGAACGGCAGCGGCGCAAATACGCCAAACCTTTGGGGAAGCGGCCCGTCGCCTGAAAAGCAAAGACCAAGAAAATGTCTGGACGGTGGCTGAATTCGGTTTCGGCATGAATCCAAACGCTCGCTTAGCGGGGAACGTCCTCGAGGACGAGAAAAAGCTGGGAACAGCGTATTTTTCCATAGGTGACAACACGACACTGGGCGGTTCCGCAGCCGTGGGCATCCAAATCTCTGGAGTTCTGGCATCGCCAAGCATCTGGCTGGACGAGTTGATGCTGTTCGAAGACGGCAACTTCGTCGCCCACTGACCGCTCTAGTAGCCGAGGTTTTGGCCGCCGCAAACTGGACAGAAACGCCAATACGGGTCCAAGCCGATACCGCAGTTCCTGCAGTGCACCCCCGAGCGGATGGTGGGTTGCACGACCGGCTGTTGTGGCCATGCCTGTTGTGGAGTGGGTTGCTGTGGCCATCGTTGCTGGGGAGGTTGCTGTTGAGGCCAACGTTGCTGTTGCTGCCATGGTTGAGGCTGCGGAGGCGGCGGTTGTTGAGGCGCCGCTGGTTGTGGCGATGGTTGTGGTTGCCGCTGAGCAAGCGGTCGGCGGACGGGGGCCACCGGCTTTGGGAGGGCGGCTGTTTTTTCCGCTGCGGGCGACGCAATGAATTCGGAAAGGGACACAACGCCGTCACCGTCTGTATCGGCCTCGGCATGAAGGGCCGTCGCCTCTTCTATGGTGGTACCGGTGGCCTGAGCCAACTCTTCAACATCCAACGCACCGCTGTTGTCCTCGTCTGCAGCGATGAAGTGTTCCGCAGCGCTTACGAACATCTCTTCATCCTCCACCGGAGTCTCAGGTTCGAGCGGCACATCGGTGCTCGCTGAAGGAACAGAAGGTGGGTCCGGGACGAGTTCTGAACTGAACGCCCCTGAAAACGCATCTTGCGTCGCTTTGGCCACCTGCTTCTCGTTTTCAATGTTCACCACCGGTTCGGACACCGTTTCGGGAAGGATATCGGGCAGGGCGACGCTTGTTGCTGGCAGAGGCACCGAGGGTTCAGAACTGGTTGGCGCAACGGGTTTGGAAGGAGCCGGTGAGGGTGCCGTCGTCTCGGACGCCTTCGCTTCTTTAACGGGCGTTGATTGAACCGGTGGTGCAGTTGGCGTCGGCACATCAACGGTGGCGGCCGAGGCCGAGGAGGTGGCCAGCGTGCCGATGGGGAGAACATGGCCGGCCACGTCAAGCGACTCGCTCAGTTCTTTCTCGATCGTCACGAGGGGCTCAAGGGAAGCGGCGACGTCGCCGAGATAGCCCTCTAAACCCGCCATGTACTTGACGACCTCGTCTTTAGCGCCTGTTTGGAAAGCCACGGCGAAGAGTTTCATCATTCGCATGGGGTCTGCCAGCCGCTGCAGCGACTGGCGTTGTGGCTCGGAGAGTCCATCAACTGGCGTACCGGCCTCTCCTGTTGAATCGTCCTGACCAAGCGCTCGAAGTATCGGGTCTGGCATGCCCATGAGGCCGAGATGACCGGCAACGAGGTAGTATATCTCGCCACCCTCGCACTGCATTCGTTCACTCGCAGCCTCGAAATCAAAATCTCCAGGTCGCAGAACAATGTCGGAGAGACGTTCAAAAAATTCAATCATCGCTTGTTCCCGAGGCATGGCCATCATAGCGTGGAGGACATCGCTGGATTCCGTAGCGCCAAAATAAGCGGCTGCGTCATCGACCTCGATGGCGATGGAAGTTTCGAGCATCTCATCTGCCATTTCCCTTCCTCCCTTTCAACACGAATCAAGACCTCCATTTAAGCCCTCATGATGGCCCTTAGTCGCGCCAGTTCTTTGCAAGGCTGCAAATGGCGCGCGATTGTTCCGCCGTCCAGCCGGTTTCTTGGAGTTGCATCAACACCTTTCTTTCTTGTTCACCGTCGGAAAACGCACCAACCACCCATTCCACCGCATCGTTTCGATCGTCTTCTTGCCAATCCTCAAAGATGCTCATGTCAACGTTGATCTTCGCTCTACGGACCTTCGCACCACCGCTCTCATCGGGTTCGGAAGAGATCTTCTTTTTGCCGGCTTTTTTGGGTTCTACCGGTTTTTTGGAGGCTTTTGAGGGCTGACGTTGAACCGTCCGAGCGGCCTGTTTGGGTGGCCCACCTGGGCCTTTCTTCGGCGGTCCGGTCGGCCCACGTTGCCGCGTTGGCGGGGCCGTTCTGGCCGCCGGTTGGGGAGACGCTCGGGGACGCTGGAGGCCGGTTGTTTTGTTTCGGTCAAGGATGTCCAGGATGTTCTCTTCCTCATCGTCGTCGTCAAAGAAATCATCCTCGTCGTATTCCTCATCGTCGTCGTCATCCCGCTGCAGAATTCTGGCCACAACAATACCAACAATGAGAAGGGCGCCGACGCCGCTGAGAGCGAGCATGAGCACCCCCGCGTCAACGCCAAACAAGCCTTCCTCGCCATCACCGGCGAGCGGCACGTAAGGGCAACCGTCATCGTAGCCGTCAACACCCCGGGGGTCGTTCGGGCAATTGTCGGCATCGTCCATCACGCCGTCCTGATCGCTGTCGCGTTGCGAGATGTGACAGCCCTCTTCGTCAACTTGTAGACCGGGGGTTGTTTTTGGGCAATAATCCGCATTGGTAGCACCGGGTACGAACTCCCCTGGCCAAGATGGATCTCGAGTCGCATTCCATTCCGGGTTCCCCCAGTTGTCACCAAAACCATCGAAATCTGCATCACGCCACTGCGTTGGGTTGCCCCGCAAATTCACTGGTTCGTTTTCATCGCGATAGCCGTCACCGTCATCGTAGCAACCCAAGAAATCAATGTACGATGTCCCGCTTTCGGTTGGGCAATCATCGGCGTTATTGGCCGGTGATGGGTTATCGCCGTAACCGTCACCATCTTGGTCAAACCATTGCGTGGCGTCGCTTGGGAAGGCGTCACCGGTCTGGTTGATGTGCAGGCCGGTTTCGGGGTCGACATCGTAGGTGTAGACGCCGCTGTAGCCGTCGCCGTCCAAATCGGTATCAAGAGCGCTTTCATCCGTGCAACCGTTGGCGAGAATTGGGAAGCCTGGCGGTGTATCATCGCAGGCATCGTCCAAATCCGATAAACCGTCGCCGTCTGAATCCCTCTGCGCTTGCGAGCAACCGTTGCCGTCCACGTCCGCTCCGGCTTGGGTGCCCGGGCATGCATCAAGTGGGTCGTTGAGACCGTCTCCATCAGAGTCAGCCGTCCTTTGTTCATCGCTGCACCCTTGGCCGTCAACGGTCGTCCCCGCAACCGTGTTTGGGCACAGGTCAAGGTTGTTCTTCACGCCGTCGTCATCGTCGTCCAGTTCGGATTGGGCACAGCCGTCGGCGTTTACGGGCTCACCAAGCGGCGTGTTCGGGCACACGGTATCGAACTCGTTTTCCAAACCGTCACCGTCGTCATCGTTCAAATCAATGATGCGGCAACCTATCCCGTTGGTGCCGTTGAACACGCCGGCAACATCCGGGCACAAATCCCCTTCAAAGCCGACAGGGTTGTCCCCGAATCCATCGCCGTCTCTGTCTTTTGATTGCGTCTTTTCGTTGGGGAACGCATCGCCGAGTTCGTTGATGCGCATGCCGGTATCGGGATTGATGTCAAACACGTAAGCGTCGGTGTAACCATCACCGTCGGTGTCGGGGCATCCGTAAGCGTACACCGTCAAGTTACGTCGTGTTGAATTGCCCCATTCTGTCGGGCAGGCGTCGAGCTGAATGCCTTGAGCGTTGGAGCCGTTGAAGAGAGCGGTCCAATTGTCCGCATAGCCGTCGTCATCCGTGTCGTTGGCCGCCGCCTCTCGCAGTGGGAAGCGGTCTGGCTTTGTTGCGTTCTCCGATTGGTTATCCCCATACCCATCGCCGTCGGTGTCCTGCCACTGGGTCGGGTCAAAGGGCCATACATCAGCGCCGTGTTCCGTAGCGTTCCACTCGAAAATGGTGCCCTCGTCGGACGGGTCGCTCGAACCATCACCGTCGCTGTCCAGACAGCCGTTTCGGTCCCTGAAGGACACGCCGTAGTCCCAAGGGCAATAATCACCGTGGACGGTGTCCGTGTCGTTGTCGCCGTAGCCATCACCGTCGTAATCACTGTACTGCGAAGCGAGGTATGGGAAAAGATCGCCGTTGTTGGCGTTAGGGTCGAGAGCGGTCGCACAACAGTCGACGCCGTGGTTGTCCCCAAATCCGTCGCCGTCGGTATCGATGGCTTGTTTCCAATTGGAGTAGAATTCGTCGCCGCCGATGTAACCCAACAGGTTGTCGGACCAACCGTCCTGGTCGCGGTCCTCACAGCCGTAGCGGTCAATCCAGGACGTTCCACCCTCGTCGTCACAACCGTCTATTTCGTCCCTGAAACCGTCCGTGTCAAAATCATCGCAGCCCTGGGATACAAAGGAGGAAAGTCCCGCATCTGTCGGGCAGGCGTCGGGCAGGGGACCCAATGGATTGTCACCGTAGGCATCGCCGTCGCTGTTCATCCATTGGTCGCCAACGGCCGGCATGCCGTCGATGATGTCGAAGACAAGGTCCCGGTCAGCATCGGGGTAGAGGCGGAGGAGAACAACGTCGTCATCGGTTTGGTCCCAGTACGCCATGTGCACCGTACCGTTGCTGTCCATCGTCGCATGAACGGGTTCCTGAGCGATGATATCGCCAAACTGAACGGACATCCACGCAGGCGTGGTCCCGTTTTCGGTGGACAGGTCAAGAGTGTTGAACATCAGGTGATGACTTGTAGGGTCGCTGGTGAAGAGCATCAAATGGCTGCCGGTGTGAACGATGTCCCACGCACCCTCCAGCGCGGCGGCTGGCCGTTCTGCAAGCGATGTCCAGACCCCTGACTCGTTGAGGCCGAGAATGGAAGACACTGCGTTGCCGCGCAGAGCGATCACCGGGTGGTCGCCGCCGCTGACGTCCATTCTGAACTCGTTGCTTGTCCCACCCGGTTGCATCACGGTGTGTTCATACCATGCGTCGCTTCCCGGCCACTGTTCGTAAATGGTTAGGGCACCGTCTGACGTTAGCGCCGCCAACAGGATGGAGCCGTTAGCGAGCGTAACAAGCCCCAGCTCGCTGTTGAGGTCGGTGTGGTTTGCCACTTCGTGCTTCGAGAGTTCATTGCCGTCGTGAATCCACACAGCGAGGTTGGTCCCGGTACCGTTTGAAGCAACCAAACCAACGGCTATCGATTGGTTTGCCAGCATCACCGCAGGGTGCTGCAAAGAGCGGGCATCCCCCTCATCACCGAGGGCTTCCAAGACCCAACTTGCTCCGCCAATCGCCATTTCCAGTTGGTCAGTGGCGTTGTGCCTGTACAACAAAACCGGGTTGTTGCCCTGGTCGATGAGGACCTCGATTGGCGAGGACAACACGGCGCTGGTTCGGACCAGTTCACTCGACCATCCGGTTGCTGATTGCGTCGCTGCGTAAATCTGATTTCCGATGCCCGAAGTGTAGGCAAGCACCTGTTTGTTGTCTTCTGTTGTCGCTGAACCAAGCCACTGGCCCATGGTGCCTGTGGTCACGACGTCCTGCTCAACCGCCGTCATTGAGGACGTGGTGTGAACGTAAAGGGAACCCGTGTTCTCAACCCAAAGGAAGGGTTGTCCGGACGAGCGGACACCGAAGGCCATGCCCATGTGAGTAGTGTTCATTGTCTCCACGGTTTGGTGGACCCATTGACCGCTTGGAGTACCGTCGTTCATGTGTTCAAGTTTTGAGGCATGAAGACGGAGGCCGTCGGCGTGGGTAAACGCAATGCTGGTTTCACCTCGTCCGGCTGTCCCGAGTTGAACATCGTGCAACTCGCCTTGGTAGGTGAAGGAAATTGACTCCCAGTCGCGCTCGCTCAGAACGGGGTAAAACAGCGAGTACCCTTCACCTTCGTCGAGATGGCGTATGGAGTAGATGAGTTCGCTGAGTCCATCGCCGTTGATGTCTCCCTGTCCGACCATGCGATAACCCAGGCGTTCGCTGCTGTTACCCTCAGCGAGGAGTTGACTGTCGGAAGTGATGCCCGTCGCCGAACCTAGGAAAATCTCGATGCGCCCGGCGGAGGAGCCCATGCGGCTCGAAACATACACGTCGCCGTAGCCGTCCTCGTTGATGTCGCCGGCGCCGATGACCGATTCACCAATTCGCGAGTTGGGCGTCGACGGTGCGTATTGCCAGTCGGGTTCACCAGGTAGCGATTCGTTGGTGCCCTCGAAGAGCCACAGCGTGCCGGTTCCAAACCCACCGGTGCCGTTTAGCGGTTCCGTGATGATGTGTTCTTCAAACCCATCACCGTTCAAATCGCCGACGCACGCCACCACCAATCCAAACAGCCGGCCCTGCGTGAGCGAAGCCAAGGTGTGGTCAGGGGTCCCGTCGTATCCTGTTGAGGAACCATAGAAATATTCCACTGAAGAGTAAGACAGCGAATCTTCGTAGGTCCCGGTGTTGCCGACGATCAGTTCGTCGTAACCGTCCATGTTGATGTCGCAGCTGGCCAGCGATCGGCCGAACAGGTCGCCGCTTTTTGTTTGGGTCAAATTTCGGGTAGCGTGTAGGCCGTTGGCATCGCCAGAAAA
The DNA here is from genome assembly GCA_902625885.1 of uncultured Candidatus Poseidoniales archaeon. Lineage (GTDB taxonomy): Archaea > Thermoplasmatota > Poseidoniia > Poseidoniales > Poseidoniaceae > Poseidonia. The sequence goes on from CACODE010000005.1 coordinate 49,252, forward strand.
GAGGTTCACCTTGCCGTTTTCGCTTTGGGTTGCGCTGACGGTTGCGCTGTGGTTTCGTGCCGTCACCGCAAGACCATCACCCCCGTTTGCTCGCACGAGGGAACTAACAGCGCTGCCCAACGATTCGTTGTCGCTTCCCGTGGCGTTCGCCCAAGGGGTTGTGCTCATCCCAGAGGCGTTGCCAAGGTAAACGTGAACAAGACCGTGGCGAGCCTCGGGAGCATTGGTCGTCGCCCAACCGGGTGAGCCAACCGCAAGGTCGCTGATGCCGTCACCGTTGAAATCACCAACGTCCATGCCTGCACCGAAATGAGCGCCGTTGACTTCGCCAGCCATGATGTGGTTTGGGTTCATTGCGAGACCGCTCTCTGAACCGTAGTAAACATCGACACGACCGTTGTCGGTCAACGAGAGCACGTCGGCATGAGGTGTGGATACCACGAGATCGTCATGCCCGTCGTGGTTAAGGTCGGCCAGAAGGAGGTGACCCTCGCCTTCGTCTTCCTCTCCAGTGACGGCTTGCGAGGGGTTCGGGTCAACTCGCCCGGTGTCTTGGCCGGCGAGCGAACGAATGAGGTTTAGCGAGAAACTGGAGGCCTGCTCGGAGACCGACACGACCTGTTCAATGTTGTTCGCATCCAAATCCATGCCCAAAGCGTCGGCCAAATCATCGTCCTGGAGAAGGACTCGCCGGTCGTGTTCCATCTCGTCAACCCGAAGCAAAATCACGTCCCCAGTGGTCGTCCTGGAGTAAAGGACGTGGGCCACGCCTTCGTCATCGATTTCAAGGTTGAAATCCTCGCCAACGGGACCGGCGTCCAACAGGTAACTGGTCCAGTAGGCGCCGCTAAAATTCACCTGATGCAGCGCACCTGAAGCCGTTCGCATCAGGCCCCATTCCAATCCACCGGGCGTGATGTCCAAGGCCAAATGCGTCGGATGCACGTTCTCCATGATGGTTCGTGTGTGCCAGCGAGGGCCGTCGTAGTACGTCTGGCTTTGAATCGCATACCGACCCATCTTGAGGTCCCCATCGTCGGCGTAGAGGACGCGCTGAAGTTCGTTTTTGGTGACCCCAAGGGCGCAGTCCACCAAGTCGGACCGGTTTGAAGAGGCCACGGTATCGACCAGCGAAACGGTCCACACCTGACCGGGGCGGTAAATCGCCGTGCGTACGGAACCCTCCTCGGTGCTCCAGCAGAGATGGGTTTTGTCGTGGCGTGTCATTTTCATGTCCGGTGTACCGTGATGTTCTCCAAACGATAGGTTGAGCATCTCGCTCGTCCACATGTCGAGCATGGACTCTTCGCGAACCGTCACTTGAACCAAACCGTCCACGTCGATCGTGCCTCCGGCGAGATCGTGCCCGTAGCCGCTGGTCTGTGCAAACGGGCCGCTGAGAGCGACCGCTGGGGGTTCATCTTCGGATAACGCTTCGTCTGGAACGGCAAGAAAAGGCGACCAGAGCGAGAGAACAAAAAGGAGCACCAGCAGAACACTTTTCATACCGTCTTTGAAAAAACCGTGGCCTGCCATAGCGCTTCCAGAGCCGACAACATAGAAAATCCTTGTTCACGGTTGTCTGACCCCCTACGGGGGTCAACTTGGTCCAATGGCTACCGACGGTTTGAGAAGGGCTGGCGTGTTCGTGTGCACAGTGGAAGGCCAAAACGTTCTGATTTTTACTGCAGGTGAATGGGTTGAGGAGGCGTCCATCAAGCCGTTGCTCGCCACCTCAGATTTCGTCGTAGCATGTGACGGTGCCCTGCAATCGTGTGTTGAACACACGATTCAGCCCGATTTGGTGATAGGCGATTTCGATAGCGTCCCCGACGACGTGTTGAACGCCTATGTTGAAGCTGGAGGCATCACCCAGCATGTGGGCGACCAGAGCCAAAACGATCTCGCTAAGGCCCTGCGATGGATAGGTGACGCCCGTCCGACATCGTGCACGGTGATCGGTGCCACCGGTGGTGATCCGCAACAAGAGTGGGCCAACATGTTGACATGCGCCTCTCAGGATTTTGATATCACCTGTTTGAGTAAAAGCGTGACTTACCGGTTTTTGATGCCCGGAGTTAATCATTCTATAGATATTGAAAGAGGTGCGGAATTCTCGCTTTTTGCCCTGCCTGAGGCACGGAACATCCACCTCAGCGGTGCAATGTTTGAACTCAATGGAGGCGTGTTGAACATGGGTTCAGAAGGCTTGCACAACGTGGTGAAAGCCGACCGTTTGAGCATCAATTTTGAGAGCGGTCGGTTGGTGTTGCTCCAGCCTCGGCCCGGTTTGACGGGGGGAGAAACGACCTCAGCATAACCGAATAATCCTCAACACCGTCCCAAGCCTGAGCTTTCTCATCAATTCTGGCCTTCCGTAGCGTTTCTTCGAGGCCGCCCCAATCTTCGATGAGTTTGAGTTTAAGGGCCGCTTTTGGCGTGTAACCCGGGAGAAAATTACGCCACAGGAAAGGAATCCTCCCCGGGGTCAACTCGTTGACAATTTGGACAATGGAGGTGTTGCACGTGGTCAGAAGGGAATGGTACCACTCGGGATTTTTGGCGAGATCGTTGAGTTTTTTGACCATCCCAAACAGCAATTCCTTGTCCTTTCCAGGAAGAGCGACCGCCCTGAACATGTAGTCTCTGTTTCTGCGGCCGTGGGTTCTCAGTCCAGTGACATCACGCTCAAAGCCCACCAGCAGGTAGAGCTCGTACGCTCGCCAGAGGCCGTCCCAAGGGTGATACCGCTCGCCCTTTTCTCGCCTTGATTCAAAGGAGAAAGAGAGGCAGGTGCCCTCGCCAAACTCAAAGGTCAGGTAGGTGTGGGCCATGCCCTTGATGGCGTGAAAATGGTCCACAACAAACCAAATCTGAACGAGATCATCGGCGTCGACAACCACCTCATCGGCCCAGCGTTCGTCTCGGTCCTTGGTGGTCCGCCATTTGAAATCCCTCACGTTGTGAAACGTGATTTTTGTGCCTTCAACGGTGGCTGTGGTCAGGTGTTCGCAATCCGCTGCCCATTCCAAATCCAAGGACGGTTGAAGCGGTCGAATGCGTGTGTTCCAAACATAAACCAGGCGAACGGCCAGCAAGAAAAGAACCGTCAAGAACAGGTAAAGGGCTGCTTGAACGAGTTCCATCTATTCCCACCTGTGCCAAACGCTCCACTCTTTGTCCCACCAGTCAACTGCACCACCCGGGTGTTGTCGCCACAACACACCCTGGTCGTCCACCGTTGTAGGCAGCCCTTCGGCGTCCGGAGAACCATCGGCAAGGACTTGCGGTGTTGGGCCAATCGGTGGCAGTTCAAGCGCCTCCGGTTCCCGATTTCGCACCAGAAGGAAGAACACCACGAGCGACACGACCAGCGCCAAGGCGCTGATGGACAACCAACCGACGGATTCCGTCGACGTTTCTGGGCCGAGGGAAATGGAGGGCAGGCCTTGGCGTTCATCCGCCGTGAGTTCTGTCGGTGGCAAACGAATGATGTTCACGCCCTTTGTGGAGGAAATCATCTTCTCGGTGATCACTTCAAGCGTGATCAGGTGGGCGCCGGCTGAAAGTTGACTGCAATCAAGCATCGTGGTGTTCGCCGATTCGACAAACTCCCCCTTGATTCGCCAAATTTTGGTCAAACTGTCCACGGGTTGGTTGTCGCTTGGTACCATCTGCACGCTGCACGGAGAATCGGTTGTGTTCTCATGACCCATCATCAAGAGGGAGAACTCTGGAGCAGGTCGGTTTGTTATCGTGAAATTGAGCGTGCTCTCTGCCGTTTGTCCAAGGCCGTTACGGTAGGTTTCTTTGAGCTCGTAATCGCCGGCCGGCCAGGAAGAACAATCCAACGTGTCCTGCGAGTCGAGAACGCTAAACGGTGCCCCCGTGAACGTGCGAACACCGGTCTCGCCATACCTCGGTCCAGTCTCGTCGGCAAAGTCCCGCACAATCTCGCAGGCCTCGCCTGTCTGCAGGGCGTCTCCAGATTCCAACACGAGCGAGACTTGTGGGACCTGAAGCGCTGGCTTGAGGACAAAGGTCGGCAGTGGATAAGCGGCGATAAATTCGCCGTCCTCATCAAAGAAGTCGAGCCGGAGATCGTGCTCTCCGCTGGACCATGCATCGTAGACCAAGGTGATGTTGGTTTGCCCAGAAAAGGCGATTTCTTGGACCTCAAGCACCTCTCGCTCTTTGTGCAAGCCGCGCAGTTTCATGATGAGGTCGTTGGAAGCGGCTGTCGAATTCAACACCGCCACAACGCGAACAGCGTCGATATCGCCGTCTTGGTCGGTATCGATGGTGTCGTTTCGTAGCGCCACGAGGGTCAAGCCTGCCTCAGACAACCGCTCCTCGGTTGAACTCTCTGCGAGGACGGCCAGAGGGTACGTGCACAGCAAACCAACCATCACCAGCACCATCAACAACGATGCGCGTCGAGGTTCAGTCATCGGCTTCACCTCCGGCAACGGTGGGCAAGGGCGGGAGTTGGTCCAACGGGATGAGGGCTGGGACCGGCTGGCTCATCCCGGGAGAATTCATCAGTTCAGTTTCTTTGTCAAAAACCAGTTGCTCCAGCAGTTGACTACGCCGGCGCGCGCCTTTCACAAGCAGCGCCCCAAGAGCGCCCAACAAAAACCCAGCCGACATAACGGCGTACGTTAACCACGATGCAGCAGGGTCCTCTCCCATAATGGCGATCGCCGCCGAAAGCCCGCCATAAGCATCTGACCAGCCATCGCCGTTCGCATCGGGACAACCTTGCACGTCTCGCTTCGACGACCCCGCCTCATCCGGACAATCGTCTCGGAAAGCTCCCAACGGCAAATCGCCGAAGCCGTCTTGGTCCGTGTCCTTCCACTGCAGAGCTTCGGTTGGGAAAGCGTCGGCCGACCCAAAGGGATGAGCGAGCCAAGCGTCCGTAGGGTCGGACCAGCCGTCGCCATCCGTGTCGCGGCAACCCAACCTGTCGAGAAGGGAAGTCCCCCGCATTTCTGGACACGCATCACCCTGGTGGCCTTCCGGGCGGTCTCCGAAACCGTCGCCGTCAGAGTCCCGCCACTGCGTCGGTTCGTGAATAAAAGCGTCTCCAAGGTCGGACCAACCATCCCCGTCTGTGTCCTTGCAGCCCCAGCGGTCGCCTCCTGAGGACGGTCCCACCGACGTGCCCGCTACCGACGGGCAAACATCAGCAGTCGTGCCGCGCGGGTTATCGCCTCGACCGTCGCCGTCCATATCGTGCCACTGCGTTGCATCTTCTGGCCATGCATCTCCTGAACCGCCCGGGCTTGCGAGCCACGTAGAGGTCGGATCGGACCAACCGTCGCCATCGCCGTCTGGGCAACCCCACCGGTCGAAGGTTGAGGCGCCTTCCGTGGTTCTGCAACCGTCGGGCCTGTAGGATGGACGCCACGTTTGCCCGTCGTAATACTCGGTATTGTCGCCGTATCCGTCGTCATCGGTATCGTGCCACTGCGAAGCGTCATCGGGAAAGGCATCGGCGAAGCCGCCCGGGTGCGCCATCCATGTATCGGTAGGGTCGGAGAAACCGTCCTTGTCCACGTCGCGACAGCCGAGGCGATCGAACCGGCTTATCCAGCCTGAGTCGACCTCCTCCGGGGTGGATTGCATGCAGACGTCGCCCTCAAAACCGGTGAGGTTATCGCCATACCCGTCACCGTCCGAATCTCGATATTGTGAGGCAACGAAGGGGAAATCATCCACCTGGGTTGCTCCGTAAGTCTGGTTGTCGCCCCAACCGTCCTCGTCGGTGTCCCTCCACTGCGTTGGGTTCAGGGGGAAATCATCAATTCGCTGCGCTCCTATCGTTTGGTTGTCTCCCCAACCGTCGCGGTCCGTGTCCAACCACTGGGTCGGTTCGAGCGGAAAGGCATCGGAGCCGTTGGCGATGGTCCAGTTTTCATCGCCGTCCGAAAACGTGTCAAGGTCGGTATCAACACAGCCGAAGCGATCCGAGGAGGAAGTGCCGCGAATGAAAGGGCAGGCATCGGGTTGCGAGGCGTTGTCGACAAACTGACCGATGTCCCAAAGGGCTCGAGTGGTGTTCAGCGAAGGGTCGTCCCAATTGTCACCGTAGCCGTCCTCGTCGGTGTCGTTCCACTGAGACACATCGTTGAGAAAAGCGTCCGCTTTGCCGACAGGATGGGCGTACCACGGCTCGTAGCCGTTCAAACCACCCGGGTCCGGGTCGGAGAACGAATCGCCATCCGAATCCAAGCAGCCAAACCGGTCGGAAGAGGAGTAACCACGGCTAAACTTGCAGTGATCGCCCTCAAAACCGTCCAAGTTGTCCCCGTACCCGTCGTTATCGGAATCAAGCCATTGCGTTGGTTCAGAAGCGAAGGCATCGGCCCCGTTTTGGACGCCCCAGCCGCTGTCAGGATCGGACCATCCATCCCCGTCGCTGTCGGTGCACCCGGAGCGGTCGTTGGTGGAAGTCCCCACCAGGCTAACGCAGTCGTCGCCCGTGTCCACAAAGCCGTCCTCGTCGGAATCCCGATTCGTTTTATCGATTGAGGGGGTCAGTGTGTAATCGAAACCGTCGTTGCACCACGAATCCTTGGCTTCGATTTTCAACAAAATTTCGCCAGCGGTTGACAGCGTGGTCGAGAGGGTCGCTGTGGGGTTGCCGTCGTCGACATTTTGGGTAACGGAACCCATCGTGAAGGTGCCTTCCCAACCGTCGTTGATGCACCACCAAGCGGGGTTACTCATGCTTCCAGAAAACGAAACGCTGACGATGTCACCCATTTTTCCTTGAATCTTCCAGTAGTCGGTTTTGTCTCGCGGCGAGCACCCATCCGGGTCGCAAACATAACCGCTGGACGAAACCCCGTCGGTGAGCCCGTTGGCGCTGGTCGGGCTGTCGTCAGCGCTGGCAAAAGGAAGTTGCAGAAGGGCGAGCCCGAGAAGGATCGCTACAGCAAACCTACGGGCCATGTTCGCCCATGGTGTAGCGGATTATCAAAAGCACCCCTACGGGGTGATGCCTCTACTTTGGCAGTTTTTGCTTGCCGAGGCACTGGCGCAAACAGGATTCCAGTCCTTCGTGTTGAAAGGTAAAACCGCTCTCAAGCAGACGCTTGGGTTGCACGCGCTGGCCCTCCAAAAGGAGGGCTTGAGCAAGTTCACCGAACATGATTTTGAGAACGAAGCCGGGGGCTGGAGCGAACCATGGACGAAGCAGTACCTTGGCCAGCGTCTTGGCGTATCGCTTCTGCGGGACGGGGTCCGGGGCAGTGAGGTTGTACGGCCCTTCGCACGAAGGGGTCATCATCAGGTGATACGTGGCGTAAATATGGTCGTGAAGCGATATCCACGAGATGTATTGACGCCCTCCACCAAGCGGCCCTCCCGCCCCCATGAGGGTCGGTAGCAGCATCGGTTTTAGGGCCCCACCCATGGGCGTGGTGATGATGCCAGTCCGCAACCAAACGGTTCGTATGCCGAGCTTTTGCGCCGGGGCCGCCGCTGCCTCCCAAGCCTGAGCCATTTCAGAAAGAAAGCCGAGGCCCGATGGGGAATCTTCCGTCAGAGATTCCTCTTTCCGGTCGCCGTAAAAGCCCACGGCTGAACCGGACATGAAGGTCTTCGGTGGTTCGTCAAGCGTGCCGAAGAGGCGGACCAAATGTTCGGTTGGCACGATTCGGCTGGATTTGAGAAGGGCTTTCCGCTTGGCGTTCCAACGTTTGTCGCCAATACCAGCGCCAGCGAGATGAATGACGGTGTCAAACCCTTCCAAACTGCCTTCGAGAACCTCGCCTGTCTGGTCGTTCCATTTGACACAAGCGTCGTTACGTGCGTCGGGAGGGAGGGTTGTCTCGGGGCGAATAAGGCGAGTGATTTGGTGCCCTGCTGCTTGCAAAAAAGCGCAAAGTTGCATGCCGATGAGGCCGGTTGAGCCGCTCACCAAGACCCGTTGTTTTGGCTGTTCGCTGTACATAGCAATGCGTTTCAGGTCTTCTTGTACCCGCTGTGTCCGGTAAGCAAACATCTGGTTCATCCGTCCTTTCACGGTGAAAGGAGCTGTCCAAAACGTCAGCGGGTGAAACGGAAGTTTCCACTTAATCGTGTCGTGAATCTCGCTTGTTTCGGGGCCGGTGGAAACAAACCGATGCTCGTGGTCCCATGCCCCGAACGGACCTTTCTCCATGACATCGTTGAACACCTCACCCGCCACAACATCGTAATGTCGGGCAACCCACATCGGCCGAAGCGGGCCGAGTTGAACCCGAAATCGTGTCGTGGCGTCGCTGACCAAAGCGCCGGCTTCTATCGGGCGAATCCCTTCCCACTCCGGCATGATCCTCCTGAAAGCACCCGGGCTGTCGTACCACGCCCACACGTTTTCGACCGGAGCGTTGTAGGAGGCGACATGGGAAAATTCTGGCATGGCTGTTCCTCATTGATGAGCTGAATAGAAAGAGGGGCCGGAACCCAAAACTTTCGATTGTTCGCCCGCTTTGTTGTACTTATCAACGTAGCCCTTGGTTTTGTATTTTCGTGCGGTCGAGGCGCTGGTCATGCAACGAACCTTGCCGTAAACAGCCCGTTCGGTCCAGCCGCGATCAAACTTGCCCATCACCCACCCAATGCCCGTGTAGGAGTTCGGGTCCCGTCCGTCCAAAGCCCAACGGTCGTTCAGCGCAATCATCCATTTCATGGCGGTCTCGGGGTCTGGTGACCATTCCAAGATTTTCTTGCCCCAGAGCATTCGCAAGTAGTTGTGAATGATGCCCTCTTGCCTCAGTTGATTTTGAGCAGCGTTCCACAACGGGTCGTGAGTGTCCGCTTCTTCGAGTTGCTCAAAGGTGTAGAGATGAGGTCGCGTGTCCTTTTCGTGATCAGCAAGCGTGGCTTTGGCCCATTCGGGGAGGGATTCGTACTTGGTGTGGTTCTCAATCATGGCGCAGTGGATGAAACCAATATCACGCCAAGTGATGATTTGGTCCAAGAAGGCTTCAACCGGTTCGGGAAGGCCCCACCAGCCTTGACGGCGACCGTCGTTGGGCGGGTTCACCATGCTGACATCCCAGTGATGGTGGGTGAAGATATCGTGGAGAATGGCGTGGACGCTGATGTGGCCGTAATGCAACCACGGGGAGAGGCCGCTCGCGCCACGCTCTTGTGGCTCGTTCCGCTTTTCGTGGTACACCTTCAGGCGGTCGGCGAAGAACTCTTTCCAGCGTCGTCGGCCTTCCACAAAGCCACCTTTCTTCCCTGGTACAGGTTGAACCTCATGGTCGATGCTCAGCGTGGATAGGGCTTCTCGTCCGATATCGCCGCCTTCGGATACGCGCCACAAGAATTCATACGGCGTCATCGGGGTGTTGGTTTGAGCAAAGATGGCCTTCGCCACAGCAGGGTCGAGTTCTGGTAGATCGGCGGCGTCTTCCAGGGGGCGGCGCTTGGGGAACTCGTGCATGTGTTCGCGGATGGTTTTGTGGAGGTGCCGTCGGAGCGAGTAGGCGGTTGAGAAGTCCCGTCCCTGCGCCCTCATGGCCATGAACCCGTTGGAGTCTACAACATGAATCTCGCACGGGTTGACGGTCAAGGCTGTGTCAAGGACGTGTTTTGGATAGTAGGTTGGGTAGTCGTCTATGACGCACAGTCGAGCGTGCTCCAGCCATCCTTTGAGCAGTCCGGAGGCTTCCTTTCGCTTGGTTTCAACGTACGGGATGTAGGTGGCTCCCGTCTCGGAAAAGGCGGCCCTGTTGTCCACCATACCTTGGAGAACGAAGGTGGAGATTCGATCGTTTGCCCAGCGGTGTTGAAGGGCGAGGCACTCAATGACGACCAGCGGGAGGTTGTGTGTCTTGGCAAGGTCAACGGCGTGCTCGAGGGCGTGGTTCCACTGCGCTCGGCGGGCTGAGGTCATCCAATAAACGACGACATCCCCGTTCGGGTTCGGAACGCCGTGGATGCTGACACGACTGCTGGGAATCATCAAGCACCACCTCGTGAAACGGTTTCTGTTTTGCTTGTGCGGTACACGGCATAGGGATTGGTGCGCTGCGTGAGGCCGGCTTGGCTGCGCATCAGCGACCGGCTTGTCAAGCCGTCAATGGCGAGTTGGTGCATGGTTTCAGAGACCCATGCCACGGTGGAGCACTCGGTCAGTGTAAACCAGCGGCTTGAAGCGATTTCCTCGTTGCTGTGGTCACTGACATAGTTGTCAACCAGCACATCGTAGCAGAGAAACACGGCGGGCTCGTCTTTTCTAAGCGCCGTTCGAACACCCGCCAAGCCCAGCACCTTTCCGTCATGACCGGTCTCTTCCTTGAGCTCCCGCAGCGAGGCTTCTTCGGGGCTTTCACCCGAATCCACCTGCCCTTTGGGAAATCCCCACATGCCTTTGTGGGGGCCTGTGGCTTCCTGCACGAGCAGGACTCGGTCATCTCGCACCACCCTGGCGGCGACGCCCAAATCACAGAGTAAACTGGCCATCGTCCTAGATTTTCCTCACCCAGTATATGAATCACGGTTTGTGCCCCTGTAAGAAAAAGACGAGTGTTTATATACAAACTCGTTAGATTTTGTAACATGGAAGGCCTACAGAAAAACCACGTAAGTCAAGCACCCGCTGCTGACGCAACACTGCCCACCGAATTTGGAGATTTTCGAATTCGTGCGTTCCGAGATCCATCCGACGGCAAGGAACATGCTATTCTTTACCTGGGTGACCTTACGCAAGGTTCCCCTTTGGTTCGCGTCCACTCCGAGTGCCTGACCGGTGACGCCTTTCATTCGCTACGTTGCGACTGTGGACCCCAACTTCAGGCTTCCATGAAGGCCATCCAAGAGCGCGGTCAGGGCGCCATCGCTTACATGCGACAGGAAGGTCGAGGCATCGGACTTTACTCCAAGATGCAGGCCTATGCGCTGCAGGACACCGGCATGGACACGCTCGACGCAAACCTGGCCCTCGGCCTTCCAGCAGACGCTCGAAGGTACGACTTTGCTGCAGAGATGTTGTACTCGATGGGCATCAAATCCATTGAGTTGGTCACCAACAATCCTGACAAAAGGCACCAACTCCAAAAATACGGCATTGATGTTTCCAACCGAGTGCCGATTATTGTTGGCCAGTGCGCTCACAACGCCAACTACATGGAAACGAAAGCGGCGAGAATGGGACACATCCTACCCTGAAGAGGTCTACCGATGAGAACGAACATTGTCGGTCAGGAGGTTCCTCGCTTTTCGTTGGAAAACGAACACGGCGAAGCCTTTGACAGCACTTCTCTCGACGGTTCATGGCGGATCATCTTCTTCTATTCCAGAAACAATTCCCCTACCTGCAAGCGCGGGTGCCTGACCTTCAAAGAACAGCACGACCTGTTCGCCTCTGTCGGATGCTCAATCGTCGGTATTGGGCCGGGGACAACCGAAGAACTCGCTGGATTCAAGGCCTCGATTGGCGACCTACCTTTCCCCTTGCTTGCCGACCCTGACCGAATTGTTGGGAAAATGTTCAGCGTGCCGGTCCACCTTGGTCAGTTCCCAGCCAAATCCTCTTTCCTGATCGGCCCGGACAACAAAATTCAGTACGTGTACGACTGGTTGTTCCGGCCTCGCCGCCACGTTGCCAAAATTCTTGGCGACATCTCACAAGTACGGGGGGACAACTGAATGTGGGACGAACTCCTTCTCGAGGCCGGCCTCAACGAGCGCGAAGTCCGCTCCATCATGATCCTCGGTTCGCGGCCCAAAATGAAGGCCTCCGAACTGGCAAAGGAACTCAACACCACCCGATTGGACGCCTACAACAGCCTCTCTCGGCTTCAGGAAATGGGCATCGTCACCGCTACCGCCGACCGCCCGATGCTCTTCTCCAGCCTTCGCATCAACGAGGCCATGGAACACATCATCCAATCGAGAAAACAGCAACTTGACCGCTTGGTTGACGGGTTTGAAGAACTCTCAAAGGGGATCACGGAAACCGATGACTCCTACGAGAAACAACGTCGGGACATCGATGATCCGCGATTCGCTGTGCTGAAGGAGCGAACCCACATCTACAACCGACTCCAAAAAATGGCCAACGACGCTGAAGAGCGCCTAATTTTGCTGTTGGGTCAGTTTGGTATTCTCCACCTTTGCAGAAGCCCAGATGCTCTGGAAGCGGTCAACACCGCCGCCGTGCGCGGTGTGGTCGTTCAAATCATCACCCACCTCGACGGCCGTACCCTCAGGTTCTTTGACCAACTTGACAAGAGCATCGACGTTCGGCATTCCGATGAATTGGATTCGCTTGGCTTTGTTCAGGACCAATCGGAAGTCATTCAGTACCTCAACATCGAGGACAACCCCGTAGGACGGGGCAAAGAAGACGCTGCTCTTATCATCGAATCAGGCCCCTTTTCCCAAGCACACTTGCACCTCATTGACGCCATCTGGGAAGGTGCCGTTCCGCTGGCCACTGCGCGAGCAAGATTTACTGAAAACCAAATCAACGACCCGCTGCGTCTAACCATTGGCGAAGGTTCGTTCTTGAAGAACGTCTCCGTTGCGTTGGGTTTTGATGGTCAACTCCCTGAAGAGGACACACCGTTTGATCCTGATGCCTTTTTCGCTGCAGGTCACGAAGTGAACGAAGCCAGAATGCGCCTTACGGAGGGCAAGCTCTCCAACCTGAAGGTGCTCGGCATTGACATCGGCAGAATGCTTCGCCAAATCGGCAATCGAGTCGGTCAGGAGATTGCTTTCTCCCTGCGCTCCATCGACAACGACATCGAATTCCTTGACGAGATGATGGACTGGTGGGAACACGCTGGCTTGGGACTGCTTCAATACGATGTTGACCCCCAGTTCCATGTGGTCGTTGGCCTCAACCACCCGCCGGTGGAAGACCCCGATGCTTTGCCCATGTGGGAGATGGACGACGGCATCATCGAAGGGGCCCTATCGACACGGTTTGCGAAAGAAGCCAACGTGGTGATACAGAGGGTGGAAGGCAGCGGTATCAAAGACGACCTCTGGCGCTACCTCATTCACCGACACGAACTGAACACGATTGAACTTGTAGATTGAGGAGGTTCATCCCGTGAAGCTTCGCACGTTTCTGGCCTTCTTTCGTCAGTTGAAAGGCAAAAAGCCCGTGGACATTGATGCCATCCAGTCCATGGGTCTCCTTGCGGTCAAGCTTGGTCAAATTTTTGCCCTCCGACCGGACCTCATCGAACCGGAACGTTGCATTGAATTGCAGCAACTCTACAGCCGTGCGGCAACCATTCCTGAGGAAAATTCACAACAACTCTTGGACAAGTTTGCGCCCGATGGCTTCATGGAGCATTTTCAAAGCCTCGACATGAAACCCTTTGCCGCCGCAAGCATCGGTCAAATCCACCGAGGCGTGTTGAATGACGGCACCAACGTCGTGGTCAAAATCATCAAGTCCGATTTTGAAGCCGCCTTCAAGCGGGACGTCCAGCGCATGAAACGTTGGATTCGTATGGGCCTGTTCTTCCGTCCTAAATTGCGCAAGGTCGGCAACCCGATCGGTCTGCTTGCCCACATTGAGGACTACACGCTGCGGGAACTGAACCTTCTCAACGAAATCGACGGGCGAAAGCAGCTGATGGAAAACGCCGTCTCAATCGAGGAGCACTTCGACATGCCGAAATTAAAATTCCCAAAAATGTGGGAGAACATTTCGAATCAGCGTGTTCTGGTTATGGAGGAAATCACGTATCCAACCTTGGAGAAGCACCTCGAGGCAGGGACGTTAACATGGCCCGACATGCTCGAACTCTTCCGAATTCACGGGGCTTTTATGTTCGGACTCGGAACGTTTCATGGCGACCTCCATCCGGGGAACGCCATGATGGACGACCAAGGGAACTTCTACTTCATCGACACGGGCGCCATCTGCAACGCACCTGAGCACGTGAGAAACGCCCTGTTTGGCTTCTTCTATTTCCTCGCCAAAGGCGAACTCCAACACGCTTTTGACGCCATGCTGACGATGGCGGCCGTCCGCCCGACAGGCAAAACGCTGCGGACCTATTACGATTCCATGAACGAACTCTACGACGGGTTTGTTGGCACGTCGGTGAGCGAGGTCTCGCTCACAGAACAGATGATGAAGACGGTCAAAGCGGCGGTCCTTGCTGGTTGTGCGTTTGGCGAAGAGGCCTTTCCCATCATCCGGTCGTTGATGTACATGGACGGCATGGTGTTGAAGGGCCACCCTCACGTTGACCTCATCAGTTCAATGGGTCCATATTTGGATGAATTTTCCGTGCTGATCGACCCGGAAACCATTCTCGCAAACGCTCGCTGAATGTTATTTTTTAACTTTTTTTTAGGACAAAAAACCTCCCTTTATATGTCCCAAGCATAAGCGGCTTGTATGACTGGAAGCGCTCAACCCTCAGTAGCCATAATCGGTGCAGGACCTGGCGGTCTTGCCTCCGCTCTCCTGCTTGCAAAATCCGGCGTCAACGTCACCGTCTTCGAGCGCTCCAAAGCCGTCGGTGGGCGCAACAAAGTGTTCGAGCGTGACGGTTTCAAATTCGACTTGGGCCCGACGTTCTTTCACTACCCCGAAGTGATTGAAGACATCTTCAAGGCCATCGGCATGGACGCCCACGAAGAACTCAACCTCCACCGTTTGGACATGAACTACCGGCTGATTTTCGGCCAAGGTGGTGTGCTGGACTGCACGAGCGATTTGGATGAAATGACCGAAAGGATTCGAAAACTTTCTGGCGACAGCAACGCCAACGCGTTCCGCCGCTACGTTGACGACAACCGGGTCAAACTCGCCAAATCAAAAGCTTGCCTGCAGGAACCGTGGTACGGTCCCACCGATTTGCTCTCCAAGCGAGCCATGCGGGTCGCCGGTGTTCTTCGCCCCCAACGCTCCGTTGCTGGCGATTTGATGAAACTGTTTGACGACGATCGTCTCATGCTCGCCATGTCGTTCCAAACGAAGTACCTCGGCATGTCACCCTTCAACTGCCCCAGCCTGTTCACGATGCTCGCTTTCCTCGAATACGAATACGGCATCTTCCACCCCATCGGCGGGCTTGGCAGCGTCAGCGAACGCATGGCGGCGATCGCCAAAGACCTCGGCGTGACTTTCCGCATGAACGAAGCCGTCGAATCCGTTATCATGGAAGGCAAGACCATCAAAGGCGTTCGAACCGCACAGGGCGAGTTCTTTGCCGACAAAGTGGTGATGAACGCCGACTTTGCCAACGGCATGACCCAACTCTTCCCGGACAACGTTCGCAAGAAATGGAGCAACAAAAAACTCGACAAGAAGAAGTATTCCTGCTCCACCTTCATGCTCTACCTCGGTATTGACAAAACCTACGAAGACCTCCCGCACCACCAAATTTACGCCTCCGCCAACTACGAGAAGAACCTCGAAGACATCGAGAAGAACCACAAACTTACCTGGGACGACCCGTCAATCTACGTCCAAAACGCCTGCGTCGTTGACCCGAGCCTCGCTCCCGAGGGCTGTTCCACCGTTTACGCCCTCGTGCCGGTTTCCCACATTCACGAGAACATCAACTGGGACGAAATCAAGGACGATTACAGGAACAGAATCATTGACCAAATTGAAGAAAAACTCGGCTTCGAAGGCATCCGCGACCACATTGTCACCGAGATGACCATCACGCCCGAGGATTGGGGCGATCACTGCTACCGCGGCGCTGTTTTCAATCTGGCACACGGTCTGGACCAGATGCTCTGGCGCCGCCCAAAGAACCAATTTGACGAAATCAACAACCTCTACCTCGTCGGTGGAGGCACCCACCCCGGAAGCGGACTGCCCGTGATTTACGAATCTGCAAGGATCAGCAGCAAGCTCTTGCTCGACAGTCTGGGCATCATACCCGACTGGAACGGTGTTGACACGTGGTTTGAGAGCAGGAGACGTTCAAAACAGGGCCGTGCCGCTGTCAGCAAAACCTCTAAGGAAACGACCGGTGGCACACCAACATCTGCTTGAGGGTTGCCCATGGAACCAAGCCGCCTCGACAACGCTTACGCTTTTTGCGAAGCGGCCTGTCGTAACGCCTCTACCACGTTTTTCTCATCGTTCAGTGCCCTCAGCACGGACAAACGAAAAGCGGTCCATGCCGTTTACGCCCTGTGCCGCTGGGTTGACGACATCGTGGACGGCGATGAGGTACCCACCATCTTGGAGACAAAAGCCCTGAGAGAAGCCACCAAACAACGGCAGGCTATTGTTGAGGAGCGACATGTTGGAGCATCGCCTTCACTCGCACCAGAAGAACATCGGCGTCGGATGATGGCGCTTGTGGACATTCGGCTGAAACTTCAGCAAGCCAACGAAAGCAGCCTTGCCGAAGATGAACACCCTATTTTCCTGGCGCTTCAGGACGTCTTCACGAGGTACCCGATCAAACTTTCAGATTTTGAAACCGTTATCGAAGGCATGGAAGACGACCTCTACCCGGTACGCATTCAAACTTGGGACGAATTGCGCTCTTATTGCTACAAGGTGGCGTCAGCCGTCGGCCTCATCCTCATCGAGATTTACGGCTATGAAGACCGTGCAGCTCGTCTCCATGCTATCGATCTCGGCATACAAATGCAACTCATCAACGTCTTGCGAGACATCAACGAAGACCTCGAAAGAGGCCGGGTGTATCTTCCTCTTGAGGTGCTGGCATCCCACAACATTGGCATCGACATGCTGGAAGACGTCAACATCGCCAAGACGCTGGAATGGAAGGGCTTCGTGGTCGAGTACGTCGACGTTATCAAGCGCCACCAAACCTCGGCCAACCACCTGTTTGGGTACCTTGACGGTCGGGCGAGGGTTCAGCCTGAAATCATGGCTGATGCCTACACGTCCATCCTCAACGAAATCGTTCGGCGCTCCGGTGATGTGTTTACCCAGCCGGTCAAGCTCTCCGTGCTTCGAAAGAGCCTCCTCGGCTTCCGGTTGAGCCTTCGCAAACTGCGGGCTCGCTTGTTCGCCTGAACGGTTCAATCAATCAGCGGCGTCATGAGGCCAAATTCCTCGATAAGGCTTGGCCCGCTGGCAAGGTAGTAAACCGAGCCTCGTCCGTCCCTTGAATCCGCAGCGGTTGCGTTCTCGTTGGTCGCACAATCGCCGGTGCATCCATCGGCAAACGCAACGTAAACGCGCCCCTCCCGGTCGATGTGCAGATCGTTGAAGTCCAGCAGGTTACGGTTTGACCCACCGATGTCTCGACAGTCGCCTGAATTGAGGCATATAGAGCCGACCTGAACGGGATCGTCCGTCACTCTGTAGGTGTGAAAAATCGGTTCGTCGTCAAGAGCGTTCAGGCTGTAGGTGATGTAGAGGTGGTACGTAACGTTGTTCGGTGCGTAGTGTGCGTTGCCGTTCCACGGGTTTCCGTCAATGTCGGACTGGTTCAACATCTCTGCATTTTCGCTACCTAGGTAGGTGACGGCGAGTCGGCCCGGGTCGCCTGCGTCCGTTTGGGGAAACACGGAAGAGATGACACCGGCGGGTGAAATACGAATGCTTTCCTGCTCCCACGTTTCTCCGGAATCCGTGGACCTGGACATGTAAATGCCCTCATCGGCCCCCGTCCAAACGTGATAGGCATTGGAGGCCGTGTCCGTGGACACCTCGGAATTCTTTCGAGGGTTTGGCGTGGTGACGTCCTCGCCCATGAACCGTTCAAACCATGAGAAACCGTTGTCCTTCGACACGATAACGGTTGGTGTTGCCACGCGCGGGGTCACGTAAACGGTGCCGTCGGGCGCTGTGGAAATGGCCCCGTGGAGACCGCCATTGGTGGTGGCCAGACCAACGATTTGCCCGCCTGCTTCAAAAGTGGCTCCACCGTCGAAACTCGTGAAACAGAAAATGCCAACCAATTTGTTGTAGCAGTAGTAAACGGCCGTTTCGTAAACGGTGCTTCCGGTGATGGTGCCCATAGCGCCGTAGGGGCCTTGTCCGGTCCACGGACCCGTTGCCAATTTGATGTGGTCGTTTATTGGCGTCGTACCCGAGTCGTGGGGGTTGCCCAACCAGGTCTCGCCGTCATCATCGCTCCAGCAAATCCACGATGTCTCAAGGCCGATCATCTGCACACCGAAAACACGGTCCGTAATTGGGTCAACCCAACCGTACGGGTCGCTTGTGGTCGGTGAACATTGGACCGGATCTTGGGTTTCTTCCCAGGTCAAGCCTCCGTCGCATGACCTCATCACTTTCTCCATGGCGATAAAGAAAATGCAACCGCTGGAGGTGATGCCGATGCTTGGTTCCTTACCTGTTTCACCCACATCGCTAAACTGAAACGACATGTTGATCGGCACCATATTGACGGACAAACCGTCCTTGTCGGTGACAAACACTCGCGGGTTCTGTTGTTCTTCCAGTTCAACGACGGTGGTTTGCTCGACTTCGCCAAAGCAACCCGAAAGGGAGAGCGTGACGACCATGAAAGAAAGGAACAGCGCACGGGCTTGCATGGTGCATCCGAACCACAGCACCACTAATGACCTTCCGACACCGAGGCCTCACTCGTCAATGAGGCTAAGGTAGATGTTTTCGTAGGCTTCGGCGTTGTGCTCGTACGTGAAGCGCTCAAGAACACGCTGGCGGCCCTTTTGCATCTGCTCGGTGCGCTCCTCAGGACGGTCAAGGCAACGAACGACGGCGCGAGCCAAGTCATCCGGATCGCCGCAAGCAAACAATCCGCCCACCTCTTCGTCAATCATTTCCGTCAGCGGTGGTTGGTTCACCGTCACGACCGGTGTGCCGCTGGCGAGCGCTTCGAGCGGAATCAATCCTTGACCTTCGTAATACGACGGGTAGATGACCAAATCCGCCGAGCGGAAGTGCAGCGCCAACGCATCAAAACTCATGCCGGGCATGATGTGCACGGCGTGGGCCACCCCCAAGCGTTTGGCTTGGCGCAAGAGCGTCGCTCTCATGTGACCCCTTCCCACAATAACAAGACGGGCCCCAGGATGGTGTTCCAAGATACGAGGCATGGAACGAAGCAGGGTTCGATGGCCTTTCCTGGCGACCAGGCGGCCGACGGCCAACAAAAGCGGGGTCTTGGTATCCGGTGAACCGTGAAGGGCCGCTTCATCGGCGGCGTCGTAGGACTTTCGTAACGCTTCATAGGCCAGTTGCTCCTCTTCGTGGTCGTGGTTCATGGGCCTGAACACGTTGTGGTCAACGCCGTAGAGGACGGTCTCGCAGTGCCAGTTTTCCGGTGGATTGTACCACGCCTCAAACTCCTTCCGGGTGGATTCAGAAATAGCGACAGAGACGCTTGAATGTTCTATGCCAGCCTGTTCATACTTCGAATAATGACCGCCCGTGAGCAGGATGGCCAAATCGTTCGGGTTCTTCCATGTGGCCGATTCCTTGTGCTGGGCGGCCAGTTTCATGCCCTCCCGTTCCCCAATCCAGCTGCCGTTCAAGGCGGAGACGACCGGTGCGATGTTTTCCTCAACCCAAAGGTACTCTTTGGCCGTCCAACTGACCAGAGGCAACAGCGTGTGAACAACGTCCACCTCTTTCACCTTGTGAAGGCGCCTGAGTTCGGTCAGTGCGTGTTTCCCGTAGGACCGAGTGAAGGCCATCGGCGCCTTCAACCAAGGCACGTGAAGAACGCTGACGCCGGGTTGCTGCGGCGTTCGCTGCTTGTGCGTTCTCGTGATGATGGTGACATCGTGTCCGCGCTGGGCAAGATGCCCGGCCAAGTGGTAGACAACCGAACCGATCCCGCCCCAGCGAGGAGGATATTCGCCCGACACCATGGCGATGTGCATGAGAACACCACAGAGGACCTGCATTTGAATGTCATTGAATCCGGACTCCGAAACTGCACGCTTCAAGCCAAACCTTTGAAGTTCAATCCTCGGCTCGGTGGACCATGGGCGATGTTCTTCCCGTCTCCGTCACGGTGATTCTTCCCACCCGAAACGAGGAGGAAGCGCTTGGTCCGACCATCGACGCCATCCCGAGAGGCTGGTGCGAGGACCTCGAAATCATGATCGTTGACGGCAATTCCAGCGACAAGACGCGAGAAATTGCGCTCAAGAAAGGCATCCGCGTTCATCTTGAACCCCGAAAAGGGTACGGAAGAGCGTACCGAACCGGTTTTGATGTGGCCAAGAACGACATCATCGTAACGATGGATGCCGACTGCACGTACCCCGCAGAGTTGGTGCCGGAACTGGTCAAGAAATTGCTCGACGACGATCTTGACTTCATCACCTGCGACCGACTTTCGCTCGCTGAAGACGGTTCCATGTCGGGCCTTCACGGCTTTGGCAACTGGGTGCTCTCCTTTACCGCAAGAATGCTGTTCTGGTACGGCATCAAAGACTCGCAAACAGGCATGTGGGTCTTCCGCAAATCAATTTTTGAAAACGAAAAAATGCGACCCACAAACGACGGCATGCCACTGAGCGAGGAAATGAAGATTCTCGCTCGTCGCCACCTTGGCAAAAAGAAAGCCATTGAAGTCTCCGTGCCCTACAGGCCAAGGGTTGGCGAGGCAGAAATTCACACTTGGGGAGACGGGTGGAAGAACTTGAAATTCCTCTTCGCTCGCAGGTTTGGGCTTCACCGAACCCGAACACCGTGGGGTGGGTTGCCATCAAACCCCGATTCGACCAACAACGACCTTCCAGAACAGGCTTGAGTGGACCTACCATGACGCTGTGGCACGAACGTTGGGTCACCGAACAAATCGGTTGGCATCGCCCGGTTTACAACGACATGATGGTCAAGCACTGGGCGAGCATCGGCGCCAAGCCATACGGTACGGTCCTCGTCCCTCTTTGCGGGAAATCGCTCGACATGGTCTGGCTTGCCCAGCGCGGACACAACGTGATCGGCCTTGAAATGGTTGAGTTGGCGGTCGAGACTTTTTTTCGAGAGCGAAACTTGACACCTGAAAAAGCGACCAGCCAACAACACACAACGTACCGCTCTGGACCTTACACCGTCTATCACGGTGATGCCCTGGCCCTTGAGGCAAACACCCTGCAAGTCGATGCTTGGTACGACCGTGCGGCGATGATCGCCCTGCCCGCCACCGCCAGAGACGGTTATGTCCAGCAACTTCGGGACCAAACTTCGCCCGGTGCGGTGGGCCTTCTCATCACCTACGCTTACCCCCAGGAAGAGATGGAGGGGCCACCGTTTTCCCTTCCTGATGAAGAGGTCTACCGCCTCTTTTCCGACGGGTTCACCGTGGAACGGCTTGAGAAAATGCAACTTGAAGACGAGCGGGGAAGAGGTTTGTCCACCATTTCTTCGTCGGTTTTCAAGATACAGCGAATCTGAACCGGCCGTTGCATCGCCAACAGACACGGCTGCGAAAAAACCTCAATCAAGGTCAAGTTCGAGTTCAGCGTTGACTTCGCTGGTGCCATCCATCGCGTCGCCTTCCAATTTTTCCGCCGTCGGAGAGCCTTCAGTCGCTTCCTTTCCAGCCGACCTGAACGCATCCCACGAAGTGATTTCTTCAAACTCCACTTGCGCTCGTCTTCGCCGACCAACAACCAGTAAGGTGAGGCCAACAAGGGAAAGAATCCCCAAGGAAAACGCCCCTGCCACCAACCCGCGCATGTCATCAGGCGGGGCTTCAACCACCAAGTTTCGAGACATGAAGTCGATGCTGGCTTGGTCGCCCTCACCGTCCTTTGCAACAATTTTGAGCAGCGGTCTTCCGGTGGTTTCCGGTCGCCACTCAATGGCCCCCTCCCAAACACCGTCACCGTCGAGATCCGCAAGCGGTTGCTCCCATTGTTGAAGGCCGAGCGTGATGTTCACGCGAACATCGTCTGTGGTGCCGTCGGGGTCGCTGAGGAACACGCGAACCTCAAGCACGTTCACTTCGTTTTGCGTAAAGGTCTGGTCGCTCAGGACCAACGAACCCCTGTCCAGCTCCGGTAAACTGGACTGCAGGGTGATGTTGATGTGCTGCTCAACCGCATGCCCTCGCACGTCCTCCACGTAAAGTGACAGGTGATAACCTCCGGGCAAAAGCCCCTGAATTTCATCCCTTGACTTTGTTGACAAGATTTCAGGTTCGCTCAACTCTGGGGCCCAAAGACGCCACTCTCGAACAACGAGGTCGTTGTCGGCATCGTAGGACGCTTCTTCCAGAACGAGAACTTGGCCCGGCGGTATTGACTGGCGGTTGACGGGCGAGGTGAGAACGAGGACAGGCGCCGATTCCACAACGGTCAACGCAAAGCCTTCGTCTCGTGTTGCACCCGTTTCATCCGTCATGGTGACGGTCAGTTGGTGTTCACCAGCGTTCAGCGTGAAGGCGTGCTGCTCGTTGGGGTCAACATCGACCAGCAACGGTTCGCTCGCTTCCGAAGACCGCAGCGTGATGGTGAATTCGTCGCCGTCGAAGTCCACGCTTTCGGAGGCATCCAGCATAAAGACGGTCGAGGACGGATGCACGGTACCGGGTTGTGGACTGACCAAGCCGAGCACCGGTGCGGAAGGCGTGACCGTGATGGTTCGAGTGGTCGTTATGGGTTCGTGGATGCCATCGTCAACGCTCAGCGTGAGTTCGTGCTCTCCAGCGCTTAATCGGCGTTCAAACAGCAACCAATCTTCACCTTCGGGCGTCAATCGGCCGTCCAGATTGCTTGTCCACGTGACCACGAGGAACTCCGAACCGGTGGCCGGTTCAACCTCAGCACAGACCCATTCACCCTCCATGGGGAAAGTGGAGCAGGCGGCGTCGTAGTCGCCTGAACCGTTGGCCGAGAAGGAAATCAACTCGGAGCTGTCAAAGGTTTGGGCCGGCGGTGAAGCGATGACCGCCACGGGCTCAGCGTTGTCAACCGTCAGCAGGATGGAGGTGGTTTTGCTCTGGTTCGCGTGCTCGGCACGGTCGTCGGTGACCTCCATCGTGATGGTGTGAACGCCTCTGGAGAGATGGCCTTCCCAGACCAATTCCGAACCGACCTGAAGCACCCCGTCAAGCGATGAAGTGTACGTGATTGAGAGCGCATCGCCCTCCGGGTCCACGGTTGCACTTCCGTCGAGCGTCACGAGGGCTTCGCTCGCACCAGACGAACGGTTCACCGTAAACACCGGTTCAGGGATTTCGTTGTACAGCATCACGGGAACCGAATACGTGGCGTTGTTGCCGATTTCATCCCAAGCGAGCACCGTGAGGGTAAACGACGCTGGTGGTTCGTCGTCAACGTGGTCGAAGGTGTAGGTCAACGTTTCAGGGCAACCCCAAGCACTGTCCGAACCGGGCTGCTCACGGTTGTAGCCACTAAACGTGATCATGCAAGAGAAATTGTCGCCCTCGGGGTCGTAGCTGCCCGTGGTGTTGATGGTCACGGTGCCCGTTTGCGGCATGACGAGTTCGCTCCACGGGTTCAAATTGGGTTCAAAATCAACCACGAGCACCGGTGCGAAATTGACCAGTTCAATGGTTCGGGTTTCTCCTATGCAATGGGCAATGTCGCAGACCAGCAGGCTGATTTCGTGAACGCCGTCCGAGAGTTGGCAGTACGGCGGCACCTGCGTGAAGGGCTCGCCGTTGGCAAGGAACGGGGCCCCGGTTGCAGGATGGTCGTTGCCGTGAAAGACACCGGCACATCCCGCAACAATGTCGCCGTCCAGTGAACTGCGCCACTTGAATTCCATGCTGTCGTTGTCAAGGTCCCATGTATCGCTGGCGTTGAAGAAGACCTCAGCGCCCGACGGGTAGACCGCACCGTCCACGGGCGACGTCCATCGAATGAACGGGGCCTGATTGCTAAGAGGGAGGCGGCAGTAAACCAAAAGGTCGCCGCCGAAAGTCGCCGTCGTGGAGTTTTCAACGCTGAAGTAACCGCAATCGACCTCGGCGGTGTTGAGGGCGCTGGCGCCCGAAGCGGTCCAACGCTGGCTGATGAAATCGGGCAGGAACAAGATCCCATCATAGTTGGTCGGTAGCGTGAGCGATGGCTCGAAGGACGTGAACGTGACATTTACGGAGGCCCCGGGAATGCCGTTGGAGTTGTTGTTGACGACCCATACCGTCAAGTCCCAAGCCACATCAAGCGTGGCGCCGCTTGCCAAGACCGCTGCGTTGGCAGAGACATTGACCGGTTGATGCAGATGGAGGTTGGACGTACCGTCCAGGTTGAGCACGGTTGGGCTGCCTGCTCCGGCACGATCGTCGATAAGCCCCGACCAATTCACCTGACTGTCCGTTAACGTGATGCTGCCCGTGCAGGCCGATGAAATTCGGTTGCCGTGGCCGTTGAGCGAAGGGTGGCCCTCGAGCAACACGCATTGCGTTCCCGAAAGCACCGAGTTGTTGAGGAACGAGGGGAATTGGCCGTTGTTATCGCCCCGCCATTCCAGTCCGCTGTGGTTGCCGGCCATCGTCAGGCCGTTGACCTCCACCGCTGCTCGATGGAATTTCACCGCTGGCTGACCCGGGGTTTCTGCCACGACATGAGCGTTGGTGACCTGCACTCGGCCGCTCGCTCCGCCCGGCATGGTGTCGCCGTTGTCGACTTCGAATGCGGGCATGGTCGGGTTGTTGTCCTCAAGGTGAATGCCCTCCAGCCAAAGGTCAACCGAATTGACGGCCAGGATACCTTGGCCCGCCGAGCCGCTGATGGTGCAGTTCCAGCATCGGACATCACCGGAGGCCGATTCAACGTTGTTGGATTCGAAGTAATACAGGCCGACTTGTTCTTCGGTCGTTGCGGTAGGTGAGCCACCGTTGTTCTCGGCGGTTAGGTTCCAAAAATCAATGCGCCTTGCGTCGAGCACGTGAGCTGCCGAATAGCCGTTGTCGGCTGCGTGCAACCCGTCGATAACAACGGCGGCGCGGTCAACAACGATGCCCTGTTTGGTGTTGTTGTGCAGCACCCAGTCGCTTCCTTGCATGGCACCACCAGAGGTCGAGTGGACACCCGGTCCAACGGAACCAGAAACCTCGAGGCCCTCAAAGGTCGGCGCAAAGAACGCTGAGCGCACAGCAACGCCGGCCTCGTGCGGTCCTTGCCCGGGATCGCCAGAATTTCGAACGGTGAGGTTACGGAACGTCGTGGTGGAGTCCACAAAGTACAGGCGGACGCCCACGGTGGTCGAATCCTCGATGAGGGTGTCGTCAAACCACGCACCGGTGGCGTTGACCTCAAGGGCAGCGTAGCCGATGTTGGGTGTTTTCGCATTCGGTCCACCGGTGCCCGTGATGGTCAAGTTGGTGAAATCAGCGGTTTCGTAGTTGGTGTAGTTGGTGTGGTTGTTTTTGTCAACATACACCCCTCTGTACATCGAATCGCTGATGTGGGCGTGGCGAACGACGGCGTGCGTGTAGCCACCGTCGTCGATGTGGCGAATCACGATGCCCGTGTCCGAGGAGGAAATCGAGATGTTGGTGAGCAAGGGTTGACTGTCCTCCACCCAGATGCCGGCCACCATGGCCCACGAAGACCCCGTGCAGTTGTCGATGGTGATGCCCTGAATCAGGCCACCAGAACCGCCCCAAATGTTGACCGCACGTGTCAGGATGTCGGAAAAAACGGCGCGCTTCACGATGGGGGTTGAGCCGGCGCCCACCGACAGACCGAGACCGTAGCGCCAGTCGGCTTGGAAGCCGAGGTCGCGCCCCGCTTGGTCTACGAACAAGTCGGTGATCCGCGGTGCAGCGGATGAAAAAAGGTCAACGGCAACGCGGTCAGGGTTGACCACGGTCAGGTTCTCCAGGACTGGATTTGAACCGTACACGGTGATTCCGTAAATGGCGTCCTCTATCGTGAGGTTTTGAACAAGCGAGCCACGGCCCGACGAGGACGCATTGAACTGAATGCCCTCGTGGTCGCCCAGTCCCGAGGCTTCGAGGACCACAGGGCAGGACTGTGTTCCAAGCACGGTCAAGCGACCGTCAACGACGATTCGCTCGTTGGCAGGAAGACGAATCACCGTGCAGGGTTGAACGATGACCTCATCGGCCACGCCGATGGTGTAGGTGCCGCTGAGGGTTTGCGTCCCGGACCAGGTGGTTTGGGCGCGACCCTGAGCGAACGCCGCCTCCTCGGTGAATTCGGGTATGTCTGTCTCTTCAGCCGGCGGAACGGCACCGGACATCACGGATAAAAGGAAAAGACCAACCAGAAGGAACGCATGTTTAACAGAGGATGCGCTCTTCATGCCTCCAAGCATGGCCTCGCCCTTATTGAAAGGTCCCCCCGGTTGTGAACAGTTCAATCGGGCAGGAATCAATAAGACCCGACTTGAAATCCAAGAAATCATGCCCGAGGCGTTTGTGCTGTTCAAGACGGAGCCGACGCACGAGCGTGAGGTCTACTTGACGCTTAGCGAACACAGCGATGTCGCCGAAGTCCATGCGCTCTACGGTGAATTCGACCTTCTGGTGCGGATCACTTCCCCAACCTCAAAGGAACTCTCGCACCTCCTGATGGAATCTTTTCGCAGAATTAAAGGTGTCAAAGAAACACAAACGCTCATTGCTGTGGAGGCCTGAAACATGGCCATCGGTTTCGTGTTGATGACCACGCTTCCCGGACAGGAGGAAAAGGTTCGAGCAGCTCTGCGGAAAGTGGACTTGGTGACCGACCATTGGATGCTGTTCGGTGAGTACGACCTCATCGCCCGTGTTCAAGCCGACGAAGAATTTGCCCTCACCCGTTGCATCGTGGAAGAAATTCGCCAACTCCCTGGCATCCGGGAAACAAAGACGCTGATCGGCGCAGAGTTGTGAATCTAGAGCAATCGGTGAAGCAGGGCTGTCGCCGAGGCGGCGGCTGACGTGCAACCGGCCTGGCGAAAACATCTGGCGGCTTCGCGAAGCGAGGCCGTTGAGGACGAGGGGTCAAGGTGGCCCTTCAGATACCACCATCGTGCAGCGTACCGCCATTGCGGCGTCCCGCTGATGGACAGGGCATCCGGTAGAGGCACGCCATCGAAGACAGCCTTAGCCGATGGCCCCTTTTGCAACGCCAAATGTTCGGCGTAGGTTAGGCCAACCACGCCTCGATGGAAGGCCGTGGTTTGCGCCGAAACCGTTTCCTCGTAGGCCGCCTTTTTGTCTTCTGGCGAACCGTGGCTGAACTTCAGCATCACCTTGAACCTTGATTGGAGAACGAGCGGGTCGTTTTCATGGCTGATGGACGCAAGGCTTTCGCACAACGATTGCGCTTTCTCCTCATCAGACTCCAACAACGCAATCGCCAACTGGACAAGGCTGATGCTGACCGTAACTGAAGCCCTGACCGAGGCCGAATCGGGGAGGGTGATCCGGTTCAAAAGTCGTCGAACTTCATTGACATTGGCCTCGCTAACACCGTCAAAGACGCGATCATCAAGCCGCTGAATCGCCGCTTTCAACACCCAGCGTGCGGCGTCAACGCCCTGCGCTTGCTCGAGATGACGCTCCAGAAGATCCGCTGCTTGCGCCACATCGCCCTCCAGCATGGCGACGCCGTACGCCAGTTCCCGTTGCCGCTCACCCGCCGTCAGCGCGCCCATGTGTTCTCTGGCCTGGGACGTTTCTTGGCGATAAAGCGCAATTTTTCCGGCCCAGTAATGCAAGTCTTCGTCTCTAGGGCGTTGTTGTGTTGCCCTTTCAAAAATGACCGCAAGCGCCCCACTTTGGTGCATGGCGAGTTCATCAAACCGCTCTTCGAAGTCCTCCGTAGCGCTCTGGAGGCCAAGCGCCGTCCGATGGTAAAGGTGCAGCACGGCGTAGGCTGGGTCATCGATGTGCGAGGCCCAGTGGTCGACCGCCTGCTGGTGAAGGACGGTCAACCGGTCATCGCTCAGCATGGTCCGACGAACGTTTCGAATCAGGTGTTGAATTTCCAAACCCTTCCCGTCGTCGGTCCACCGAAGCAGGGCCCTGTCGTCCATCTCGCCGAGGTGTTCCGCTCCTGGCACGACCTCGGACGGGAGCGGGCGAGGGAAGAGGACCATGCTGTCCAAGGCGTCCAGCGCTTGTCCGGTGAGGTTGCTCAGCATGGTTTGTTCGACAAAGGCTTGGATGTTTTCACCCGCCTCCGGAAGGTCGTCACCATCGACATAGAGGTTGAGCGCCATCGGATGGCCGTCCAACGCCTTGGCCACCTGCAAGCGACGTGCTTCGTCAAGGTGTTCACCCAACAGCTGCTTTGCATCTTCCGGTTTGAGGGTCTCCAGTTGCATAACCGGCCAGTCAAGGCCCTCCGGTAGGGGAAGCCGTCCGCCGACGATGGCGGTATGCTTGCTCTTTTCCAGGCCGTTGAGAAGGGCGATAACTCCGTCCCGATGGCGAGGATGTACAGCGTGGAGGTCATCGATCACGAGAAGCGAAGAGGGTTGAGCGTTGACAAAGGCGACCATGGCCTCTGGGTCGTTTGGGCGGGGCTCGATGTCGGAAAACCAGGCCGCGAGAACCGAGCCGGCGTCGCTGAGTTCGTCCACTGTTGACCAGCGAGATGGTCGCTTGTTTGTCGAAACAAAGGCGTGCATAAGCGTGGTTTTCCCCACTCCACTCAACCCAGCCACAGCGGCCCTGCCGTGTTCTTCAACAAGCGATTCAAGCTGCTTCATTTCGCTCGCCCTGCCCACGATGGCAACGGAGGTTTCCGTCGCTGATGGTGGCGAGGTAGCGGAAGTCTCGACCTGCGGATGCTCAGCGAGCCAATCTCGACCTTCTTGCGTGATGTGGTACACCTGACGGCGACGGCTGCCGCCACCGAGGACGTGAGCGACCCGACGAGAGATGTAGCCCAAATCAAGCAGCGTGTTCAACGGTTGATTGAGCCCGGAGCGCACGACGTTCATGGCGTCCGAAAGACCGGGGAGCGAGAGGCCTCGCGGGACATCCCAAGCCTCCGCAAGCGCATCCGGGAAGGTGCCCAGGTACCGCAGCAGTTTTTCCTGCCCTCGATTCAGCATGGGAACAACAAATCATGCTCACCAACCTCCTTCATCAATCATCCCCATCCCTGCTTTGGTGGCAGGGTTGCCCTTTTGAGGCACGCCCAGTGTGGGGAAGTCATGCCCGTGGATTTGGCTTCGGCTGACCTTCCACACGAACCCGGGGTGTACCTGTTCAAGAACGCCCAAGGGCGGGTGCTCTACGTTGGTAAGGCAACCCGCCTGAACGAGCGCATACGCTCCTACTTTGCCAACAACCCGGACCGGGTCATGATTCCCGAATTGGTGGCGCGATCTGACGACATCGAATGCATTGTCACGCAAACACCGCAAGCCGCTTTGGTGCTTGAACGGCAACTGATTCGCGAACACATGCCGCGCTTCAACTCCATGCTCAAGGATGGAAAATCGTTTCCTTATTTGGCCCTCAGCAACGAAGAATTCCCCCGCATCATGTACACCCGGCACCCGCCAAAAGACGCTGAACGCTGGGGCCCCTTTCCTAACGCAGGCGCCGCCAAGCAGGTGCTGCAGTTACTGCGCAGGTACTTCGGCATACGCGACAAGGACTGCAGGGGAAAAGACGGTTGCATGGCTCAGCACATTGGCTTGTGTCGAGGGCCTTGCGTCGACCCGGAGGGTTATCCACAACTCGTGCGGAACGTGAAAAAAATCCTGAACGGGGACGCCAGCATTTTGATCGAGGAGTTAATCGCCGAGATGGACGATTACGCTGCGTCAGAACGCTTCGAGGAGGCCGCCTACACCCGGGACATGATCAAGGCCGTTCGCACGGTTACCAACCAACAGATCATTTCCTCAAAAGTGTACAGGGAATGCGACGCCCTCGGATTTGCTTCCGAAGGCGACCTCGCCGCCTTGGTGGTTCTCCACGCAGATGAAGGCATCGTCCAAGGTCAAGAAGCCTGGCCCGCCATCCACCGAGGCGACATCGGCGAGACGGTTTCGATGTTCATTGCCGAACATTACGCGCACCGCCGACCGCCCCGTCTTCTCCTGTCTCCGGTCCCAATTTTTGACGGCCTTCAATCGTGGTTGGACGAACGCCGAGGTGCAAGCGTTGAGGTCAGGACCCCTCAACGTGGCGACCTGGAAAACCTCGCTACCTTGGCCAGACAGAACGCCGAGATGCAACTGAAACGCATCGTCAACAAATCCAGCGGTTCGCTTGAACAGCGAGCGGCCGATGAAGGCGCCAAAACGCTGGGGTTAACCCAACTGAACCACGTCGTGTGTTTTGACATGGCCCAACTGCAGGGTGACGAGCGAGTGGGCGCCAGTGTCGTGATGCGAAACGGGCGGCCCGCCAAGAAGGAATACCGAAAATACATCGTGAAGGGTGAAGCGCTTGACGACCTTCGCATGATGGAAGAGGTCGTCGTCCGCTGGGCCAAACGGCAAGAAGAATGGCCGGATTTGCTGCTCATTGATGGCGGTGAAACCCATCTCGCCACCATCCAGAAAGCTCTCGAGGAACACGGTTGGACCGACCGGTTTCCCGTGGCCGCTCTGGCCAAGAAGGAGGAGACGGTTTTCATGGACGGTATGGACCCGCTGGTCTTGGACCGGTCGGGTCGTGTGCTTGTGCACGCACGCGACGAGGCGCATCGATTCGTCAACACCTTTCACAGAAAACGGCGAAGCAGGGCTCGACTTTCGGACCCGTTGGAGGGCGTGGAGGGTTTGGGCGCCAAAAAGTTGCAGACCCTGCTGAGGCATTATGGCGGTCGCAAAGGCATCGAACACGCCACCGTTTCAGAGTTGGTCACGGTTCCTGGCATCGGACCTGCGCTTGCGGAGCGTATTTTTGAGGCGCTTCGCTAGCGGGACAACTCGTCGATACTGGCCATGTCTTCAATGGTCTCTCCGTGACGCAGGGCGGGGCTTGAGAAACCAGCGAGATCGGCAAATTCTTGGTCGCCGATCTGCGCCTTGTTGATGGCGGATTGGCGGTTGGCCAGCGCCGCTTTTTTGCGCTTCTTCTTGCGTCGGCGGCGGCGAATGAACATGGCGATGAGGATGACGACAATGGTCGGGTAGACCCAGAATTGAATCAAGAAATACAACCAACCGACCTTCAGTCGGAAGGTGATGTCGTCGGAGAATTCACCGGCCGGCACGTAGTACGTGATGGTTTGACGACCGCCGTCTTCGGTAATGACGATGTTACCGGCCGAGGAACTCACGTCAACCAGCTGCACGCCCCGAGGTAGCGTGAACGTGAACGGCCCCGAGTAGGCGGCATCGCTGAGCGGTGAATCGTAAGAACCGGCCTCCGTGGGAAGGCTGGTGTTGACGGTGCCTGTAGAAATGCTCAACGATTCTTCGTTGGATGGGGGATAGGATAGCCCGTCCGAGCTAACGAGAGAAGAACGCATGCCCTTGGTCAGCAGGTCCGTTGTCATTTGGAAGGGGTGGTGGAAAATGGATTGCATGCGACTGGTGATGAGACTGAGTTTGATGTCTTCTGGGTTGCCGCTGTTCAACTCGGTCCAACCGCTCTCCGTCCCGATGGTGAATTTGACCTTAGGAATGCTTACCGAGAAGGTGATCGGCTCTTCGTCACTCACCACTTGGTCGGGTGCATCAATGCCGGAAACAGCGGTCCGAATCTCAAAGGCCGAAAGGTCGATGGTGGAAAACGGGGAATCCGAGTCCTCTGAAGCGATTTCTCCTGCTCCGTGGATGCCGTCCGTGATGAGTTCACCCAGCCGCTTCGCCAAGTCCTTCATGCCTTGACGGGTCGCTTCCAACTCCAAGTCTTCGCAATCGCTGAAGTACGCAGCGTTGTCGCCGTCGCACCACGGAATCTCGGTGGAGGTGCTCAGCGGGCTGTCCATCCTGCTCGAGAGGTCGATGACGAGGCGCAAAAGGTCGGAAGGAAACGCTTCCATTTGACCGCACGCTTCAATGTCGTCGCCTTCAAAACAGCGCTTTCCGTCAACGAAACCAATTCGATAAACGCTCAGTTCTGCCTCAAGCGCAAACGTGACGCTGATCGAGGCGCTCCACTCGTTGAAATTCACTTTCGACAGGTCCAATTCAACATCGGACTGCACGCAGGTGCTTTGATTGGCATGACAAACGATGCGGTCGTCCTCATCACGGATTTCATGCTCCCAGTCGTATGGGTCCGTCCCGGTCAGGGATAGGTCCAGGGAACTGGAGGCTTCCGCCGATTTCGTTAGCGTGATGGTGGACGTACCGTCAATCGTGGTCACCCAGCTCGGAAGAAGAATATCGACCGTCAGGTCTGCAGGGGGCAGTCCGCTCAAGTCAATGCTGTTGAGGAAGGTTTCACCAACAACGGCTTCCAGTGAAAAACCGGCGTTCATGAGCCGCTCTAAATCGCTGCTTTGCACGTTGATGAGGAAATCGTTGATCTTCTCGTTGCTGTTTTGTTCCATGATGATGTCAATGAAGCGCATCGAAAACGGTTGGCTTGTGGTTCGAAGGTATATCGGGTACGTCTCGTCCATGGCGTTTGCGCCTACCAAACAGTAGTGGAGTTGTTGGCCGGCGGCGACCGGTTCCGCGCAACCGGAGGAATGGCTGTAATTGAGCCCGCCCGGCGTGTCGAAAAGGTCCAATCCATCGGTCGTGGAAACCCATTGCAGATCGC
Organism: uncultured Candidatus Poseidoniales archaeon; assembly: GCA_902625885.1. GTDB lineage: Archaea > Thermoplasmatota > Poseidoniia > Poseidoniales > Poseidoniaceae > Poseidonia. The sequence continues at coordinate 81,786 of CACODE010000005.1, forward strand.
TCATCGAGATGTCGTCATCACCGGCGATGGTGTTGCCCAGCTCTTCCACGATATCACCAACAGGGAACTGGTCCGTGAACTGGGTGAGGTCCACGATGTCGTTGTGGTAAGCCAGCCGAATGCCGTCTGAAGTGATGACGGGAATCGTGGCGGAAGATGATACGTCAAACATGTTGATGCCCCAATCGTTCAGGGTGGACGAGTCAAGGTAGTGGAGGCCGGCCGTGAAGTCAATGGTGGCTGCGTTTTCGTCGGACAGGTCAAAAACAAGGTTCAGATCAATGGCTTTCGTACCTTCCTCTATGGAAACCGTCGGCGTGGTTGATGAGCTTCGATGACCGATTTGAAGTTCAACGGTTTCCAACATGTCATCGTCAAACGAGGTGTTCTTGTTGTCCAGCGTCCATAAGGCCGAACGGTGATCGCCGGTGTCCACCAGCGTGCCGTTCTCATCCACGCCGAGCACGGTTGAATACTCCGAAGGATTGATGACGAAATTTGCGCTGTGGCCGGGTTTTGCCGTCAATTCAAAACTCGTGTTGATGCTGGCGCCCATGGTGAGCAGCCCGCGGTAGGTTCGCTCGAGGTCGAGATTGTCCGAACCGACGAGGTTGAAGTTGCTGGCAAGCAGGTCAACGGTAGCGACCGCTTGGAAGCAAACCGGCGGTTCGAAGACATTGTCTTCGGGGGCGCCCTCTACGAGGGAATCCATTGATTTGTCTTGCGAACATGCCACCGGTCCGCTGCTTCCTGGGAACGTGGAGACGTAATCGGTCTGCAGAGAACTGACCGTTCCAAAACCCGACTCAAGGGCGTCGTTAATGGCGGTGTGCACCTCGCCCTTCAATTTCTGACCCACGTTTTGGTTTGCAGAGGGGAGGGTGGTGTCAAAATACTCGCGAATCAAATCCGCCGGCACGCCGTCGTTCTCGTCCAGGCCGTCCGTGCTCTCCAGCGTGCTGCCCACCGCTGATTCGGACCCGAAACCAAGGGCCTCCCTGTCAAACTCCCTCACGGCCCAAGAGAGTTGAAGTTGAATGGAGGACGTGGAAAGAATTTCAAAATCATACACGCCCTCAACCCAATCCTGCTGATGCGGTGTCATGTCTTCGTCATGGTCGTAATTGTCGCAGTCACCGCTGCAACTGGCCATGCCGCTGGCGCTGGCGAGCGGGGCGAAGAGTTGAAGAAAAAACAGGCCAACCAAGAGCGTGGAAATCGCATGCTTGGAGAACTTACCTTTCGCAGCGCCCGAGGTCATACCACGCCTAAGGTCGGGAACTTGAAAGGCGTTACCCTCCTACCCCGTGCATGAACAAGCGGGACGCGACGGTCTTCCTGGTCGTTAAATCGTCCTGTGGCGAACGGGTCCACGAGTTTCTGAAGCAAAACGCCTGGCTTGACCGAACCGTAGCACCGATTGAGGCGGCCGAACGCAGCGTTGGTTTTCCAGTGTCCGACCTTGTTGGTGAGCAGGAAGTCGCTGAAGCCGTCGCCGCCACCCTCGGCATCGATGCCGAAATCGTGCGCCAACCAACGGTTCGTCGTCCCCCCGTGAACCCCCACGAGCGCCTCAAGGCTGCGGTTTCATCTTGGTTTGCAAGCCACCTCCCGCAGTGCAATCCTGAACCGTTCGTGCCCAAAAAGTGGGAACGATTGGGCGAATTGGCGCTGTTGCCTTACGCCCTTAAGGAAACGGGGGAGTGGGAAGAGGTGAGTCGACACGAACATGCATCATTGCTTTGGAAAGCGGTGGCGGCGGCGCTGGGGGTGTCCTCGCTTGGCCTTCAGGCGCCCATCGCCAACGACCTGTACCGCTCCGCTCAAGTCTGCATGCTGCTGGGGTCGCCTCTGGTCAAGTTCATCGATCACGGCATCACCTACACCTTTGACGCCTCGAAGGTCATGTTTTCTTCGGGCAACATCACCGAACGTCGCAGGATTGCAGGCATGGACATGGCGGAGGAGGTCGTCATTGACGCCTACGCCGGCGTTGGCTACTACACGTTTCCGATGCTCGTTCACGCCGGTGCCAAACACGTGCATGCCTGCGAAATCAACCCAGCCTCCATCAGCGGGCTTGAAACGGGGGCCGAGGCCAACGGCATCAGCCATCGTTTAACGCTGCACCCTGGCGACAATGTCAAGACGCTGGCCCGATTGAAAGGGCAGGCCGACCGTTGCCACCTCGGGTTGCTCCCTTCAAGTGAACTGGCATGGGAAGGGTGTTTGATGGCGCTCAAACCCTCGGGTGGTGTGCTCCACATCCACATGAACGTCGAAGAAGAAAAGATTGAGCGTTGGGTGAAAGCAACGGTGCGCCGTTTCGAAAAGCTGGTGGCCGAACACGGCCTGGGTTTCTCGATAGAAGCGCAGCATGTTGAGCGCGTGAAGTGGTTTGCACCAAGGGTTCGCCACGTGGTGTTGGACCTCAGTCTTCGTCCCTGAGGTAGCCGGGCTCAACCAGTTCCGCAACCACCAACGTTTCGGCCTCAAGAACGGTCGTCTCGCCATTTTCTGAATCTTCATCCACCCTGCTGTGAACGAACATGGCAAACCCACCTCCAAGCAAAACAACAGCGAACGGCACACCGATGATGATCGCTGCATTTTGCAGGAAACTGCTGCCTTCCTCAACATCGTCAACGGGGTTGCGAATGGTTCCGTCTGGGTCCGCTACCCCGATCATTTTCATGGAAACAATGCTCACCTCAAGCAGCGGCCGCCCCGCAGAGGCGAACGGGTTGTCAACGTCCGTGCCGGTAGGCTCGTCCGTTGTTGGTACCTCGGCGATGGCGCGTATGTGTTGCATGCCGTCGCGAACGATGCCAAACGTGGCATAACCTTCGTCGTCCCGATTCTCCGGGTCGAGGTTGTGCGCTTCTGTTTCGGCGATGTACCACTGGGAATCGGCGGAGTCCGGCTCAGCGCTCCGTGCCATGCCAAGAGCCCCGTCCACATGCGAGAGGTTGTCGTTGTGTTCAAGTGGAATCGTCTCGCCGGTGCCACCGCTGCCGCATGACGGGCTCGCAGCGGGGTAGATACCGACGGTTTTGCAGGTCGGATCGCCGGCCTGCGTGACAAAATCGTTGATGACACGATGAAAGAACACGCCGTCGTAGAGCCCCGACTCGACGTGGTCGATCATGTTGTTTGTCGTGATGGGAGCCCAGTTTTCAAACAGTTCAATCACCACCGACCCTTCCACGCGCTCTTCTCCCCAGCCGGGCTGGTAGGACACGTTCATCTCGATGACCGCATTACCCTGGTAGGAAACCATCATGGGGGATTCCTCGGCTTCAGGTCGGTCGGTCCACGAGTCCGGGTCCAACCCGACGCTGCGCCATACGGGCTCGTCGTTTTGCGCATCAATCTGAACGGAGGAAGCCAGCGGCAGCATCGCCAGCAAGAGGAGCACCCCCAAAGCAAAGGCCGGACGAAGCATGCCTCGCCATGGACATCACCCCCATGAAAACTACGGCGACGGCCGTTTGCAAGCATCAACACCAAAAAGGAGGGCAAATGGTGGCATTTCATGGACAGCCAGACCGACGCTCTGCCAAAATTAACGATGTATTACGGGATTTTCCTCATTGGGTGGGGCGTCGTCGTTTCCCTCGTCTCCGAATCCAATTCCATCACATCCTACTTCCCGAGCATCCTCGGCGCGCCGATCGCTCTGTCCGGCTGGTTGGCGACATCGAATCCCGGTAGCCGAAAATTGTGGATGCATGTTGCCGTCAGCTTTGGACTGCTTTGCGCTTTGGGCGGCACGCGGTTCTTCATGGTCATGGACGAAGGCCTGACCTACGCCACCGGTTCGATGTTGATGCTGTTGTTGACCGGGTCAGCCTACACCTTCCTTTGCGTTCGTTCGTTCATTGAAGCCCGCCGAGCAAGCGAGTGAAGCGTCATCCTCTTGATGGGGGATGGATTCCTTAACCCATGGCCGACGAGACCAGCCCCGTAGAGGCCGAAGTCGTGGCCACGGAAAGCAAGGCGCAGCGGCAATTGAATTTCTCCGCCGGCGCCACCATCGCCGTATGCTTGGTTTTTCTCTTCATGGCGACCTACATCAGCCCGAATAACGTGGCTGATGGGAACAACGCCGTTTCACCTTCCGGCGAGTGGTGGGAAGTTCCCCTTCATGAACGCCACTTGATGGATTTGCCAATGGACACGATGCGTGCACAACTGCCCGAAAACGGCTCCTACGAAGCCCTGCCTTACGAGGAGCACTTCGTGGAGGTGGAGTTGCCGGCCAGTGAACAGGACGCAGGCTTCCCCGGTCCTGCCCTGATGCACGTCGCCCTTTGGCTGCCCGACGTTCCCGACGGAACAAAAGTGCCGGTCATCATGACGATTCATCCCTACTACGACTTCGGTGGCGAAGGCGTGGCCGGTGATGATTCATCGCCCAACACGGTTCCCGACGGAGGCGTCGGAAAATGGGTTTACGACACGTTCGTCCCCCACGGCTACGCCTTGGCTCAAGCCTCCACGTTCGGTACCGGCCAATCCACCCACTGCCAAGACGTGAAAGGACTGGGCGAACAAACCGGTATCCAAGCCGTTGTGGACTGGTTGGGTGAGCAGGAATGGTCAAACGGCAACGTCGGCCTGATGGGCAAATCCTACGCCGGCACCACGAATTGGGAAGCTGCTCAACAGCCCTCTCCTTACCTCAAAACCATCGTTCCGATTTCCGGCTCCATCGGCGTTCAGGAAATGTTCTACCGCAACGGTTCTTCTGAAAGCAGGGCCATGCTCTATGACGCCCTGTACGAAGGTGCGACGGCCGACCCGACCACCGACGACATGCGCATGTGCACCGACGATGCGATCGGGCCGCTCAACCCGTTGACCACCTGGGCCGGTGCTGAATTCGGCGGTGCTGACTGGAACGACTACTGGGACGAGCGACGGCATCTCCCCGACGTGCTGGCCAACTACAAGGGCAGCGTGTACCTTGTCTGGGGCATGCAAGATTGGAACGTCGACCCCTACCACGCCTTCCCCACTTACCAACTGATGCGCGACGCCGGCATCAACGCCAGAGCCATCGCCGGGCAGTGGGCTCACAACTACCCCGACCAGCCCGACCGGCACAGCGAGATGGGCAGCGGCTACGGTGCTGAAGCCTACCCCAACATGAGCCGCATGGACTGGGCGGTGGAACTCTTTGGCTGGTTCAATTACTACCTGAAGGACATCGGTGAGGAACCCGAACCCATGGTGCAAATGCAAACGCACGACGGCAAGTGGCACGTTGAGGAGACGTGGCCACCCGAAGACATGGCGTGGTGGTCGGTACCGCTCGACAGCGCAGCGGGTGATGGCGGCACGGTCAACGTCAACAATCAGCGAAGTTTCACGTTGCCTGCGCTTGAAGAGGCCATCCACATATCGGGCATGCCCACGCTCCACCTCTCGGTCAACACGCTGGCGTGCAACGGCGGGCAAATTTTCGCCACCATGTACGCTGACGGCCTTCGCGTTGGCCACGCAACCATGGACGTTCGCTACCGAGACGGTGGGTACGAAGCCAATCCAGCGGCACCGTTCAGCGCCTACACGATGCTGATGGAATTCAACCCGATGGACGTGGACCTTAACGCCGGTGCCGTCATCGAAATCGTGCTCACTGAGTCCGGCGAGGATTACCTCCCCAGCCCGTGCGCTGCCGTCGGTCTCAACGTCAATTTTGACGCCTCATCCACCCTTGGCCTGCCGCTCATCGACAGACCGGCCGACGACGACCGCTGGTTCCTTGCCCCACCGTGGTGGGAGCAACAACCCATCCCGTCCTGAGGTCAGAGCATGCGCGTGCTGGCCTTTGAGGACCACTACGATATCGAAGCCATCCTGGTCGCCGGAGGGGTGCAAACAGATGATCTCGTCATTGAACAACGGTGGAACTCAAGCGACGCTTTGGATTGGATTCGACGCTTTGCTCCCGACGTGTTGTTGCTCGACCACTTCATGCCCCCGAGGACGGGTTATGAGGTGCTGAGATCGCTTCTTTCGTCAGATGCGGTTCGCCCTTCTCGCATCGTCGCCATGTCCAGTGCGTCTGAAAAAAATCACGCCATGGTGGCCCTCGGTGCCGATGAAGGCGTCGTGAAATTTGATTTGGCAAGCCTGTCTTTTTGGCCCAAAACGACGGGCGAGATTTAGTAAAGACGGGCCAATATTGACTCATTGAGCGTGATGCAGGATGGACGTTGAGCCACAACATGAGGACAAAACCGTCCTGACGTTGATGTGTGCGTCCATCATCGTCGCTCTTTCGGTGGCGTTTTTCTTCGTCTTCGGTTTGAAAGACATGACCGGCGATTCGGCTCGGTCCTACCAAACCTCAAGCCTGCCGCTGGTCCTCATCGCTGTGTTTCGCTACGCCTGTGCCTACCTCGCCTTCCACACCATCGTCTTCTGGATGATCCGAAGCCCCGTGCCGGGACGGATGTTTGTCGTGCTTCACGAGACGAGTGAAGAAGCCATGATTCCCACCATGGGATTCGAGCGAATCGGCACGTTCAGCAGCTGGACGCTGATGGCGTTCGGTCTCGCGTTTTTCATAGCGGGCACGGCGACGTGGATGACGGTGTTCAACCTGAACGTGCCCCCGCTCATGAACACGCTCACGGTCGTGCTGATGCCCATCGCCTACGGCGCTGCGTTCATCACTTCAACCGTCGTTCGCTACGTCATCATTCCCGAGGAAATCTCGATGGAACGGCCTTTTGGTACCTATTTCAAAAATTACGAATTGGTCATGCACAACTACGCCGCTATCTTTCTAGCGCTTGATTTGTTCTTGGTTCAGGCGGAACTCCAATGGCAGTTCGGCATCTTCCCGGTTTTCTTCGGCATCGTCTACGTTTTGTTCTCCTACGTCTACGCTCGCCGGCCCCAAGGGTACTACATCTACTCGTTTCTTGACCCTCGCATCAACATGGCTCCAGTTTACCTGTTGGGGCTCTTGTTCGCCTGCTCCCTGTTCTACTTCGGGTTGTGGGGGATGAGCCTGCTCATCACGTGGAATGCGTTGCTGGGCGGGCTGGCTTTGGCGTTTTGGGTCAGCCGAATCGTGCTGTTTCGCCGGCAGGTAAAGGACAACCCGTATGCGTTTCAAACCTCATCCTGACATTTCGGTTCTGGATTGTTGTCTGTGCCATTGGGAGCCGATGACATCTCGTCGGCACCCAACTCAATATCGATGGCTTTGGCTTGGTGTAGCGTTTCCCCAGACATCAGCGGCCCATTGGCAACGTTTTCCTCGTCATCAAAACCTGAATCTTGGAGACGGTCCTTGTGGTAACGGCGTGCCCACGTCATTGAACCAGCGAGGAGGAGGAGACTTACCGTTCCAATGGTGTATCGAATCGACGCACTTTGGTACTCTGAACAACCATCAATGGAACCCCCAACGCCCGCAAGCATCGCTGTGTGGCTGATGCTCATGTCGATGAGAAAGACAAACAGCACCGGTATGGCGATGGCGTAGAAGTACGGATGTTGAAGACGGCGAGCCGTCAGGTAGTGCCAGAGGAGAGGTATGTGGCTGCAAAGCCAGACATAGTAGACAATTGACGGATGCGTGTCAAGAGGGTTCACCTCCGGCGCTGTGAGGAAAGCGTGGCAGCCGAGGGGGCCGCCCCGTCCCGCCAAGAAGAGCAGCACCACTTGGATCGGGACGAGAAGGAAAACAAAAGCCGAGGCAAACACGCTCGAGAGGTGGCGCTTTCGCTCGGCATACACCAAAAACGAAGGCGTTAGCAAAACAATGCTTGCAAACACAAAAGGAGCAACGTATGAAAGAGGCTCACCTACAAGGGCGATGCAAATGAGCGAAAATCCGTGCACGACGGCAACCTTGAGGACATTTTTACCAAACACCACGGCGCTCGGTCGAAGGTGAGGCTGGTGGTTGGTCTTCGCCCATCGGTTGACAAACCAGAGAGCGGCAGGCGTTAGGAAGATGGAAAAAATGAGTGGTGAGAGGATTTCATCGAACAGCCTTACATCAACCTCAAGATCGGTGACCTCAATGCCAGGCTCCACTGCGATCAAAAAAGAACCGTCGTCAAACCACCCGCCGTCTTCAAAGGTAACGTATCCAACAACAGGACCAAGATTCCGGGTCATGCAACCGTCGTAGCAACGCTCCATGGGCGTCCACGTGGTGCCGTCTTGAACAACGGCGGCGTCGCATTCGTCGCTCGCTTCCAAGTACGATGGATGATCCGAACAGGCGTCGTAGGCGCTGTATTCACTCGTGCGAACCTCAACATCAATATGACCCGCCGTACGAATGTCCCAGTCGCTTAATTCGCATCCCCCCTCTCCATACTTACCGCTCCCACCCGAATCAAGGTCGTCATAGAGGAAGGTGTAAACGTCGTATTCAACACCTTCCAGGGTGATTGAGCCGGAGGCGGTGAGGTCGCCATCCGATGAACAAGTGATCTCATCAGTATCCCAGTTGAGAGCAATAAGCACGTTTGAGAAAACAAGGCAAGGTATCAACAACAAACTCCCAAGGCGACGTTTGTGGTTGACCTCATCCCCGACGGAGACCATGTTCACTCCTCATCATAGGGTTGCCACTCGGTTTGACCTTCTTCTCGGTACCACCAATAGCCGTCCTCGTCCTCAAACCACTCAACACCGTCTTCGTCGATGGAATAGTTGCCGTCGTACTCCTCTTCTTCCTCGACCTCCTCAACTTCCTCGACCACGGGGGCGGCGGGATTGGCCATGCCGGATTCTTCAGCGATGCGTCGCTTGGCGTCGTCCACGTCTTCCTCAGCGCCGCCAAACACACGGTTTGTGGTGCGAATTTCGGCCTCGTGGTCGCCTTGTCGGATGGCGTTGTCCGATTCTTGATAGAAATCGTCGGTCATGCGTTCACGAAATTCCTCAAATTCCTCGCGACCAAAACTGCCGGTGAACTCATCGCCCTTGGCCCGCATCAGTTCGTCGAGATTGACTCGCTTTTCTCGCTTAAGTTCAGGAGCATCAGGAACATCACCTGCGTAGAAAGCGTCCTCATCGCCACCAAGCTTACCGAAGACCCGCCCTTCCGGATCGGCCTCTTCAATGGCCTCGATGATGAGGTCGTGCTCTTCTTCATCGATGCTCTCTTGCTCGTAGGCATCGCCTGCCTGGTCGACCATGGATTCCAACTGGTTGGCGAGTTCTTCCTCGTCCTCGTCGTACTGGTCCACGAGTTTGTCGATCTGCTTGAGGAGGCGTTCGTAGGGGGTTCCAGTGATGGCGCCGAGGAACCGACCAAAGCCGCCTTTCTTCTTCGCCATGACCGTGCTTAACCCCAACCTGTTTCAAAGATTTTCCTTCGCGAGTGTTTTGACGGGCATCTGCTTCGGGAATTCATGGTCGAGGCGTGGTTGGTTGACCTCATGACGACCTACAATCGCGACTCGCATGCGCAACGAAACGGCTACCTCGCCCAAATTCACATGCCCGGTGAAGTGTTTCAAACCCTGATTTGGTGGTCGCTGCAATCGCTTCCCGACGAAATTCTCGTCGGCATCGACGTGGACGCCCATCGCCCGCACCAAAGGGAGGTAGAAGCGTACTTTGAGGGCGACGAAGTGCGCAAAAATCTGTTTCAAGGTCAAGGCTACGTGCTCAACGAAGCGCACATCGTCAACCGAGGCGATTCCTATTCGGTGCACCACCTTCCAGAAGATTGGACCGACGACATGTTTTCCTCCGACCGAGGCTCACGCGCCGGGCGCTTCACGCACTGGCTCCACACCCATCCCAACGCCCCGGCCATTCCCAGCGGTGCGGACGCCGACGCTTCGCAGGAAACGCAGGGTATTGACATGATTCTCGGCTTGCGGTTCTCGCCCGAAGGCCCGTTGCCGTGGTTTGACGATGTGGAAGGGACGCGCAGAACCCTCAAGTCGTCAAAACCGAAGAAAAGGAAACGCTCGTTCTTCGCTCGCCACGCGCTTCCCGTGCTTGGCAAGGCGCCAAGCGGTCACGCCATCCATGAAATCCAGCTCATCGGTTTTCACAAATCGGGCGTTGGTGTGAACATCGTGTTTGTGGACGAGGAAGGCTATCCGTTTGGATGGGACCCTCGCACGGGTCAACTGTTGCCCTGAACCGCCACCAAAGCCCGATGCAGGCTCTCAAGGCGGTCTGGATTCACGCCAAGGTCGCTCACACCGAGTCTGGAGGCGGAATAGAGCGTGATGGTGGTTGTTTCGCCTTGGGGTTGGAATTGCACGACCACGTCGTCTGGAAAACGCCAGAAAGGCGTGATGGCGACACCGTGAGCAAAGCGTTCACCGCCCTCGCCAAGTTCCGTATGACCCGGTCGCAGGTTGTTTTCCTCCGACCAGCCCACCCAAGCCTGCCAGACTTCGCTCACGTTGGCATCGATAACGGCGGTCAGTTCGGCGTCCATGCGAACCGTTGACTCGGCTGACAGGTAAGCGCAGTTGGCGGTGGACGCCGGGCAGGTGGGCATGCTGGTGTGATCGGGGTCGTCAGCGGCGACGAGAATCCAACCTTGCACGAACAGCCACGGTGAGGACAGCAAAAGAAGCGTCAGCAGCAATCCACGTCCACGCTTTTTGTCCTCCATGATGCGAGGGTCAGGTTCTGCTTCTTGAGGGTGTTTCCAACGTCATGCGGGTGTAGCCCGAACGCTTTCGGTTTTCGACCGCAATACCCTCATTGTTTCTGGCGACGGGTAGGAGAGAAAAGGGACGGTTAATGGAGAGACCATCGGGGGATTCATCAACCACCATAGATTGGTAGCCTGCATGCGGATTGGCCACACAACGCCGAGCGGTGAGCGAGCTTACGAACACGATATCCCTCAGTTTGGTCTCGGGGTTTTTTTGATGTCGGAAACCGGGGAATGCAAAGCCTCGGTCCTCAAGGCCCTCGAAGCGGGTTACACGCACATCGACACGGCAAGAGCCTACAACAACGAACACGAAGTTGGCGAAGCGATCAGAGAATCCGGCGTTGACAGGGAGACCGTGTTCATCACCACCAAACTTCGCCGAGCCCACGCAACGGGGTACGACGAAACCATCGAACACTGCAAAAAGTCGCTAGCGCTGCTGGACATGGACTACATCGATCTCTACCTCGTTCACGCACCGCCGGAAAACCCCGACCATCGAGCGCCCGTTTGGAAAGCGATGGAGCACTGCCTCGAGCAGGGATGGGTGAAGTCAATCGGCGTGTCGAACTACGGACCGAGCCATTTGGAAGCGATGAAGGCGTACGCAACCTACATGCCGAGCGTCAACCAGGTGGAATTCAATCCGTGGTTGCAGCGCCCTGAACTCAAGCGAGCAACGGAAGCGGCAGGCGCCAAAGTCATGGCCTACTCCCCCCTGGCCAGAGGTCACAAAGTGAACGACAAGGCCCTCGAGAAAATAGCGATTGAACTCGACTGCACCCCTGCGCAAGTCGCCATCAAATTTTGCTACGACGAGGGGTGCATCACGATTCCAAAATCAAGCAATCCAAAGCGAATCGTGGAAAACATCGCTTCGCTGCAGGTAGACATCTCTTCGCACTACGAGGAAATCAAGGCGCTGGAGTGCAATTACGTCTCGGGCTGGGACCCGACCACCGAACCCTGAACGGAGCAGTGGGCCTCACAACCAACTGCGCACCAGCACCAGCACCATCAGGCCGTTGTTGAGACCCAAAACCAAGGCAGGCAGGTGCTCAACGCCACCTGACAAAGCAAGGCCAAAGATGACGAGCGACTGCATGCCAAATCCGAGAAAAGAGGAAACGGTCAGCTCAAAACGCAAGGTGGAGGAGCCTTTTCCGGAGCACCTTGCGATGAGGCTGTCCTGCCAGCTGAACAGCACGATGTAGACGGTGTGGAGAGCGTTGACCGTGGCTTGCTGCTCCCACGGATGAGCGACCGGTCGTTCTCGCTCGTCAACACGGCTCGTGAAGTCGCCCGTGCCCTTCATTCGCATCAACACGGAGTAGCGGTTGAACAACGAGTACTGAAAGAGCGTGGCAAGCACCATGCCGCAGAGCAGCAAGGGGCTCCAATCGAGGACGCTTGCAAAGGCCCACATGACGGCGACCAACCCGATGGTATCGGCGATGGTGTCCCAGTACCGACCGACGTGGGACGGACGCTCCCTGATGCGGGCCAGTTCGCCATCAACGGCATCGATGATGCCTTTGAGAATCAAGAGAAAGCATGCCAACACGATGCGCTCCTGAAAGATGAGGAACGCACACACGAGGGCGAGCAACAGGTGAAGGTGGGTGACCTGAAGCACCGAGACCGGTTTGTCGTTGAGAAAACGAGCGCCAGCCCTGCCGAGCGGTCTGCCCCATTCCGAGAGGTCAACGACGTTGATGTCGCCGTATTTCTTCACGCCCACGAACACGCCCGTACCAAAGAACAGCCCGTCCCTCATAACCCTGCGCCTCGCAACATTGAGCAATCCGAGGGCACGCAATGCCTGGAAATTAGACGGTCGCTCTTCTAACGAACCCGTCATCCGTGCGCTCGTAAACGATGGGGACGCCCGTCGGCACCTCGAGCTTGAGCACGTCTTCTTCGGAAAGGTCGTCGAGATGCATGATGATGCTGCGTAGCGAATTGCCGTGCGCAGCGACAAAGACGTTCTTGCCGGCGTCAATGGCGGGGATGAGCGTGGACTCAAGGTAGGGCACGGTGCGTTCGGCCGTCAGTTGCAACGACTCGCCGTTTGGCGGTGGGACGTCAAACGAGCGGCGCCAAACATGGACCTGTTCGTCCCCGTACTTGTCGCGGGTCGCCTGCTTGTTGAGGCCCTGAAGGTCGCCGTACATGCGCTCGTTGAGTTGCCAGGCCACGTGCACGGGAAGCACGCCGTCTTGGCCCGCCTCGCCCCGAATTTGGGCCCATTCTCGCATGCGGGTTTCGTTGTCCGACATCCCGTCCTCCACTTCGGTGGGGTACTGGAACACCGGCGTTTTGCCGCCACCGTGTTCGGACAGCGCGATCATCGCCGTCATCTGCGCACGGATGAGGGTGGACACGTGGACTTCGTCGATGGGCAGGTGAGCGATGGCTCGGCCACCGTCTCGGGCTTCGTCAATGCCTTTGGGGGTAAGGGGAACGTCCTCCCAGCCGGTGATCAGGTCGGCAGCGTTCCACATCGACTGGCCGTGGCGCATCAGGATGAGCAGGGTCATGGAGGTGCCTCAAGCCGTCCACAAGAAGGCAGGGCATGAAGGTGGCGCTCAGCCGACCAGCCACGGAACAATCGCCAAGACGAGGAGGGGGAAGACGCCCATGGCCATGTCTCGCAAAAACAGGAGAAGGATGGTTTTCGATTGGGTGTTGGTTCGCTCCTCAAATTCCTTTTGCAGACGCTTGTCGACCACGTCGGAGAACTTGCCGGCCCCGATTTTCCCGACCTCTATGGCCGCGCCCATGGCGACGCTGCTCAGCAGTCCGGCAGGGGTCAATTTCCGGGTCAGTAACGCCCGTCCGGCCCAAACCTTCAGCGAACTCTTGACCACGCCCGTCCCCGTATCGTTGACCTCTTCCTTGGTCACGGGTTTGTTCTTCTCCCGTCCTGAGATTTTGCGAAGCCACTTTCGTGCCCGCAAACCGGCGTCGGCTACTTTTCGCAACTTGGTGACGTCCTGACGCAACACGGCGGTCAGCATGCGGCGCACCCTGGCCACGCGGTAAAAGTCGACCACGATCCAGAAGAACAGCGCCAGCATGAGCAGCGCACCGCCCGTGTTGGTGACTTCCGACCATGTTTGCCAGCCGATCGGGTCGATGAACATCCGGAGCAGCAGCACCAATAGGGGCGGCATCAGGAAAGCGAAGATTTCGTTGAACACCAAAAGGCCCATGCCTTTGACCGGCAGGGTGCGAAGTTGTTTGACGGCCCAGCCGGCGTGGGGCGAGAGCTTGTTGATGACTTCACGCATCGGTTTGGCGAGAATGACGACCCGGAAGACGAAGGGCAACCAGAGGATGAACAGCACGTACGCGTCCCAGGGCCCGGCAGGGGGAAACGCGGGGAGTTGGATGGGGCTTGCGGCCATGCTGCTTCACACCTACATCGGCCACTCACGCTTTAACCAAGCGGAAAGAGAAGGTTTCAGTATATATCATTCCTCTCAAACTCTCCCCAATCAAAAGATTGTTTAGGCAAGTACACTCTTCGTTGTCTACTACTGGCAGTCGAACCTCGTCTGCCATTTCCACCACCTCTGATGACTTGGTTGGGAGGGATTGTCAAATTACCTGTTACCTCGCGATATTCTTCAAATGTGACTATTTTTTGGAAATCGCTGTTTTGTAATGCAGCATAAGGGTCTTCTCCATTAAATTCCTTGAGTTCTTGAAATAAGTCAAATGTTGTATTTGCAGAGATGGCCAAGTGTTCGATAAAACGATTGAATCCATATCCTTTGTTTAGGAAAGCAAGCTCAATCAATTCCTCGTCTGAATATTTTGTCCGCCGAGTAAATCCCTTCTTAAGTATAGGCAATTCAACACCAGATTCAACAAATTGAGCGTAAATTCTTTTCACAGTTGGACTAGTTATTCCCATTATTTTTGCTATATCGCCTAAAGTGTAGTTTTTACGAAACAAGATCTCAAGCCTATCTCTTTGTTCCTGAGATATTTTCTTTATTCCTCCGGCAGAGGGTGCTATACCGGCTTTCCGCCTCCAGTTGGTCAGTGTCTTTGTACTGACACCTGTCAAGCTCGAAACTTCAGCATTTGTCTTGCCTTCTTTCATCAGAAAAATTGCTTTATTCCTCTCTGTCTCAGAATAGCGTCTTCTTGGCTGATTTGGATTGGGGATCCCTGCCTTTTTACGCCAATTAGCAATAGTTGTCGTTGAGATTGACAATTCGTTGGCGATTTCGACGTTTATTTTTCCTGCCTTCATCAAGGATTCAGCTTTTTGTTTAAGTTCATTTGACAATTTCCTTGGCATATAACCAGCCCGCTTATTCTACCTCGTCCAGCGTATTTAATATTAAATCACAAATATCAGAATACCTTGATTCTGTGATAATTTCAAATCCAGACGGAATCAATTCATGATGAATGAAATGAGAAAACTTCAATTTTTCATCACTTTTTGATGGGAAAAGTTCCTTGATTGTAAAAAAGAAAGAATTAGATAAAGTTCGCACGGATGCATCACCATATGTGTATTTGCTCTCTACGTTTGTGTTTTTCGTTAAAATATCACCATTTAGCAGTGCAATAACTCCGCACATCACACCAATGATCGCCCCTCCATTTGGCTCTTCTTTGAGGATATTTTGGAGTTTTTTATACCTGGAATTGCCTTCTGATGGACTGATTTCATAAGGTATGCTGTGCGTGGTAGTTCTTGACAACTTATCCATTTAAATCACCTACTTCTTTCCAACGGCGCCATTTATGAATGTTAGATTGGTTTATTGAAGGTTGTAATGATTCTGGAAATGATAGACACAGCACGCCTTCGGAGGAATCTAACAATCGGGCTTTATCGGGGTCATTTGTTACAAAAATCATGTTTTGAAAATCCTCAGCAACAACATCAACCAACGCCTTTCGACTATCTTTATCCACTTCGGTAAAACAATCATCCAAAATTATGGGCATTTTGGCTCCACTTGTAGATGAGACTGCTAAACAGGTACAAACTAAAAGTAATTGTGATTCTCCCCCGGAGGCTGTGCCTGCATCATCATCAATCTTTATTCTTCGAATTGAACCGTCAGATATTCGCTCCAACGCAAATTGTTTAGGTTCTTCTTGAATCAAAACCGGAGAATATGTTCCAATCTGGTCAATTCTTTTCCAGTAGGACTTGACTTTTTCAATCATATTGTCAAACATAATTGACTCGTATTCTTTATTTGATTTCTTGATTGACTCAATCAGTGCGGATACTACTGACTCTTTTCTTTTGAATTCATTTAGTCTCAGCTTGTTGTCAGCAGATTTACTTATCTCTGCATTTATCAAATCAAGGTCGTTTTGGAATTCAAACAACTCATCCTCAAAAATGATTAAATCCTGATTTTTTTGGTTGATTAGAGACCTGATTCGCTTTGCTTCGGTATTGTTTGCCATCGCAATTTGAATTGATTCTTCGGTTATTCCTCGATTATTGTATGATCGAACTGATGCCTCTTTTTCGTTATACAAACCAGTCAATCGTTTAATCTCTTTAATTCTGATACGCCATTTGTTGATGTTTTTCTTGCCCTCCAACAAAAATCCAGTATCATATTCATTTCCTGTTCCCAAACTCCTAATTTTTTCTATAATTCGTGGATTGAATAATTCCGTTTGCTCTAAATGTTGAGCAATTCTATCCCATTCAAACTCAGAGCCACCAAACGTTTTTGGAATATTTATCCCTTTTTTTATCAACACACCCGCCATCAATGTGTTCATCAATTCCGGTAATTCTGAAGACGATATTTTCTGGCCTTCTAATTCTGATTTATAGAGGTCTTTTGCATTTTTTTCTTGTTTGAACATTTCGCCAGAATCAACCATTATCTCATCCGATTTTGAGGGCTTAATCTCCACCAAATCAATAGAAAGACCTTCCAATTCATCTCTTATTCGATCAATCTTTGATCTTTGGGCCCTGATAATAGTCTCTTTGTTTTGTTTGCGTTTCTGAATGTTACCTTTTCCCTTAGGTAATAATCTTGAGATGGCTTTTGTATATTTGTCCTTAAGTTCAATTAGGGCCTCCAAGGGTACATTTAGATTCATGAAATTAAGAAAATACGAATCACTTTCTCTTGCCGATGAAATTGTTTGAGCCATACGTAACATTTCGCTACTTCTAACAACCCACATCACTCCATCCTTGATGGATGGCTGGCTACCAAAAATCTGATCAAAGAATTCATGAGATTCATATTTATCGCTAATTTTGTTACCGACCAAGACTTGAATTTCATCCTTGCTCGATTCAGGAAATAACATCCGTTTGCATGTAATGTCCTTCCCAGATTCGGATAGGTTGTTTGTATCTCTGAATTTTAATATGACAGTGATCGGTTCTTTGTGCACTCCACCCCATATATCTGGATATAGATTTGATCGGCTTAACATCTGATTTGGATTATGGAATTCGGTCCCATACGCACACCATTGTATCGCAAGGATGAGCGTGCTCTTTCCGCTACCTTGATGCCCCAAAAAAGTCATCCGCTTTCTAGGTTCATTTCTTTTCTCAAAATCAATGTCCACATCTCCGAATGCTCGAAAGTTCTGAACCTTCATTTGTACTAAACTGTAACGGTCTACCATCATCAGTCCTCCAGGTTTATATTATCAATTTTGATCTTCTTTTCTACGATTGACTTCAGGGCTTTTTTGACTTCGTGAGTACTTGGAGGACTCGCCCCAAAATAACTAGATAACTCATGATAGATGAGTTCCATGTCTTCCTTTGGAAGTTGAGATAATACAGAGTTATGATTCAAGTTTCTGACCAATACATCCGAATATATAAGTCGCAATTGTTCGTGCTGTGTGATTGTATTTGATGATTTTTTCACGGTAACCAACCTCCATCCCTTAGTGTTTCAATGATAGCAGATGTACCAGATATACTTGATTCGGCAAACTCAATAATTCGTTCAATCTCAGAACTTCGACTTGATAATATGTAATCGCTCAATTGAGGGCTCAGTTCTGATAGGTCTAAGACAAAATCAATGATTAATGCTTTGGACGTGTCAACTGGATCTTTCTTTCTCAGAATTCTTCCTCTCCGTTGAGTCCACTCACGATAACTTGCGCGAGATTTCGCCATAATTGCTGCATCACAGACTGGCAAATCCACACCCTCATCTAAAACTTTAATGGCTACAAGGCCCCTAGTGATTCCTTTATTGAATTCAGCTATGATCGAATTCCTCATTTCTTTATTTTCTTGGCCTGTGA
>CACODE010000006.1 GCA_902625885.1 uncultured Candidatus Poseidoniales archaeon
GGGAAAAACACGAACGGCCTCTTGCAGACGCTCGCCATGTTCTCCGGTTGGAGGCAGGCCCGTGAACGTCGGTGAAGAGACACTTTGGCTCATGGCCAGCAGCTCAAGAGCGCTTGAAGGGACATGGCGAAGTGGAACATGTTGAGACAAGGCTTGGCCTCTGGCGTGAAGTTCAACATCGAACCTGATGGAGCGCCCCATTTGAATTTCAACGGCCCCCATATCTTGACCGTCAAGCACCGACACGATGTCGGAGGCTGAAGATGAAGGCGGTTTTCGTCGCGTGAAGACGGCCCTGCACTGCGGATGCTCCATCAAGCGGTTGAAATCCACGCCGTCCGTTGCATCATGGGCCCAGTCCAACAAAAAAGGAACGGGCACGCTTTCCAAAACGTGGTCCATGATCGATGAGATGGCCCTTGGAGAAAGGCCGTAGGTGTCGAGATAGCCATTATGGAGTGGTTTGTCGGTCCAATTTGTTTCTCCAAACTCCATCCGGACTTCGCGCTCCAGAGAGGCGACATCGGAAACCTTGCCACCGGTTAGGATGTCCCTCAGGCCGAGGTAGAGCTCGCGAATTCTCTCGGTGTTCATGCGTGGATGCTTTCGAATTAACCAGAAATGCAGAATTGGGAACGGAAGATTTCGGCTTCGCAAGCCGAGACGATCGCCGATTTCCAAACCATCGACACCCAACGATTGAAGCAACAGGTTACGACTCACGGTTGATTTCAGGTGAACGTTCAACCCCATGGGCGGAGCAAAAGCGAATCCTGTGTTCTTGACCTCACCGACGTCCAAATCGCCGAGACGAAGCCGTAATGGCGCTTGGTTGGCCAGTGGCTTGCTGGCGACAAAACCTTGACCTTCCATGAGCGCTTGAGTGCCACGGCGTTCGAAAACTTCACCGCGAACGAGCCCCACCCTGCGTTGAGTCAGCTCAAAAGAGGTCAAGGTGCCTGTTTCTTCCCGAAGCGGGGCCTCAGCAGGCGACCCGTCCTCAAGGTTGAACCATCGAACCCCTTGGGGGGGTGCCAAAACCCAAGCCCCCCCTCTGTTTCCAGTGGATGCATCATCGGAGAATTGGTTTGGATTTTCAACGAAAACGAACGAGGATTGCGGCGGTTCGATGTAAGCAAGGAGCACGTTTGTTTCATCGGCATGAAGGACGATGTTTTCCTGGCGTTCCAACAAGGCTTCACTGTATTGCAGCATTTTTCCAACGGCGTCCTCAAGCAGGCGTTCATGGCCCTTCTTGGTGAGGTAGATCGGCGCGTTTCGAAGGCCGCCTCGCTCGTCGCGAGAGACAAGGCCCGCTTCCCGCATCTGGCGGCATGCCAGCGATGCATGAGGCATGCGCATTGAGAAACGCTCAGCAATGTCCGATACGGTGGAGGACCCATGTCGAAGCCACACCAAAATTTGGCGTTGCGCACGTGAACGGATGGTGCGTATTGACATCAGGAGTCACCATTCTCTACCCGAGATGATTTTTACTAGGACATTTTATGTTAAAAATTGTTCGTAGTTAATTTTAGTTATATATTTCCAGTGGAACCGTGAAAAATTACTTACATTCTGGTGGCCAAGTGTTGAAATTACACCGGAATTCAGTCATCTACCGTAACCAATTCGTTGAGGGGAGGAGGAACCATTATATCAGCGGCCTCGCTCCTCAAAAACAGTGGCACATTTCCAATGGCGCCGCTCCAACAGTGACAGGAGGGAACAAAAATGAAAACAACACGCATCCGTGAAAAAATCAAGAAATTCTTAGGCGATCGACCACGAAACACCGCTGAAATCCTCGAATACATCAACAGCACCATGCGACACGGGACCACGAGCCAGCAGCTTGGCAACGTTCTCTCCAAAGACAAAGACATCGTCAAGGTCGGCTACATCAAGCGGTCCGGCATTTTGTCAGGTGGCTACGACATTTGCGAGTGGGCCACTCGCACCTGGGTGTCAGAAAACTGCCCTGAATGGGTTGAAGGCACCCCGATCATCGTCGACAGCGAAGGCAATTTCATGACCAACGCTGACGAAAAGCTCTGAAGCGGTTGAACCGACCGCAACTTGAGCCTGATGCAGGCTCACCAATTGCTGCGACCCTGTTTCGTGACTCTGTGTTGGCTTGAACCAGTGGGTACCCTTTGATTAGGCCCGGCTGTAGCCAGAAGCGACCTCATTTGCCTTCGAAAATGGCCATGGCCTCGTCGACCGAAGCGCCCTCGCAAATGATGGCGTGGCAAGCGGCCGTCATGCGAACGGCTTCTTCGGTGGTTTTCTGGTGAATGTTTCGTCCGGTAGCAGCGCCTCGACATCCAGAGACCGTCATTTGGTCGTACAGCCGTTGCAGGAATTCTCGTGGCGGGAGGGTGCCGCCGCCCGAGCAGATGATGCCGGTTCGACCGGCTGCTTCAACAGCGATTTTGAGGGACTCAGGTTGGGTCATGCCGTCCCACGCTCGCGGGTAGTTCACCTTAGCGAAGTCGGCGCCGAGGCAACTCGCCACCCCGGCGGCTCCGGAAATGAGTTGCGGGTCCTTCTCGTCAGCAACCGCTTGACCACGAGGGTACATCCAAACAACGGAGATCATGCCGAGCTCGTGCGCTTGGCGTATGAATTGGGCTGCTTCGGTCAACATTTCGTGTTCGTATTCGCTGCCGATGTAAACGGTGTAGCCAATGCCAACCACGTTGATGCCGTTGTGAACGAGCGACATGACGTCGTCCATGTCCCACAATGCCTGGCTGATCGGATCCCTTTGCGCAGTTTTGACAAGGTGCGATTTTGAATTGAGCTTCACGAGGTAGGGGACTTCAGGATGGTCTCGAGCGTACTGGGCGATGAGCCCGCACTGACCGGCCAACACGCCTATGGTGCCGTCTGCATGGGCACGGGCACCGATTTGGAAGAGGTGCCCGGGGTCGTTGGACGAAAGAGGGATGGTTTTCCCACCGTCGTAGAAATCATCGTTCAGGTGTTCGATTTTCTGATCGCAGGCGAAGAGATTCATCGATCCTGTACCCGCCGTGGCGGCAAGCATGTTGTCCCGGTACGTCTCTATCAGTTCGTCCGGAACGTCCGCTGGAACATGAATCTCGTTCATCGGGACCACTTCGTCATCACTGGCCAGTGAAATTGGCGACTCGCTTTTCGACGTAGGCGGCGATGCCTTCCTTTGCATCGGCGCTGTTGAACAGCGAGGCTTGCAGTTCTCGCTCCAAGGCCAGGTGGTATTCGAACGGAATCTCTGGTCCGGTTTGGCAGGAACGCTTGATGTTGCCGACGGCCTTCACCGCCTTGTTTGGCAGCGTAAATTGCGTGCACCAGTCGAGGATGTCCCGGCGGAAGTCATCGGGGTCGCCCTCCCAAATGTGGTTGATGAGGTCGCAAGCGTGTGCGTCCTCAAACGACATGAGTTCACCGGTGACCATCATCTCAAGCGCTTTCGCTTTACCGATGAGGCGGGTTAGGCGGGCGGTACCGCCCGTTCCTGCGAGAACACCAAGGTTGATTTCCGGAAGACCCACTTTACCGGCGTTCTTTCGTGCGATACGAATGTCCGCCGCCATGGCGATTTCCAATCCACCACCAACGGCGTGCCCGTTGATGGCGCAGATGACGAGTTTCGAGGTCTGCTCGAGTCGCGAAAGTGTTTCGTTAGCGTGCAAGCAGAAGTTGTACTTGAAACCAGGACTCACGCTGTTGAGCATCGAGATGGAAGCACCAGCGGAGAAAAACGAGGCCCCGTTTCCTGTCAGAACGATGCAGGTGACATCGTCGTTGAATCGGGCGCTGACGATGGCTTCATCGATGTCCCGCATCATTTCGTGCGTGTAGGTGTTTGGCGAACGGTCGTTGGGACCGTCGAGGGGGGCACCAGCTGAATCGGAGGTCAATTCAATGACGGCGATGCCGTTTTCGGTGACGCCGTAATTGACGAGTCGGTTGGGCATCGGTTCCAGTTTTAATCCGTATAGGTCGCTCATAGACCTTCCACAGGGGTTGGCATTAAGAAGAAATCGCTGAGATTTCTTGCTCTTCGCCGTCGTTTTCCTTGTCGTTGGCAAAAGAAACGTGGGCGCCGCCACGACGGACGGCCTCCCACTGTTGACCGATGCTGACCGCCGATGGCGAAGGCTCCCAGACGTCGCGTTTCAACGCCGCTCTGAACGGCAACCGACGAACGCCTCGACCCAGCGCCTTGGGATCGTTGACAAGCATGAACGGGCTCACCATTCTGTACAACAGGCGCTTGAGAAGGGTCGGTCTGAACAGTTTTCCTATCCAGATCAGGCCGTCGTCTCGCCGTTTTTGATCGCGCATCCACGACTTGCACATCCACTTGTAAGTACGGTCGCCCACCCTGTTCATTAGCCACCGGTTGGCCACGCTCGTGCGGACGTAGGGCATCAGTTTGATGCGAACTTCCTGTTCGTAATCGGCCTGACCGAGAATGTCCCTAGCGGCCAACACGCCCGACCAAACGGCCATGCGCATGCCAAAGCCCCACATGAAATCCTGAAGACCTCCGGATTCGCCGACGTAATACCGGCCGTCTTGCTTGTATCGACGGTTGATGGTGAAGTCGCCCTTTCCGCCCACGCGCTTGATCGGTTGCCGATTGAGGTTGGGGTAATGGGTTTCGTACCAAGCAATGGTCTCGTTCAGAAAACGGTCGCTCTTGCGTTGCTTGCGCCATAAACACGTGCATATCAAACCGACACCGTCGATGATGATGAGGTAGGAGTAAGAACCGGGCGCTAACTTGTCGTTGAGTTGGAACGCGATATGGTTTGGGTGGTCGGTGTGGAAGATTTCACCGTAAGCGACAGCAGATGTGCCTTTAGGCCCGCAGGCTATGATGGTGCAATCCTCCTCCTTCATCCTTGACTTGTAGTGCAGGTGAGCGCCCGCTTCAATGGCCTGTCTCTTGAATCCCTGGTCGATGGTGTGTTCCGAAGTACCTCGCTCAACGATGCGGTAAGCGGCCCCGTCGGTGTAGGCTTGCGTGATCACGTCGTCGGGGTGAATCAAATCCACGGTGTCAAAGGTGGTGGCTTTGAACGTTGAAGCGTCAAGACCCCACGCCTCGAGTTGGTCGAAAAAATCTGCATCCATGCTCCAATTTTCCAAGGCCTGAAAATCACCGTCAAACCGAGCCCCGGAGTCGTCCCGAATGTCGTGGACGTGAACTTCCCGACCCGCTTTGGCAAGAACGATGGCCGCTGCCAGACCCGACAGTCCAGCACCCATGATGTGAATGGGTTTGCCTGAGGGCGCGGCATCGGCCATGCATGGCCATGGAGGCGTGAGGTTTGAATGATGTGCTTCTGTCGTTCCCATCATGTCGGGCGCCATCATCGTTCAGGAAGCGCCCGACGTCCTGCAGCCGGAAGCCCTGCGAAGGCGTCTCGATACAGCGGGCTGCGGTGCTGTCGTCAGTTTCGTTGGCCTCACGAGAGAAACGGAGGGCGACGCTGACGTGTTACGGCTGGAATTTGACGCATGGCAAGACAAGTTAACACCGGTCCTTGAACGCCTCGCCCGTCAAGCCATCCATGACTTCGGCGTCCTGTCGGTTGCCATGGCTCACCGCACGGGTGCCGTCGGGCCGCAAGAACCGATTGTGGCCATCCATGTTGGCAGCGCCCACCGCAAGGAAGCCTTCGCCGCCTGCGAGTGGCTGATTGACGAGTTGAAAAGGCAAGCACCCATATGGAAGAAGGAAGTCACAACAGATGGCGAGAAATGGAAGGAGGGGTTGGGTTGAACGACAAATCAATCGAAGGCATCGTGGACATCGGCAGAAAACCCGTTGTTGAGCGACGAGCCACCGCACGAGGCCGTTTGGTCCTCAAGGCCGACACAAAATCAGCGATCGTGCAAGGCGAAATTAAGAAAGGCGACGTGCTCGAAGCCTCCACCATCGCCGTGGTGCAAGCGGTCAAAGAAACGCCACGAATCGTCCCGCATTGCCACCCCGTTCCCTTGGAAGGAACCGAGGTCAATTGGCGCTGGAACAACAACGACCTGTGGTGCACCGTCTCGGTTTCTGCCCACTACAAAACCGGGATTGAGATGGAAGCGCTCACCGGTGTTGCGGCTGGCCTGCTTTGCGCTTTTGACATGGTAAAATCGCTTGAAAAGGACGACCAGGGACAATACCCCGTCGCCCGAATAACCGATTTGGAAGTCGTGGAGAAGTTCAAGGGCAACTGAACCGCTGTATTGATGGCATTCCCGCGATTCCAAACACCCATGGGCATCACGACGGACCTTTCTCAACATTTCATAGAGGCCGTTGACCAAGCCGCTATCGCCAGCGCTGCATGGCGTGGAAAAGGCGACAAAAACGCGGCCGATGATGCGGCCGTCGAGGCGATGCGTCGAACCTTCGACCAGGTGCCGTTTGACGGGCGAGTGGCCATAGGCGAAGGCGAGCGAGACGATGCGCCCATGCTGTTCATTGGCGAAGAACTCGGTTCGATGGTCGGTATGGCCGGCGCCCCGAAAATTGACATCGCCGTCGACCCGTTGGAGTGCACCAACAACTGTGCGGACAACCAACCCAATTCCATCGCCGTTTTGGCAGCGGCACCAAGAGGCACCTTGCTCCATGCACCGGATTGCTACATGGACAAAATAGCTGCTGGACCGCTGCTCGCCGACCACCTCTCCCTCGAAGGAGGCGCAAGCTACAACATCGAACAGGCGATGCACGTGCTTGACTGCCAAGCCGAAGACGTTCGAATCGTCGCCCTTGACCGAGAAAGGCACGCATCGCTGTTCAAAGAAATTCGGCAAACAGGAGCCCAACTTCACCTGCTAGGGGACGGCGATGTCTCGGGAGCGATATGGGCGGCAAAGGACGACGGCCCGTTTGACATGCTCATGGGCATTGGTGCCGCACCGGAAGGCGTGATTTCCGCCACGGCCCTGCGTGGCCTCAACGGCATTTTTGAAGGTCGCTTGGTGTTTCGGTCTGCAGAAGAAGAAGCTCGTGCGCAACGCATGGTGGACGATGACCTCACCCGGCTTTGGAAAGCGAGCGACCTTTGCCAGAGCGAAGACGCCATTTTCGCCGCATCGGGTGTTTGCGACGGCTACCTACCAGGCGTCAAAATTGAGGCAGACCACGTCGTGACGTTCAACGAACTGATCGACGTCTCGGCAAAAACCGTCCAACGAAACGAACGCCGGCACCCTGCTTGATTCGGTGAGAAATCATGGCTCAACAACTCCGAATCGACGTGCGTTTGCCCCACGGCCATTGGGCTGGCGATGTGACGAGAAGTCATCCCTCGGCGACGCTGAGAATTGAACAACACATGCCACTGAGCAAGGGAAGGGGGACAGCGAGGTGCTGGAGCAACCACGACCTCCACCAAACAGTTCGCGAGCACGACGGCATTGATACCTGCACGGAACCAGAAGACGGACGGTTCTCCGTCAACATTTCAGCAGGCGGTGGAGGGTTCCTACGGCCGCTTGTGGATTTAGGCGTCGTGCCACGCACCCCGTTCGAGGTCCGAGATGGATGGGTTGAGTGGACGGTAGAAGGGAGCCGAGAAACGATGAGGGCGCTGGTCAACCGATTTCGAAGCGATGAGATTCCTCATCGCCTTCTGTCGACCCGCAGCACCGGCTCCCGATTGCTGACGCCAAGGCAACGCGAAGTGTTTGAAATCGCTTCACGGGAAGGGTATTGGGACGTACCACGAAGGATCAACCTCACGGAACTGGCGGGGCTACTCAATGTCGCCAAATCAACCCTTTCTGACCAACTTCAACGCATCGAATCCGCCGTGTTTCATGCGTTCACAGAAGAGATACGTCGGCAAAGCAACTAACATGTTCGCACGAACATGTTCGTAAAGGGTATAAACTGGGTGGGGTGTAGCCTCTCCTATGGACAATCTACCGAAGACGTGGGACGACTGGATCAAGAATTTTGAAGAATGGCAAGACACCGTTGGATACCAGCGAGAATGGATGGGGAATTTTGAGCTCTCCATTCTCTTTGACTGGGAGCGCGCCGGCGACACCATTGAGTTCGGCGACTACAAGGGCCGAAACAAGTGGGAGCGCTCGCTTCAGGTGCCTCATCAAAGCATGAGGGACGCCCTGGTGAGCATGATCACCGTTCAAGGCGACACGGAGTTTGCTTCCGTCGAACAGCAACGCCACCTCCTCGCCACGGCACCAACTGACTACGATCGCTACGCTGCAGCTCGCATCATGGCCGAGGAACAGCGCCACGGCTGGCAAATGGCCTACCTCCTCATGACCTACTTCGGTCAACAAGGACGACGTGAAGCACAAAAGCTGCTCGAGCGCAACGCTCAGGAAGGCGACCGCCTCCTTGGCGCCTTCAACCGACCCATGACCCACTGGCTCGACTTCTTCTGCTACACGATGTTTGTGGATCGGGACGGCAAGTTCCAGCTCGGCATGCTCTCGACCTCTGCTTTCAAGCCGCTCGCTGCAAGCATGGGCCCTATGCTGAAGGAAGAAGCCTTCCACTTGGGAACCGGTTCCAACGGACTGCGCCGTGTCATCAAGGCCGGCGTTCTTCCGCTCGACCTGCTTCAGCGATACATCAACCAGTGGGTCTCCACTGCGCACGACCTCTTCGGTGTTGACGAATCCTCGTCCGCCCACTGGGCCTATGTTTGGGGTGTGAAAGGCCGCTGGGACGAGCGAAAGAAACTCGAAGGCGGTATCGAGGTCTCCAAGGAAAAACTCAACGAAGAAGCACGGCACCACTACCACGAAGAAATCGTTCGAGAGGTTCGCAAACTTTGCAACTACCTCCCCGACGATGCGCCACGCCTTTACGTTCCTCACGAGAACTTCAACCGAGAAATTGGCACCTACAAGCGCCAACGCTACACGGTTGAGGGAACGCTGTTTGAAGGCTCGGATGACGAGTGGAACCAGTACATCGAAACGCACCTGCCCACCAAGCAAGATGAAGAAGACCTCAAGGAGTACTTCAAGCAACAGTGGGTTGCAGAAAAGCCCATGACGGCAAAGCAGATCGCTTCCGGCATCGGTGCAGGCGCCTGATACCGAGGTGGATTCAACATGATTCCCGTTGCCCTGTACGGCGTTGACGCCGAAATGTGTGAACGCTTTTTTGAAGACCTGCCCAAGTTGGTCACGGATGCGTACGAAGACCGTCCGTACCTTGAATCGCTTTACGCCGTTCAAGCTGAACAATCCATTGAACACGTGAGCATCGCTGACGACTGGTCAAACCGAACACCGTTCGCATGGCCTGAGGACATTGTCAACGAGATCGAAATGGTCCTACGCACCACAAATTATCCGGACGTTTCCCTGCTTGAGCACCTCATGACGCTCGACGGCGTGGACGCCCAGCGAATTTCCGAGTGGATGCACTTTTCCACCAACCTTTTCCCGATCTACTCAGAAAAGGCGTGCGAAACACTCCAAAAAATGGGCCTTGAAACCCCTTACAAACCCGACGACATCGCCAGTTATGGCCTCTATGTCAACCGCATAGAGGGGCTCAAAACGCACGCCCCTGCCGCCGGCCTACCGGAGATTGGACTTCCTCGAACCAGAATGCTTCAGCTTGGCCTGGAGCGATTTGAATGAAACATTCTGCAACACACGCCAAACTGCTTGTTGTTGTGGTGATTTGGGGGCTTGGATGGGTCGCCGGGGTTGTCGTTTCGAACGAAGAAACGGGAATACCTCCGTTTGCCGCAGGTTGGGCACGGTACGTCCTTGCCATCGCTTGTTTCCTCACCTTTCTGAAGATTACAAATCAATGGATTTTACCGAACAGAGACCAGTGGAAAATCATCTTCATGATGGGGTTCTTGTCCACGTTCCTGTATCAGGCCTTCTTCATGTACGGAATGCGCTACACGGCAGCGGGTGATGCATCACTCATGATCACCTTCAACCCCCTCTTCACAACATTGCTCGCCATTCCATTCTTGGGAGAGAAGTTCAACAAACGCATAGGAATCGGCCTCTTTCTCGCCATGTCGGGCGTCGGAATTTTGGCACTTTACTCTCCAAATCAAAACATTCCTCTCAACCGCAGAGTGCTTGGTGACGCACTCATCGCCTTGTCTGCACTGTCTTGGGCTTTCAACACGATTCTGATGAAGAAGGCAATGACGGGTGAAGCTGCGATGTCTCCACTGCACCTCACCGTATGGTCAAGTGTCGCAGGATTGCTGATTCAAACGCCAGCCACCATCTGGGAATACACACGATTGGGGCTCCCTACCAATGCAAGCGGGGAGGCGTGGTTATGGTTGGCCTTCCTCTCGGTCTTCTCAACCGTGCTGAGTTATGTATGGTTTGCAGATGGTGTAAGGAAGATAGGTGCAGGCAGAGCATCGTTTTACGTATACCTTGTTCCGGTCTTTGGAATCCTGAGTGGTATATTGCTTCTTGATGAGAAATTAGGCGTATCGATTGTAGCGTCCTTCTTTCTTATCGTAGGAGGGGTTTACTTGGCCCAAACGAAGCAATCGTCATCAACCTAAGCCCGGTACACCGTACCATGCGAATCACGACTGTTGCTGTCATCGGCGCCGGAACGATGGGTGCAGGTATCGCACAAGTGTGCGCCCAAGCGGGATGGAAAACCAACCTCTACGACGCTTTTCCAGAAGGCCTTGAACGAGGCATGGAACGCATCACCTCTTTTTGGGAAAAGGGCATCGCTCGGGGAAAAACCACAGAAGGCCAGAAAAAGGCGTGGTCAGCAAACCTTCACCCTGTAAGCGATCTAAAGGAGGCGGTGACTGAAGCGGACCTCGTGATAGAAGCCGTTCCCGAGATTCCAGAACTCAAGCACAACATCTTTGCAGAAATTGACCAGCATGCGCCAAAGCACGCCGTCTTGGGCAGCAACACGTCCTCTCTTTCCATTGCCGATATCGCCTCTGCAACCTCTCGTCCTGAAAACGTCATTGGCATGCATTTCTTCAACCCCGTGCCGATCATGAAACTGCTTGAGTTGGTACAGCACGAAACGTGTTCAAGCTCCACAGTGGCTCTTGCCGAGGCAGCGGGTGCTGCCATGGGCAAAACAACCATCCTTGTTCGTGATGTACCCGGTTTCGCCACGAGCCGCCTCGGTGTGGTCCTCGGCAACGAAGCAATTCGAATGCTGGCTGACGGTGTGGCCAGCGCAAAGGACATCGATACCGCCATGGTGTTGGGTTACAAACACCCAATGGGACCGTTGGCCTTGAGCGACCTGGTCGGCCTTGATGTTCGTCGCGACATTTTGCTCAACCTGCAAGTCTCGTTCAACGACGACAGGTACGCGCCGCATCCACTGCTTGAGCAGCTCGTCAGCGAAGGCCGCCTCGGAAAAAAAACCGGGAAAGGCGTCTACGACTGGTCAAGCGGGCAGCCCGAAGAAACCGACACCGGTTTTTGAGGCGACAAGCGTCAAATACACCCGGTCGCATGTGCAGGCATGAACGATACTGACGAAAGTCCATGGGGCAACATCAAACCTGACCCGTCTCCTGAAGGGGCCGAGCGATTGGACGGCGATCAAGCCGAAGACGGCATGAGTGGCGAAACAATCGTCCAAGCGGAGCCAGAAACCGCACAACCCGATGCTTCGCAGTTTACACAACCGGGCTTTCAAGTCCCGGCAACGGGGCAAACCATCACGACGGGAGATGAAAAGAAAGGCGTGAAGATTCCGATGGTCATTGCCGCAGTTCTTGTCGCAGTTGGTTTGGTGGCGTTCGTGGTCGGTGCGGCCCTCGGTGCTTCAATTGAAGAAAAGTTTGAGGCCCTGTCAACCGAACCGTACACCGAGTTTGTTGGCGAAAACGCGACGCTCGTTTACGATGACGCCGACGACAAGGGCGAAGCGGGCTGGTACCTCCTAATTCCCGGCGATCCGAAAGCCGACGCCAACGAGAACGGCGTGATGGACGCGTGTGAAAACGTGAACATCAGGGTCGTTGACCAAAGGGGTGAAGACGCCAGTGAGCGGGCTGCAAGAATCTCATGCTCAACGAGCATGGACAAAGGTTCGAACGCTGGTGAGGAATATTACGACATCAAGGACCACATCATCGTGGCGAAGATTTGCCAAACACTCCCCGATGAAAACGGGTTTGCAGAGCACCGCTGCGATGTGGATGAACAATTCACCATCACCAACGATGCCGGCATCAACATGTCCGTCGTTGACCTCGATGAAATGTTGATTCCGTTTGTTGAAGAAACGGTGGCCACCGGCATCGCCAGCGGAGGGTCGTTCCTTGCCGGGTGCTGTTCGCTCTGCGGTGGCATCATCGCCCTCGTTGTCGGGCTCATGCGCCTGGGTGGCGGCAAGCCAGAACAGCAAGTTCAGTTCGTCATCAACTGAGTCAATCAAACGAAGGTGCCCTCTTCTCCAGGAAAGCAGCAACGCCCTCCACAAACGCATCCGTGGTGCCCGCAGCCTCAATCAACGTCCGCTCGTGGTCAAGGTGCGTTGAAAATTCGTTGTCGGTTTGAACGTGAAGCAGGTGTTTAGTCGCCTCTTTGGTGTGAGGCCCCCAAGAAGACCACATGACGGCAAGCCCTTTTGCCGTGTCCATCAGTGAAGAGGGTTCCACAAGAACATCAATCGCCCCATAGGCATGGGCTTCTTCTCCAGACCAAATTTCGTTGCCCATGAAAAAGCGACGGGCGCGTTGCTCGCCCACGAGTCGGGGAAGAAGCCATGTCGTACCGCCGTCGGGCGAAAGGCCCATGCCCGCATAAGAGGCCGCCATGCGAGCATCGCTGGTGCCAACCCGAGCGTCGCAGGCCAGAGCCAAGCCGAGACCACCACCTGCCGACACGCCGTTCAGTGCCGCAACAACGATGGTAGAGGACGTTCGAATACGTTGAAGCAACGGGTGAAGAACACCGGTCAGGTTGCGTATCAACTCGGGCGCCGAGTTGTTGTCAATCGCCTTCTGAAACGCATGGATGTCGGCACCCGCAGAGAAAAACCTCCCTTCGCCGGTAAGGACAATCGCCTTGATGGATTCGTCCTTCAAGGCGTTATCGATCGCTTCGGCAATGCTGGGAAGAAAAGCCATCGAGAACGATTGCGTGGACGTTTTGCCCGCCATTTTTATGACGCAAACAGCGCCATCGAATTCGGTTTCAATCCCCATGTTCAAGCCTCACAGTTTGACGTTGACGTTCTTGACTTTTGTGTAAAAACGGAGAGCGTCCTGACTCTGCTCGATGCCAATTCCCGAATGCTTCCACCCGGTAAAGGCCGTCTGCGGGAACGTGATGGGGTATTCGTTGATGGAGACCATGCCGCACTCCAAATCTCTGGCGAAGGTGTGAGCGCGCTTCAGGTCCCTGGTCCATACGCCGTTGAGAAGACCAAACGGTGTGTCGTTGGCCAAGGAAAGGGCCTCTTCGTCGGAAGCAAACGAGGTCACCGAGAGCACAGGGCCGAACAACTCGTCTTGGAACAACAGATGGGACGCCTCGACGCCCGTTACAACGGTGGCTTGCATGAAGGCACCGTCGCCCTCCACGGCGCTACCACCAAGCTTCAACGAGCCGCCTTGCTTGAGTCCCGCTTCGAGTTTTTCCAAGACCTCAGCTCGGTGCCGCTCGTGGACAAGGCTGCCGATTCGCACGCCCTCTTCCATGCCAGGTCCAACCTTCCATTTGCCAACCTCGGCACAGACGGCTTCAACCAGCTCATCGTGAACGTCTTCATGAACAAGCAATCGAGAACCTGCCCAACACATCTGCCCGGCGTTCATGAAAATCCCAAAACAAATGGCTTTGGCTGCATAACGAAGGTCGGCATCTGGGAAGACGATGTTGGCGCCTTTGCCCCCCAACTCCAAGGTGACGGGGGTCAACTGTTCGCTGGCTTTGGCCATGACGGCTTGACCCGTCGGCACGCCTCCGGTCAACACCACGCCGTCCACGCCGCTGTGGCCGGCCAGCGCATTGCCTGCCAGCGACCCCGAACCGGTCAAAATCTGCAAAACGCCGCTCGGCAAACCGGTGTTGCCCTCATCGATGGCCTTCCCCCACGCTAGAAGGGAGAGCGGGGTCCATGACGCAGGCTTCGCAATCACGGTACAGCCGGCGGCCAGCGCTGGCGCAATGGAACGAAGCGCCAGTTGGAGCGGGAAATTCCACGGCACAATGTGCGCCGTCACGCCAAGAGGTTGACGAAGCGTGTAGTTCAATCGAGATCCCGGTACTGGAATGGTGGTGCCTTCTATTTTGTCCGTGAGGCCGGCGAAATATTCCAGTGTCCACGCGCCGTATCGGATTTCTGAAAGGGCCTCGCGGAACGTTTTGCCGTTGTTCGATGATTCAATGACGGCCAGTTCCTTGGCCTTCTCGTAGGTGACGGCCGCCATTTTGTTGAGAACGCGACCGCGCTGTGCGGGGTCCATCTTCTTCCATTCTGCACCCTGAAGCGCTTTACGGGAGGCCTCAACACAACGGTCGACGTCACCAACGGTCGCTTTTGGAACCGCTGCCATGACCTCGCCGGTTGCAGGGTTCATCGCTTCACTGGTTTCGCCGTTTTCTGCTGCGCACCACTCGCCATCAATCCACATCCGTTCTTCGGCCATAATTCCTCCAGCGCAGAACGCTTCAAAGGGGCATCGGTGGGTTGTTTCGGAGAAAAACCGGGAGCCTTGCACCGAGAGAGGACAGAAGCCTCATGTGCTCAGGTCGCCTCCTCAGTCCATGGCAAGGCGTGTCGGGATAGCGCAACGCACAGCGCAAACCATCTCCACGCGTCCACCTCGATTGCTCATCATTGCGGGAGCCACGGGTGTGGGCAAATCCACAGCGGCCGTCGGTGTGGCCCAGCGCGCAGGTTTCACTCGAGTGATGTCCACCGACGCCATACGAGAAATCATGCGCGCCACCGACAAAGAAGGGCTGCACGAGGCCCTTCACCGGTCTTCGTTTTCACGCGGCAGCAGCGGCGAGCCGGTGTTGGACTGGAACGAAACATGCCTGGCGGTTGATGCCGGTGTTTCGGCCACCATTGAACGGGCCCGGCGCGAAGGCATCGACCTCCTGCTCGAGGGTGTGCACATCGTTCCAAGCGCAAGATTGCTGAAAGCATGGGAGAACGCTGGCGGTGTTGCATTGGGCATCGTGATGGTGGTGGACGAAGAACGGGCTCACGAAAACATGCTCAAATCAAGAGACGCCCACTCCTACCGTCGCTCTGCTCGATACCTTGCTGGCTTCCAGCGCATACGAGCGATTCAAGAGGGCTTCATTGAGCGAGCAAAAATCGCCAACTGGCCCATCGTCGACCCGATGCGTGTTGACAACGATGTTGAACGCATTTTCACGCTTCTCAACCGGGCCGTTGATGCCCATCATGAGGATTGAACATTCAACGTGAAGGCGACGTCGTACGTCAACATCGCTTCGCCGTCCGAAACACCCAATTCTGCCACGACCTGGATGGTGCTGGCATCAATTTCTGACAGCACGATATCGGTCAGTTTGATTTCCACCCCGCGAATTTCTCCATGATGCAGCAAATCATCGTGGACGGTGTCAATGCCGAGTTGAGCGGCTTCCATCGGGGCCAAACCGCTGTCCATCCAAAGGTCCATTCGCGCTTGTGAAAGGGGTTGAACGACCTCCAGAACCTGACCCGTGGTGTCAATAACATCGTCCGATGCCGCTTCATGTGGAAGGGTTAATCCGGCCACTTTGACACCAAAGATGGCCATGGACAGGAGGGACATGAGCAGCACCACACCGGTGGCGAGCAACATCTGCGCACCGTTCGATGACGTCAATGTTGTTGGACGCATCAAGCCCCGCCTCCTCTTGCCCAAACATCGAGCGTGACCGTCCATGCGTAAGGTCCGATGACCACGAGGTGATGCACAGCGACGGTGCCTCCCGAAGGCGTACCCACCGTGCCGTGCGGGGTCGCCACGGAACTGTCTTTGGCCAGCCAGCAGTTGGCTTCCTTGCCGGGGGCTATCGCCGACTGGAGAAGCGTGCAAGCCTCTTCGCGTTCGTCGGTGGCGAGCAGTTCTTCCAAGCGACTGTCGCCTTCAATCTCGGCCTCCAAGCCAAGGCCGTAGCGGATGGCATCGTCCGCCGCCATTTCCAGAGACGAGTCCAAAGCAACGGAGGAGGAATCGGGCACGTGAACCCGAATGAGGAACGTGGCGGACATGAAGAAGAGCCAAAACAGCGTCAGCATTTCCAAAATGTGGATCTGTGCCTCTTCGTCTCGACGCACGTCGTTATCCTCCGTAGGAAAGGGGTGAGGGAATGAACGTTCCCGCGGACGGGTTTAATCCTGGCACTTCGGTAATGCCGATCAGGTCTGGAGAGAAGGCAACGAGGTTGAAAATCAACAGAGCGACAACGATCATCATCCCGGAGTGCTTGAAACCGGTTGAGAAACGCCCGGTGGCCATCAAACCCGCCATGGACCCGTTGCCAAGGGCTTGCATGGTGACACCATAGTAAAAAATGGTCAGGAAGAAGAGCGGGTCGATGTTGCGAATCGTCATGTTTCCAATCGTTTGACCGCCGCTGTCGCCCCCGCCTTCGCCGCCTGAGTTTGAACCCGCAATGGCGGGAATAAACACCTTGGCCAGAACGACAATAACACCGAGGAAAACGAAATACGACGTCCAAATGACGGCGATGTAAGAACCGATGGCGCGTTTGCGTTCACCTTCAAGGAACTTGATCTCTCGGGAGTCGTTGGCGGCCGTCACCAAAATATCGGAAATTTTTCCGCCGGCGCGGTCGGCCTCAGCGATGAGCGTGATGGCCCGGCGAACCAGCGGCGTACCGACGCGCTCCGCAAACTGACCGATGACGTCGGAGAATTTGACGCCCCAACTCAGCTGGTCCGACATTTTCTTGACTTCGTCATTAAGGGCCCCGTATTCCGAGGTCGCCAACGTTTGGACGGCCACCGTCATCGACAAACCACCCTTCCAGTATTCGGCAAGGTCTCGCAGGAAATCCGGGAATTTTTCCTCGATTTCGTTCTTGGCATCTTCCACCTTTTCCCAGTAGTATGAGGCGGGGTATAGGAAAAAGAAGAACGTCAGGCCAAAGAAATTCAAGAAAATGGTGGGGTGGACCTTGACGGGGCCGACATCGACCGCAGGACCCAGCCAAAGCGACTTGTTGTTCATGTTGGTGGGCACGCCGTCCTGATAGTGGACCGTCATGTCAATGTTGACCTCCTGAAGCAACTGCCCTTCCTGTTTCGTCATGAAGATGAGTTCGTAACGGGTGTCGGGAGGTATGTTCACGATTTCCATTTGTTGAGGGCCGGCATTGGCCGTTTTGTTGTCGTCATCAATTACTTTTCCGTCCGCTGAACGAATGGCGACAGCGTATTCGTAATCGCCGGAGGCAACGACGGAATAATTCAACCACAGCGGTTGCACGACAGCGGTGCCTCCGGTCGCCGATTCGGGCACGCCTGGCACGTCGAAATTCTTCCCACGTTTGGAAACCATGGTCCACTGTTCGTCTTCCCAGGTGATACGATCGGGTTCGTCTTGGAGGATGGCGCAGGTTTGGTTGTGCGTGTACGTCGGCTTCTGGTTGGTCTGGAAGTATTCTCCCGTCGGGTTCCCCAGTTCGTCTTCGGCGGTAGCACCGCAGTAGAGGTTGGTGAACATCGGCTCACCGTTGGCGGTTGGAACAAACCCGGAATTGGCGATCCAAAAGAGGCCGCTGCTGATGCCAAGAATGATGGAGAAAAAGAGGATGATGTACAAGCGTGTTAGGGTGTTGTCGTCTTTTGGTAGGTCCAAATTGACGACGATTTTTTCTTTCTTCCGCGCCACGAACTCACCCCCTCACATTTCCTGTTCCTTGCTGCTCGTCCACACCAAAACGGCGTAGGCGATGTGAATCAAAGGAATGAAGCCCAACACGATGCCGTACAGCATGCCTTCGCTCATTTGAGCACCAGACCCGGACACCCAGAACATAATGACAAGCATCACGATGAGGAACAGCGGCATGGCGACAGCAACCACGATGTAGGATTCTGCCAAGAGCGCAATGGACTCCAAAAATTGTCCGAGACGCGTCCGGTTTTCTCGCATGTAGTGCTCGGCCCTGTTGAGGAAGTACAGCTTGAGCTGCCCACCGGCCGTGAGCGTGCCGACCATGCCTTGGAAAAATTCGGTCAGCCAAACCGATGCCGCTCGGTCGACGCTCATTTTCATCGCCGTGATGAGGTCGTACCCCAGCAGCGTGATGTCTCGATAAATCATGGCGGCATCGTCCGCCACGTCGCCATAGATGTCCTTGTTCATGGCAAGCGAACGGAAAATTTTGGCGGGCGTCGCATTGGCTGCTGACATCGCGGCGGTGTAGGACGAGGCGTAGGGGAGGTATTTTTCAATCATATCACCGCGCCGCTTGGCTTCCCGCGCAGCGCCACCCCTGTTGTACACAAAACCAGCATAGGGGACGATGACGCCACCTATGGCGACAATAACGACCTTCAAAACAACCGGAAAGACTTGCAAGGCATAGTCTGGACAACCGTCACCCGGCAGTGTAGGGTCGACAAGTTCAGCGTTCCAGTACGCCCATTCATAACACGGATCTTCGGTCGCAGGGTCTTGAATGCCTTCATAGAACGCAATGACACCGATGTCGGGGATGAAAAAGACGGCCACAAAGGCCCACGACATGAGCGCAATAGCGATGGACGTGACGATGACGGTCGAGAGGTACACCTCAGGCATCATGCCCATGGACCCTTTGACCAAGTTGGCCGAGAGTTCCTTGTCCGCACGCGCTCGCTTCTTCACAAACGGCCCGAGAAGCCGATTGCAGATGCGTTGCCATGCTGTCAGGTCCATCCTATCACCGCCCTTGGTTCAGCCGCCTCACTTCAACCCGTCTACGCGAGCAAGAATTTCGTTGGGTCGGACGTAGTACTCCGTCACGATTTGAGACACCTGGTCCGCTTTTCGGATGTCGTTCAGGACCATCCATTCCAAAATGCGCTTGCGTGTACGCAACTCGCGCCGCATTTCTTCTTGGCTGTAGTTGATTTTCACCATGATTTTCTCAAGCACGTAGGACTTGCCGCTGAACACGAAGTCGTCGTTTGTCACGTCCCAACGGAACACTTCGTTGGTGATGACTTCCATCGAGTTGGGGTCAATGCCCACGATTTCAACGACCTGCTTCGTGCGTCGAACACGGCGACCGTTGATACGGGTCTGAATTTGGATGGAACAGGCTTCCAGTGCGGGCAGCAACACACGAGGGATGTCGATCGGTTTGTTCTCGAGCCGGTGCACGAGGGAAGGCACGGAGTCGGCGTGGACGGTTGAGTAGGCGCAGTGGCCCGTGGCCATGGCTTGGAACAGAACGTAGGCTTCCGCACCACGAATCTCACCGACAATGATGTATTCCGGCCGTTCACGCAACGCCGCTTTGAGCAGTTCAAACTCACCGATAACACCCTCTTCGCTCTCGCCACCAAACCCTTGCCGGGTGAGCCCGGGCACCCAGTTGGGTTGAGGGATGTTGACTTCACGGGTGGATTCGATAGAGACGATTTTCATTTGCCACGGTATGAAAATGCACATGGCGTTCAGCGTCGTTGTTTTTCCCGATGCGGTACCGCCGACGAACAGCATGGGCACTTCGTTTTGGAAAGCGATCCACAAGTAAGCCACCATGAGGGACGACATGGTTCTGAACGCCACGATGTCGGCTGGGGAGAACGGGTCGTCCTTGAACCGCCTGATACAGAAAGCGGAACCGCGAGTCGAGATTTCGTGGCCGAGTTTCATGACGATTCTCGAACCGTCCATCAGCGTCGCATCGAGCAGCGGTTCGGCAACGGAGATGTGCTTTCCACAACGCTGGGCGAGTTTAATGACGTAAGATTCCAATTCTTCGTCGGTTTCCCAAACACAGGTGGTCTCGACCGACTCAAACTTTCGGTGGTAGGCAAAAATGGGGATGTTGGTCCCGTCAAGCGAGATGTCTTCAACGTTAACGTCGTTCATCAGCACGTCCATCTTCCCGTAGCCGATGAGGTCCCGGCGAAGGTAGTAGAACAGTTTTGATTTGGATTTCTTGTTGATTTTCATGCTGTAAGACTTGATGACTTTGTCCATCGCCGTTCGGACGTAGGCTTCGGGATTGGAATCGATTTCTTCGATGTTTGCCGTGAGCGAACGGATGAAAATGTCCATGATTTCGTCTCGCTGCTCTTGTTCTTTCTTGGTGAGCGGTGGTTCGATGATTTGGTAAATGATGTTCAGCGTTTGCTTGTCTCGGACAATCCGGGCAAACGCATGCGGAGGCATGACAGGGTACTTGTCAAGTTCGTCGTACTGCGCTCGCTGGCGAGCTCGCTGTCGGCCACCGCCACCGCCTCTTTTTCTTGCCATGGTCACCATCCCCCCTGATTGCAAACTGCTACAACATCTCCCCGACTATAACACTTGGGTGAAAATCAGGCATAAATCGCCCTGCTGTGCTGAATGTTTTGTCCACGAACCGCGCCTAGTTGTCCTGAGAAACGCCGGCGAGCCAACCGGTGCACCTGCGATGGAATTCAGGGAGGGCGACGTCGTTAACTATCGTGTGCGTGGCCTGTTTGATCAGGTCCTCAAGCCCCCAACCGCGTTCTCGCTCGTTTCGGGTCTCAAAGGCTTCACGATCGCCATCCTCCGGGCGACCGCGTTGAAGGATTCGCTGGAACCGCAACTCTAGGGCCGCTTCGATGGCCACGGTTTGGTACGCATCGCCCCACCGTGCAGCAAAAACGGCGTCCTCAGCGGTACCGCGAAGGCCGTCGATGAGCACCAGAGCATGATCGTTTAGCAACTGGTCCACACGGTCGCAAAGACGGACGGCAAGAACGTCTTCGCCATGCTCGGCTCGCAACGCTGCAGCCACCTCGCCGTACACGTGCGGTGCTTCTTCTAACCCTTGACGCACAACCTCAGCGCGTATCATATCGCCCATGGAAACGATGGGGATGTTTGCCGCCGCCATCACCGCCGCAAATTCGCCTTTACCCGAACCCGGCATGCCACAAACCGCCACGACACGAGCCATGGCTTTGCTCTAGGGCGGATGCTCAAGAACATACCTCCTTTCAAACCCGACTTAGTTTGAGAATTCGGATTTGCCCCATCGACGGTCCATCAATCTCCAAAGCAACATGGAGGCGAAAATCAACCCGACAGAAATGGCGATCATCCCCATGTAACCTTGCTGAACCATCGAGTCGTCGTACATCTGTGCGGTGGCAGCAAGGCCGTCCTGACTCGCGCGTTCCCACCAATTTCCATAGAGGCCGACATCTCCTTGCGTGAACGACAAAAGAAACAGACCGAGAAGAGGCAAAACGGTGCCGATCCAAAACCACACCATGATGGAGGCATCAAAAATGGCTTTGTTCGGTCTGAGGCCCATCAGAAAGGCCGTCAAGGCGACGATGTAAATCGAGTTGGCAAACATGACCACGATGCTCGTGGGGAGAGAGGCCCACTCATCCAGACGCCAGGCCATCAACACGATGAAAATGAGCGAAATCCACGAGGTGGCGAGGAAGTACACCACGACCTTTGCTCGTATCAAATCCGGGACCTTCAGCGGTAGCCCGTTCATGAACTCCGGTGAATCCAGAATGGTCAGCCACGAATAAAAGTTGAAGCCAAAGAATCCCAAAAAAGGGGCGTAAGAAAGAAGGTTGATGGGGATGGGCGCCTCTGCGAAATCGACCAGCCAAGCCATGCCCAAGAGCACCAACAACGGGATGGCGTAGGAGACGGTCATTTTCTTGATGGCTCCCGACCTGAAAAGATCGACGAACTCCTTGGAGACGATGAGACGAATGTCGCCTCGGCCCAAAAAGCCCAACCGGCGGTAAACCGGCGTCAGCAGGTCGCCACGCTCGACGACGCTGACGTCAAAATCATCCAAAATGAGCAACGAAGCTCCAAGGCCGATGCCGAGGGACAGCAGCATCCCAAGGAGAATGGCCATCCCGCTTTGCGTCGATTGGGCTGCTAGACCCCAAAGGAGGACATCCAAAGGCAGAGCTCCAACGCCGATACCAACGCCCATGACGACGACGACCACGGGGCCGAAAACGGTGAAGGGGCGGCCTCTAAGCCACAGCGAGGAAGCCAGGAAGGACAACGCCAGCCCCTGCCCAAGCGTCGTCGCCATGGCGAGCCATGTCCAAGGGAGCGAGGACCAAAGAAGCGGCGTACGGATACCAGCGAACCCATCAAGAAGAATCCCAAGGGCCATGCCGGCGATGATTGG
Source organism: uncultured Candidatus Poseidoniales archaeon (assembly GCA_902625885.1). GTDB lineage: Archaea > Thermoplasmatota > Poseidoniia > Poseidoniales > Poseidoniaceae > Poseidonia. The sequence goes on from CACODE010000006.1 coordinate 22,336, forward strand.
TGTAAGGATCAAGAGCACATAGAACAGCAAATCTTTGACGAAATACGCAAAATGCGCCATGGAATTGGGGAGCGGCTGAAGAGCGGGCGCAGCGAGCAGGTAATTTTTCGTGCCTGTGCGACGAACGATGGCGTCCCTGCCCATGAACGCAAAGGTTCCCATGCCAAGCGAAAACATGAACATCGGCAGATGGAGAGCGAAACGCAGTTCCTGCCAAGTGAACGTTTTGTTGTCAATGTCGGAGGTCTGGGCCGTTGAATCGCCGACAAGGAATTGCAGACCGATGGTGGAGATGGCGGTGACCAAGGTAAGAAGCAGCGGAAAGAGAACCATCTGCCGTTTCTTAGCGAATTCAACGCTCTTTCGTGCCTCTTCAAGAAACATCACCCGAAAGGTTGCTGAAAAGGAAGCCCAACCGCGCAACGGCTCGTTCAGCACAACGCCGTGTGCGGAAGTGCGCAACGATGCGGCGTCGCTGAAGTCCTCCTCCGTCCAAAGACGCGATTCGATGACGGTCCCTGCCATGTTCATTCCTCTGCGTCGTCCGCCACGCCCTCATCGCTGAGACGTTCCACGTCCTCTATCGAACGCCCAACGAGCCTGATGAACACGTCTTCCAAGGTCTCGTCAGTCGATTGTTTCAGGCCTTTGACCGTGCCGGCAGCGAGCACTTTCCCGTCGTTGATGATGGCCATCCTGTTGCACATCCGCTCGGCCATTTCAAGCACGTGGGAGCAGAGAAAGATGGTCCCGCCCTCGGCGACATGATTGAGCAACCATTGCCGGCATTTGCGCTGGTATATCGGGTCGAGGTTGGCAAAGGGTTCGTCAAGGAAGAGCAGTTTCGGCTTGTGGATAAAGGCGCTTGCAAGCATGACTTTTTGTCGCTGACCTTTGGACAAATCTTTGCACATAGTGTCCCGTTTTTCATCGAGACCAAACCAGTCGAGCCAATGCTCCACCTTGGCCTTCATGTCGCTCACGCCACGGAGTCGGGCGACGAACTCAAGAAATTCTGCCGGGGTGAGGAACGAAGGGGGCGATTCAGATTCTGGGACGATACCGATGTTGGCTTTCACCTTCTGTGGGTCGTTCACGGCGTCAACACCGAGGACCTCAATTCGGCCTTTGCTCGGCCGGAGTTGCCCGGTGAGGAGTTTGATGAACGTGGATTTACCGGCCCCGTTTGGACCAAACACCCCAAAGAACTCACCAGCATGAACCTGAACGTTAAGGGGATGCAGTGCGATGAAATCACCGTATTTTTTTGCCATGTCTATGGCACTGACCATCGGTTCTGCCTCGTCAGTCATGCCCCGTTGATTTCGTTTCTGATTATCATACCTTGGTTTGTGCTCATTGATGTCCGGCGATGACATCAAGAAGAAGGGGCCGTTAGAAGTGGCATGAACCCACCCCAAAGTGACGTTGTGAGCGTTGAACTTCACCCCATCGACGAAGAGAAAGAACTCGGGCACTTTGCCTGCATGACGATCAACAGGCCCGACAAACTGAACGCTTTGAACAGCGAAGTGATGGCGTCCATCAAGGCGGTTTGTGCTTGGATGGAAGAACAAGACAGCGTACGGGTTTTGGTCGTCACCGGCGCTCCACCGAACCCACCGCCGGAGGGGAAGCGAGCCAAACCCCATGCCTTTGTCGCCGGTGCGGACATCACCGAGTTCATCGGCGCTGATGTGGACAGCATCCGGAAGCGGTTCACGGACAACGCCGTGGAAGCGATTTGGAACCTCACCAAACCCACCATCGCCATGGTGGACGGTTTTGCTCTGGGCGGTGGTTGTGAAATCGCTTGCTCCTGCGACATCCGCGTTTCAAGCGATCGCTCGACGTACGGAACGCCAGAGATCAACCTTGGTCTTATTCCTGGATACGGAGCCACGCAGCGATTGGAACGGCTCGTCGGCTACGGGAAGGCGCACGAGATGGTCATGACCGGCGACATGGTGCCGGCAGAAGAGGCTCACAGAATCGGCCTCACCAACCACGTTGTATCGCCGGGTGAGTTGGAAGCAACGGTGTTCGCCATGGCTCGACGTATCGGCAGCAAATCGTCCCACACGCTAGCGGTTGGGAAGCGCACGGTGCGAGCGGCCCTCGATGTTGGTCTCTCCGAGGGCATCGGGGTTGAGCTGGATGAATTTTCACAGATCTTTGCAAGCGAGGACCAAGAGATTGGTGTTCGCGCCTTTGTCAACAGAGAAACGGCTGAGTGGAAGCATCGCTGACTGTGTGGCGGACAGTGGCTACTTGCGAGGGAGCGCTACTCTTTCATTTCTTCACGCATGGCGTCAAGAGCGGTGCTCGATGAAGGCAGAGGCGGGAGCGCCAAAGGCGTGCCGTCTGGACCCATGAGTGGAGGCAACGCCTTTCCATCAGGCCCGAGCAGTACCGGGGGTGCTGCCGGCTCAGGTTGGCTCGAGCCAATGGATTCAAAGCCGGTATCGAGGGGCAAGCGAAGCTTGAGGATGCGCCCCTCGTCAATGCGAACAAAGGTGGCCCCGTATACATGCCCGGGCGCCGGGTTTTCGGGCTCGACGAGCACGGTATGGCCGTGGCCTTGGGTTTGAAGCAACGCCACGAGGTCCTCTCCTGATGCATAGTCTTCCCACATGCGAGCGGTGGAGGCTCGAATGTCGGCCATCTGGCCCATTCGACGACGCTTGATTCGCTCTCTGATGGCCTCGTGACGAACCCTTCGGTCCCTTACCGTGACCTCGATGTCAGCGTCTTCGACCGACTCCGGACTGACATCCACCACGTATTCATCGGCGATGTGAACTTCCTCAAGTTCGACCTCGATGACGACTTCTTGTTCCTCTTCATCGCTGTCCTCGGCCATTTTTGCCGCCTCAGCAGCGGCTATTTTAGCGAGTTTTCGCTCCCGCAACGATGCGCCATCAACGGGTGTTGACCGAACCGGTTCTGGAATGTCGTCCTCCTCATCCTCGGCGCCCTCTGCCTCGGTTTCGGCGGCGTTTTCAATTTCAGGAGTGGTCGCCGCCTGAGCACGGGATGGCCGAGACTTTCGTCGAGGTTTTTTATTTCCACCAAGGTTGATCCACAACACGGCAAGCAACGCCATGGCCGCCACAAAAGCCCACTTGGCTTCGTCCGTGAGTTGGCCGAGGGTCGAGAGATAGAAGCCAAACACGGAGATGAACAACACGCCAACAGCGGTCCTTGCGAATCCCATGTCCCTCGCCCTATCCAATCATTCGTTCTTTATGACGATGATGGAACGCTACGGTCCATCCTGTGAACGCTGGTTTTGCCATTCATTCAGCAAATCGTCAAGCGCTCTTTTTCGATGACTAAAGCGATGCTTCACTTCCACACCAACCTCCCCGAAGGTTTGGCCATGGGTGCTCAGAGAACCAAGGTTTTCAGGATCGAGAGGGTGTCCGTCTTCGTCCAAATCGTAGGGGATAAAAATCGGGTCGAAACCGAAACCTTCCGCCCCCTGAATTTGGGAGGCAATGGAGCCCTGGCATTCACCACGCCCGATCAGTACCTCTCCGTTCTTCCACAGGACGGAGACCGCCTTGAAAGAGGCGGCGCGGAGCCGTTTCGCCCGAACGGGGTCCTCGCTCTGAAGGTGTTCGAGCAAGCGTATAACACCTTGATTGCCGATTGTATCGTAGGCGTAGGAGGAGTAAACTCCCGGGAACCCGTCCAGAGCCGTCACGAAAAGGCCGGCATCCTCCACGAGGAGCATGGCGTTGTCGTGAGGCAGATGGTTCAGCGCTTGCTCAATTTTGGCCCTAGCCACCGACTCCAGGTCCGAGGCTTGCGGCTCGACAATGGCTCCATCGGGGACCTCCAGACACTTCACCTCTATGCCGAGCTCTGCAAAATGCACGGAGGCCTCGGCTAACTTGCCCGGATTTGAGGTCAAGAACCAAACCGTGTCGCTCATGATATCTACGAACAAGCGGCGGCCTATGACCATGCTTGTTTTGGGTTGATGAGCGCCAGTCAAGAAGGAGATTCTTTAATCTCGTTCGAACTCAAACGAGCATGATATCAAACTGGGTTCTTGTTGCTTTGGGTGGAGGGCTTGGTGCCGTTCTTCGTTTTGCGGTGAGCGAGGCCATCCCTTCAGAGGATGTGCCGTGGGCCACGTTATCGGTGAATTTGGTCGGTTCGCTGCTGCTTGGGGCGATGACGGCTGCTGTGGCCACGCAGGTGATGTCCGAGTCGCAAGCCATGTTCCTAGGCATGGGACTCCTTGGCGCCTTCACGACGATGTCAACCTACTCGGTTGAAACCATTGGGCTCATCGAGGACGGAAAGTGGCGTATTGCTGTTGCATATGTCCTGTTAACGGCCGCTGCAGGCCCCATGCTGGCATGGATTGGCTGGAAGAGCGGGAACGCCATGTTGGCATGATTCACTTCAGAATCGCCAACATCCTGTTCAGTGCGATCAGCGAACCTTCCTGCACGTCCTGAGGCACCACGATCTGGTTGGGTACCTCCCCGTCCACGAGCCGTTCCAGCACGTCCATTAGGTAGGCTGGATGAATCATGTACATCGTTGAACAAGGGCACACCTCTTCGTCCAAACACTCGATGTGTTTGTCGGCGTGCTCCTGAGCGAGCCTTGCAACCATGTTGATTTCTGTGCCGATGGCGATGCTCGTGCCCGCAGGCTGTTGTTCGACGAAATTACGAATGTACTGCGTTGAACCGTTGGCATCGGCCAATTCAACCGTCTCTCTGGGGCATTCGGGGTGAACCACCACCACAGCACCGGGATGCTTCGCCCTGAAGTCAGTGATCTGTTGCGGCGTGAACCGCTTGTGAACGGAACAAAAACCGTGCCAGAGGACGATACGCGCCTTTTCCAAGGAGCCCATGGCCCCGATTCCTGGCGTCCAGGTGGGCATGCGGTCAGCGGAGATGCCCATGGCCAGGCCGGTGTTTCGCCCGAGGTGTTGGTCCGGAAAGAACAGCACTGCGCCGTCGGCCCCGGCCCGCTCAAAAGCCCATGTCAGCACGCCCTCAGCGTTTGATGACGTGCACACAACACCACCATGACGACCGACGAAATCCTTGAGATCGGCGCTTGAATTCATGTAGGTTACCGGAACGAGGAACGCCTCGCCATCGCCGGCGGGTTCCTCGGGATTGGGCCGGTGAATGGGGTCGGCGAGACCGGATTCTTCCAGCAAGGTTTCCCAAGCCACCTCAACCTCGCTCAGGGTGGCCATGTCGGCCATCGAACATCCGGCTCTGAGGTTTGGTAGAATGACGCTTTGGTCGTCTGATGTCAAGATGTCCGCAGATTCGGCCATGAAATGAACCCCGCAAAACACGATGTATTTGGCATCGGACGCCGCTGCTTTCTGGCTAAGCATGAAGGAATCGCCGAGGAAATCGGCGTGCATGACGATGCTGTCTCGCTGGTAATGGTGGCCGAGAATCAGCAAGTCGTCGCCAAGTTGGTCTTTGAGCTCTTGAATGCGATCCGCTATGGCGTGCTCTTCAACGGACATCGAGGTGTCCATGAAGTTCACACTGCACATGGGGAGGGTCACGGTCATGCGTCTCGTATGGTCCTAAACCGACACCCTTTTTCAAAGGGCGTTTGGGCATGAATCTTCAAAAAGAAGACCATGGTGTGCTGGGCATGGTCTTCAATCCAGTCGAACGGCTCCACCTCGGAGCGGAGGCCGAGGTCTGGAAAGGCGACTGGTTTGGAAAGCCTGCTGTTCGCAAACAACGGCGGCCTCGTTCTTGGCGACACCCAAACCTTGACCACCGCTTGGGTGTAAGGCGCATGATCAGCGAGGCGAGGTTGTTGATACGCACTAGAAAGGCCGGGCTTTCCGTACCTGCGGTGTGGGATTTGGACTACGAGAGTGGCCAACTCATCGTTGAATTTCTCAATGGCCGCCCACTCATTGAATTGCTCAACGACCCTGGGCTTGACGAAGAAGGTGCTAAGGCCTTGTTGCAACGGGTTGGCGGTGCCGTTCGCAGGTTGCACCGAGTGGCGATCACGCATGGCGATCTCTCGACCAACAACATCCTTATCGACGATGAAGAGGTTCAGCTCATCGATTTTGGACTCGCTTCAGTTGAATACGATGTGGAGCGTTTTGGCATTGACCTGCATGTTCTGGACGAGATATTGGGCGCCTCACACCCCCAATGGGAAGGCGCTATCGACTGGGCGATCGATGGCTACCTAATGGAAGAGGGGAAACTCGGCCCTGCCCCTGTTTTGCAGGGTGGCGCCATACCCTCCGCCAAAGAAGTCCGTACCAGGCTCGAAGACATCCGCACTCGCGTGCGGTATCACGGCTGACGGCCCAATCGTCGCTCACTCTGCCGTTGCCACATGTTCCAAGCCACGACCACGAAGGCGGCCAAAACACCCGCTTGCAAAACAATGCTCGAATACAAACGCAACTCGGGTTCCCAGGGATGAATTTGGACCGTTGTCTCTTCACCGTCCATTTGGAAGTAGACCAAATGGTGTTCAGAAACCAACGGACTCCACTGGTCTTTCAAATCCGAGGTGATGTGCTGCGGCGACGTATTGGTCGCCAATTCCATGAAGTAAATTTCCCAGTCGAGGTACTTTTCTTGAGGTTTCAAGGGGTTGTAATGGTCGCGCACCGACCAAGCGAGAATCCCGTGGTCCAGCGAAATGTCGGAGACGTGAAATTTGGGGTTGCTGGCCAACCACTGCCCGGCTGTTGAGCGATTGTAGAGGACCAAGCGGTCGGTCGCTGAGACGTTGACCGTCACCGCAAGGTACTCACGGTCAAAAGCGATGTTTTCCACGGTGGCGTTTTCCATGTCGACAGGCGTGCCCCACTCGGCTAGGGTATCATCCTCTTCAATCGGCGCCGAGGCGTTGATGGCGTACGAAACCTCTCCGCGAACGCCGATTTGAACCATGTTCACGTCGGTCGGTCGGTCCTCCGTGACGTAGGCGATTTCAGACCCTGCACAGGTCATCGACCGTATGGCTTCGGAGGCCTCTACCTGCAGTATTTCGGCACCATCAAGACCGGTTACACGAAGCACACTACCCGAAGTGTAAGCCAACACGAGAGCGTCGTTTTGTTCACACAAAAGGAGGTGTTCGTGTTCTTCAAAAGGCATGATTTGAACGATGTTTTCGGGTGCATTGAGGTCGTAGTAAAGCAGCGATGTGGCGTTCGTGACCACAAGTGTGTCACCTTGGTTGGTGAATGAAGAATTGAGATCAAATTCGGGCACACTCAAAACGATCGGCTCGTATGCATCGGCGGTCAAGTCGTAGACGTGCAGGGACGTGCCCTCCGTCTGATTTCGAACGACCAACCAGTCGTCTGAGACAACGGCCGACTCCGGAGCCTCAACGCCACCTGCAGGAAGAGAACGATGGGTCAAGTCCCAAGTGATGACGGCAGCCACAACGATGAGGATGACCACCGCGATGTGGCCGGTTTCTCTGCTCGAGGGCGACCGGTACTGTTTGACGGTTCTTGCAAAGCGAGAGCGAAACCACGACCACGCTTGTCGGGGTTGGGTGAGCAAGGTAACGATGCGGGCGTTCATCGTGCGCTCGTCGAAAAACTTCCACCAGGTGTTGGAGGTCCGGTCGGCCATGGAAACGGCAGCGCCGGCGATGAGCATGCCGCCGATGATGTCAACAAACCAGTGTATGCCGAGGTAAATGATGGTGAAAGCCGTGAGAACCGTGTAGGCGAATATGGTGTACCTGTAGCGGTTCCAACGCCGGTCCTCATCAAACCGCGTCAAACAGAGCCATACGGCAAAAGGGATACCGATGTGCAGGGATGGCATGCCGTTGGTAAACGGGTCGATTCGGCGGAACCAATCAGCGATTTCCGGCGTCAGGGTGTAGGCAAGGGTCTCCATACCCGGAATGGTTTCACCGGTGACACGGACGTTGAAAAAGAGGTAGAAGGGGACGGCAAGAATGTACACCCAGGCGATGGACAGGGTGACGCGGTCGGCCAGCCATCGCTCGTCAAAGTAGGCGAAATAGAACACCGACACGTAGCAAACAAACATGAAGCCTGCGACGTAAAAATGCGTCAAAGCGGTGGTGAGCCAGTCCGCTTCGAAGGTTTCCTGCACCCACAAGACGAGGTTACCTTCGATGGCCCACACATACGGCGTCATGTCAAGGCCCGTGCTGGCCATCAACAACCTGTCGATTTGATCCAGCATGTCTTTGGCGTTGTAAATGGCAAAAACGATGAGAATGTGAACCCAGTAACGACGAAAAAAGTCAACAAAAGGTGGAAGTGAAAGTTTCGCCCACGGTGGTTTGAACACCGGGAGAAGGATGACGCCCAAGGCCAGAGCGCTGATCATCCAGGTCAGGTAGACACTCTGCATTGCGACGCACCTCGGTTATCTGTCGTGGCTTCCCTTCATCAAAGCGTCGTCAAGCAAAGACCTGCACGGTGGGGTTGTGTTCACCAGGCGCCGTGAACGTAGGGTTTCCCTCGGTCAGGGTCGCGTCGGTTCGCGAGGTCATAAATACGCTCGAAGCGGTAAATCCCGCTCGAGCAGCCCTGTTGCCATTCAAACGCCAACGCATATTTTCCAATGGTGCGGACCGTTGGTTTCTCGGCCGGTAGCGACTCAATTTGCCGTCGCAAACTGCGAGCAGAATCGTCCTCGTTTCGCAACGGTGAGCATTTTGCACAGGGGCAAGCATGACGTAAATCGTCGTAAGTAACGGTGTAAGTGGTCTCGTCATCGTAGGTGAGGATCATGTCCTGCTTTCGCCGTTCCAACTTCTTCAAGGTCGGTAGTGTCTCTGCCATGACCCACCCTCAAATGATTTCAAGGCCGCCGTCAGCACCGTCGGAGAGTTGCTCTTGGATGGCTTCAACGACTTTTGCAAAGGCGACGGCGGATGCGCCCTCCGGCTCCGAGACGATTCGGTGAACGCCGTCGTCGCCACCCCGGACAAAGCCCGGGTCGAAGGGAAGCGCTCCCAAAAACGGGACACCAAACTCTTGAGCCGTTTCCTTCCCACCGCCTTCTTTGAAAATATCCAGCGTAACTGAAAACTTTCCACCGTCGTCAGCGGTCGTTGTCAACGTTTTCCCTCCCGGCGCTGCAATGGACACCTCGGTGCCTGGGGCGGCGGTACCGTTGACCGTGAACCCGCTCATGTTTTCGACCACACCAAGCACCGGGACTTTGAGCGATTCTGAGAAGGTAATTGACTTGCGGCTGTCCAAAAGGGCAACCTGCTGAGGCGTGGTCACGATAACCATGCCGTCAATGTCGGGCAGCGATTGAGCCACGGTCAGTGGCTCGTCAGAGGTACCGGGAGGAAAATCGATGACGAGGTAGTCAAGTTCTCCCCACTCCACATCGCCGATGAATTGCTGAATGGCCCCGAGCTTGATGGGTCCCCGCCACACAACAGGCGTGTCTTCGTCTTCAAGCAGAAACGCCATGCTGATCACCTTTACCCCAAGGTGGCCCTGGGCTGGGTGTATGCGTCCGTTTTCAACGTGCAATCGGCGACCGTCAAGACCCATCATCTTGGGAACGTTGGGCCCAGTGATGTCAATGTCCAAGATACCTACCGTGAACCCCTGCTGAGCCAGTGAAAGCGCAAGACCCGTGGAAACGGTGGATTTACCCACGCCACCTTTGCCCGAAAGAACCATGATTTTGTGCTTGATTTTTCGCCCGATTTCTTCCATGGCCATCTTGCGCTTCATCTGAGCATAGGCCTGTTCCATCTGTTTCTGTTCTTGGGCAGACGGTCCTGCCGGAGCCGCATTGGAGGCGACTGGCAAGTTGATGGACACGGGTGAATCCGCCATGATTGGACCACGAATCATGCCTACTTCAACCCACCCACCGGTTTCGGGAACCCGAAAGAGCGTCAACATCGCCATCGCCGTTCAAAGGCGACGTGGGTCGTCAACATCAGGGACACAACACCGACGATAGCGACCACTGACCACGTCATCCCGGCGTAAGCCCATGCTAGGGCAAAGGAGAGGACCAACGATATCGGAAGGCATCGCCGGGCAACGGTGCGTTTTCGGGCGGTTTCGGAGGCGCCGGAAAGCACGGCTGTTATCGGACCAAAACCGATGGTCTGCAGGCTGATGAGCGAGGCAACGATGGCAAAGGCCCACCTCACGTCGTTGGCGGCAAAGACGATGTGCAACAAGAAAAACAAACACAAAGCGGCGAGATTGATAGCCACAGCCCGCCGCATGGCCGTACCTGAGGCTCAACCTATGTGAAGGCATCAACGCACTGTGGAGAAAGAATTGAAATGGGGTCGCCGTGAGTGTCCATCATGAAGGTGCTTTTCGTTTGTGTTGGCAATTCTTGTCGGTCACAAATGGCTGAAGGATTGGCACGGTCAATGGGCCTTGAAGCCGCCTCAGCAGGCACGCACCCCGCCTCAAGGGTTGCCCCACACGCCGTTAAACTGCTAGAATCAAAGGGCATTGACACAACGGGTATGGCGCCAAAAAACGTCGCCGACATGGACACCGGTGCCTTTGACACCATCATCTCGATGGGCTGCGGTGTTCACTGCCCTGCCATCCGCTTGGATGAGGACTGGGCGTTGGAGGATCCCGTCGGACAACCGTACGAGGTCTACGAAAAGACGGCATTGGAGATTCAGCGACGCCTTCAGATGTTGCTGGATCAGTCGTCTTGAGGTGTCGGCATCTCACCGACCCCCTCAAGGTCTATTCGCAACACGCTGACCGTGCGCGTGCCGTTTTCTCCCTCAACTTCCTCGGACTCGCAAGAAAGCCCCTGAATGTTCACCGTCTCCGGCAAACTTTGAGCGATGTGCCCGTTTCTTCGGCGACACACCTCAGCGACATCAACCGCTCTCGAGATGGTGGCGCCCCTCGCAACGAGTTGCAACTCTCTGTCGCCGTCCTCCATCGCCTTTACAACGGCCCTCACGTAAGCGTGAAGTGGTTTTTTTCCGACAAAAATAATTCGACGCTCGCCCATGCTTATCGGGATTTGTTGGTGTTGTCCACTCCATAAACATTCACGGCAATCAAGGCGCAAAAACAACGGCAAGAGTGCGAGCGCCGGGACTCGAACCCGGGTTCAGGCGTTGGCAACGCCCGGTGATAACCACTACACTACGCTCGCTAACGGTTGGCCCAATTGCCACGGGTTTAAACCATTGTCGGCGGGGAAATACGGAGGCTGGATTTGGGGACAGTCGGCTGATTATTGCATGCCGAAACGGTCGTTGCCACCCTCTTCATTGCGGCGCCACAATTGCACCAAGACCACAACAGCACCAAAGAAGAGAATGACGCCCAAGCCGATCAGCACCTGAGAATCAACGCCACCGCTCACGGTGGCTGTTGAATCGTCCGCCACCAGCTTGACCACAGCATCGCCCGTGTTCATTTCGCCGTAGGCGTCAAACGCACGCACAGCGATTTCATGCGTTCCCAGTGGCGTTCCCTCCCGTACCGACAGCACGGCGGTGTAAACGCCATCATTGGCAACCTCATCGCCACCGTTTACCCCATCATCGTGCATGTTCGTCCAGGTTGGTCCCCCGATTGGAGCGTAGATACCAAGCCGAATCTGAACGCGTTGAATGCCGTCCGGGTCGGTGACTTGAACGGTGTAGACGTGGGTTGACGCTGGCTTTTTGCTTACCGTCGCCTGTTCCAAGATGATCGTGGGTCGGTCGTTGAGAATGCGAACCGTGATGTCGACGGCGGCGGCGCTGTTCACGTGATGAGGTCCAAAATAGGAATCGCCAACGACGGAGGTTGGCGTGAAATACCGCTGCTGTGTCGAAGCGCCCAACCCGTCCTCAGCGACCACAAGAAGGGACTGCTCACCCGGAGTCATGCCGTTTGGCATGGTTACCATGCCGGCCCAAAGCGAACCGTCCTCGGTGGTCAACTCAACGACGTCCCCGCCGTACTCACGCAAGTCAAGATGTACAGCGGCCACACCATGACCGTCGTAGGCGCGCACGTTGATGACGATGGATTGGCCGCGCTCTAGAGCGCCAGGCACGGCTTCAACTTCAAGCAAACGAGGTGGTAAATTATCGACGTGAAGAGTGGCATCAAGTGATGATGAGGCCCCGAAACTGTCGGTGGCCGTAACACCAACCGTCGCCGGGCCCGCGTGCAATCCGCTGATGACAACAGAAGCCGTGAACACATCGTCGCCAACAACCAAATCGCCGTCCAGGCCTCGGTCGTTCAAGGCAAGTAGCCCCAATCCTAGTGAAGCCAAATCGGCTTCGACGGCAACAATGTTCCATTCGTCGTCCGCCACATGAATCTCAAGGTGAGCGATGGCGCCGCCTTCGCCAAAGGCGAGACCGTCTCGCCACTGAACCTCTCCAATGGTCGGTGCCGTGTTTTCGTCCTCGGATACGATCGCCGGGGAGAGGACCCTCGCCAGCGTTTGGGTTTCAGCCAAGGAAACGCTCTCATCGTCCTCTCCAAAAGGCACAGCAAGCGTTCGCTGCACGGAAGACAACAGGCCCTTGAGCGGTCCGACCGAAACCATGGTGCCGGTGGCCGTTCCCGTTTCGCCATCGCTTCCGTAGGTCCCACTCCACTCGATGACGGTCAGGTTGTGACCGTCCCTCGTGTCAATACGCGTGTCGCCGGCAACGACGTTGAGGACGATGCCATCTTGCTGGGCCAGCCTGATGCGGTCGTCTTTGATGAGCGGGATTGGCATCAAGCCGTTTTCTCGACCCACGGTGAGGTTGCCAAGCCCTTCCTGTGTGTCCGGGACCGAGGCGTTTCGTTGCTGTGGACTTCGTTCGGGGTATTCCTCGCCCTCAGAGGCATCGGGCCCCGTCTGCCGCCAAACAAGACGAACGGTTCTGTTGTCCCAATCGGACTGAACCGCTTGGTAATCCCATGTCTGATTGTGTGTCGCCCCCACACCAGCGCCGTCAAAGAAATTGCCACCGCTGATGCCAGTGATGTTGAACCACGACTCTTGGAAAATCACATTCACAAGAAATTCATCACCGGTTGCATTGCGCTGCATGCCCGTGGTTTCTATGCCGCGCACAACACCAAAATCTCCTTGAACATCTCCGGTGATGGTGCCGTCCACATGCAGGTCGTCAATCAGCGTCGTTCCGTTTTCCAGTTTGGTATGAAGATCAAGGATCGTGCCGTTGACCTGTACTGAAGCATTGTCATCCTCCCCCACAAAACCAAAGGTTCCTTGCCCGTACAACTCCTCCAGGTGTTGCGTTCGAACGCCATCTTCCCAACGGTTGATGGACGTAAAGCCGTCAAGAGAAACATCCAACCGGGTGTCTTCGTCGATCAGCACAAAATCCGCCATGGCCTCAAATTGGGTGTGTTGCAGAACACGAACGCCGTCCACATCCGTGTACTCAAAGAAAAAGACGGCCAGTTCGCCATCGATGTTGAGGGACGAGTCGTCGCCGCTTTCCTCGGAGATGTTCAGCGACCCTGTGGCTTCAAGCGAAAGATGCTCACCGACCACACCGTTAATGACCGAACGGTTGAGGGAGGCCTTGGAAACGTCGGCATCAATCACCGTAACCGTCTCGCCATCAACCACCGTTGTCCGCAAACCGCCGTGGCCGCGAGCGTCAAAGATCTGGCTGGTGAGGACACCAGCAACAACCGTTTCGTTTTTCCACAGTTGAGTTAACACCAAATCAAGATCTGTGGTGCCGTTTTCCGTGCTCTCAACGGTCTGGAACGTGCCGTTGCCCAACTCCCACGAGGAGAGCGTCTCACCGATGCGTTGCTGCCAACCCTGCCCCGTGAACGCCAGGGAAAAATTCTGGTTCCCTTCCTCGGTAGCGTAATCCTGTTCAAGGGCCCAAGAGGTCGAAAGAAGAACCTCGTGATCGTCCATCGGCTGGTTCCACAAACCCACCACGAAATTTCTCGAAGCCTCCACTTCAAGCCCCGAAACCCCGTTGTGTTCGGTGATTGTGACGGTTAAATCCACGCTGTCGCCCCACGCTAACGAGGTGTTGAAGTTCAGCAGCGCCGTGCGAAAACCGTCCGTGCTGTCCCAAGAAACGGTGTGGGTGTTTGGCAACGCAACGCCGTTGCGCTCGTGAAGCAATTCAACATCAATGCCGTATGTACCGTTGTCGGAGAACGTGAGCAAGTAGGCGTGCGGGTTCTCAGCACCCGTGCCGTCAACCCAGTGCGTGGTGATTTGCACGGTTGGCGAGGCGTTGCCTTGAGCGGAGACGGGCAGGAGAGAACTCAAGAGGAGGGCCGCAAAGCACAGTGAGGCCAGCCTGCGGCGGTGTATCATGGTGGTATTCCGTAGCCACTCCCCTTCAAGACTTTGGGAAGGTTGTGCCCCTCACAGGTCAAGAATGTAGCCAAAGATGAGCGGCAGGACGATGCTCGCGTCGCTCTGAATGTTGAATTTCGGGGTCGTAGCGTAGAGTTTCCCCCACGTGATTTTTTCGTTCGGAGGCGCCCCCGAATAACCACCGTAGGAAGCCGTAGCGTCCGTGATTTGACAGAACCAAGACCACAACGGAACGTCGTGTTCGCCCAGGTCTTGATGCAACAACGGCACCACGCAAATCGGAAAGTCTCCGGCAATACCACCACCGGCCTGAAGGAAGGCCAGTGGATGCGCTGCGGCTCGATAAAAAGCCATCAGGTCGGTCATGTAGTGGGTCCCGCCAAGAACGATTCTGGCTTCAAACATGCCTTGCGAACAGCGGGCTGCAAAGATGTTGCCGAGGGTCGAGTCCTCCCACCCTGGGACATAGAGAGGTAGGTCCTTCTCAGCGGCAGCCAGAAGCCACGAATCCTTCGGATTGCCCTGGTATTGGTCCTCAAAAACGCCCGATAGCAGCAACCGGTAGAGGTAGCCATGAGGGAGCATCGATTCCCCAGCGTCCTGAGCGGCGGTCCACGCTGTCAACAGGTGGTGTTCTACGGCTCGAATGGCGGCCTCTTCAGGTATGCATACGTCCGTCACCCTGTTCAGATTTCTGTCGTGAAGGCTCATCTCGTCTTCCGGTGAAAGGTTGTCTGGGAAAGGGACATGATGGTAGGCGTCGCGAGCGACCAGCTTGAACAGATCTTCCTCCAGATTCGCACCGGTGCAGGAGATGGCAGCCACATGACCCGCACGAATCATCTCGGACAGCGTGCGACCGATTTCTGCCGTGCTTAACGCCCCGGCAAGGGTGACAAAAAGTCGCCCGCCCTCGTCAAGAAAGTCAACCAGCGAGTGGGCTGCCCGCTGCAACGTTCCGGCATTAAAATGGCGAAAATGTTCATCCACAAAACGACGTATTGGCATCGGTCAAACCTCCGAGATGAAGCGTTCCATTCGTTCCTTGCGGACGCACACCAAATCGGGGAAACGTTCCATCAACCCGTTGTGGATACGAATAGCGATTTGTTCCGGGTCGGTGTCGCCGCAGGTGAAGCAGTCGATGGCGAGCAGACCGCGGTCAGCGTAGCAGTGCGCCGTGATATGGCTCTCATCGATGAGCACCACGGCCGCAAATCCGGGTGGGGAAAGGTCCCCGTCAAACGGGGAAAGGTGCGCATGGACCTCTCTCGCAGGGCTTTGCTCAACCGCCTCTCGCATGAGGGCGAACAGCCACTCACCGGTGATTTGCTCGTCGAAGTATGCCCCTGTGTAGTCCAAGAACACGTGAGCACCTTGGTTGGATGTTGAAGACATGCACTCACCTGATTACCGTTCATTCACGCCTGCTCGTGGAAACGGGCGCCGCCTGAAAATCAACGAAATAAGAACCAGAAACGGGTACTTCGGTTTCACGTTTGGTTCGGTACCATCGACCCTCTTTTTTGCTCAGCAGGTGGCAGGCCACCGTTTTTGCAGCCAGACAAGCAGCGGTAAATTCCGTCAACGGTGTGTCGTTTTGTGGCACGATTTCGTTGATGTCTGAACTGATGACAACAGCGTTCGGGTTAGCGAACAGGACCTCAATGGATTCAACCACCTGCCAGTAGCTAAGGCCTCCGGGGACAGGCGTGCCCGTTGCCGGCACCAAGGCGCCCTCCAAACCATCAATGTCCAGCGACAAGTGAACGGGTCCACAAAGGGAACGCAATTCATCCAACCAAACCTCCCATTGTTCTCGACCGGTGTGCGGGTGCTGTGTGTCTTTTGCGAAAAACGTCGATATCCTGCCGTCGGTGGTTATCCTTTCAAATTCCTCCTGACAGTACGCCCGAACACCTGCCTGAACGACCCGACCGACGCCGACATCAAGGCTACGTGAGGCTGCACAGGCGTGAGAAAACACCTCACCGTCCAGTGATGAGCGAAGATCGGCGTGAGCATCGATTTGGACAATGGTGAGGCTCTCTAGGTCCCCGCTAACCAGTGGATGGAAACGAGCGGCTCGAGCGATTGGCGGCAGTATGCCGTGCTCGCCTCCCAAAAAAAGTGGAAAAACCTCTCCTGAAAAGAATTGAGACGCGTGGGCTTCCAACTGGTCCAATTGGTCGCGAAGTGTTGGGGCGGAGCCTTCCCAGACCGGCTGAGTGGAAATGACTGAATTGTCGGGCAATTCAGTTCCCAGCAGGTCATCGTACAGTTCAACCTGCGCGCTTGCAACCAAACACGCCAAGGGACCGTCCTGCGTACCGCTGCCGTACGAGGTGGTGAGTTCAAATGCAAGAGGCACAATCGACACATCGGGAGGGCCGGAGTGAGCGGGCAGGCCCAAGAAGGTGATGATATCAAGGCCCTCATCCATCGTATCTCCCGGATGGCGCATCCTTCATCATCCTGCCGATACAACTGCCCCCGATTTCAAGCCTCAAATGGATGATTTCATGAAAAAGGATGCAACACTTAATATGGGTTGGTGACCAATAATTAATGTCAACGGGGAAGGAAATAACCCGCCTTTCCCACCGGAGGCACCAACATGGGCATGACACTCGCAGAACTCACCAAAGCCATTCAACAGCACATCGATCTCGACATGGATGCTGAGGTTGCGCAAGGAATGGCTGAACACGCCCTCGGGTTTTTCGGATTCTACAATCGCATCATTGACAACGCCCTTGAACCAACGGACAGGAACTTGTTTTACATGTTTCAAGACTACGATTTGCTGACCACAGAGTCCGAGGAAACCACCCTTTGGGACGGTCGCGAATGGCGCATCCACTATTGGAAGTTCAAGCCCGACCTCAGAGAGCGCGTGGAAGCTTACATGCAGAGAAACCTCCAGGAGGAGGAAATCGATCCTTTTGCCGACATTTACGCATCGGACGGGCCCAGCATCTGGACTCGCGAAGGCGAGAAAGTGGCCAACCCCAACGCCTTCACCTCCGATTGGTGATGCCAAGGCATGCAAGCGTTTTTGATTCGCAGCGTTGAGGCCCCGGTATGCGAGTTGCCGTTGCTTTGGTCGTTTGCATGCTGCTGGCGGCTGTTCCATCAGCTGCGGCCCAATACGACCCCAGTCAAACCCCTATGTGGCCTGGCGAACCCATTGACAATCATGTTCACATGACGTGGGCGGCTTTGACCATGGAAGTGAACGATTGGGCCGATGAAAATCCTGACATCGTCGACTTGACCAGCGCCGGAAAATCTGAACTCGGCAGGGACCTCTGGGTGGTTCGCCTTTCCGACTGGTCCATGGACACCAAACCCAACGGCTCCGCCAAGGAAATCATCTACATCGATGGCGGCCATCACGGCAACGAGTACCTTGGAACGGCGCTGGCATGGCTGTCTGCAAAGTGGTACATCAACGGCTGGAACGACGGCAACGAGGAGGCCGTTCGTGCGCTGCAGAACTCCGAAATTCATGTCCTGATCATGCTCAACCCGGACGGCAACGACATTGACACGCGCTGGAACATCAATCAAGTTGACCTGAACCGTAATTACGACCACTACTGGAACACCTGCCCGACGACGCAGCCCGGCAGCGCCGCCTTTAGCGAATCAGAAACCGAAGCAAACGCTGCATACATCAACGCTCATGTAACCGATGCCGACCTCTACGTGACCATGCACACCGGCGTGTGGATCATCCTCTACCCTTGGGGAAAGTGGCCCGAACAGCCGCCGGACTGGGAATTGTTCTGGTCCATCCGAGACACGGTCAACGAAGACATCTCCGAAATCCCCATTCAAAACGCAAACCAAGGCCTCTACCCCAATTGCGGAACGAGCAGGGACTACGGGTACGGCATCATGGGCTTCCCTACCTTCACGTTTGAAACGGATGACGAGCAGTTTGTACCCGGCACGTTTGAGGACGTTAACGACCGCCTTGCCGAGGAGATGGACGTCATGCGGTACCTCATCGAGAACGTCTGGCATTGGCGCGCCCGACTGGTTGTCGAATCGGTTTCCATCGAGGAAGGTGAGCTCACCCTCGACATCACCAACCACGGCCAAGCCTCAACGGCAAATGCGAGCCTGGAATACCACAGCGAAACAAACGAAGTGCTGTGGTCATCCCCGCTCTTTGGCGTCAACGCAACCAACCATTCGGTGGTGTCCTTCCCGTTTGAACAGAGCGTGTTGAAATCGACCGGAACATGGAACCTCAACTACCAAAAGCGTGTCATCAACGCTGCAACATGGGTCAACGAATCCGTGGACGAAAACACGAGCGTCACCGTGGTAGAGGCAGACGATCGCATGCTCACAGGGGCTGGATTGTTCAACCCGGTTTCGGTGATCATCGGCATGATTGGGGTAGCTCTTTTGACCAGAAGAGAAACCTCGCCAGAGGCCTAGAGTGCGGCTACTGCAGTCTCAAGTTTACATACATTGAAGTGATTCCAAGGACTGGGGAGAACATGAACCGGAGAACGAGCCGAAACCAACGCAAGGTCCGAGTGCCCAAGCGGTCAAAGAAACCGGTGAAAACCAAGGAAAAGCCGGTTGAAGTCGTCGCAAAACAAGAGGTTGACGACTCTTGCAACATCACTGGCTGTGGCTGTGGAAACTAGGAAACCCGCACCGGGGTATGTCGACCTCGCGACGCTCGGGTTTCCGTGAAAAAAGGCTGATAACAAGCAGATGGCGGACTGCGAGGGTTGAAGTGGTGGAAATAGTTGGAGATGCTTGGTGAAACCATGCAAGTGACCATCAGTTCAGGAAACAACATCAACGGAACCCTCATTCTCCCCCTTTTTGAGGGTGGAGAAGCCCTCCCAGAAATCGTTGAGGGAATACCAACTGCCCTCAAGAGCCAAATCAATCGCGTTTTGGCCGATGGTGATTTCAAAGCAAAAGCCAACGCCACAATGACCCTCGCTGGCACCGAGGGCGGCAAGGCCATGCTCGTTGGCCTCGGTAAGGCCGGGAAGGCCGACACTCACGCCTACAGAGAAGCCGGCGCGACCGTTGTGGCCTCGTGCAAAAAAGTTCACGGCAACGAGTTGACCGTTGTCTTCCACAACACCGACGTGCCGTGCATGACCTCGTTTGCGGAAGGCATGATGCTTCGAGATTACAGCTACGACCTCTACAAAAAGAAAGACGAGGACGAAACCAACCTCGCCGCTCGAATCAACTGCAGCGAAGGCGACGCAACCGCCCTGTCGGCCGCCATCGACCGTGCAGCATCCATCGCCAGCGGCGTCCACCTCTCTCGAGACTTGGGGAACTGCCCACCAAACGACATGTACCCGATGGCGTTTGCCGAAAAGGCGGAACAATGGGCAAAACAATACGACAATGCGAAAGTCGAAGTCATTGACTACGAAGCTGCAAAGCGCCACGGCATGGGCGGCTTGGTGGCCGTGGGTATGGGCTCCTCCCGCAAACCGTGCATGGTCATTTTCACACTCAACGGCGACCAGAAGGGACAACACCCCATGCTGGTTGGCAAGGGCATCACGTTCGACACCGGCGGTATTTCCCTCAAGCCCGGCGCAGGCATGGACGAGATGAAGTACGACATGGGCGGTTCCGCCACCGTTTTCGGTACCATGGAAGCGCTCGCCTCAAGCGGCTATGCCGGAAAGGTCGTCGCCATCACCTGCATGGCTGAAAACATGCCAGCGGCCAACGCCCAACGACCAGGCGACGTGATCACAACCCTTTCTGGAAAAACCATTGAGGTCCTCAACACGGACGCTGAAGGACGACTGGTCCTGTCGGACGGCTTGTGGAAGGCCGGAACCGACTACGACCCAGAATACATTGTGGATTTCGCCACCCTTACCGGTGCCTGCGTCGTTGCTCTGGGCCACGAAGCCACCGGCCTGTGGTCCAACGACGATGATTTCCGAACGCGAATTCACGAAGCCGGTAACGATGTCGGTGAGCTCGCTTGGCCCATGCCACTGCTTCCTGCCTTCGAAAAGGAGATGACCGACTCAAAAATCGCCGATACCCGAAACCTCGGTGCAGGTCGGTGGGGAGGCGCCAACACAGCGGCGGCCTTCCTCAAGCAGTTCGTGCCCAACCGCAGCGACGACGAAGATGCCGAGCAAATCACCTGGGCCCACATGGACATCGCCGGAACGTACTGGGGTGCAAAGTCCAACAAGATGGTGGGTCATGGAGCCACAGGCATCCACGTGCGCACGATGGTTCGTTTGATCACAGGCGAGTAAGCCCACAACCACAGCGGCCGACAGCGACCCGGAGGCGGTACGCGTCCAGCCTGCCACGCTGATTGAAACCGAGAAGGCGAATCGCTTCGTACACCGGCACTTTTGATTAGATTTATATGGGGTTGCGCTTTGGCAACTACATAACCGATGGTTTAGTAGTGGTGGAAAGTTTGGCCGACGACTGGGAAGATGAGCTGCTCAACAGACTGGAAGAGATGTTGCGAAACATGGGCATGCCCATCAATCGGGAACAACTCAAAGGCTTCATGAATCAGTTCAAAGATCAGTTTGATGCCTTGGGCATCAACCCTGAAAAAATTGCGAAGGGCGAGGTCAACTTCAACTTCGACATCTCCGATATTTCGAAAATGTTCAACGCTGGAACGTCCATTGAGGACCTGTTCAAGAACCTCGGCATGGACATAAAGGTGGATGCAGCGCCCGTTGAAATCGACCCCTCGGCGCTTGAGGCGAACGATGACGAGACCCTCAAACTCCCTGCCGAAGACATCTATCTTGACGGTTGGAACATGTCCGTCACGCTGGATTTCGCGCTCAAGGGCGACATTGAATCCGAGCAACTCGAAATTGAACTCGTGAAAAACGGTTCCCAGATTGAAATCATGCGGACGACGCAACCCAAGCCGTTAGCACTGGTGGAGCTCCCCCACCCTTGCGACGACGTGGTTGACTGGACGCTCAACAACGGCATTCTCGACATCACCCTGAAACTGACGCCGCAAGGCAAGGCGTTGGAAACAGACGATGACGACAATCTCCCTGCCCCCGGGGAGGTCAGCATTGACCTCGGAGACGAGGACGATGATGAGGACGACGGTGGCATCCCCATCTTTTGAAGGAAGTGAACACAATGAGCAAAGTGATTGGAATTGACCTAGGAACAACAAACAGCTGCGTAGCCACCATTGAAAATGGCGAACCGGTTGTCATACCGAACGCAGAAGGCGCACGCACCACACCCTCTGTGGTGGCGTTTGCGAAGGACGGCGGCGAACGCCTCATCGGTGTCACAGCAAAACGGCAAGCGGTGACGAACGCCGACCGCACGATGATCTCGGTCAAACGGCACATGGGCACCAAGTGGACCACCGATGTTGACGACACCTCCTACACACCGCAGGAAGTCTCGGCCTTCATCCTCCAGAAGTTGAAGGCTGATGCTGAAGCCTACCTCGGCCACGAAGTAAAGCAGGCGGTCATCACCTGCCCTGCTTATTTCACGGACGCCCAGCGAAAAGCGACCAAAGATGCGGGACGAATCGCCGGTCTTGAGGTGCTCCGCATCATCAACGAACCAACGGCTGCAGCCTTGGCTTATGGCGTTGACAAGACACAAGATCAGACCATTCTCGTCTACGACCTGGGCGGTGGAACGTTTGACGTATCCGTGCTGGAGATCTACGAAGTGGACGGCCAGCCCCAAATTGAAGTGAAAGCCACGGCCGGTAACAACAAACTTGGTGGTGACGACTTCGACGAGAAAGTCATCAAGTGGATGGTTGCTGAATTCAAAAAGGACACGGGCATCGACCTCTCGAAAGACAAGCAGGCCATGTCCCGTCTGAAGGAAGCGGCCGAGAAAGCCAAAATCGAACTGTCGGGAACCCAGCAAACGCAGGTCAACCTCCCGTTCATCTCCATGGCTGATGGGCAACCGGTCCACATGGACTTGTCCCTTTCCCGCGCCAAGTTTGAGGACCTCATCGCTAAACTCATTGAGAAAACAATGGTGCCTACCCGTCAGGCCATGAAAGATGCGGGATTGAAGAAAGGCGATGTTGACAAGGTCATCCTCGTCGGTGGCTCGACTCGCGTGCCTGCGGTTCAAGACGCCGTCGAAAAGGAGGCCGGGAAGCCGCCATACAAAGGCATCAACCCCGATGAAGCGGTCGCCATGGGCGCCGCTCTCCAAGCAGGCATCATCGCTGGAGACGAGGGCGTCTCCGATGTGTTGCTGCTCGACGTCACGCCGCTCACCCTCGGTATCGAGACCCTAGGCGGAGTGATGACCACCATGATCGAGCGAAACACCACCATCCCCGCTCGACGCTCGGAAATTTACTCAACGGCTTCTGACAATCAGCCAGCCGTGGAAATTCACGTGCTGCAGGGCGAGCGAGAATTCGCTAAAGACAACGTGACGTTGGGCCAATTCCAGCTCGTTGGCATCCCACCAGCACCCCGCGGCGTTCCACAAATTGAAGTCACCTTCGACATCGATGCCAACGGCATCGTCGACGTGAGCGCAAAGGATATGGGCACCGGAAAAGAGCAGTCCATCAAGATTGAATCGGCCACCTCCCTGAGCGAAGATGAAATCCAAGCAAAGATTTCGGAAGCAGAGAAGTTTGCAGAAGAGGACCAGCGACGAAAGGCCAAGGTTGAGATGCGCAACATGGCCGATCAGGTTGTCTACCAAACCCGCAGAACGCTCGAAGAGTCGGCCGACAAACTCGACGACAGCGATGTTGACCCCGTCAAATCGCACCTTGACGAACTCGAGAAGATGGTCCAAGACGATGACGGTAAACCGATCGACATCGATTCCATGGACGATGCAGCCATCCAAGCGAAAGTCAAAGAAATCGAGGAAGCCATGCACGCAGTCTCAACCAAACTCTACGAAGCTGCGGCTGCCGAGATGGCTCAGCAAGAGAGCGGAGAAGACGGTGACATCAACGTTGAAGACGGCGTTGTGGATGCTGACTTTGAAGTGGTTGAGGACGAAGACTGAACTTCTGACGAATCGCGCTCAATCGCTTGGCTTATTGGGAAGCGAACGGTGGACACACCATGAGCGAAGTCCCGATTCTCAAGGAGACGACGCGAACAACGGGCAGAGAGGCGCTGCGAAACAACATCACAGCGGCCATGGCGCTCGCCGGAGCCGTGAGGACAACCCTTGGTCCTCTGGGGCAAGACAAGTTGCTCATCGACGATGAAGGACGAACGATGGTCACCAACGACGGCGTGACCGTCCTTGAATCGGCAAAAGTCGAGCACCCCGTCGCCAAGATGCTGATCAACGCTTCAACCACGCAGGACCGCATCGCCCGCGACGGGACCACAAGCGCAGTCCTCCTGTCGGCTGAGCTTTTGCAAAACGCTTGGGAGCTGGTGCTCCAGGGCGTCCATCCCTCTGCCATTGCGCGAGGCTACAGGCAGGCTGAAGAAGCGTGTCGAGGCCACTTTGCTGAGTTGATTATCGAAGCCAACGACGACCAGATGCTAGCGGCCGCCAGAACCGCCCTGTCCGGTAAAATTCACGGAGCCATGCAAATTCACCTTGCTGAGCTCGCCGTTAAAGCGGCGACCGCCGTCGTTGAAGAACGCCCAACGGGAAACGTCGCCGATCCAACTCGGGTCAAAATTTTGACACAAACCGGCGGCAGCATGACCGACTCGTCGGTGGTCACCGGCTTGGTTCTCGCCAAAAAACGGGTTTCAGACCGAATGCCGAAGCACTTGGCATCGGGAAAAATCGCCCTTGTCGATGGTGGACTGGAGCGCCGAGAAATCATGAGCAATGTCAAACTCAACGTCTCCGACACCGGCGTTTTGGAGAGTTTCCGACAGAAAGAAAAGGCAATTCTTCTCGAGCAAATCAACCACCTTGTGGACCTTGGTGTGACGCTTCTCGCTTGCAAAGATGGCATTGATGATGACGTGCATTCAGCGCTCTGTGAAGCGGGTATACAGGCTTACAGGCGCGTGGCAAGGTCCGACTTGGATTTGTTGGCTCGCGGTACGAACGCCACGTTGAGCCACGACATCAAAGGGCTGAGGAAGACGGACCTTGGCGTGTTCATCAAGAGCACAAACGAACGGTGGAATGGCGTCATGCACTGGATCGTTGAAACGGAGGAAGGCGGCGCTACGTTTGTGGCCAAAGGCTCCACCAACGAAACGGTTGGTGAGGTGGAACGGTGCTTTGGCGATGCCCTCGGCGTGGCGTGCCAACTTCTCGAGGAACCGCACCTGCTCGCAGGAGGTGGTGCTACGCAAGTCGCTCTTGCTCGACACCTTCGACGCTTTGCTGAAGGCTTTGCAGGGCGCGAACAACTGGCGGTCGAAGCCTTTGCAGATGCGCTAGAAATCGTACCGAGAACCCTCGCACAAAACGCAGGTTTGGACCCGCTGGATTCCCTCCTCCAAACGGTAGCGCAACAGGCAACCGACGGCACATCAGCAGCCCACCACATCGGTCTCAATGTTGAGAAAAAGGTCCCCAGCAACATGGTTTCTGACGGCGTAGTGGAGCCTTTACGCATCACTCGGCAAGTTCTGGCAGGTGCGACGGAAGCGGCGTTGTCGGTGTTGCGCATTGACGATGTGTTGTGGGCGAAACAAGACCCGACTGCTCCCGATTTACCCGGTGGGGATGAAACAGAAACGGGTCCTTAGCCCGAAACCTGCCTTTCATATACCCGTCTTCCGACGGACAACAGTGTCCGAAACGAGCAACCCCCCTGTTGGAATTGACGACATCGCCATTCATTTCCCACGTCTGTACATGGACATGAAGGACTTTGCCGACCTTCGTGGAGCGGACTACGGAAAGCTCAGCAAAGGCCTCGGTTTGGAAGCCATGGCCATCCCGGACGTTCACGAAGACACGGCAACCATGGGCGCCATGGCCGTCATGCAACTCATCGACAGAAACGGGCTTGACCCGCGAACCATTGGGCGAATGTACCTCGGGACCGAATCCGCTCTTGACGGCGCCAAACCAACGGCGACCTACATCGTTGACATGTTGACACAGCGGTACGCTGAACGCTTTGGAGACGACTGCTTCCAAACATGCGATGTGGTGGACATGACCTTTGCATGCATCGGGGCGGTTGATGCTCTCCACACCACGCTTGATTGGGTAGCACGCTCCAAAGAAAACGATGAACGTCTTGGGATCGTGATCTTCTCTGACAACGCAAAATACGCCTTGGAATCGTCAGGAGAGTACACCCAAGGTGCCGGCGGCGGCGCCCTGTTGATTCGCCGAAACCCACGGCTCCTCGAGATACCGGACTGCATCGGTGTTTCGACCACGCCCGTCCACGATTTTTTCAAACCACGCCGAGAAGTATCCATTCGGTCCGTGATTTCAAACGTGCTCCAACTCGCACAGGAAGCGGGCCAGAGCGTCAAAAAAGGCCTCTTGGACCGGATGATTCGGCACCTGCCGAAATCCACGGTACGGAAGCTCGGTATTTTCGCTCACGGCGAAGAAAAGGTGAGCGTGCATCGAGACGACCCCGTGTTTGACGGCCAATTTTCCAACCTTTGCTACCAAAACGCCGTGCGTCAAGCCTTCTTTGATTTCACAAAAAAGGCCGTGAAATGCGACCGAATTGACCCACGAACCGACGATCCCTTCACCGAACAGTGGTCGCGCATCATCATGCACCTGCCCTACGCCTACCAGGCCAAGCGCATGTTTCCCGACGTGTTCCGACACGACCGGGAGCACACCCCGATGTGGAAAGACGTGGTCGACCTTATTGGCCACATGCCACCTCGGCCCGAAACCAACGACAGAGAGGCGTTGGAAAACTGGGAGAGGGAAAAAGACGCTTACCGACGCCAAATCTCCAAAACACCTCAGTACACGGCCTTCCACGCCAGCCGCATCGAGAAAGGTCAGCGAGCGAGCAGCCTCATTGGCAATCAGTACACGGGCTCCATTTTCCTGGCGCTGATGTCAACGTTTGAGTCCGATTTGGAAGACAACACCAACCTTGACAACGCACTCTTCGGCATGTGTGGCTACGGTTCAGGAGCCAAGGCAAAAGTCTTCGAAGGAAAGGTCAATCCAAGGTGGCGAGAGGTTGTCGCTACATGGAGGCTCTTCGAACGGTTGGCTGGTCGTATGGCCATTGACCACATCACGTACGAAAACCTCCACAAAGGCACTCAGGACAACAGCGTCATCGAACCACGAGGCGAGTTTGCTCTCGTTGACATCGGCGAAGAGGGCGTTGAAGAAGGCGCTCGACGCTACAAGTGGGTCAAAGCCTGAGTTCAGTGGCAACAGTCGGGCAAGCAAGTCCGCCGCATCGGTGGTTGGCTCGCTGTTTCATTGCACCTTGAACATGAACTGCGTTCTGTTGGGAGAAGGCTCAAGTCAATCGGAGAGTCCGTTAAGCATGGCCCTGGTCATGGCGTGAAGATCGTACGCTGGAGACCACCCCCACTCTTTTTTTGCGATTGAGCCGTCAACTGAATCTGGCCACGAATCGGCGTAGGTTTGGCGAACGTCCGGAACGTAATCGCAGCTGAAACCTTCAACCTCTTGAGCGATGGCAGCAGCGAGTTCCTCTGCGGTGAAAGAAAAACCGTCAATGTTGTAGCCGGTTCTTGAAGACCCGAGCGATGTTGCCGGGGCTTCCATGACCATCAGCGTCGCTCGTATGGCGTCGTCCATGTACATCATCGGCAATTTGGTGTCCGGCCGAACAAAGCACCGGTAATGCTTCGAGCCAACGGCGGCGTGAAAAATCTCCACGGCGTAGTCGGTCGTGCCGCCGCCGGCTGGCGCTTTGTAAGAAACAAGGCCGGGATACCGAAGCCCTCTGACGTCAACACCATGCAGCGTCCAGTACTCCAGACCAAGTGCCTCACCTTCCACTTTGGTCTCGCCATAAACCGTTGTGGGATTGAGCGGCGTATCCTGTGGTGCGTGTTTGGGTGCGTCAGGTCCGAACACAGCGATGGAAGAGGGAACGAAGACACGACAACCGCATGCTTTGGCCGCTTTGAGAACGGCAACGGTTCCGCCAACGTTCACGCTTCGGCACAATTCTGGATTTTTCTCTCCCGTGGCCGAAAGAAGCGCCGCAAGGTGATAGATGGTGGTCACGCCTTCGTCACGGCATAGACGAGAAACCGAAGCGGTGTCGGTGACGTCAAGGATGGCGAAAGGACCCTTAGAAACGCAAGGATGGCCTTCCACGGTACGGATGTCGGATGCGATGACGGCGGCATCGCCGTGTTTTGCCCTCAACGCTTCGACAAGTTCGGTGCCGATTTGACCCAAGGCTCCCGTGACAAGAACACGGTCGCCTGTTGGTTCCGACATGAACCTTGCTACTTCTGACGATACTTGAAAGTAAAGCCGAGGCTCAATTGGTTCCGCTGGCCAATGTTGATATGATATGCGCGAGAGTAATCAGCACCGTTGATGGTTCAATGAAGTACGTGGTGGTCAGCGGAGGGGTTCTCTCGGGACTCGGAAAAGGGGTCACTGCCAGCAGCATCGGCGTCCTCCTCAAAGCCGCCGGCCTTCGTGTCACATCAATCAAAATTGATCCCTATCTCAACAGCGATGCCGGCACCATGTCGCCCTTTGAGCACGGTGAGGTCTTTGTTCTGGACGACGGCGGCGAAGTTGATTTGGACCTTGGCAACTACGAGCGGTTTCTCGACATCAACCTCTCAAGGGACAACAACCTCACAACAGGAAAAATATACGCCAAAGTCATTGAGGCAGAACGACGCGGCGATTACCTCGGCAAAACCGTTCAGGTTATTCCGCACATCACGGACGCCGTCCAAGATTGGATCGAGGACGTGGCTGCCCGTCCCGCCGACGGAAGTGACAAGACACCCGATGCCTGCATCATTGAGTTGGGAGGCACCGTTGGCGACATTGAATCCTCACCCTACGTGGAAGCCCTGAGGCAGTTCCAATTCAGGGTCGGAAGAGAGAACGTGACCTTTGTGCACGTGTCGCTGGTGCCCGTTCTTGGTCCGGTTGGCGAACAAAAAACAAAGCCAACTCAGCACACCGTGAAGGAACTTCGAGGGCTTGGCATTTCCCCCGATATCCTCGTGTGTCGCTCCTCCTCGCCCCTCAACGATGAGACCAGAAACAAACTCGCTGCCTTCTGCCATGTCCAGCCCGGCGCCGTGATGTCAACGCATGACGTACCAAACATCTACCACGTACCGCTCATGCTCCACGAACAAGGCCTCTGCGACATACTCGGCGTTGATTGCACCGTCACCGGTCTTTTGGATGAGTGGACAGCAATGGCTCACCACCTCGACACGCTCACAAAAGAGGTTCACATCGCCATGGTTGGGAAATACACCGACCTTTCCGATGCCTACCTCTCGGTCATCAAGAGCCTGCAGCACGCCGCCATGGCCGTAGACAGGAAATTGGTCATCGACTGGATCGAGGCCAGCCATCTCGAGCAAAGTTGGGACGTCGAGGAACACGAGGAAGCTTGGCATCTGCTTCGTGAAGCGCACGGCGTCCTTGTTCCCGGGGGCTTTGGCGACCGAGGCATAGAAGGAAAAATCCTCGCTGCACAGCATGCGAGGGAGCAAGGCGTGCCGTTCCTCGGCATTTGTTTGGGCTTGCAAATTGCGACCATTGAGTTCTGTCGAAACGTGTTGGGATTGAACGGAGCCAATTCCACCGAGTTTGAAGACAACCCCGAGCACGCCGCCGTGATATTCATGCCCGAGATCTCCAAAACCCACCTCGGCGGGACGATGCGTCTGGGCAGCCGTCCAACCCTTTGGCAGAAAGATGGCTCAAAGATCAGGGAACTCTACGGTCCAGGGGACGCGGTCGACGAACGCCACCGCCACCGCTATGAAGTCAATCCAGATTTGATCGGCCGCATTGAGGAAGCGGGTCTGATGTTTGTCGGGAAAGATGAATCGGGTCAGCGGTGTGAAATCTTTGAACTCAAGGACCACCCTTACTACGTCGGCGTCCAGTTTCATCCGGAATTCAAATCCAGGCCCGGAAAACCCAGCCCGCCCTTCCTCGGCCTTCTGAAAGCGGCCTCTTCAAACGGTAAACAGGCATAGACAGCACCCCTGTGCGGCTGATTTCGCTCCACTGGGTGAACATTAAAGGGCAGAGGATGCCTCTAATCGCCATGAACAACCGGACAAAAGCGGTATCAGGGGCCGCCGTTTTTTTCGGCTTAATTTGGTATTACGTCTTTCCCAACATGATCGCATGTGGCACGACGGAAACGGGTGATCCGATTGGCTTCTGTGAAGATGTCCTCCATCCCATGCTGACCTACTTCTGTGGCGTTCCCCCGCTCATCATCGCCTGCATGGTTTACGCCCTTCAACAAGGGGAAAGAAGGCCTGTTGAACTTCACCAATTGAACACCGAGGAAAACGGCCAAATGATCGTTCCAGCGTCTTTTGGAACACAAACGCAACAGATGTCTGCGCAGGAGTGGTCCGGTCGAGTGATGACCCTGAGCGCCTTTTCGCTCGCCGGTGGTTATGCGTTCATCTTCATCGTTGGTTTGCTGGCGATACCGTTCCTTGTGTTGTGCGGCTCAATGGGTTCAAACTGTTCCGACAGCGACTTTTTGTGGGCTGAAAACAGCATCGCAGCGGGGTACATTGTGATGCGACTCAGCGTCGCCGTGTTCGTTCTGTCAGCCATCATCAAAGGGATTCTCGATTTCAAAAACCCCGCCGATGTGGATGAAAGTGCGGCACCCGTTCTTCGAGTGTCCGGAGCCAACGTTATCGTTCGATGCGCCGCCTGCAAGAAAAAAATCAAATTCCCGTCGTCGTATGTTGGCGAGGTGCAATGCCCGAAGTGTGACCATGTGTTCCTAACGGGCAACCAGTAGGGTGGCTCACCCCTCTGAATCGAGCCACTGCCTGACCAAACCCGGAAGAAGTTCACCCGCTTTTCCGAGGTGCACCTCGTCGAACGAATCGAGATTAAGTGGAGGTTCAGCGTTCACAAGCACCGTCCGGGCGCCGTGACGGCGGGCCACGTCAACCAAATCCGCTGCCGGATAGACATGACCCGAACTCCCAACGACAACAAACACTTCACAAGCGTCTACGGCCCGGTATATCGCCTCCATGTGCATCGGTATTTCACCAAACCAAACGATATCCGGCCGAACCCTGCTCGGTGTTGAACAGCAGGTACACAAAAGAAAATCGTCGCTAAAATCGGTTGAATTCATGCGCTTTTCGTGCCGTCCTGTAGCTTCGCAACGAAGCGTTTCTAGGCGTCCATGCATGTGAATGACGTCGCTTGACCCTCCCCTTTCGTGAAGGTTGTCAACGTTCTGCGTGATGAGGACCATGCTGTCCAAACCGTTCTGAAGTTGAGAAAGCGCTACATGCGCTGGATTGGGTTCAACATCCTGCAGTTGACGACGACGGCGCTGATAAAAATGCCAAACCAGGGAGGGGTCAGCAAGCCAAGCTTGCGGCGTGGCGACATCCTCGATTCGGTGTTCTTCCCAAAGGCCACCGTTGTCCCGAAACGTTCGAATGCCAGACTCGGCCGAAACACCGGCACCGGTCAGGACAACCACCCGTTTCCCTTGCATGAGAATTCGTCAAGGCTGAAGATATATCAAGAACATGATGGCATCATGACGGCGTTGCTTCACAAAATCGGTTTGTTGGGTCTGCCTCACAATTCCGCCACGCGAATAAGGCGCGTCGTGCGGAAGCCTTGAAGAATTTTGACGAAGCGTTTGGCTTGAAATTCTGCATCAAGGCTTTCATCGCCCGTATCGATTCGAACCGAATCCAGACCGATCAACTTCGAGGGCGTGGCGACGCCCAGAATGTTGCGATGGCCAACAAGACGCAGCACAGCTGGCGAGAGTTGCAGGTTTCCACGGCCGATGAGGAACCCTTGCCCACCCATGGGGGACAGCAACAACAACACAGGCCGTGAACCATCGCCTTGAAGGTGGTTGCCAAGAATCTCCAACAAACCTGCCTCGTTGAGGTCGTTGTGCACAGTGGGACCGTGTTGAACATCGATACCAAGGAGCGTCAGATTTAGTTCCAAATGTTCGCCCATGCGCCGCAGCGTCCCTCCGCTTCCCCAGACCACCATCAGGTCGGGTTCGTCATCCAGCAGGGTGCGAACGTGGTGAGCGAGGCCTTCGATGGTATCTTCTTCACTGACTCGCTCGACCTGCTCTTTTGCGCCTTGCATGTAGCGGGGCGAAGATGGCGTCCAGGCCTCACCGTACATCCGGACTTTCCATTCGCCCTTAGCGTACACTGTTTCATCCAAATCCATGACCTCCGTGATGGCTGTTCGCAAATCCCCCAGTGCGAAGGCGAGGGCAACTTCAGCCGCCGCTTTTGGAGTGGTTGCAAAGCAGCCTGAGTGCATTTTCACGCCACCTGGTACCCCGATGATGGCGATTTTTTGGGCCTCTTCTCCAGCCTCTTCGAGAGCGTTGACGATGTCTCGCGTGGTGCCGTCTCCCCCAGCATAGAGGATGGCATCAACCCCGTTTGCGACGAAATCGTGGACCAGCCTTGCCGTGTCTGCTGGTGTGGTGGTCTTTGGTGTGGAGCCGATGCTGCTGACGCTAAACGTCGGCGGTGAGGCCTGTGGAGGCAACCATGTGCCGCCCATGCGCCCGTCCCAAACGACCAACTCAAGAACAACATCGGTCCGGTTCAGCGATGACGTAGCCATCGACGCAAGATGGTTTAGGCACTGATTCATTCTTGGGCCCGCCCTGTCTTCCGCACCAGCGGCTCTGGCTTCTTCCGCCCTGCCGTCGCTGCCTTTGAAACCCAATTTTCCACCCAGACCTGCGTCAGGATTGACCAAGATGCCGAGGCGCATGGGGTTGGCTAGCGGCACTCCCTCAAATAGGCCTGCTTCGGTTGAGTTGGGGGTTTTCCCAAAAAAAACACCCCAGTCTTCATGAGGAAGGGGGCGCATGGCCATTCATGAAAGGACCGCCGACCGATGAGCCCAGTCTTGAGGACATTTTGGCAAGGGACTTTGCAGAGTTGATGGTCGGTGAAAAAAACCTCAACCCGGAACCTGCGGAAAAGACTCCTGAGAAGGAGTCCCTCAGCGAAACCAAGCCAAGGGTGTACAACCAACGCATTGATGCTGTGGAGGAACGCGATGCATTCGTCGTCAAAGCACCAAAGAAGAGCCAAGATGAACCTGCGCAAAAGCCGTCAAAAAACATCCTTGCAAAGCCGAGCGCAGAACCGGGCGATGACTTTGATGTTGACTGGTAGAACGGGTTCGAAAGGTTTGACTGAAGCGCGGGATTCATAGCAAGCGCACCACCCCCTAACATCACGGAGAACCGATAGCATGGCCATGATTCAAGTCACGATGCCAGACGGCACGGTGAACGAATACGCAGCAGGAATCACCTGCAGCGAAGTGATCACCGACGCATTTGGCAAAAAACACGGGTGTTTGGCCGCTCGAGTTGACGGTGTGGAACGCGACCTAGCGACGGTGCTGAACAAACCATGCTCGTTGGATGGCATCAAAGCAGCGTCCGCAGAAGGCATGTACATTCTCAGGCATTCTGCCGCCCATCTTTTGGCTCAAGCCGTGATCTCGCTCTACCCAACAGCGTTGCCCACCATCGGTCCACCCGTCGATCGAGGGTTCTACTACGACTTTGCGATGGAACCAATCACCCAAGGGGACCTCAAAGCGATCGAGAAAAAAATGCACGAGCTCGCCAGAAAAAATCTCGCTTTAGAGCGTATCGAACTTGACCAAACCAGCCTACGCGAACACTTTGAATCCAATCCTTACAAACTTGAAATCATCGATGACAAGCTCGAGGCGGGCGAAGGTTCAACGATTTACAAGCAGGGCGATTGGTACGATTTGTGCTTAGGGCCGCACGTTTCGAGCACGTCAAAACTGATGTTTGTCCGGTTGACGTCCGTTTCAACGGCCTACTGGCGGGGCGATCAGTCCAGAGAGCAACTGGTTCGCATTTATGGTTTGGTTGAACCGACAAAAGACGCCCTCAAGGCCACCTTGGCTCGAATGGAGGAGGCAAAAAAGCGTGACCACAGAAAACTCGGCAAGGATTTGCAACTGTTCCACATCGACGAGGAAGTTGGCCAAGGCCTCATTCTCTGGACACCTCGCGGTGCGATAGTTCGTCAAGAACTTCAGGACTTTATTTCTCACCATCTCAGGAGGCAGGGGTATTCACAAGTCTTTACGCCGCACATTGGGAAACTCGACCTCTACCGAACCTCGGGCCATTTCCCCTACTACCAAGATTCCCAATACCCGCCACTGGTTGAAAGAGACCTGATGAACAAGCTGGCCGATGAAGGGTGCAGTTGCGGTGATTTGTCGAACATGATGAAATCGGGAGAAATTGACGGCTACATGCTCAAACCGATGAATTGCCCTCACCACGTCAAGATTTACGCAAGCCAGGCTCGCTCCTATCGGAACCTTCCCTTGAGGTTGGCCGAATTTGGCACCGTCTACCGCTGGGAACAATCGGGTGAAATCTCTGGAATGACTCGAGTCCGTGGCTTCACTCAAGACGATGCACACCTCTTCGTCACCGAAGACCAACTGGCCGATGAGGTGCTCGGATGCATTGAACTCGTCCAGATCATCTTTGACAAGCTTGGGATGGAAGACTACCGCGTTCGAGTGGGGCTGCGAGACCCCGATTCATCGAAGTACGTGGGCGATCCAATTCGGTGGGACAAAGCCGAGGATGCCTGTCGTGCTGCGGCGCAATCGCTCGGTGTTGAGTGGTCGGAGGAAGAGGGCGAAGCCGCCTTCTACGGTCCGAAAATTGACTTCGTCGTGAAGGACGTGATCGGCCGAGAGTGGCAACTGGGAACCGTTCAAGTCGACTACAACCTTCCCGAGCGCTTTGATTTGACCTACAAAGGAAGCGACGGCGTCCTCCACCGACCCGTCATGATTCACCGTGCACCGTTCGGCTCGATGGAGCGTTTTTGCGGCGTCCTTATCGAACACTTTGGTGGGCGATTCCCAACATGGTTGACCCCAACACAATGCCACGTTATCACCATCCGTGAAGAGCACAAGGCCTACGCTGGCCAAGTGGCCGAGGCCCTCAAAGAGGCCGGCGTGAGGGTTGAAGTGGATGACTCGGACAACAACATCATGAAGAAAATCCGAAACCATCGTAAACTCCAACCCGCCTACCTCGTCATCCTTGGCGACGAGGAGGCGCAGAGCAACACTGTGAGCCTACGAGCCAGAAACGGCGACCAGGTTGCCGGTGTGCCTCTGCAAGATTTCATTGCGGACTTGAGCAACGAAATTGAACAAAAAACCCCCGTCCCCTCGCTTGTTCCGAGTCCTTCCGAGTGATACGCTATGACAACACCGACCATCATCCAAGGGTTTTCCTGGAACATGGCGGGACCGCTGCTTTTTGCATCCTTAGCGGCTTGGTTTTTCTGGCGAAACATCGTGCCGCGGCAGTTGAGAGGCTTGCAGGTTGCCTTTCAAACGGGGGAGAAAAAATACGAAGTCCACCGCGTCACGGACTCGGTCGAAGACGTGCGAAAACTCCTGACGAGAGAGGGTACGCGGCTTGGTGTCGTTTCGTATTTGATGGCCCTGACGGGAAGCCTTGTCCTCCTGTTTGAATTCATCAATTTCCGGACAGGAGTCACGGTGGGTTACCACGCTCCGTCGGTGGCTTTTGCGCTGGTGCTCATCGCCGTTCCGGCGGTTGTGTCAAGCGGGACTTCGCTTGGCGCACAAGTCATCAAACCGCACGGTGTGAGTCGAGCCTCGCTTCAAAGTAACTCAAACCTCCGAAACGCCTCGTACTTTGCCCTCACCATGGCGTGGATGTTACTGGCGTTCGGTGTCGGAATGGTGCTGGAAGCGGCCGCGTTCTCACCAACCATGCGGTACAGCACCATGGCGCTGGTGGCGTTCAGTCCTGCCGTGCTCGCTTACGGTCGTATTCTGGGTTCCTCGTGGCACGCCTTGAAGCAGTCCTCTTCCCAAATAGCAAAAGGCGGCGCATCGCCGTTTCACAACCATCTGCCAAATGCTCGTCAACAATTCATCGCTCAAGTGGTTCATTTCAACCTTATCGTGATGCCTTTTGTGGCGTTCAACACGCTCGTTTCGTTGATGTTGCTGATCTACAACCCCGACCTGTTCGTTCATTCGGACCGGGTGGTCAACCTGCCGGAATATCGAGTGCAGTCCACGTACATGGAAGAGGGAGGTGTCCTTGGTTTTGCACTCATTGAGCTGTTCTCTTTCATACCTCAGGCCGGCATTCGCGTTCCCATCGTGACGACGTTGCTGTTGTTCTTGCTCTTGAACGTCGCAGCGATCGGTTTCCTGTTCGTTTACGAAGTCGCCCGAATTCTCTTTTTGGACATTCAGGATGTGTCGGGTCGCGGCGGAATCCGTCTTGCCGACAGCCGTTTGCTGCGCGCTGAGCCCATCCAGCAAGCGAACGTCCTGAATTTCTGTTTCACCGGTTTTGCCGGCCAGTCGATGCTGCTGCTCGCCCTTGCGATGATCACGTTTTGGGATTCAAGTTTCCTGCCACAGGGAACCGGTTGCGGTTCATGGGAAGGGAACGTTTGTAACGTTTTGGAAAAAGACATGCTGGAGCAGTTGACGTGGATGTTGGCCGCCGGTGGACAAGTGGCCTTCCTGTTGGTGTGGGCCTTGTCCAGAAAACGCTCCACAACCCTCAGCGAGATCACTTTTGACGCTTCAATGGACGAGGACCGCACCCGTTTACGCGGCATGAGTGACATGATTTACCTCAAACAGCGGTCAACCAGCGTGCTGCTTGGCAACGACGATTGGACCACTGCCATAGAACGGTTTGAATCGTCCACACAGGGACGTGAAGCGATGCTTGTTGGCTTGGATATGATCCGTTCCACCAAAGCCAAAATGCTGCTCTACACCGGACTCGGGCGCTGGGACGAAGCCGAAGAATTGGCGGTTGACTTGCTGGCTCTGCAGGGCGGGAGGGACGCTCAAATTTCGCGCTTGGTCCTGTGTGCGGCGAGCCTTGCGCAACGCGACTACAGGGAAGCCGTCCCACGATTGGCATTGCTGGACAACAGCGATATTGAGGCCGTTCGCCTCCGTTGGGTCGCCAGCGTGCTGACTGGACAGCACCACTTGGACAAGGAAGCCAAATCCATGCTCAGTGTTGACCCGCTTCGCAAGGACAACATCCGAATGCTGGAGCAATTTGATGGGGAGGGGACGGTCTTAAGAAAAACGCCCATAAAACAACCATCTCAGCGATCGATGTACCTTTCAGAAATCGCTCGGATGAGGTTGACCGGACAAAGCGAAGAGGCCCTCAACCATCTCGAGCGCCAGCTGGCAGCGCTTGACGAAGGTGCATGGCCTCATGGCCAGTTGGTGGCCGCTTTACTCAACCTTGACGATGGGAGAACGCTGACCGCCGTTAGCGCCATCAAGAAGCTGTCAAAACAACACCCGCGTCATCCGCACATCCGCGCCGTTATGCACCAGCTGGCGGGCATGGGCCAGGCGAAACGACCGGCCTCTGAGCCAACCAGGATTCAATGGCTGCTGGAAGGGGAAACCGATTGGAAGCAGGCTTGGGGGCAACACAACGTCGCGCCTCCACCCACGCTTGAAAACACAAGTCTGCGGGAACACGCCATGAACGCCAACGCTTGGATGCTGCTTTTGAGCGAGGAAGGTACGAACCAGCGAGCGGCAAAGAAGGCGATGAAAAGCTTGGTCGATGAGGTACCTGTGGGGTTGTTTACCCACTTAACCGGCCTCACCATCACAATAGGTGGCATGCCCGTTGATTTGGGCCTCCCGGCAAACATCAACCTCAACGCTGCTCGAAAACACGGTCTGCTCGACCGGTGATTACACCCGTCTTCGCAACCGCTCCATCGCTGCATCGGCTGCGCCCAATGCCTCGAGAGCCTCAGAAACCCGACCTTTTTCAAGACAACTTGCCGCTTCAGCCACCGCTTCCTCACAAGCCCGTCTGTCCTCATCGATAGCTTTGATTTGAACTGCTTCGCATTGATTGCGCAAAACACTCCATTGCTCGCTGACGAAATCGTAGAGTTCGTTCGCTTCTTCTGCGGCGTGGTTTTCCCGATCCAGAGCGGCAAGCAATTGCTCAAGCAGCATGCCGGCATGCGACCAAACTTTGTCGTCGGCCGCTTGAATGATTTCTGCGAGCTTGGCCTCCCATGCCTCGCTGTCGTCCCTGGATGCAAACCTCTCTCGAAGTTTTTTCTTCTGCTTGAGGGCACGGAGCACATCGTCCATGGCCGCTCGCTCGCGCTCAACCGTTCGAACTACACCGTCCGCCAGACCGATGCACTGGCTGGCATTGCCAAGCGCCAATGCCTCATTGGCTTGGTTCAGACGGTCCTGCATTTCTGTCGTGTCCAGGCCATCGCTCTGTTCCACGGTCCGAATCGCTTCATTAAGCGAGTTCTTGGCACGTGCGAGGGCTTCATCATCCGCTTCAAGCTGCGAAGGTATGGTCATCGCAAATTCGAACGCCTCCTTAGGCCTCTCCTTCGCTAAGCTGGCTTTGGCATCAGCAAGAAGTTCCCGGAGATGGTTGATGCCATCGCCCTCCTTACCGTCCATGGCGCTGGTCGCTTCAGCGATGGCGGCCTCGGCCTTTTGCCACCACTGGATGACTTCATTCGCTCGTTGTTTGGCTTGCCGAAAGAGTTGCTCACCCTCCCGTAAAGAACCAAGTTTGACCTCCCTCTCTCCCATCTCGTACGCTTTTCTCGGCCGCTTCACCACGGGAGCGATGTCCTCCGCTCGCTCAACATGCGACAGCGCTTCTTTTCCGATCACCTCAACATCGCCTGCGAACGAAATCGCACGTTCCATGTCCTCCTCACTCTCGTCCAACAACCGCATGCCGTACACGGGGTCAACATGCCCTTCCTCCTTGGCCGTGGTCAGCAGGCTTGCGGCCTGGGCGACTGCTGCACCTTGGGATTTTAACTCGAGCAGCCGGGTCTCAAGCCTGTCCAGACGTTTCCTGAATTGCTTTCTTTCGAGTTTTTGGTCGTCACCCACAGTCCATGAGTAAACGGTGTCGAACAAGGCTGCAGCGCAGACCGTAAAGGCCAGACCTCCTTCGAGGGTTGCCATCGGTTTGCCAGCGGTGAAGGTGAGCGCAAGGGCCGACATGGAACCAATGCCGGTGAGCACGGCTCGGTAGCGAAGAACACCAAAATTCCCTTGCATGGTCCGATGAGAGAGTTGACGACAAACGATACCGCTGGCGAAAATCAGCACGCACCCAGCGTTGTTTAACTGACCATCGCCCAAGCCCAGAGCGGCGATGCAGAGCAACAGCGGCCATGCCACTGTGGTGGCCGACGCGACTCGAGATCTGGCCGAAGGGTCGTCTAAAGTCAAATCTTGGTTGAAAATACCCCAAATCAACAGAAGCAGAGGGGCGCCGAAGCTCGTCAGGACGACACCGTCGCCGTCGATGAGGGATTGAAGGGACGGTGCAGCTAGCCAAACGGCGCAAGCGAGCAACAAAAGCGACGCTATGAGAGTGGCGGTGTCCACCCTCTTGAGGCGGTTCGCCCGCTCGGCTTCAACGGCAGCATCTGCGTCCGCCCAAGTTACCATGGATGCCTGTCGGTGCTTTTCCTCCATAATCACTCCGATGTCTTGTCCGTTTTTGCTGGCTTAACCAACTCCACGTAGCGGCAAGGTTCATGGGTGTCATCGGCTTGTATTTCTATCACGAGGGAGTTGCATGCCGGGACTCATAACAATGGATGATTTATCCAACGATGAAATATTGAGCATTTTGGACGACGCAGAGCGATTGCTTCCGGTCGCAAAAGGGGAACTCTACCTCCCTCTTTTGCAAGGTAAAATTCTCGGAAACCTCTTCTTTGAGCCAAGCACTCGAACCCGAATGTCGTTTGAAACCGCCATGAAACGCCTTGGTGGCGATGTTGTCAACCTTGGCGACGTGAAGACCTCCTCTGTTGTGAAGGGGGAAACCCTGTTTGACACCATCCAAATGGTCGATGGTTACACCGACATCATTGCGATGAGGCACCCGCGTCAAGGGGCTGCGCAATATGCGCAAGACGCTGCTCGTGTGCCGATTCTGAACGGCGGAGACGGCGCTGGGCACCACCCCACGCAAACCATGCTCGACCTGTTCACAATTCGGCAATCCCACGGCCGACTTGATGGCTTGAAAGTCGTTCTGGCAGGCGACCTTCGCTACGGGAGAACCGTGCACTCCCTCAGTCATGCGCTCACGAGATTTGGGTGCGAATTGATTTTTGCCAGCCCGGAGTTGTTGAAAATGCCACGCGAAATTGTGGAAGACTTGGGCGCTCATGGTGCCAAAGTGACCGAAACCGAGGATTTGCTCGGCTCCATCGGAACAGCCGACGTGGTCTACATGACCCGCATCCAAAAGGAACGATTCGCTGACGAAGACGAGTACGCCAAAGTGGCCGGCGCCTACAAGTTGCAAGCCGCCAACCTTGAGGGTTGCAAAGAGGGCATGATCATCATGCACCCTCTACCGAGGGTCGACGAGATTCACCCGTCGGTTGACGCGACACGCCATGCAAAATATTTCCAGCAGGCTTTCAACGGCGTCGTGGCCAGAATGGCCCTCCTGTGCAGGCTGTTGCACGTTGAGGTCCCTGCCAACATAGGAGGTGATGCTTGATGTCTCAAGAACACAACATGCGAAGGGTCACGGCCATCCAGAACGGGACCGTAATCGACCACATTCCCGCCGGCCAAGCCATGCGCGTCCTCGAAATGTTAGGCCTTGACAAGGGCACATCCGTGCCCGTATCGTTGGTAATGAACGTCCCTTCAATGAAAATGGGAACAAAAGACATCATCAAAGTCGAGGACAGGGAACTCAACCAAGCCGAACTCAATCGCCTTGCCTTGGTCGCTCCAGACGCCCACGTCGCCATCATTCGGGCCTACAGCGTCGCCGAAAAACTGACGATTGAACTCGGCGATGAAATCGTCAACGTTGTGAGGTGCACGTTCTCAAATTGCATCACCATCAACCCTCGAGAACCGCTGGCGCATAGGCTGCGCGTTCTCAGCCGTGTACCGCTGGACCTGCGGTGCCATTACTGCGGCCGCCCGCAAGATCCGGATGAACTCGTGGCGAACGTCATCTAATCGTCATCAACACCGAGCAAGTCCCGCATGTCGCACGCCTTGCATTGAGATCCCGAACTCGGACTTCCGCAGCGTGGACAAGGCGTGGGCGGAGCAGGGCGCGATTCATTGCCTCCTAGTTTGACGATTTGGTCCCGCAACCCTTTGATTTGGTCGGCCATCCGCACCAGTCCATGCCGTGTTCCGGGTACATCTGCCTCCATCAACGCAACCATTTCCCTGTGGCGCCAACGCAAAGCGCCTCTTGCATTGGGGCATTCCTCGTGGTGCATGGGAAGCTCGCGATGAAGGGCGTAAAGATGCACTTCTTGTTCAGGGACCCAGCGCAGGGGGACAATTCTGGGAGAAAGCCCGTCGACAGGTGTCGCTGTGTGGGGAGCCAAACGAAGCGTGCGTTCGATGTCGGCGTTGGCCATGTTCATCAACACGGTTTGGGCCATGTCGTCCAAATTGTGCCCCAACGCGATGACATCCGCCCCGACCTTTTCTGCGAGGTAATTAATGCCCTGGCGCCGAAACACGCCGCAGTAAGAACACGCCATGCGTGGTGCATCGTTGTCTTTCTTGATTATTTGAGGAAGGCGTTGAACCACCTCATCGATTTCAACAAACGACAACTCCGGGTACGTGACGACGTGATGCTCCACGCCCAACCGTTCGCAAAGCGATGCGGCGCAATCGATGGATGGGGGGCGATAACCCTCGATGCCCTCATCCACAGTGCCCGCAACGACGGTCACGTCCCTCCGCTTACCGATCAAGTCCACGATAGCATCCAGGAGAACCGCCGAGTCTTTGCCCCCAGAAACAGCCACAAGAACCGTTGTGTGCCGGTCTTTGTTCAGCGGTAGCTGTGCTCGCAATTCCTTGCTGATTTTCTTTCGGACGGATTTGGCCAAGTGTTTCCCGCACAAAATCCGGCCGGAATAGGCTTGTTCAACCACGGCCGGTTTTCCGCAAGAATCGCACGAAGGTACCGTGAACAGTTCCTTGGCGTCGGCCCCCATGACCGTGCCTCATCGGATGTCATGTTTCAAATCAGCGGCCACCCGGTTGATAAGGACCCTGATTGTGAACAGTATTTTCCAATTAAAAATTCAAATACGCAATTGGAAAATTTTGATGATAAAGCGCCGAGCCGAGCAGAAAAGAACCTTCCATAGATGCCGTAATTCACGGCACCGCAGGCGAGTTGGCCGACGCCGGGCATTGCAGAAAAATATGTTTTCCAGTTGGAAAATAAGAAAAGGTCCCCAAATCGTCAAAAAAGGGCGTCTGGGCGCAAAACTTCTTGAAGGCTACGGCGGTGTCAGCAAGATTGAGCAGCCATGTTGCAACACCTCTTGAGTGAATTTCTCAACGTGGAGGGAGTTGAACAAGCCATCATGGTGGACGACCGTGGTCGGCTCCTATCGAGCGTCGGCCACGAGGGGATGTTGCCGAAAACAGACCGGGTTGTGGAACTCGCTGTGGCCGCTCTGGAGGCGACTCAAGGTCGCTGTGACGGCGATCTTCAGGAGGTTTGGATAGAAGGTGAACAATCCACCCTTCTCGACATCCTCACGCCGTATCGAATCGTTATGCTCTCCGGTAAAAGAAGCAACATCGCACGCTGGAGGCACTCGATGGACCACTTGCGACAACAGCTTGCAACAACCCAAGAAATGTAGGTGAACACACATGTTTGAATTGCCGAATGGAACGCCTGTCACAGAACCGATCAACCTTGATGAGGGAACGCTGCAATCCTTCGCTCACGGCGTCATTTCAACGTTCATCGGACGAAGAAAGACCCCGGTTGGGCACCGACTTGTCAGAGCAGGACGCATTGTTGGCTACCTCGCCGAATCCGAAGAAAAGAACGTGCTGCTCGGAGGTGCCGAAGCAAAAACCGCTTTGGAAGCCGCAGAGACGGGACAAAAGGTGCGTCATCTTGCCTCTTCCTACACCATGGCTGGTTTGGGTGGCTTGGCCGATGTGGTCCCCGAAGCCTTCGTTCATCAGGTTGACCGGCAGGGATTGAAATCAGGCACCAACGAGATTGAACGCTTGTTGGCTCGCGACCTCTCAACCGTGATTCGAACCATCACGGAAGACACGACTGTTCGCGGAGCGATGGCCATCGACAGCGGCATGCTGATCGACCATGCTGGCGACCTCCCAGGGCTTGGTGATGAGGAACGCTTGGCGAGCGAACTTCACGAATTGATGAGCAGCATGAAGGGGGAAAAAATGCACGAAGGTTGGGGCATGAAGGGCCAAAGTCACTGGACCCTCCACACAGATAACGGTGCCCTCCTTCTTGCCCAAAGCGGTGAGATTTCCCTTGCTGTTTGGACCGAGAAAGGGGCCAACCACGCCAGGTTGTTGTCCGCCGCTTCCATCAGCCTGGAGGGCGATATCGTCGCTGCTGGGGCGCACGGTGCGAAATTGCCAGAGGGTTTTGCCCTTCGAGAGGGCCGTGGAGGGGCCGACGCTGTTGTTTCGTTTCTCAAGGCCGGCGTTGATGAAAACGTCACCGGCCACATCCAATCAGGCTCAGGCAACAAAGCCGCGTCCCTCATTCTTTCAAAAGGGGTGCCGGTCGCGCTCTGGGCACCTTCCTGCGACAATGAACAGGAGGCCATGCTCGCCCTTACGGAAGGGAAACGCAAAGTGAAACTCCTGCGCTTCCCTGCAGGCACCATCGTGTCGGCCAAATCGGGCACCGTGGAAGGTTTCACGATTTCAGGCTTCATTCAATCGCTCTCAACGGTACGAACCCGTTCGGAAGCCCGACAGGCCTCCTTGAAGGCGCTTCTTGATGACCTTCTTGGTTTTGAAGCGGGTCTGGAAGCCCTGCGCCACGCACGGTCGAAAATGAAATTCAAGTCCGACGGTGCGGACGTTGCCGAACCGCTGCCCGTCATGCGAGACGAAGCGGTGGCTGCTGTTGATGCAGGTCTGCGCCGAAAACTCAACAAGGCCGAACGGGCCATTGATGAATTGAACAACGAAAAAGCCGTCCTCAACGCACAGATCAAGGCTTTGGAAAAGAAGAGAGAAGCAGCGCAAGTTGTGGCAAGAGAGGCTGCTGAATCACGGAAAGAAAACACCACGGCACTGGAGGACGCCAATGCCCAACTCAACACCATGCAGGTCGACCTGGCACAAGCCCGAGGGCAATGGGAAGAGGCGGAATCCCGCGCAGAACGTTTGGTCCGACGGGTCAACGAGTTGGAACATCAAGTCAGTGAGAGAGCTGCTGAACTTGCCAAAGCCATCGGCGAGGCTGAGAGCAGCGCCGAGTTGCAAACCATGATCGAAGAGCTCGCTTTGAAAGAAGCCGAACTGCAGGCCAATCTCGCTGAAGGAAGCGAACGCCTGAGCACCATCAGGAAACAAAGCGAGGACGAAGAACGCCGACTCAGGGTGTTGAGCGAGCAGGTGAACACCAGTCGTGAACGTCATGCGAGAGCTCAGGAAGATTTGATCGCTGTTCAGGAACAAGTGAACGTCAGCAACTTGGAGCTTGAATCGGCACGCTCCGAAGAAAAGCACGCTCGCCGGCGAACCGAAGAGGATCGCCTGCGTCGAGCAGAAGACGAAGCCCGCAGAACCAACACCCAAGCGGAATTGCGGGAATTGATGGAAGAAAGGCGCCAGATCCTGCGGGAACTGGGTGATTTGGGGGCCAGAAGAGGCCATGCAGAAGCGGAATTGGCTTCGCTGGTGGACAAAGCGACTTCGCTGGCAGAGGCCCATGAAGAAGCGCTTTCCGATATTCAAGAGGCGGAGCGACTTCGCGCCCGTCTCGCCGAAGAACCGCTTGCTCAGGCTCTTTTGGACGACAACAACACCTTCCAAGGCCTCGGTCCCGTTTTGGAACGTTTGGAACATGCTCGAAGCCTTGGCTATTCCGTGACCATGCTTGACCGAGCCGTC
Organism: uncultured Candidatus Poseidoniales archaeon; assembly: GCA_902625885.1. Taxonomy (GTDB): domain Archaea; phylum Thermoplasmatota; class Poseidoniia; order Poseidoniales; family Poseidoniaceae; genus Poseidonia. Next base: position 66,852 of record CACODE010000006.1, read on the forward strand.
GAAAGGGCCCTGCAAGTCATCCAAGGAACGGTCGATCATGTTGCTGCAACGCCACGTCATCTTTTGTCGTCGGAGGTCATGACGCTGCTCGAACGGCAAGTACCCCAAACAGCAGGTGCCGTCCGCGGTTTAGCAAGATGGTCGGTTCAACAACGGCTCGAACAACAACTTGGCGAAACCGTCAATCATGTGGTGGTGGATTTGGAACACCTTTTGGAGGATTTCGACCGTTCCATCACGATGCTTCGTCGCATTCGAAACGTGCTTGAGCAGGTGGAGCGCCTCGGTGCACCTTCGCACGAAGTGCATGCCCTGCTGGCCAATTGTCAGCGTCCAGAAGCCCTTCCAAGCTTGGCTCTGGGCACCCGAAAACTCATTCAGGTGGCGTTGGACGACATCTATCTTGAAGCCGACCAGCGGGACGCTGGGGAGGCAATAGGTCTGGAAGAGACCGCCCGAGTCTTGGAGGAATTGATCACACAACTTGACGCCTCGGGATTGACAGATGGCCGTCCAAGAGGCATGATGTGGGATTTCCAACGCGACGGTTTGCTTCCGTTTGAGCGGGAATCCATTCCTAAGCAACAGCGAATACCGGTTGACGAAACCATGCTCAGCGACATGGAACCTCACCTTGTCCAGGGAGATATCGCCGAGCCCATCGTGTCCACCACGGTAGAGGATACCGATGAAGAGGGTTGGTCGCCGTTGCCCCCGCCGGCTGAAGAATTGGAAACACCCGTGTCGGCCGACCCTGCAGGCATCACGGCCGACTCGCTCACGGCACTGGAGGATGAACGCGCCCAACTGGAGGCTGAACTGGCTCGCCTTGATGCAGAGCATCGTCACCGCCTCCATCACACGACCACACCTGCCACCACGTCCACGGATTCAGCGCTCGCCGATCTTGAATCGCGTCTTTCCGATGTAGAATTTTGATGATGGTCATGTCAGAAGAGACGACCACATTGATGGGCCGAGAAGAGGTTCAGGGCGGTCGCTATCCGTTGTGGATTGAAAGGGTGCTTTTCCTGGCCGCCCTTCTGCTCTTCATCTTTTACAGTACCGCAGCTGTTGAGGCGGTTGGGCATTCCATCATTGGCCCGTTGGTGGGTTACGTTGTGTTCCCACTTTGCTTGCTGGCCGGTGCTGAATTGTTGGGTCGCTTTGCACAGGGCATGCTGAGTTCATAATTGGATGAAATCCTTTTGCTCCGGTTCAACCGGAAGCCTGTTGGTTTTGGATTGTATGAAACCAATGACCCTTTGCCATGGAATGAAGAAGCGAAGAACGGCCATGATGCTTAGGAAGAGCAAGGCAGAGATGACCAGGCCGTAGGTGAGCGTCAACTCGATGGATTCAGAAACCTGACCTGCCCATTGGCTGCCTGTTGTGTCTGAAACAATGGTCAACAGCACCTTGTGGAAGCCAAGGGCGACCATCGTGGCCAACCCGGTGAGGCCCAAAAACAAGAACGTGTGACGAAGGTGCGTGTTGAGAACGTTATCCATTTGACGAACGTATTCGGGATCTCGCTTGCAGGATTCAGGCAGGCGGAAAGCGTACTCGAGGTTTCGGATAACGCCATAGCTCGCTTCCTGGAAGACCATGATGAGGACGGCGATGAGAATCAAATTGAACTGTTCTCGTGTCACCAAGTTGATGCCAAACAGACCAATCGTGGGGTCTGAAGTTTGGCTTTCCAACGTCGCCAACGAACCGGCGTAGGCGCCGAGTTGGGACTTGATAAGCGGGAACGTTAGGATGGCGTGAATACCCAAAAAGAGGAGCGTGAAACCGATGGCCCAGGCGATGGAACGACGAGATAGGCCCCAGATGCCACGCGTTCCCATGATCACCGGCAGCAGGTAGATGAAAAGAATGAGCAAAGACATGATCATCAACAGCGGCGTTTGCAACGTTTCCAACTCATCGTTGGTAGGGAAACGGAGTTCAAACGAAAACAACATGCCTGCGAACCACATCAACACCAAACGACCGATGAGCAGCATGATGAGGCCCAAAATGAAGGCGAGTTTGATGCGTTGTTGCACCTTCGGGGATTGAAAAGCAACGAGCGCCATCAGGCCTCCGAGCCCCAATCCCAGCACCAGAGGCACGAAAAAGCGGGCCATGCCGTCCCTGCCCTCACCGGTCAACCAGTCCCCCAGAGGAAGTTGGTCAGCAATGAGCAGTTCAATCGAGTCAAACACCATGGTGTGGTCAATGGAGCCAACAACGTACGTCGATACCACCTCGAGGTACATACCGATGAGGGCGACGGTGGCAATGACCTGAAGAGCGATGATTTGCCAGCGCCGGCGGAGCATCTTCAAATGGAGCGTACGAGGTTTCGCCACCCCGTCTAGGTAAACATCGGATTGGAGACCTACTTCACCTGCCAACTCAATACCCCCTTACCTGCATCAATGCCTGAGACAAATCCATGTCGGGCATCCAATCGATAACTTGCGCCCCAGATCCTGCCAAAGTCGTGAGCCGATTTTGGCGTTCAAGTTTGAGAACCTCGTAGGACATTCTTGGGATGCGGCTTACCAATCGCTCAAAGTCCACGCTCGACGGCGACAGAACCGTCACCTCATGACCGCGACCAACCAAATCTCGAACGGCGGCCGGCACCGTACCGTCCCCCTCACAAGAGGAGATGACGAAGACCGGGCTGCCTCGGCTAAATCGACCGCTTAGCGAGTTGGTGACGGCCTGCAAGGGCATGGTACCTTTCGGTCGGACGCCTGCAAGGGCGCTGAGGATTTTGAAATACTGCTTGTCCCCGGTATCGGGAGGTAGGTAGGAGAGTTTCTCGTCGTAGATGGCCAGAGCGACGGAGTCCCGGCGCTTGAGGAAGAACGCAGCGAGACTCGCCGCTGAAACGGTACCCATCTCGAGCGGGTTCTTGAGAACGGTACCGATTCGTGCCAAGTCCCTGCTGTCCAATATGAGGTAAAGGTCCGTGACCGCATCTCGACATTTCTCGTTCACCATCAAATCGCCAGTTCGGGCAAAAGCCTTCCAGTTGATGTTCTTGAACGGGTCCCCGGGAACGTACTCTCGAAGCGAGTAAAACTCCGAGCCCTGTCCCGGTGTTCGCAGGGTGGTGGCGCCGGTGTACATTTTTGGCGTTCGGCTTCGAAGAAACGCTTCTTCGATGTCCTTGATTTGCGGGAAGATAACGATGTCGCTGTGATGGTCGACGTACATGTCTTCAACGCCCAAATTGAAGGTGTTTCGCGCACGCAACGAAACGGGTCCAATGGAGTAGTGACCCCGAAGCGGACACCGGAGGACGTAGCGTATGCGTGCGCTTTCCCCCGGCTTCAGGTTGATTTGCATCTGGTTCAGGCCGCTTCGCAACTTCATCTCATGGGGAATGTTGTCGTAGATGTCCAGCATTTGCGTCTTCCGATTGCTTCGGTTGGTGACTAAGAGTTCGACGTAAAGGTCGTCGCCCTTGTAGAGGTTGTCGGCCGAGAGCGTGCGTTGGACTTCGACATCACCATGACCAGAAATCCAGGAGTTGACAACGATGAACGCAATGAGCGTCAAACCGAGGATCATCATCTGTTGATTGGAAATCATCATGCCGATGAGCACCAGTGCGATGCCGCCGGTGAATGTAAAGGAGGCTTTGCGTGTCCACATGATTTCACCTCACTGGCGCCCCCACGCCTTGATGCGTTTCACCAGCGCAACGGTCTGTTCCAGGGTGTACTTGTTTCGTGTCTCCACGGCAAATTTAGCAAGCACGGGGTCGTTGATCATCGCCAATAACTCGTTGGCCTTCATCGCTTGGAATTCTTCACGATTGAGCCCGTTTTGATTTCGAACTTTTGAGAGGAAGACCTGACGAATCTTGTCCACCTTAGAATAATACGCATAACGATTGGCATCGCCAAACCCGTAGTAGATGATGCTGAACACATGCCGCCAAGGTTCGGGGTCGCGTTTCTTGATGAGAACGGCTTCAAAGGTAATGAACAAGATCAGGAACAGGAGGAGCATCGCCAGCCCCTCGCCCGTGAAGTAGACCAGCAGGAAGTACACGGTGTTGTATGAATCCGCCATCAGGGCGCTTTGTGGATGCCGGGACTCATCAAAAATGACCATGGCGTTTTCAGCGGGCTGACCGGCTTCGTCGGCGAGTTCACTCATCAGGGCTTCAGCGATGAAGTCAAGCGCCCATTTTCTGTTGTGGTTGGCTGGAATCATGGCATCGGTGGGTCCGTATTTGCCTTCGTTGAAACCCTCCCAATCGTACATGGCGTTGATGAGAACCGAACCGTCGGCAACAAACACGACCCGCCCGCCATCGCTAGGAGAGCAACTCGCTCGGGCGCAGGCCTCAATGCTCAAATTGAATTGACCGAGTTTGTCAGGCGTTTCAGGCGTGATTTCGTTGCCCACCCAGATTTCACCGTCGCCGTTCATGTCAACCGTCGCTTCGCTACTGGTCAACGCCAGAATAGCCACCTCGGAAAGCGGCCCGCGCACACCTGGTATGACTTCAAGATCTGTGATGTTGTTGAGCAGCACCTGGTAGGTGCCGTTGTAGTTGATCTGCCCTCCCGAGATGTGTTCCCTGCACAACGGGGCCTCGTCAACGTCAAGACGTTGACCGTCCAATACGGAACACGGGTGTTCCCCGGGCCCACCAACATCGGCCCAACGTGGATGGGTGGAGAGTGTTGATGGGTCCAACTCCGTGCCGTCCATGCCACAAGGGTTGCTTTGGATGCACATCCAAATGTAATTTCGATCCAGTTCGTTCACGTAGGTTGGGTCCTCCACTCGATGACCCGTAAATTGAACACCGAAGGCTTCGGCGATGGTGTTGGCAAATCCGTAATCTTCCAGAATCATGGCGGTTCCGCCGGCCTCAATAAATTCCACAATGGCGCTGATTTCGGAAGGCGAATAACCACTTCCTGAGGCGATGGTGATGAAACCGTCGTCGTCAAACTGAGGAAGCGTGAGCGTGTCTCTTTCAACGCCCGCCAGGATGTAGGTCGTGTTACGAGGGTCCTCGATGTCGGCGAGCAGCAACGGGCTGCTTACCAGCGACCGTGTCTCAATACCCATGCTCTTGATGTCCTCGCGAAAGGCGGACATGTCGTTCCAATCGTCGTCGTAAGCCGAGAGTTGATTTGTGGCGCTCAGGTTGATGAAGTTCAGGAGGATGGTCATCAACAAAATGAACATCACCGCCCAAAACGACGCCTGAAGAGCAAGCCTTCGGACGTTGATGTTCAGAGATGAGCCCAACATGTGCATCACAAGGAATTGGTTCCTGTATGGGGAACGCTCGCTATTGACTTTAGAAGGTTGTCCAACTTGGTTGGAAAAATGCTCACGCGTGCTTCGTTTGCGGTCAAACGTTCAAATGAATGTTATCGGCAATGCGTGCCACCGCCGTTCCCGGTATTCGAACGGTGTTCTCGGTGTGCTCAAACGGAAGGGCAGAGGCGTTGACCGAAGCTTCTACTTCAACGAGAAGTTCACTGATGACGCCCGTGTTGAGGTCAAAGCTCAAATCGATGAGGGTGCCCATTGAGGCGCCGGTTCGGTCCAGAACGGTGTTTCCAAGGATTTCTCGACCGAATATCGCCATCCGCTCACCGCTCCCTGTGGTTGTTTGAACAGTGGAATCTCATCAATGCGTCGGTGATGGAACCTCACATGGTTTCGATGCCGCGACTGAAATCACGGTTGCGCTTGATGTTGGTGAGCCCCGAGGTCAGTCGGGTTTCCATCTTCTGGTAGTACTCGAGCATGTCGGGTGTAACCGTTGGTCGAACACGGGAAATGGCTTCCTCGAAATGGGATTTGGTGACCTTTTTCTTGCCTGCTCTCATGCAAATCAGAGCGGCTTCGCGACAAACAGCCTCAATGTCAGCACCCGTAAAGCCGTCCAAGCCAGAAAGGATGTCCTTGAACGAGAATTTGCTCAACGGCATACCTTCGCTGTGGATGCTGAAAATGGCCTCTCTTGCCCCGGCGTCGGGTGGCGGAACGTGCAGGACGCGCTCGAAGCGTCCGCTTCTCAGAAGAGCGGGGTCGATCATCTCGGGGCGGTTGGTAGCGGCCACGACGATGACGCCATCCAACGACTCAACGCCGTCCATGCTTGCAAGAAGTTGGTTGACGACGCGGTTGCCGACATCGCTGCCCTCCGAGGCACTGCCACCGCTTCGCATTGAGGCGATAGACTCAAACTCGTCGAGAAAAATAATCGATGGCGAGGATTGTTTTGCCTTCTTGAATATCTCCCGTATCGCACGTTCGGATTCTCCGACCCACTTCGAAATCAACTCGGGGCCTTTGATGCTGATGAAATTGGCCTGAGCCTCGTTGGCAATCGCCTTGGCGAGTAGCGTCTTTCCGGTACCTGGGGCCCCGAACAGCACGATGCCTCGCGGGGGCTTGATGCCGAAATGGTCGAAGAGTTCTGGTTTGGTCAGCGGCCATTCCACCGATTCCTTGAGGCGGTCTTTCACCTCGTTGAGGCCACCGACCTCATCCCAGCCAACTTCAGGCACTTCAACGTAAATCTCTCGAAGAGCCGACGGCTCGATGTCCCGTATGGCTTCCTTGAAATCTTCCATGCAGACCTCCATTTTCTCCAGCACCTCTGGTGGAAGGGTTTCTTCATCGAGGTCAATTTCTGGCAGGTAGCGGCGCAAGGCTCGCATGGCCGCTTCACGAACGAGTGCAGCGAGGTCGGCCCCAACGAAGCCGTAGGTGTTGTCCAACACCCATCCAATGTCAAAGTCGTCCGCTATGGGCATCTGACGGGTGTGAACATCCATGATTTCGCTGCGCCCTTCACGGTCCGGAACGCCGATCTCAATTTCGCGGTCAAATCGACCCGGTCGCCGAAGCGCAGGATCGAGAGCGTCTCGTCGGTTGGTCGCTCCGATAACGACCACGTTGTCACGGCCGTGCATGCCGTCCATCAGCGTCAACATTTGCGCAACGACACGGCGCTCGACCTCACCCGTGACGTCTTCCCGCTTCGGGCAAATGGAATCGATTTCATCGATGAAAACGATGGCGGGAGCGTTGTCGGCGGCCTCGTCGAAAATCTCTCGCAGTTGCTTTTCCGATTCTCCGTAATACTTTGAGATGATTTCCGGGCCGTTGATGCTCTTGAAGTGGGCGTTGGTCTCGGTTGCAACGGCTTTGGCGACCATCGTTTTTCCAGTTCCCGGTGGACCATGCAGCAGCACGCCTTTCGGGGGGTCGATTCCAAGCCGACGGAAGAGTTCAGGGTGCTTGAGTGGGAGCTCAATCATCTCACGGACTTTCTGGAGTTGCTGG
>CACODE010000007.1 GCA_902625885.1 uncultured Candidatus Poseidoniales archaeon
ACCGCAATTTGGCCGTGCACGAGCGGGCAGAGGACATTCAAATCGCCATGGAACCGGTCAAGGTTTCTGACCGCCACACGCTGCTCCACATCCAAGTGGAAGGTGTCATTGACGATTTGCTGTTTCAGGAAGAACACACCATGCGTGCACGAATGGCCAACGGCGTGTGCCTCACGTGCACTCGGCGAGCAGGCAACTACTTCGAAGCCACCGTTCAATTGCGCTCCAGTGCGAGACGACTGAGCGAGGAGGAATTCACGCGACTTCGCAAAACGCTGGACGATGTGTTGGACAAACTTTCCGACGATCCGATGTTTTTCATCACCAATGAAGGCCCCGTCACCGGTGGTTACGATGTGGTTCTGGGCAGCAAAGGGTTGGCCAGAGCGTGGGGCAGGCACTTGACCAGCGAATACGGCGGCATGGTGGTGGAAACCAATTCGACCGTCGGCAGAAAAGACGGCGTGGACGTCACTCGCCTCACGCTGCTGTACCGGAAACCTGGCTACGAGGTTGGGGACGTGGTGCAGTGGAGGCATCAACTGTGGCGACCTGCGGCCTGGACCAAGGACGGTGCCATCATGGAACTCGTCGAGCGCAGGCAGCGGACCGGAGCGAGTTGGAGAGATTTGGAACAGGCCAAGGTTGTGGCGCAGCGGCACGAACTGTTGGAGGTTGAGTTCATCACCGAAGACACTTCTGTCGGTGAATTTTTGGACCCCACATCGTGGTCCGTCGAACAAGTACGCTTGCCATACGACCACACGACGGGAAGAAAAGGCCTTCTCATGCGCCACGACGATGCGTGGATTGGGCTGCCCTTCATGGCGGTTGACCAGCCAGAACACAAAGAGGAATGAAGATGGAACAAGCAGAACAGAATGTCCCCGAACCGACCCTTTTGGATTTGGCCGCAACGCTGGACAAGGAAGGCATGATCGGTTTCACACGGCGGTTTCACCAAGACATACAGAACGGGTTTGATGCCGTGAACACCGACCTTTTTCCGTGGCTGAACGACCTCAAAAAAGCCCCGTGGACGGGCATCCTTTGCCTCGGCATGGGCGGGAGCGCAGCGGGAGGCGACTTTTTGGCCGCTCTGGCTGCTCAGCAAGGCGGTTGCCCCGTGGTTGTGCATCGAGACTACGGCCTACCGGCTTGGTTTGACGCCACGTGGTTGGTCTTGGCCACAAGCCACAGCGGCAACACGGAAGAGACCGTTGCCGCTGCCGAAGCAGCGCTGAAACGGGACGCCACCGTCATCGTCATCGCCACCGGAGGTATGTTGGCGGGTTTGGCAGAACTCTCACCCCGTTGTTATCTCATTCCTACCGTTGGTGGACAGCCTCCTCGGACGGCTTTTGGGCACATCTTCAGCCGTCAACTCGCCGCCGTAGAGCACCTCGGTCTGCTGCCCCGCCAGGAACAGGAAGAAAGGCACGCCATGCTGGAGAGGCTGGCCGCCAACAACCAACACTTTGACGTCCTCTCCCAGCCCGAAGGAGACATCGCCTTGCTCGCTGCGGGCTTGTTGGAACAGCCCATGTGCGTTGTCGGTCCCACCGAACTTTCTCCGGCCCTCAATCGCTTCAAAAATCAAATGAACGAAAACGCGGCGAGGTTTGTTCGAATCGGCGTGCTTCCGGAGATGAATCACAACGAAAGCGTGGCCTGGGGGGGCGTCGGACCGGACAGCGACGCAAGCGCGTCTTCCCAAGCGCTCCTCTTGCTGACATGGCCGGGCATGCACCCGCGTGTTCAGCAACGGTTGGATTGGATGGTGGCGCACGCTTCAACCGAAACGGCTTGGAACCTCGTGGCCGAGGGGCATTCGCTGTTGGAATGCCTGCTGTACCTTTGCATGGTGATGGATTGGCTGTCCATAACGCTGGCCTTCCTCCACGGCAAGGACCCTTCAGCCATCGCACCCATCAACGCCCTGAAAGCGCATCTTGACGCCGTTCAGTAGAGCGGCCCGCAAATCAAGCGAGGGTCTGGATAGAGCTCAAGCGCTCGCTTCCTGTCCTCGGGTCGCACCACGCCGGGCAGGTCGCCGTTCGTCGGGGCTTCGACGGAGAGTTGAACGTGAACATGCGGCGGCCAACCACCGTTTTCGTCCTCATCGCCGAGTCGCGCCAAAAGGTCGCCTCTACCGAACGTGTCGCCTTTCTTCCAACCCGAAATGCTGTCCCAACTGAGGTGGCCGTAGAGCACCCAAAACGTGCTGGTTTCTTTGGCGAGCGGGCCGCCGACTTTCGCTGGCAAGCACACCGTATGCTCGGTGATGAGCGTGGGACCGTAAGAACCGTCCTCGTCGTTGATGGCGATGTCGTGGATACGGCCTTCGGCAAAGGCGTAGACCGGTGCATCAACGGGCGCCCCCAAATCAAGACCGACATGATGAAGGCGCTTGCCACCAAACAATTCGGTGGTGTACATGCCGGGTCGGCGTTCATCGTATCGACCGACCGAAAACGGGTAGGGCGAGGACCAGCCATCAGGGCTGGGCTGGGTGAAATCGTGCACCCAATAAGGCCCATCAAAAACGACCGTGGGGTGGAAAAAGAACCCCTCGGCTGATGGCATGACGCTCCCTACGGTCAATTCTACTTGAGGTTTCGGCGAATCATCAAGTCATGCCTTGCCCCTGGACGGAACATGCTCGGAAGTTCGGTCGCTGTGCTGGCGCCGAGTCTTCTTCCCGGATGGGCCCTGTGCTCTGTGTTGGACGGCAGCAGCGATCGTTGGCGAAAAGCGCTGCTGGCACCGGCGTTGGGTCTCCTTCTGATGTACGGGGTATCGGGGACCCTCGTGCTGGCCGATGTTTGGTCACCTCTTTCTCTCGGTTTGTTTCTCCTCTTTTTCAACGTCGTCGCTTACCGTGTCGTTCATCAACGGCACGAAGTGTTGACGAAACGAACGCGATGGCAGTTGCTCGAGGCCGCTATGCACGGCGAGCTTTCAGAAGAAACCGATTCAACCTCGCTCAGCAAAGAGGCGGAAATTCAACTCGGGTTTCAGCGTCATCGGTCCATTCCGCTGTTCGCCGTGAGCGTTGCAGTGGCGGCGACGGCACTGCTCACGCCGCTTCTCCAGAACCTCCCGTTTGGTGTCGACTGGATCGGCTTCGCCATGCTGACCCAACAACTGGTTTTGGAGGGGAACCTCCACCTCTCCGGAACCAACGAAGGGTTCTGGACGTACCCGCCTGCGTTCCCATCAACAGCGGCCTGGGTGGCCTCCATCACCAGCGTGGATGCCGGCGTCGCCGTGTTCCATCTCGGCCACTACACGCTGTTTGTGCTGTTGCTCGGCCTGATGGGTGCTATGGATCGGCACGGTGCCGGAGCCCACACCATGTTCGCTATGGGGCTGGGTTTTGGCCTCTTCGCCAAAACATTTGACTCGGGCTTTCCGAGTGTTGCAAGCCAGCTCGGCCTCGTGGTTGGGGTGTTGGTCTTGTTCAGGCCCGCAGAGCAACGCCAGCGGCACCACACGCTCGGGCTTTGCATCGGTTTGTACTCCGTGGCGCTGATTCACCCTACCGGTGCGATGTACCTGGCCCTGCTTATGTTGAGTCACATCATCCACGGCTCAGCCATCGAGAGCGAGGAGCACCGAGAGTTGTTGAAGAAAATCGGTTACATCGCCTCGGCGTTCATCACGATCGGTTTCGGGGTTGCGTTGCTTGTCATGGCCCCCCGCCTGTTTGACGAAGCCGTCTTTTCAGAGTACGGTTGGCAGGGGGGACGGCCGATGCTCGTTTACAACGGCATGCTCCTCTTCGTGGCTATCTTTGCCGCATTCAGGCTGAGAAAAACGCTTGAAGGGCGCATCGCCGTGTCGTGGTTCGCTCTTTTGTGGGTCATGACGCTGGTTCATCTGGTGGAGGGGCTTCGTGATATCCCCGTTCTTTCGTTGTTGTCCTACACGCTGTACTCCATGGCCCTTCACGCATTCCATATCCCGCTGGCGGTGCTGGTGGCTCTGTGGTGGTCCCCACAGACGTCCCTGACGATGATCGAGGCCAACGAAGCACCGTTAGCCATGCCACAGCCGTTGTCTGCCACTTTGGTGGCCTTCGTTCTTCTTGGCACCGTCATGGCTCAAACCGTCGCCTTCACGCTTTCCGACCACGATGAACTGTTGGCGGTTTCTCCCGGCGACCTTGAGATACGGCGAGTCTTGGACGGCATTGATGGTGCCGTATACACCGAAAACATGCATTGGGGGTACATTTGGAACGCGCCTCAGAGCGTGAAAACCACGTCCATTCCCACCCTCGGCCTTGTCCACATTGACAGCAGTTTGCAGGCCTCGGCCACAGCGGCCATGTTTTCGGACAACGTGTCTTTTTTCCTGGAAAACAACATGGAACACGCCCTCACTTCGCCCCTCGGTTCCATGCAGTGGACGCTGGCCAGTTCGCCGTATTGGGAAGCGGAGTTGAAGGTTGACGGTGCCGTGCTCTGGCGGCTTCATCCCGAGGGAGATGCTGAACCTCGCCACCTTTCCGGCATTGATGAGGAGGACTGTTCAGCATGCACGGTTCGCGTCGACCCTTGGCGCAACCACAAATTCCGCGATCCGATGATGTTGGGCGAGGACCGCCCGTTTTTGGCGGAAGGGAAGCCGGGTGCCCTCATCGTCCAGCCTCCCGCGTTGGCAAAAGAAATGTGCCTTACCTACGAAATCATCGGGTCAAACCGAGGTCTATTCTTGCAATCAACGACAGGTCTGGAGCGCTCCTACCACGCCCTTCAAATCGACCCGGGTTATCATGAAAATTGCTTCGCAATAGAGAACACCAGCGAACTAACAGAGGTCGCCTTTGAATGGGGCCAAGACGCTTCAAAGCGGTGGCTGAACCCGCTGGGACTCAGCGGTAGGGACACGGTGCTTATCGACCAAACCGGTGTTAAATTTCAATGGTTAACGTGGTCGATGGCCTCCTGAACGGCAAAACCCATGTGCAATTGTCGCTAGGGTCGTGACATGGAGCACCTCGTGGTCATGCTTCCGGTGCTCAACGAGGCCCTGGGCTTGGCCTGGGTGCTGGAACGTATTCCCTACGCCAAGCTGGAAGCGATGGGCTACCGAACAACGGTTCTCGTGATGGACGGGCACAGCACGGACGCAACGCCTGAGGTTGCCCAGGCGCATGGCGTCCTGTTCATCGACCAGCACGACTCGGGCAAAGGCAGCGCCATTCGCCACGGCTTTCGCGAAGCCCTCGATCTTGATGCCGATGCCGTGGTGATGTTGGATGCGGACGGCACGTACGCTCCCGATGAGATGACGCAACTCTTGATGCGCCTTGGCAACCACGATGTCGTGATCGGTGATCGGCTCAACGGAACCATTGCCCACAACGCCATGACCAGAATGAATTTTCTTGGAAATCATTTGCTGACCTGGTTCGCCACAGCCCTGTTTGGCGCTGTGACCTCAGATGTTTGCTCCGGCTACTGGGCCTTCAACAGGGAAGCCATGCACGTCCTGCAACTGAACAGTCAATCCTTTGAAATCGAGGCTGAAATGTTTGCTAGCATGGTTCACAGGCAAGTGTCCTTCGGTTTCCACCCGATCAGTTATGGTACCCGCATCGGCGAGCCAAAACTCGGCTCTACCGCCGATGGATGGCGAATACTGAGGAAACTCATCACTCGGCGAATCTTTCCCGAACCGTTGTTGTAAGGCGGTCCAAGAACTCAAAACCGGTCGTGCCTTGGCAGGTCCATGCAGCGGCTGAAGGTTGCTGTCCTCGGTGCGGGAGGGCTGGTTGCACAACGTCTCCAGCAAAGGCTGTCCAGTCACCCGTGGTTTTCGCTTGAAGCCGTGGCCGGTTCACCTCGTTTTGAGGGCATGGCCTTTGCCGACGTCCCGTGGACGCTGGATGAAGACAGACCGGCGTTCCCCTCCATGCAGGTTCTTGATGTGCTCTCCCATGAAACCCCCAAAAGATTGCGTTCAAGCGGTGTGCGTGTTGCCTTTTCAGCGCTGCCCAGTGAACAGGCCATCGACATTGAACCCCGGTGGGCGGAGGCCGGCATCGTCGTGTTTTCCAACGCCAGTGCCTACCGAGGGGCAACGGGCATCCCGCTTGTCGTTCCTGAAATCAACGGAAAGGAACTCGCCAACACCGGTGGAGGACCGCTTCTGCACGCCTGCGCCACCAATTGCACCCTTCTGCCCTTGGCCCTTCCTCTGGCGGCCCTCAACGAAGCCTTCGGCCTAATCGCCTTCACCATGCGCAGCGAGCAAGGGCTATCTGGAGGCGGTCACGCCTACATGCAAAAAGCGATTGCCGATGGTCGTGTTGACCCCGATATTCCAGGTGAGGCAGAAAAAATCGGACAAGAATTTGACATGGTGCTTGACTGGACCGGCAGCAGAGTCATCGATTGCGCACGAGTCATGAGAAAAGACGGGCATCAAGTCTTCGTAACGGCCACCTTTGAACGTCCTTTTGACCCCGAAGAGGCCCGTCATGCGTTGCAACGATGGTCCGACAACAACCGCTTCAACAACCTTCCAAGCAGCCCGCATCAACCGCTGATGCTGGTGGACTGTGTTGATGCAGGGGTGCATCTGTTCGCCGATGGTAAAGGGTATCCCGGGAACCCAAATCCGGCTGTTGACCTTGATGCAGGCATGGCGATCGTGGTCGGGAATCTTGAATCTCCAGAGCCGATGGTTTTGCAGTTTCAAGCCTTGAGCCACAACACCATACGCGGGGCTGCTGGCGGTTTGATTTTTCTTGCCGAATTGGCCCTGCACATGGACCTCATTGAACCCAATTGATTCCAACCGCAGGGTAAAAGGTCGGAACCACATCCAACAACCCGGTGGCGGCATGGGCATAACTGCGTTGATTCCAGACATGACCATCGGCCAACTTCTCAATGAGGCTGCCGCTCGGTGGGGCGAAATATGGGACCCAAAGGCCACCAGAACCACACTTCTTCTGCTCTGCCCGCGAAAGGAGCGCAAACTGATGGAACTGCACGGCGATATGGTGGACCACGGACAGCCCGTTGTTTCTGTCTTTCACCGCCCTCGCGCTGAAGCGCATTTGTTGGAAGAACAAGGGCTTGACCCGAGGATGGCGTCGTTTCAATTTGTCAACATCGCCACGGCCGATATGGGTCCGTGGATGCAACAGCTCGTAAACAACGAAGGCTGGTTGCGAAGCACCGTGGCACTCTCTCCGACACCGTTCTCTGTTGGTCTGCCTTCCCAGAGAGCGTTTGAAAGCGTGCAGACCATCTGCTTTCGGCATCCATCACTCCCGAGCATCGAGCGTTATTTCCTGCCCTACCCGGTCGATTCCATGCCCGGCAAATGTTTCGTGAGCCTTCCGAGAAAAGCGGCCGCCGAAATGGCGAGGCAGCAGGCCGAAGTCTTGGGCGTTGGACGGTTGGAGAAACCGGCAACATCAGGGCCAAAAACCAGCGAGCAAAAAACGGACGAAAAGCCCGCAGAACCAACGGCTGACGAGCCAGCGGAGCCAGAATCAATGGCAGAAGCACCTGTTGAAGCCGTCTCGCCAAAGACCAAGGAAAAACCGCCGGCTGACGTACCGTTGCCGCCTATTGAAAAGCAGCCGGAATCGGCGAAAATGGAAGAGGAAACGGTGCCGCTACCATCGATTGAAGCCGGCGATGTTGCGGCCGTTGAAGACAAGGTCCCCGAAGAAAGCAAAGAGGTCGAACTGCCCGAAGTTGTCGAGGAAACGGTTGAAATTTCCGAGATGGAGACGGAACTGCGAGCCTTCTTCCAAGAACTCATTGATGCGGGTGTTGAGCCGGCGGCCTTCATGGACGACCCTCGCTGGGAGGACATCAGCGAGCGAGCCATCGCCGAAGGGCTGGAAACATGGCCCATTCTTCTGCAAATGACGGCGATGGCATAAGAAGGTCTAAATTGACGCGTGCACAACAAAACTCAGAGGGACGAACATGGTATTCTGCATCAACTGCGGCCAACAGCATCCGGACGGCACGCGCTTCTGCAGGTTCTGCGGCAATCAGCAACCCGGTGAACAGCTCTTGCAGCGGCTCCGAATCGAAGCGCAGCAAATCCAGAGCATACGCCTGCAAATGCAAGCCCAGCAGAACCAAAACAACCCCTACCAACAACGCCGTTGGTGAGGTGCATGCGCCCAAAACATCTGGCGATGAAACTGTCACGGTTGTCCCCCCATCCTTGTCGGGAGGTGACGATGGAGCAATACGCAACGGAAGGCGATCTTGCCGCTTATTGGCTGTTGGCCATCGACCAACTTGACGGGATAGAAGGCAAAGTTGTGGCGGATCTTGGCGCCGGCAACGGCATTCTGGGCATCGGTGCGCTTCTTTTGGGCGCCAAGCACGTGCTGTTTGTTGAAGCGGACGAGGACGCAATAGCCGTTCTCGAAAATAACGTGGCGTCCCTTGACGAGAAGTACAGCAGCCGCGCAGAACTTCAAAACGCCAGCATCGGTCGTGATGAGATACCGTTGAATGGAACAGATTTGGTCGTCATGAATCCGCCATGGGGCGTTCAAAAAGCACGGGCAGACCGACCGTTTCTGGAAACGGCCTTTGCCTCGCCAGCCGATGCCGTTCATCTCCTTCACAGCGACGGCGCAAGGCACCTTGAAGCGCTGGCCAACGATCGCGGCTGGTCCGGTGAAGCGGTGCTTCGAACAGAATTTCGCTTGCCGCCAACCTACGCCCATCACGCTCAGCGAAAAGGTACCACGGACGTGAAATGTTGGCGTTTTTTCCGAGGCGACGACCGACGTTTGCAGACCGAGGACCCTCAATGATGGATAAGGGGGGTTGAAAAGGAGGGAACCCTCGCATCAATTCATCCAACGGTGTGCGACCCATCTCGGGCCACGCTTGGAAAAGGAATGAGAAACATGACGGCGAGCCTCGTCACACCAGGAAGCATCATCGCCAAAGAGGGCGACCATGAACAAGGAGAAGGCACGGTGGCCGCCGGTGGAAACATCGTTTCGACCGTTGTTGGCTACGTCCACATTTCAGAAGGAACCATCAGCGTAACGGCATCCAAACCCATCGTCGTACCGGCCGTGGGCGACACCGTGCTTTGCGAAGTGGTCAAGCTCAACGAAAAAAATGGAGAAGCCATGATCCTTTGTGTTGAAGGCAAGCCGGGTTCGCTCCAACCGCAACACCTCTACGGGCAATTCTTTGTCACCGGACTGGTTGACCGTTTCATGCACCAGACCTCCGACGCCATGCGTCGCCGAGACGTTTGCCGTGCGCTCGTCAAGGAAGTGGACCCTGTCGTTCGTCTTGATTTCCGAGAACGCGACGATTGCGGTGTGCTTCATGCCATTTGCCCGTCTTGCGGAGACGGTTTGGAAGCCGAGCAAGACGGTGATTGGAACGTCACCTGCAACACGTGCGAATACCGTTCCTATCGAGCGCTGGCCGACAACTTTGGTGCCGGATGGGCTGAACTCGATCAGGGCGCCGGCGCGCTGAACAATTCAGGCAAGCGCTGGGGCGCAGCCGCCGAAGCCCGATTTGCAAAGGGGCCTGCCGGACGAGCGACGTTCATCAGCATGGACGTTCGTGAGGACGGTCGAGAACGCACCTACTTCCGGTTTGAGGGCCAAGGCGGTGGCGGCGGTCGAGGGCGCAAGCAACGGGCCGCACCGGGCACTCGACTCTTCGTTGGTGGTTTACCGAGGGAGATCGGTACCAAGGAACTCGAGGACTTGTTCAAAGGCCACGGAGACATGACCGACTGCGTGGTCTTGACCGACGACGCCGGTGTGAATCGCGGCTTTGGGTTTGTCACCTACGCAGAGAAATCCATGGCCGACGCCGCCATCAAAGCGCTTGACGGGCACCGCATCAACGGTCGTCGCATCGGTGTTCGTGATGCTGACGATGACAAAAAGAAAGGGCGAAAAGAGCGCAAAGAACCCGAGGGACTCAAACTCTACATCGGCAACCTGCCGTTCACCGCAACTCAAGAACAACTCAACGCGCTTGTTGCGAGCCATGCTACCGTCAACGAAGTGATCCTCGCAACGGGACCCGGAGGCAAACCCAAAGGATTTGGTTTTGTTTTCATCGCAGAGAAGGACAAAGGCGAGGCCGTGGTCGCTGCCCTCAACAACAGCGATTTCGAGGGACGCAACATCAAGGTCGACATCGCCAAAGCCAAAGGCGGCAAAGGCGGCGGTCGGGGTGGCAACGCAGGCGGCAACAACAGCGGGAAGTCCGCACGAGAACTTCAGGCACTCCGCGAAGAAGGCGAGGGTGGCAAGAAGCGCAAGCGTCGCCAGCGTCAAAAGAAGGATTGAAGGCCAATACCGATTTCCTGGCATCATGGTTGAATCCTCCGAGCCACGCTGGTTGGTGCTGGACGGATACGAAGACGAACCCGCAGCGTTCGGCGTGCCGCCTTACGTCGGGTTCCACATACGCTACGTCTGCGGCGTGCTCGAAGCGGCCTCCATGCCCTACGACTACATGACGGCAGACCAGTACAGATTGAAGCTAAGGGAAGATGAAGCGTCGCTGCAGCACTACCTCTCAACCCGCCTTGGTATCGTTTGTGTTGCCGGTGCCGTCGTGCCGGGGAAGTACCTCCGAGGCACGCCCATATCGCTGAAGGAAACCCAAGCCCTGATTCGCAACCTTCCCACCGAAACACCCGCTGTTTTCGGAGGGTGGGCCATTCGAGGTTGGAAGAAGCAAGGATGGTCGCCGTTACGACCAAACCTCTTCCTCGCCATACAGGACACGGACGCCACCCTGCACCATTTTTTTGAAAAAGGCGAATGGCGCAACAGACGGAGAACCGCCGAGCAGTGGACGGCTTGGGCGCAGGCAGGTGCCAGCAGCAAGGCCGTGACAAACCACCCCGATCTCGGCACCGTGGAACGACCGGGCCCGCTGACCTACGAAGTCGAGGTGTACCAAGGCTGCGTCCGGTACAAACGTGGTTGCAAGTTTTGCATTGAACCAAAGAAGGGCGTCCCGATTTGGCGAGAACCTGAGGACATCATCAAGGAGGTTCGCATCGCTCACGATGCCGGCGTTCGACACGTGCGGCTGGGCGGCATGACCGACACCTACACCTACATGGCTGAAGGCGTTCAAGAGCTGGAGTACCCGGTACCAAACCCAGAACCCATCGCCAGGTTGCTCCACGGCCTCAGGGAGGACGAGCGCTTGGGCATACTTCACACAGACAACGGCAACCCTTCCATCATCGCTGAACACCTGGAGCCCTCGGAAGCCATCACAAAAACGCTGGTTGACACGTTGTCTGACGGCGCTGTGCTTTCGTTCGGCCTCGAATCGGCAGACCCAACCGTCCACGAGGCGAACTGGCTCAATTGCGACGCTGAGCAGCTCAAAACCGCGATCCGACTCATCAACAAACACGGTCGCAAACGCGGCGAGAGAGGTCTGCCCATGCTCCTGCCGGGGTTGAATTTCATCGCCGGCCTGAGAGGGGAGACGGAGGCCAGTTACGACCTGAACATGGACCTGCTCCGAGACATCAGGTCCGAAGGACTGCTCCTGCGACGCATCAACATCCGACAGGTGGAGGGCGAGGGTTTTCAGGACGTGCCCGAGAAAGCCTTCTCGGCGTTCAAAGCCACCTGTCGGGAAGAAATTGACAGGCCGCTGTTGGAGGACCTGTTTCCGCTTGGAGAAATCCTTCGTGATGTCCACTGGGAATCGCATGACGGCCGAACACGCCTGCCGGTCCATCTCGAGCCCACGCACACCTCACCGACCGTTCACGGCAAACCCGGCATCACTTTCGGTAGACAAATTGGCGCCTACCCCATCTTGGTCGGTGTGGAATACAAAATCCCGCTGGAGACCCAGTCGGACATCATCATTACCGGCCACGGCGCAAGATCCATCACCGGCGTGGAACTGAACATGGACCCCCTCAAAGCAACAGAAAAGCAACTTTCTGCCATTCCGGGCATCGGAGCGAAATCGGCATGGAACCTCGTCAGCTCCCGTGCGCGCGCCCTGAGGAAGGCAAAGGGAAGGTCCCCCTTTGGTTCCGTTGACGAATGGTTTGGCGCCGCAGGCGTCCATTTTGATGTCTCGCAACATCGGTTCTTCGATGGTTTTATTCATAGCGATTGATTATTTATGCAATTCGGATAATTGCACATTTCCCGAATTCTACCGTGAAGGCCATAGGGTCTGGCGACAGCCGGCAACCATGACGGCCGTTGAGTCGCTGAAATTGGCTGCAAAGCGCCTTTCGTTGCACTGCGACGAAGCCATTGCGACGCTCGAGGCGGCCGGACATGTAGCTCATGCCACCAATCCACTGAACTATGCGTGGGACCACCACGTGCAGTTCATCGAGCAGTGGGGGGGACTGGGGGCGACCACCTTGCTTCTCGGCATGAACCCTGGGCCTTGGGGGATGGCCCAAACGGGGGTGCCTTTCGGCGCTACCCAAGTGGCGAAGGATTTTCTGAGAATCAAAGCAAGGCCACTTGAAACCCCTCCCAACGCTCACCCAAAACGCCCGATTGTGGGGCTTGACTTGGAGCGGCAGGAAGTTTCGGGCACGCGCCTGTGGAACCTCATGGAGGAGATTTACGACACGCCGGAGATCGCCTTTGCCAACCTCTTCGTGGTCAACCACTGCCCGCTGCTGCTTCTCGGAGAGCGTGGACAGAACATTACCCCTGACAACTTACCGAAGGGCCTCATTGAGCCGGTGTTGGCGGCCTGCGACCAGCACCTTCGGGAAGTGGTGGACATCATGGGCATCACGCGGATTGTTGGCGTGGGGAAGTACGCCGAGCGGCGCGCCCGATTGGCGCTCAACGCAGGAAAAAGTGGTTCAGGCACGGCAAGCGACGGCCGAGAGGTCGAAATCACCACGTGCTGGCACCCCAGCCCAGCCAGTCCCTTAGCGAACCGAAACGACGGCGCCGATTGGCGCGAAAACGTCCGAAACGTGCTCATTGGCTAACGGGGTGATGTTCAAATGCTCACCGCCACACTCGCGTAGCATGGAACCCTTTGAACTTGCATGGGAACGCCAGCCCGACGACCGACAGTGGGAGAAGCCCGAAGGCGACGACCCCCGAACTTTGTACCAGATGCTGATGACCAGCGTGGACCGCTTTGGCGACCTGCCCTGCTTTGGCTACATCCCCGCACCGGGTGTGGCACGAACCCACCTTTCCTACAACGAATTTGGCGACCTCGCCACCGCTGTAGGCAAGCAACTCGCTGCTGTTGGCGTGAAGGCCGGCGACCGGGTCGCCATGATCCTCAACAACTCGGTTGAGTGGGCCGCCATTTCCTACGGAACCAACGGTATTGGGGCCGCTTACACCGCCATGTACACCCACCAGCACGGGACGGAATGGGCCTACATCCTCAACGACTCCACCCCCGCCCTGCTCGCCGTGGCCGATACGGGTGTGCTGGACAAACTCGTCGCCAACCTGCCCAACGACGCTGCGGCATGGCCTCGCTGCGGTGTCCTGTTGCTGGGGGACGAACCCGCTAACGAACTGCCTCCCGAAGGCGTCGCCGTTCACGCGTGGGCCGATTTCGTCGGTGCCGGGCGAAGCGCTGACATGTTTGAAATCGCCGACGACCCGTTTGCGCTCAACACGCTGATTTACACCTCAGGTACGACGGGCAACCCCAAGGGTGTCATGCTCTCGAACTGGAACACGCTCTCGAACATCCTGTGCGTGCAGTCCGCCTTCACCATCTACGTGGGCGACAAGAACGCTGCGTTCTTGCCCTGGGCGCACTCCTTCGGGTCCACCTTCGACCTGCACTGGATGATTCGCTGCGGCGTGCACATCAACCTGATTTCGGACCTGACCAAGATCGCTGACGAGTGCATCGAGATCAAGCCCGCCGTGTTGTTGGCCGTGCCCCGTGTCTGGAACAAATTCTACGACCGTGTGAACGCTCAGTTCGAGTCCGCCACCGGCCTGAAGAAGGTCTTCATCAAGAACGCTCAGAAGTCCGCCGCCAAGCGCATCGCCAAGGCCGGTGTGGAATGCGACGCCGTGCCTCCCAGCGGCTTTTTCGACAAGTTGTGGGACAAGCTCGTCTGGTCCAAAGTACGCGCCCGATTCGGTGGCAACATCCGCTTCTGCATGTCCGGTGCCGCCGCCCTCTCTCCAGACGTGGCCGCCTTCATCCAAATGGTCGGCTTCAACTGCTACGAAGGCTACGGCCTGACGGAAACTTCGCCGCTGGTGTCCGCCAACGGCTGGTCCGGCCCCGGCACAAGCAAACTGAACACGGTTGGTCTGGTGGCCAACGGCGTCAAAGTCACCATTGACACGGACGCCTGGGACGACCCAGAGCGCCCTGATGAAGGCGAAATTGTGGTCACCGGGCCCAACGTCATGATGGGCTACTGGAACAACGAAGAGGCCACCAAGGAAGTCATCATTGAACCCGGAACCTTCCGCACCGGCGACCTCGGTAAGCTGACCAACGGCTACCTCTCCATCACCGGTCGGGTGAAGTCGCAGTTCAAGTTGGAGAACGGCAAGTACGTCGCTCCCTCCGGCCTCGAGGAAACCATCACCCTCAATCCGCTCATTGAGCAGTGCGTGCTGGACGGTCGAAACATGCTTCACACCTTCCTCATCGCCCACCCGAACATGGAAGCGCTTCGTGCGGCTCTGAAAGGGGCTGGCATCAACGCCGCTGGCGACGATGCTGCCCTATGCGCCAACGCTGAAGTACGCGCTTTCGTGCTTGAGAACCTCAAGAAGAACAACATGGTCGCCCCCGATTGGAAGGGCTATGAAGTGGCTCGCACACTCATCCTTGACCCCGAGGAGTGGACCACCGACAACGAGATGCTCACGCCCTCGTTCAAGGTCAAGTTGCGCAACCTGCTCAAGAAGCACGACGACGAGATCAAGGCCATCGCTTGAGGGCCGTCTCCGTGAAAACCTCAACAAGGTGGTCCCGAGTATGCGACTGACGAAATGGTTAGCCACCCTGATGGTCGTCATGTTTTCGCTCCCAGGATGCCTTGATACCGAATGCATGGATGCCCCATTGGCCAAAGGCGAGCGCCAATTCAAGTTATTCTACCATATTGGGAGCGCACAATCCGGTTCCATCGATGCGTCCTATGATACCGTTGATGACACCCAAACATGGAATTGTTGTGCAGTCTCAGGACCCGTTGATGACGGACGAGGCCCAGTGGACGGAGCTTCAACGATTGTTGGATATTATTTTGCAGTTGAGGCCCCCAGCGAACCTCCGCACTATTTCAATAATGCATCAGCGGCTGAAGAGGGGCTCAATGTGACCCTCCATGGCACCAACTATTCCAGTAAGGACCACTCGCGTCCGCCAGTGCCTGAAGTTACAGGGCCTTGCTATGACACAACGTACGTGAAGACACACTCCGATTGGTACGAGGTGGATGGCACCGAATATTGGGGCTTGTTCATCCAAGAAACGGTGATTGATTTCGATGACGGTGGCGATCCCGCCGTGATGTACGAGGCAAACAAGACGGTCGACGTGTTCGTGGTCATGCTGACGACACACTACAACCCGTAGGGAGGAATGAGATGAGAGGAAATACTGTGATGTGCCTCATGATTGCCTTGTCCTTCCTGCTGCCAGGATGCTTGGGAAACGATGACCATTGCGCTGCGTGAACTGGGTGGTATTGATTCCGTAGCAGGACAGGTCAATGCTTGGCCGGAAAAGAAAGAGGTTATAATTCGCCTTGTGAGTCAAACCAGCAATGAAGATGACCGGCATATGCCCGAAGTGCAGCAGTAAAAACGTGAAAGAGAACCAACTCGGCGGCATGAACGCCATGTGGGCCGGCCGTATTTACCGCTGCGAAGAGTGCGGCTTTTCTGAAATTTGGTCCACAAAACAACATCGCAAGCAATTAAATGTTCTCTTGGGCTTAATCATCATGTTGCCCGTTATCATGATCGGCTTCATGATGTGGATGAGGGGTTGATGGCCGTGCGTCTCAACATCCTCGTGGTTTTGTTGGCCTTGCTCGTGCCGCTTTCGGGCTGCCTCCAGTCGACACTTGGTTGCGGCGAAGGCTACAGTGAAATGCATAACGGAGACTACGTTGAATCCTTGACATCAGTTGATGCGAACGGAAAACTGACGGCTGAATTTGAATCGGGCGACAGCCCTGGATTTCTTGAGGAATCAGAGACATACCAAACCAGCGCAGAAATCTATGTGACACTGTACGTCATGTTTGATGACGGCTCGGAAAGTCAGATCGCCTTCAGGCAAGACGGGTGGGACAACAACGGCGATGGAGCGGGCGGATCATCATGGAATGCCTTATTGACGTTCAACAGCCCTGACGGTTTTTGCGATGATGGATGCAAGCGCGTTAGGCTTGGCACAAGCACGGAATACGGACTCCTGTATTACGACGGCACATGCGATGCTTCGCCATGGATTGACATCGATTGACGTTTCAGCGGTTGTTGAGGTAGTCCTCACCGTACGTGGCCCACTGTTCCATGGTCCAGCCCGGGGGCAGGCCCTCAGCGGGCAAGGGCGGACCGGCTTCGAATCCGCTGTGGGCCGACCGACGAACATCGCTGCTGAACGGCGAGTTGCTCTCGTCGGTTGAACGACGCACTACTCTCATCGCGAGGAACAGGACGACCAGCAACACCGGTACGCCCACAGCGGATTCTGCTAACGAGCAATGAGTGTTAAGCCCGATTGAGGGTCGACGCTCTGCTCCATTCATCTGGCACTGGAAAGTGATTCCATCAATAGATGGTGAGTATAACGCTCAGAACAGAGAGCAAAGCGAGGCCGAGCACGAGCACGATAACAGAGGTGCTGCTGGTCAAGCCAGAGTAGATGTCGGTGAACCCACAATTCTTGCACACCTCTCGGCGGGCTCCGATGGTTTTCATCACGGCAATATTTTTCCCCATGCAGCGAGGGCAATGGCCGATTTCTTTCATGGGCCAAACCCTACCATCTCGAGGATAAACGTTTTGCTAATCAAGTTACTTAAGAGGAATTATAGGATTGGATTTACCATTTAATCACAATTAAGGTGACCGGCATATGCCCAAAGTGCAGCAGTAAAGACGTGAAAGAAAACCAACTCGGCGGCATGAACGCCATGTGGGCCGGCCGTATTTACCGGTGCGAAGATTGTGGCTTTTCGGAAATTTGGTCCACAAAACAACATCTCAGGCAACTACACGTTCTCTTGGGCTTAATCATCGTGTTACCCATGATCGTGATCGGCTTCATGATGTGGATGACGGGTTGACATTGATTGACGTCTTCAACGGTTGTTGAGGTAGTCCTCACCGTATGTAACCCACTGTTCCATGGTCCAGCCTGGGGGCAGGCCCCCAGCGGGCAAGGGCGGACCGGCTTCGAATCCGCTGTGGGCTGACCGACCAACCTCGCTGCTGAACGGTGAGTTGTTCTCGCCGGTTGAACGGCGCACCACTCTCATCACGAGGAACAGGACGACCAGCAACACCGGTACCCCAGCGTAAAGCAACGGTTTGTCGGCCAGCAGCGCCAAAACATCGTCGTCCTGCGCACTGTTGGAAGCCGGTTCCGTGGTATCGGGAACGCCGTCGCCGTCAACGTCAGGACAACCGAGCATGCCAACAGTGGACGTCCCGTAGTCGTCTGGACAATCGTCGGAAAGCTCTGTACCGGGTTGGTCGGCGTAGCCGTCGCCGTCCGTGTCCGTCCAAAGGCGAGCGTCATCATCGTAGGCATCTGCTATGTCGGACCATCCGTCAGCGTCGGCGTCAAGGCAACCGTTGCGGTCCTGTGTTGACATGCCGAAAACCTCTGGACAAGCGTCCGGTTGGTTGCCTTCCAGACGGTCACCAAAACCGTCGCCGTCGCTGTCCATCCACTGCGATGCCTCAGCCGGGAAAACATCGTTGCCGTCCGACCAGCCATCACCGTCGCCGTCCTCGCACCCAAACCGGTCCTGTGTTGAAGTACCGGCCTGAAGCGGGCAGGCATCGGGTTGGTACCCGAGGCTTGAGTCGCCATAGCCGTCCCCGTCGGTATCGAGGTACTGCGAGCTGATGGCTGGGAAGGCATCGTTGTCGTCCGACCAGCCATCACCGTCGGTGTCAAGGCAGCCGAAACGATCCTTGGTCGATTGACCCGGTGTGCTCGTGCAGGCATCGGCACGTTCTCCATCTGGATTGTCCCCATAGCCGTCAGCGTCAGCGTCCGACCACTGCGTTGAATCTGTGGGGAAGGCATCGGTGGCGTCGCCATAACCGTCCCCGTCCCCATCGGGGCAACCAACCGACGCCCCGAGATTGCTCGTCCCGGGCGTTAACGGGCAGGCATCGTTGTCGTCGGAAAAGCCGTCGTTGTCGTCGTCGTCGTCTTCCGTGGCGTCCTCACAGCCGTCCCTGTCCACGTCGTTTTCCAAGGTCGAGGTGAACGTCAAGGAACCGGTTGGGCAAAGGTCCACCTGGACCGACGAGATGTTGCAAGCCCAGCGGAAATCTTGTTGGGTAGCGTCGCACACCCCATCGTTGTCGTCATCAACGTCCTCAGTTGCGTCTTGGCAACCGTCACCGTCGTGATCTGTACCCGTTTCCGAAAGCCAGTCCAGTGTACCGATGGGGCAGGTGTCGGCGGTGTCGTCCACGCCGTCGTTGTCGTCGTCGGCATCTTCGGTGGTGTCGCGACAACCGTCGCTATCGTGGTCCGAAAACGGGCTTGAAAGCCAATTGACAGCGCCTTGCGCACAAGCATCGTCCGTGTCTTCAACGCCGTCGTTGTCGTCGTCGCCATCGCAGGCGTCGCCAAGACCGTCGCTGTCGTGGTCGAGTTGCAGGGCGTTGGGCACAGTGGGGCAGTTGTCGGCGTCGTCCATGATGCCGTCGTTGTCCGTATCGGTTTGCGGGTCGATGCGAACCACTTCGTTCTGGCCGTTATCGACGTAGTAGAGATGGCCGTCAGGGCCAATCTCTAGCCCCATGATGTCGGTGGCTGAGGTCTGGATTTCGTCAAGGTACGTGCCACCTTTACCGTTCGTGGTCAGTTCGTAGGCCACGATGGCGCCGCTGGCGTACTCCGAGACGAACAGTTGACCGTCATCGAGAGCGATGCCCGACGGGCGGTCGAGGCCAGAGGCCAGCACGCCCCACTCAACATCACCAATGCGAGCGTACTCGGCGAGGGCTTCCATTCTGGATTCATCGTCCATGATATCGGTACTGGTGGTGCTGCTGTCGTCGGTGTTGACCCAAAGCACGCGGTTGTCCGCAGGGTCGGCAATGTAGAGGATGCCCGTTTCGTTGTCAAGCACCATGTGGCCGGGCACGCCCATCATGTGGCCGATTTCAACTTCGGAGTAGCGATGAACGATGGCGTCGGAGTGGTCGTCGTACCCGGTGTCGTGGTCTTCTTGGAAGTCGTAGCGAACCAACTCGCCATAATAGCCGTCGTTGTACCAGTAAACGTTGTCGTAGTCGTGGGCGATACCGACGCCAAACGGTGATTCGTGGTTCATATCGATGTGGCTGCCGAGCAGGTTGTTGTTTTGGTTCTCCACAGCGTAGTGATTCAGCGAGGAAGGCCAGAGGGTGGGTCCCATGAAGTTGTTCGGTGAAGATTGGCCACAGTAGGTGTTGGCCGTTTCTTGAGCGGACCCCCACTGCCAGTCAAATTCGGGGTGATATGCACCAAATGCGATGGCGCTGACCTCTTCGAGGAAGTGGTAACTGTAGGCGTCCTCTCTGTTTTCCGAGGTTTGGTTGTCGAGACCCGTGTTGTGAACAATGGTGATGCTGTCCGTGGCTTGATTGGCTATCCAGAGTTCGTTTGTTCGGCCTGGATGAAATTCCAAGTCCGTGGGCTCGTCGAGATCGTCCGAGGCGTCGGCGATGACGGTTTCCTGAAAGGAGTTGCCAAACTTTTCAACGGGGTCGTTGGCACCGCTTCCCGAAGCGTAAGACGGGACCGAGAAAAGAAGCATGCATGTGAGCAAAAGTGCGATTCTTTGCTTCAACATGCGTCACCAACCCATCTCTTTGCATTTCATACCTTGCTTTTCCGGTTGGCGTTTGTTCTCGGAAAAACGCTCTTTCGGACCTAACGAGAACCGTTGACAAAGACCAGATTCACCATGAACTGAAACGCGAGAAACCAAACCAAACCCACCACGCAAATCCAGACCGCAGAAGGGTCTTCTCCGCCCGAAGCGAAGGTGTAGGTCATGATGGCGGCCGCCAATCCAGCAACAAAGAAAATTCTGTACATGATGCTGGCCAAGATGTTGCCGCGGGTTGACATTTCCTTCCAGCCATTAAAACCGAACCACCGTTGGACGAAACCCATGGCCAGAGGTCCTCTCTCGGGTACTTCATGGCATCGCCAACCGACGACCTACAGTCGTGTGTTTTCACACCTCGGAGACTTCACCGTCGGCCAGCGGAGGCAGGCCCTTCTTGGCACGAACGTAATCGGTGTAGTTACCGTAATACACGGTGACCACGCCGTCTTGAAGTTCCCAAATGCGGTTCACGACTTGGTCGAGGAACCAACGGTCGTGGGAAACGGTGATGAGCGACCCGGTGTAGTTGACGAGCGCCTCCTCAAGGGTCGCTTTGGACTCCATGTCAAGGTGGTTGGTCGGCTCATCCATCAGCAGCAGGTTGTTTTCCTCGAGCAGCAGCTTGAGCAGGGCCACACGGGCGCGCTCGCCGCCTGAAAGTTGAGACAACTTGGTCGCCACTTGCTCATTGGAGAACTGGAACCGCCCCAGAGCCGCTCGAATGTCGCCGTATTGGAAATCGGGGCGCAACTTTTGGATTTGCTCAACCGGATTGAGGTTGAAGTCGAGGGTCGCGTGGTCCTGGTGGAAGTACCCGATCTCGCATCCCGGTGCCAAGTCCATCTTGCCACTGGTGAGTTTCTCGTCACCGTTGATGAGTTTCAACAGCGTGGTTTTGCCCTGACCGTTCCCACCAACGATGCCGATACGGTCTCCTTTTCGAACCTCCAGCGACTGGTTGTCGAGTATCTTTCTGTCAAGCCCGTCAAACGCTTTGGTACCGCCTTCCACGGCCAGCACATCCATGCTACCTTTATCGGTCGCTTCCAAGGAAAGGATGAGGGGTTTGCGCTTCTTGGGCACGCGAGCCTTGAGGGCCTTCAGTTCCTGCTGCATGCGCTCGATCATCTTGTGTTTGGCCGAGATGGATTTGTCGTATTTGTTGGCCCGCTTCATTTGCGCCATGGCGCCCATCGTCGACTGGATTTTCTTCTCGATGTTGGCGATGGCGTCGCCAAGCGCCGCTTCGCT
This sequence comes from uncultured Candidatus Poseidoniales archaeon, assembly GCA_902625885.1. GTDB lineage: Archaea > Thermoplasmatota > Poseidoniia > Poseidoniales > Poseidoniaceae > Poseidonia. Next base: position 21,337 of record CACODE010000007.1, read on the forward strand.
CGCTGTCTTTTGGACGAGGAACTGGGAGTAGTTTCCCTTCCACGGCCACGCCCGAAGGTTGTCAATCTCAACGATACGGTTGCACACTTGGTCGAGGAAGTAGCGGTCGTGAGAGACGATGAGTTGGGCCCCTTTGAATTCGGTCAGGAAGGTCTCGAGCCACTCCGTGGTGTGAATGTCAAGGTGGTTTGTGGGTTCGTCAAGGAAAATGACGTCGATGCCGTTGAGGCCGACGAGTTGCCTCGCAAGCGCCAGTTTTGCCTGCTCGCCGCCCGAGAGGTTGTTGACGGCCATGTCCATCGGGTGTTTGTCAAGCCCGAGCCGCTCAAGGATGCCCTTGGCGATGCCGGCGACGTTGCCCCCACCGCTTGAGGCGAGGGTCTGCTGGAGTTCCGTGTAGCGCTCCATGACGGGTTCCCAGTCGCCTTCGTAAAACGAGGGGTCGACCATTTGTGCTTCTATGGCCGCAATTTCGTCTTCCAATTCTTGGAACTGACGGCCCTTCCGACCGAGTTCCTCTTCGATGGTGGAGGCCGATTCCAAGTCCCGAATTTGCGTGAGGTAGGCTAGGCGAATGCCGGGAGCGAACTCGATGTCCCCTGTGTCCTGCTTTTGCTCGCTGATGGTGTTCAGGAGCGTGGTTTTTCCCGCTCCGTTGTGGCCGACGATGCCGATGCGGTCGCCGTCGTTGACCTTGATGTTGATGTCCTTCAGCACGTCCACGGCACCAAAGGAGCGGTCCACCGCTTCTACGTTGATGAGTTCACGTGCCATGGGCTCCCTCAATTGGAGGGCCACCGTTGACCGTAGATAAATCACGCTCACTTCGCCGGCGTGAACGGGCGGGTCCAACGAGGCCTTCGTTCCTGCCGGCAGGGGACGGTTTTTTGAGGTAAGAAGCGCTAACGATGCCATGGACGGAAAATCTGCCACCGCATGGTTGTTCGTGACCATGATGCTCCTGATGGTCGCCCCCGCACCGGACGCTACGGCGCTAAAGGATGAACGCGTGGTTCACCATGTGGCATCGCCGTCCGACATGGTGGTCAATTTCTCACTGACCGTATCCGGAGGTGCCGAGGTGGTCGACTTGGCTCATGCCAACGACCACTACTACGTCGCCCTCGCTCATGACAGCTCCGGTTCCATCGGAAATTACACGTGGTTGGGAACGTCACCCGGAGGCTTGTTGCTCAAAATCGCTCACAACGGCACGGTCATGGGGAGTGCGTATGCGCCCTATCGGCCACTAAAGTTGGCGGTCTCCGACGATTTTGCCGTGATGATCGGAGAACACCCTTCAACCGGGCTGTTTCTTGAGGCCTTCAAGCCCGACATGACGCTGCAGGCTCAGCAGCATCTGACTTCCGTTGACACCAACGGCGCCAACAACGACCTGTTGTTTTACGACCTCTCCATCGACGGCACGGACGCTTACGTTATGGTGGGTTGCCCTGCACCCCTCGTGGAGTTGACGTTCTTCCAAGATACGTGTTCCACGGAAAACGGTCGCACGGGCTACGCCATGGCCAATTGGGACTTGGCCAGCAACACCGTCGCCATCGTCAGCAGGGCCAAATATTTCGACATTGATCAAACCTCAATGGCTTACTATGCCTCAGAAAGCGGTGGTGGTTCAGCCACGATTGGGCCCAATCCAGACTGCCCTCAGAGCATTTATGCCCACAACGGCACCGTGGAGAGCATCGCTAATGCACACTGTGGCGGTCGAAAACTGGCTGGAGCGAATCATGCGGCCTCGTTGTTCGGCAGCACCTCCACATGGTCGGTGAACCCTAACGATTTTGAGATCTCAATGGGGTTGGCCTTTTCGAAGCTAAATGTCGCACAGTCGAACGAATTTTTTGACGGCGAGATCATTGGATTTGAAGCGTGCAATTCCGGCATCGACATTGAGGTGGACATGCTCCACCATGGCGGGCATTCGGCCCTGATGATTTACGGTTGGAGCGGCGGCGACAACAACGCCTGTTCGCTCATTGAACACGAAGCCGCAGATGCGGGCGATACCACCGGTGTTCTCACCACCTTCCAGGGGCGAGATGCGAACATGGGTCTGCTGGGGACCAACGATTTTTCGAACGCCATTCCGATCAAGTCCACGAGGGACATCCTCAGCATGGTCGCCACCTCAGGCGAGGATAGCGGTTGGGCGGGTGTGTGCCACACAGGGAGTTTGGCCGACGACAGTTTCGCCATCGTTATTGGTGGTCAAATCGAGCAAATCAGCCTCATTTCGTGGCAGAGCAACATCATCGTCAACGTCACCTCCCACAACGTCAACGCCGGTTGCCCAGAAGACCTCGCCGCCGGAAACGGTGAGGTGCTGATGCTGCAGAACGACGGTATCATGCAAACGCTCACCTTCTTTGGTCAGGACGCCGATGGCGACAGTTATGGCCTATCAACCGACGCTTTTCCCGACGATGCAAACCAGTGGAGCGACAACGACGGCGACGGTTTTGGTGATAACTTAGGCTTCTCGAACAGCGATGATTGCCCTTACGCTGCCGGTAACTCCACCATCGGGCGAAAGGGATGCGCTGACAGTGACGGCGACGGGCACTCGGACTTTACCGATATGTTTCCCCAAGACAACAGCCAATGGAGCGATGAAGATGGCGACGGCTACGGCGACAACCAAACGGGAAATTCAGCCGACGAATGCCCATCCACCCCCGGTGCCTCCAACCGCGACCGACGGGGTTGTCCTGATGCCGACGGCGACGGGTTCAGCGACGAAAACGACGCCTATCCAGGCGACGCCACGCAGTGGGCCGACTCCGACGAAGACGGCTACGGCGACAACACGCTGGGCATGGATGGGGACGCCTGCCCGATGACGTATGGGAACAGCACGCTCGGCCTGCTAGGCTGCCCGGACCAAGACGGCGATGGCTACAGCGACATTGACGACGACCTCCCCATGGACCCCACCCAGTGGGACGACTTGGACGGTGACGGCTACGGCGACAACGTGCAAGGCATGAACTACGACGAATTCCGATTTGACCCGACCCAACAAACCGACCGAGACGGCGATGGCTACGGCGACAACTTGGGTGGAACAAGGGGTGATGCTTGCCCCGATACGCCCGGTGACTCAAGCGCTGACCGTTTCGGTTGCCTTGACACCGACGGTGATGGCTGGTCGGACGATGGAGATGGATTCCCGGAGGACGAGACCCGGTGGAGTGACACCGACGGAGACGGCTACGAGGACAGCGACGACGCCTTTCCGTTCGACCCCACCCAGTGGAACGACACCGACGAGGACGGTTTTGGGGACAACCGCTTCGGTTCAAACGCCGACAAGTTCCCGCTCGACCCCACGCAGTGGTACGACATCGACGGCGACGGTTATGGCGACAACCCGGACGGGGAGAACTACGACGCATTCTTGGCAGAACCCAGTCAGTGGTCCGATGTCGATGGGGACGGATGCGGCGACAACCCCGGAGGACGAAACCCCGACCTCTTCATGCACGATCCCACGCAGTGCGAAGACAACGACGGCGACGGTTGGGGTGACAACCTCTCGGGCAACAACCCCGACCCTTACCTGTTTGACTTTGACAACGACGGCTACAACGACAGCATCGACGTCTTGCCCAAACTCTTCTCCCCGGGCGACCTTGACAACGACGGCACCCCCGACGGCGAGGACGCCTTCCCAAGCAACCCGCTTGAGACATCGGATTTTGACGACGATCTGATCGGCGACAACCAGGACCCTGACGACGATAACGACGGTGTGCTCGACGATGCTGAGATTAACGCAGGGACGGACCCGTTTGATGCCAAATCAAAGCCCGTGGATAGCTTTGAAATCATCTTGCCGGGGACCTCTATCGGTCTTGGGGCATGGGACCTCATCGGTGTCTTTGTTGGTATTCCGTTTACGGTGTGGATCTTGGTGGGGATTGCAACACGAGGCAACCGCCAGCGCCGCTTCGAGGAGATGCTGCGAGGGGCTGAGCGGCGAGAAGATCTCGAAGACATCGCCTCAGCCTACGAGCGAGCCGTGATGATGCGCATGCTCGGGCCGCACCAAGCGATTCGACTCGAACGCTTACGGACGGAACTGGACGACGAACTCGAGCAGGCCATGCACGCTGCCTACAGCGGCCAGAACAGCCAAGCGAGCAAGGAGGCTTGGGACGAATACGAGCGGCGAAAAGCCGCCTATGAAGCGGCCCAATCCGTGGCTACGGAACGAGCAGAGAACGCTTCATCGTACCAGAAAGACATCCCGGACATGCCCGAGCAGCAGAACGGTTCACCGTGAACAACAGGGGTGCGCCGCCACCCTTGAGTTGATGAACCAAAGGGTGCTGGAGGAACCATGGCCGAGGGTGAGGAAGAGGTCGTCTTCACAACATCAACCGGCCCGGTGCGCGTCATCACGGCGGCGTCGCTGTTTGACGGCCACGACGCCGCCATCAACGTGATGCGTCGACTCATTCAATCCTCGGGGGCTGAAGTCATCCACCTCGGCCACGACCAGTCTGCCAAGGCGGTTGTTGACTGTGCCGTTCAGGAAGACGCTCACGCCGTGGCCCTGACGTCGTACCAGGGCGGCCACGTGGAGTACTTCACCTACATTCGCCAACTGCTCGACGAGGCCGGTTGCGAGCACGTTCGCATCTTTGGCGGCGGTGGTGGGACCATCACGCCGCCAGAAATCCGTACCCTTCACCAGTCGGGCATCTCCAAAATCTACTCGCCCGACGACGGGCGCGCAATGGGGCTGATGGGCATGATTCACCACCTCATGGGGCTGGCGAGCGAAGTCGATCTGGTCGGCAAAGAACGCATGGCGAGCCTCGACGGTCCGGTGACGCCCGAGGACATGGCCAAGGTGGGCCTCTTGCTCACGCTCTCGGAATCTGCCGATGAAAAAGCCTTCAAAGCGGCGGTGGAAGCCTGCCGCTCTTCGGACAAAGACGTCCCCGTCATCGGGTTCACCGGGACGGGAGGTGCCGGAAAATCCAGCCTGCTCGACGAGTTGATGCTCCGCATCCAGCGAGACAACCCCGGCAAGAAGGTCTGCTTGTTGTGCGTGGACCCGACCCGAAAGCGAACCGGTGGTGCGCTTCTTGGCGACCGCATCCGCATGAATTCGCTTTCCAACAACGACCTCTACATGCGCAGCCTTGCCAGCCGGGGCAGTGGCTCGGAGATCAGCGCCAACCTTGACCGGGCCATCGAGGTCGCCAAAGCGGTCGGCTTCGATCTCATCTTTTGCGAAACAAGCGGCATCGGCCAGGGCAGCGACGCTATCACGACGGTGGCCGACCATTCCCTGTACGTGATGACCGCTGAGTTCGGCGCCCACACCCAACTTGAGAAAATTGAAATGCTCGACGTCGCCGATGTTGTCATCCTTAATAAATACGAAAAGCGGGGGAGTGAGGACGCCCTTCGAGCCATACGGAAGCAAGTCCGTCGCAACCGCAACATGTTCGACGTCGCCGACGAAGAACTCCCCGTGGTCGCCACCATCGCCAGCCAGTTCGCTGACGGTGGCGTGGACCGCCTGTGGCAGAAAGTCGCCGCCATGGTCGGCTTTGAGGCGAGCAAACCGGTTGACGCCATGGGCGAGCGCAAGGGCGTGATTCCGCCCGAGCGCATCCACTACCTTTCCGAAATCGCTGCCAACGTGCGGGACTACCACGCTGCCAACGCCGAAGTGGCCGAGAAATTGCGCCTTTGCCAGCACCTTGAGACGGCGGCGACCAACGCTGAGGAGCGGAGCGTCAAGGCCACAGCGAAGGATTTGCGAGCCCAAATCGGCGAGATCATGGAGGGCATGGAAGAGGCCAAAGAGGCGCTATTGAGCTTCCGCCAACTCGCCGAAGAATACGCCTCGGGTGAGTACACCTACCACGTGCGAGGCAAGCCGTTCAAGGTGCAGACCACCACCGAATCGCTGGCGCACTCCAACATTCCTCGCGTCGCCCTGCCCAAGACCAAGGACGATGGCGAACTTTACGAGTTCATCACCAAAGAGAACGCTCCTGGTCATTTCCCCTACACGGCCGGTGTTTTCCCGTTCAAGCGCACCGACGAGTTGTCCGCCCGCATGTTTGCCGGTGAAGGCGAGCCCGAGCGCACCAACCGTCGCTTCCACTACCTCAGCCAGGGCCAAGACTACGTCCGCCTCTCTACCGCTTTTGATTCGGTCACCCTCTACGGACGGGACCCCGCTCGCCGCCCCGATATTTGGGGCAAGGTGGGCAACTCGGGGGTCTCCATCGCCACGACCGACGACGCCAAGCGCCTTTACTCCGGCTTCGACCTGTGCAACGCCAACACCTCGGTCTCGATGACCATCAACGGGCCGGCGCCCATCATTCTGGCCTTCTTCCTCAACGCCGCCATTGACCAGCAGGTGGAAGCCCACCTCGCCGAGCAAGGCAAGCCCGCCAAGCTGTTGGACACGGCCTACCGAGGCGAACTCCCGGAAGGGCACAACGGGTTTGGTTTGGCCACCGTGGGACGGCGGGGCGACGAAATGGTGGACGCTGACACCTACGGTGAAATCAAGGCACGGACCCTCCAGACGGTGCGTGGAACGGTTCAGGCTGACATTCTGAAGGAAGACCAAGCGCAGAACACGTGCATCTTCTCCACCCCCTTTGCGCTCAAACTCATGGGCGACGTGCAGCAGTACTACATCGACCACGGCGTTCGCAACCACTACTCCGTGTCCATCTCGGGCTACCACATCGCCGAGGCGGGTGCCAACCCCATCACGCAACTCGCCCTGACGCTCGCCAACGGCTTCACCTACGTGGAATACTACCGCAGCCGAGGCATGGACATCAACAAGTTCGCACCGAACCTGTCGTTTTTCTTCTCCAACGGGCTCGATCCCGAATACACGGTCATCGGCCGGGTGGCACGGCGCATTTGGGCGGTCACGATGCGCGACATGTACGGGGCCGACGAGCGCAGTCAGAAACTCAAGTACCACATTCAGACGAGCGGACGCAGCCTTCACGCCCAGGAGATCGACTTCAACGACATCCGCACGACCCTGCAGGCCCTGCTGGCGATTCAAGACAACGCCAACTCCCTCCACACCAACGCCTACGACGAAGCCATCACCACCCCCACCGAAGAATCGGTGCGCCGCGCCCTGGCGATTCAGCTCATCGTCAACAAGGAAAGCGGCTGGACCAAGACGGAAAACCCGATGCAGGGCGCCTACATCGTGGACGAACTGACCGACCTCGTCGAGGAAGCCGTGCTACAGGAATTCGAGGCGATTTCACGTCGTGGCGGTGTGCTCGGCGCCATGGAGACCATGTACCAGCGAGGCAAGATTCAGGACGAATCGATGTACTACGAGCATCTCAAGCACGACGGTACGCTGCCGATCATCGGCGTGAATACCTTCCAGAACCCCAACGCCGCCGCCTTCGACGAGTCGGCGGCGGACGACTTCGAGATGGAACTCGCTCGGGCGACGCCCGAGGAGAAGGAAGCCTGTTTAGAGCGGGTGATGCACCGCCAAACGGTGGAAGGCGAGGCCACGCAGGCGGCGCTTGCTCAACTGCAAGAGGTCGCACGACAGGGCGGGAACGTGTTCGAGGAACTGATGGAGACGGTGAAGGTCGCAAGCCTCGGTCAAATCACGGATGCGCTGTTCAACGTTGGTGGGCAGTATCGGCGCAACATGTGATGACAGGGGTTGCTGTTGCCGGCTAATTCTTTATTCGTCGTCCGCCGATGGTCGTCATCATGAAGCGGGATAAGCCCTCAGAAGACGCCGTGCCGCAAGCCGTGATCGTCGGGCATTTTCAATCACCATCCGCTGCGTCCGCTCCGCTTGCGAAAAATCCCGTCCAGTCAGCAGAAGCGACCGACAGCAGCCACGGTAGACACGAACCCTGGGGAATCATGGGAATGCCGAACCCGCTCATTCTGGTTGAAAATCGCTTGAAGATAGCGAGTTTTGTCTTTACAGCCTCGATGTTCTTTGGTTGGAGATTGGACTATTGGGGCGACGGCTATTACGGTTTTGACGATGGTAGCCGTCAGTTCAGGTTTGGTTTGTTTGAGCTGTTCGATTTCATTACGTACACCGTGGTAAGCTCGCCGTGGTTTGAGAGTCAAGCCGAGCTTGCCGAATTCATAGGTTGGCTGCCCGCCATGTTCTTCGCATTGCGGGATTTGATGTTCATCGTCCTGACGGTCGCCTTCGTGTACTGCTGGGTAAGAAAGCAACACCTGCCGAGATTTTCTGAAAAACTGGGTGTTTTTCTCACGGGATACTTTTGCTTCGTGACCGTTGGCCTGCTCGTCTCCACATTGATGATGCAAGGAGAAGAGCGCGCATTCTATGCCTACATTACCGAGACTCGCGGCTCCGTCTTTGCGTCCATTGGATTTTGGTTGGCAGGGTTTTCCGGCATCTTGATTCATCCAAAATGGATTCCCGTGTCGGATAACCTAATGTCGGGAAAAAAGACGACTCTCGATGATGATCGCCTTCCGCTGAGCGGCGCTGCTGTGGCGGCCTCAGGCACCAAAACCGATGATGGCCTCAATCCCACTGTGCTGTTTCTGTATCATGTTCCCTTGGTGTACCTGTTCATGGTCATTCTTTCGGTGAGTGACGGTGGTGATGACAATGCCTTGTTTATGGGCATCACGGCGCCCATCGTTGGTTTTGTGGTCGGTCTTGTCCAACTCCGATGGGAATTTTTGAAGGGGTTTTTGCTGCAACTTGGCGTGTGTTTCCCCCTCGCTGGTGTACTCTTCATTTTGTCGGGAGGCGTTGGAGCATTTGGTGACGTTGGCGGTCTCGATGAGATTTTCTTCATCGCCCTCCTTCCAACCCTCTTCCTCCCCTTCAGGTATTACATGAACGGTATGAAGTATCGTGCGCTCGGCGCTACGTTCGCTGCCCCCCTTGGGTTTTTCATTCTGGTCATCGGCATCATGTTTGGCGTGATCATGCGGTACGGGCTCTTCTGAGCGCCGAAGCACGGGTGCGCTGTTCAACGTCGGTGGGCAGTATCGGCGCAATACGTGATTGAAACTGAACGCAAAGTGTAAGATCGGTGAGGCCGTGCAAGCACCATGAGCGGTGTGGCTGATTTCATTCGCAAGGAAGAAAATCACGAACGGCAACTGGCTGAATTCATGCAATGGGAGTACGTCCTAAAGCAAGAAAAAGGCTCAGCTTACGACTTTGTGGCCAAGGACACCTCCAAGATTGAGGCCAAGTTCGACTGGGACTCCATCAAAACCGGCAATCACTACCTAGAATTCGCCCAAACCAGCGACAACAAAGCGACCTGGGTGCCATCAAGCTTCGCCCTCTCGGCAGACGAAGCAGATTACTGGGTGGTGATCAACGAAGACTGGCTGCGCATGTACCGAATGGACCACCTGCAGGCCTTCATCAAAGAGAGCCGTTCTGGATTCAAGGTCAAAGAGACCCGCTCGGGCGTCAATCATAACCGAGAGGGCCAATATTCGAAGGCTTACCTCATTCCGTTCATCTATTTGGACGAGGTGTGTTTCATGAAAATTCCAAGCCCCGTCGCCAGAAATCCCTCATGATCCAGTTTATAGACCCTTGACGTTGAATAGAAGATGAGGGCCAACCATGTCCAAATCCAAGGTCAAGAAACTCCCCAAAAAGGGGCCTCTTGCCTTTGATACCGTCTACCACGGCGATTCCCTTACAGGGATGCGCTTGGTCGAATCGGAAAGCATTGACCTGGTCATCACGTCGCCACCTTACGCCGACATGAAGGTCTACGAAGGAGGATTCGGTGGATTCCATCCCGACGAGTATGTGAAGTGGTTTCTTCCCTACGTCGCTGAAATCGGACGCATCCTCAAACCTACAGGGTCGTTTATCCTGAATATTAATGACAAATCCATCGATGGCTTCCGCCATCCGTTTATTTTTGAACTCATTTTTGCAATCCACAACGCCAAAGACTACTGTAAGCTCAAGGGCTTGGAAGAACTTGACATGCACGGTCTTCGGATGTTTGAGCGGCTCTTCTGGAACAAAGGCAAATTCCTCGCTCATCCAAGCCGGTTCGGCGACAAAGTGGAGTACTTGTTCTGGTTTTCCAAGACAAAAGAACGCAAATTCAACATTGACCCTATGCGCCTCAAGTACGACGAAAAGAGCGTTAAGCGCATGCAACGTCCGCTGCTCAAGCGATTTGTTCGGGAGAGCGGGGAAGAAGTCACCGAATACAAGCAAGGCGGCGAAGGCTCTTGGGCACCGAACGAATTGGGTGCGCTGCCATCGGTCCTCGTTGAGGAGGGAGCGATGCTCCATGTCAAACCTGTGGCTGAAAACCTTCCTGAGGGAACGGTGCTCATCGGAGAACGTATTGAGGACGCCATTGAAGTGGTGCATCCTCAAGTCGGCGACACGCCACATCCGAGTACCATCGTGACCATTGGTTCAGAAACTCGGCGGATTGCGGGTAACCACGTCGCTGTCTATCCTGAACGTCTGGTGAACTATTTCATTCAAGGTGCAACCGATGAAGGCGATGTCGTGCTCGATCCGTTCATGGGTACAGGAACCACGGCGGTTGTGGCTCATGCGCTCGGCCGACGATATGTTGGTTTCGACATCAGTGCGGACTATGTCAAGACGGCCAATCTTCGGATCGAAGCCGGCCCGTATCTTGATGAACTTAAGCAACGAAAAGATCGCCCTATCACTCTTTCAGATTTTTAAGACCAGGAAGGTTATAGCCCCTGGACAGTAAACGTGCGACATGAAGTTGGAAATGTGGAGCAAACAGCGTTGCATCGATATGGTTCAGGACGTCTACGAATCGCCTGTCATCCGCACGAAAGGGAAAAACAGATTTTACATTCAAAGAGACGGGTTCATCGAACTTGTCTATGTCAGCCAAACCAAACCAAGCAAGTATGGGAGGGGAAAATGGAACTACGAATTTTTCCATACCTTCAATGTTGACGTTGTAGAGGAAATCGTTGCAAGGGGATGTAATTTTATTCTCTTGGATTACGTGGAAGAAAGGAAGATTAACGTCCAAATTAAGGATTTATTTTGGCTCTTCCAACACAATTCAAGAATTAAAGGGAAGCGAAAGAAGTGGAGTCTTGACATTGTTGTAAAGTGTATTGATGGCGAGTTTTATTTTACAAGCTACGAACAGACCAACAATGCAAAAAGATTGACTCAACTGATGTAGACTCGTCCCAGGTTCAAAATACTGAACCGGTACTCGTCAGCCATGGCTCCGACCCTGATTGACCTGTTCTCGGGTTGTGGAGGGCTCGGGCTTGGCTTCCACCAAGCCGGATTTTCCACAACATATGCCAATGAGATTCACATTGACCCTGCAACAACCTACGTCAGAAACCTGCTTGATGATGAGAGCCACAGGATGCTGTTAGGGCCGATCGAACAGCAACTCTCAAACAAAGCTATTGACATGAGAAGAAGCGAACTCAGGGACATCGACTGTATCAGTGGCGGCCCCCCTTGTCAGGGACTCTCGCTCGCAGGTGCAGGTAATCCTGACGATCCCAGAAACATGCTGTTCCGTGAATACCTACGTGTGGTCAAAAAAATCAAACCTCGTTCCATCGTTTTTGAAAATGTCCCAGGCTTTGTAAACCGATACGGACTTGGATTGAAATCAAGGCTTGAGGAAAAATTAGAAGATTATGGCTATCTCTTTGATTCTCATGTCATAAAAGCAGCCGATTACGGCGTGCCACAAAACAGAGAACGATTCATCTTGATTGGCGTTCATGAAGACTGCGTGACGGATGAGGTCAAACTCCCAAAGCCGACCTGGACCCCATCAATAAGAAACAAACATCTGAGAATATCTGACATCATTGACGATCTCAATTCCTACGAAACATGGGGAGGGTACGGGACGGGTGAGATTTGGGGTGAATCGACCTATACAAAGCCTGCTCGAAGTGATTTTGCAAAAACGATGAGAAGCGAAAGCAACAAGACCAACTCGACGTGGAACACAAAGATCCCGAAACACACCTCACGTGTCGCCGAACGGATGGGCCGTATTCTGGACGGAGAAGGACCGGAGGATTGGATTGGAACTCCACTTGAGACAAAAAAACACACTCAACGAGGGCTGGCAAAAGACAAGTTTGAGAACATCACCATGGTTTCAACCCCAGATGATTTTGTCCACTACGATCGGAGTCTTCCTCGAACCCTTTCTGTTAGAGAATGCGCAAGGTTCCAAACATTTCCTGACCATTTCCATTTTCATGGAAGCAGAACAACAGGGGGGGAACGAAGGAAAACTGAGGTCCCACAGTACACACAAGTGGCCAACGCCATTCCCCCACGCCTCGCTGAGGCACTGGCGCACCAAGTCCTTGGCCTTATTCAATGAGGTTGACTCTGCAGTTCCTGGGAAACCGTCGTTCAATTGCGGTCAGCAACTGAGCGTTGCGTGCAGTGATTTGGAGCTGGGACCAATCAGCGACATCCAAATAGGGCGTGCCTGTGTTTACCATGCCTGCGCTGTTTTGAAGGAATTGTTGTATCCGCTCCTGCTTTTCTGTGGTACTCATCTGCTTGATTTGAGTTCCATTCAGACTGAGGAGAAATAGATTCCCAATTTGCTGTGAAGCAATTGAATCCCCTCGTCGTTCAACTCCATAATCCCAAACTTGAGCTGCATTGACATCTCTATGGTTGTACACTGGAAGTAACGCACCTATTTTTCTTGAAGCGTTTGAGCCCTCACCACTGCCAATCGGGCCGTCAACAATGTTCTCAAGTGCGTAAAACATTGACACCATCTTTTTTGGATTCACATCGTTTGGATTCTTCACCCTCTCAAAAATACCCACATTCTCCAGTGATTCGGGATTTTCGTCCAAAGTAGCGTATTCGTTCAACAATTCCTCACATAAATCATTCGTAAGACCTCTTTCCTTGACAAGATTTGCCTGGCGCGGAATTAAGGAATAGCATTTCTTGGTGAATTCTGGAAACTGAATAAAACTAGCGATTGTTCGAAAACACAAGCACTCAAAGCCCCTCAGGATAGCAAGTAGGTGTTCCTCTGTTTCGGTAGAATAGTCTGATTGCCCATGAGATACAAGCATAGAACAATACAGCATCCGATGTTGTGAAAATCCCATGTATCGTAATCGGAGGTTTTCCTCCAGTCCGAGCGATTCACAATAAGCCCAATTTCTCCGTTGGATACTCATGCTGGACCTGATATACCGTTTGAAGTAATCAACAAACCCATAAATTTCTTCACCAGAGGATAGATTCTCGATGTGGTTTCTGATGTAAAACATTATCTCTGATTTTGAAACTCGTCGCCCCACAAAAACAGACATGATTTCTTGCATGATTTCGTTGATTAATTTGTTATTGTCTTCACTGCCAACTTTGACTTCATCAATATAGCGATCGAGCCAAGTCTCACAATTTTCAATTCTAGCCTGAAGATTTGTACCCAAATTTAGATTGAGGGTCATGTCGCGTGATATCAAAAAACCACGCATGACATCAAAACTGTTCAGCGGTGTGCCTCTGGTGTTTGCTGTGATGAACATTTCGTGTGCAACAACTGCTGAGGGAGCCAGAGTTAAGTTCACGACGACATTATCTCTGATTCCTTCATAAAACTCCACCAAACTACCTCTTGGAGACAAAGGCCCCTCAATTTGAAATTCTTGTTTAAGGGTGTGAACATAATGCATGGCTACACATTGCAATTTACTGCCTCTGTATCTGATATCATCCATTCTAAATACCTCATATTGGACGTTTTCAGATTGAAAATTAAATTCAGAATCAAGTTGAATGTGGCCTGAAAAATTGGTTAGTAGATTCAGTATTTCGTTATCGGCACTTCTGGAGCTTTGTAGCCGATTTTGATTGTCGGTAGTCTTCAGGAACCTAGTCGCAATATCGGACTTGATTTCATCCCAATTTGAACCATCATTCCCGTTGTCGAGAAGGTGGAAAATAGCTCCCATTAGCGCCGTATAGCTCGTCCAGCGTTGTTGGCCATCCATGAGTTGGAATGTATCCTCGTAGCCATGTTGATCTACATACACAATGATTGTGCCGCAGTAATACGGCATCTCCTCCCGAGAGGGAGATCGGTGATAGTTCAATAGATCTTTTAGCAGGATGTAGGCGGACCGATCTACTTCTGGTTTACTTTGGACACCAACACCCCACTGGTACCCTCTTTGGATTGGGGGTATGCTGAATTTCGCTAATTCTGGTGATTCGCCAAAAACGCTTGACGAAAACAGATCCCCAATAGATACAACTTCAGTACTAATCATTGTTATTCCTCCAAAGCACGATTGCATTTTCACGCCCAAATATGACCACGCGGGTACAAGCGAAACTATGTGCCTCTCCTTGATAGTTTAATTGTTCCCCGAGACTTATTGTTCCTATCGTTTGACTACGCTCATCAGGTCCGTAGATGAGAACATCAAAACAACCTCTGTAACTTGTAGGATTGTCTAAACCATTGATATCTGACAAATCCATCAATTCATAGGTGAATTCATCACGGTTCAGTTGCGTAGCAATGTGATCTGGCCTGATGTATTCCTCCCTTCCTGCTAACATGATTTTATGGACCTCAGTTCTGGTCATTTGTCGAAGCGGCAAATCTGTATGGTCCTCCCAACCTTGAGATCGGTTGAATTCTGTACTTGTCCACAAAAACCCTTCACCACCGTCCGTCCTGCAATTTATGCACGGCATGACTCTCGTGTTGTCCTGTGCTAAATATTCACAAGAGGATTCCTCTATGAGGGCACCGATTGAATGAGCAAAGAGGGTTCTGATGCAATCTCCATTACGAACCCCTTCAATGAACTCGCCCAACTCATCTGCACCCCGTCGATACCTTGCGTGCAGTTCACGATGACCTGACTGCATGCAATCAACCAAATCCTGCCAAGAATTGAGGCGATTATTGAAGCCTAACACGGCGTATTTCTGGGACGTGGTGTTCAATCGATAGTTTGTCGGCAGGTCGGAGAGAATACGCTTGACCTCATCATATCCCCCTTGACTGAGTGCATCAGTAAGGAAAAGGGGATCTTGTCCATTGATGGCCGTGGCAATTTCCCTCCGATGGATACCAAAAAAATGTGCATCGCCCGAACGCATGAGGCATGACAACACCCACATTCTGTTTTTGTACAGTTGCTGATATCGCTTCATATCGGCAAAGCGTTGAGTAAAATCTTCTCCAAAACCAGACTGAGCATCCCGCCAACTGGTGTAATCATCACTTGTGTCATCAACCTCGTCCAGTTCAACATTATCAACTCCCAAAAGCTCATTTGGCCTCCAGGCTTTGGATTCTATGTTCCTCGTGATAGGGAGAAGGACGTATCCGTTTTCCAAAATTATAGTATCAGGGGAGAGGAAGAGATCGAACAATCGCTCAAGTGATTTCCGCTCTCCGAGTTGTCGTCGGAAGTTTCGTGGCCTGGAATCATGAAGGAGACCAAAACAGGCACCGCTTCTGATGGCGCTCGCTTCGCCGTCCCAATGGCTCTTTCTCGCTGCCCTACCAAATCCCTGATACAATCCTTTCACGGTAAACGGCATGCCGAGGTAGCTGGTGATCCAGACATCGGGTTTGTCGATGCCCATTCCGAAGGCACTCGTGGCAACCATGCACGAAAATCGATTTTGAAGAAAGGATTCACGAACACGCTCGCGCTGACCTGGACTTGTGTCCCCTGTGTATGTCTTTACGTTTGTTTGACCAAACGATTCCTGAGCCAATTGTCTCATCTGGCCGTTGGCGATTGATTTGAGCGGCGTATACACGATGACGGGGGGAAGAGAAAGCGCCGCTCCAAGTGTATTGAAATAATGGGTTGGTATGTTGTTCCACTCATTGTAAATGGTTTCCATCCCGTCATGATAATCATAGACGTTCTGTTCATTCCGCTGCAAAAGTTCCACGTGAAAATAGAGGTCCGGTCGGGTTTTTGTTTCCTCAACGGGCAATGTTTGGTGCATTCCTTCTCCAAACAACAGCGTGAGCTCCTGTCGCTCATCTTGGGAAAGCGTGGCAGACATTAGAAGAATGCGGAGATCTGGGTTGGCACTCAGAAGGCGATGTTTGACCCATTTCAGAAATTGAAAATCAGGTCGTATGGACGCCCCCCAATCGCCGACAACGTGGGCTTCATCCACCACGAGAAAGGATACTTTGTTGGCGATGGAACATAAGTGATCTACCCACATGGTTCGGTTTGAGGGGCTTGCCATCAGCGTTTCTGGCGAGCAACACAGCATGTCAAGACGGTTGGTTTGTAGGTCAGTCATGAGGTCCAATGGGTGGGTTTCTTCAACCGATGTAAGGAAGGCAGACCGCAAACCGATTGATTCGTGCAACCCAAGGTCGTTGGCCTCAAGGTCTTCGGAAAATTTCCTCCATTGATCGCGCTGATCGTCCATGAGGGAAATCAGGGGTGAAACCATCAAGGCCGGACCTTTTCCGCTTTTTCGAAGCGCCCAGGTAATGGCTTGGGCGATGCGTGTTTTGCCAAATCCAGTTGGTAAGGCGGCGATTGTAAGAGATCCCGAAGTGGTCAATACTCTCAAAATGGCGTCTAGTTGTTGTTCTCTGAACCCTTCAGAGTTAGGAACGTTGCGTACATTGATATCTCGAGTCTGGAGGGCGCTTCTGAGTTCATCTAAGTGAGCTTGAAGTTGGTTCATATCAAGGTCCTGGGCGTTTTGAGAAGCCACCGGCAATTGAGCGACCACGTTCGGAGTTTCAAAAGGGAAAGGGTCGCCAACAATCGGTGCGAGGACGAGAGGCTCATCGCTCTCAATGTCCCCCTCAGGGTGCAACCGGTACCAACGAAGACCAAATTCTGCTGCTCGTTGGTTCGCTGTGCGTAAACGATCGATGAGACGATGAACCCCTATGTTCCAATCCTCAACAAGCAAATTCAGACGAGTTCGTTTTCGATCACGCAATTCCTGCAATAGTGCCCATTCGTCGTTCGCCTCCTCGACACCGGTTGGAGTTAAACGCGGCCAGGGGTAAATTTGCCCGTCACCCGGCGTCCACCCGCTGTATCTGCAGTGCCGGCAAGAAATTCGGGTTTGAAGTTGGGTATTCTCCGTCATACATCCGTCATCGCAACGCATCTCTATACCTCACTCAACTTCCGATTTGAAATCAAATAGGTGGTATAGCGATTCAATTCTAGGCACAAATCTGGACTGGTGGTCACCACGCCCCATTCCGCACTGTGAGCAATACCGTTTTTTGATAGATTGGCAGAACCGATATAGAGTTTCACATCGTCAATCATGATGCCTTTGATGTGAAATAAATCTCCGTCATCTTCGTTCCAGTGCCATCCCGCAATATCAAATCGGTCCCGATACCGAGAGACCAATCGAGCAACGTTGGAATACTGATGAGAGTAGACTTTTACACTCACGCCCCGAGCGAGCGCTTGGTCAAGAGCGCCAGCAAGAAACCAATCCCTCGACCACGTGGGCAGCGAATAACTGAGTAGCGTAATGGAGGATTTAGCCGAGACAACCAAAGCGACGAGTGCTTCTTCAAGTCGGTACGAAGTGTGCTCGAAGGAACCCAAAGGATCCGTAAAGTGAACTGTCGTTCGTTCCAACTTCATATCACCAGCTCCTATCAAGGAAGAGATTTCCGAGTTCGCAGGCTGTTTCAGGCAAATACAAACAGGCGTGGCATGCCGCACCGTTGCGTTCTGTTGGCGAAGGAGTGTGGTCTGCACAGACTGGGTCGTTTGAGCAATCGTCAAGACCGGCTAAAGCGCGCATACAAATCACCTCGAGTTGTTCTGGCGTTGCCTGCCTCACGAGGCCTCCGAGGGTGCCATCCGAGCTTGGGCCAGACGTGTAAAGCAAGATGCCAGCGTATTCGATGCTGCCGTCCTCTGTGTGGTTCAGATACAAACGTTCAGAGATCGACCCTGCTGAATAGCCAGAAACCAAACAAACTTCACGAATCAACAGGTGTGAGAGGCTATGCAAAACCGTGAGGGGGTTTCCTCCCTGATGGTTTGGAGATTCAACCGAGGGGAGTTGTTGAGAAACATTGTGCCGTAATCGTTCCATGCTCGGAATCATACCTGCATGTTCTGGATTCAGCCTCTCCGCCCTTTGATTGGTGATCGCCGATAACCACATTGACTTGACTTCAAAGTAGATCCCCTCCCCGTGATGGAGACGGGCAATACCGAACTTGTCGCCTTCGCGTAGGTCAATGGGTTGTTCCAACCCTTCCGAGGGGTCCAGACGTGTGATTCCCGAGATGTATCGCAGCTCAGTTAACCGGTCAACTCGAATAACTTGAGAAACTGGAGAGGCCACTGAGGCCCAATATGGAGATTCGTCCGCCAGTGACACAACACCACGAGCGGAAAATTCTGTCGGATCATATGTGGAAGCTCGGTCCGGGTTGAGAAGACCAATACGTTCCCTGCGGCGAAGATTTGCTAGGGTCAATACTTGGTCGGCGGGTTGGCCTGAGTGATGTGAAAGGTACTGTGTGCAGGCGTCATGGAGAAGATCGTTGTTGATTTCCCCATTTTCGACAAACTCGGTCTCGTTTAACAAGGAAACCAATTCGTCATGTCGTGTTCCGACGACTCGATCAAACACTTCTCGATCCAGACCAGCTTCTAAGAGTCCGAGAATGCCCCAATCTCGCAACTTTTTGGCGTATCTCCACGATACGTGAAGCGGTATCAACAAAACAGATCCCCCGTTGTTGAACGTAACATTGGTTGAGCCGACTTGCCGGTGCATCAATCCGAGGTTGCACTCTTCTCGATGTTGCGGATCAACCGTCAGCCAAGGTCGGAAACCACCGCAGCTGGGTCCGTTTTCAGCCGTGATTGTCGGGGCGAGTTCCATGCTTCTACGCGCCCCGCACCCTCTGCAAACCACGGTCCAATCCCTCAAGGTATGTGCCGCATCAGCGCCCATCTCAAGGTCAATATCTGCTGATTCTTGACAAGATTCCCAACGACCGTCTGGTTGATGCACCCATTTCCAGTAGTCAAACGGGTGGAGATGACCATTGGAGCAAATACTGACGAATCCAGTTGGGTGAGCCAAAGCATCACAGCCCGCTCTTTGGCATTGTATCTGGCCACCGGGGCCTGGTCTGATCCAACTTGAGAGATGGCCGTTTGAACAACGGTATCCGTATTTCCCCGGGTATCGATCGATGGTCACGGCCCCGTGACGCTGATCGGTCGGCAGGAATCGTAGAATCGTGTTTGGTGGCAAGATATCCTGAAGGGTTTCACGTTCAATTCTCAATCCGCCTTCGCCTGTGGGACGATACGCAAGATTCCCCTGCCCGTTGGTCCAGTTGTTCACGCCCAAGGTCAGATAGCTCAATCCATCTTTTTCCCAAATGTTTCCTGGTGCTGCCTGCGCCATGACATGGTTGGTTGGCATGGTCATCACCCTCTCTTCATTCTGGACGTTCCACTTTTCCACCACACGAACTTCTGGAGCAACATCCCTAAAGGATTGGAGCGGTACATCGGCATTTGTAAATTCACCTATCTCGCTACGGAGCCATCCTCTTTGTTGCTGGTTTGCTTCGTTTCTTCTGGAGACCCAAATGGCCCGAAGATTATCACGCTGACAATCTTCAACAAAGCGGCTCAGATTTGAGAACTTACGACTGATGGTTTCCAGAGCTTGAATAACCGTGTCCGGAGGTGATCGAACGTGGATGTGTTCCTCTCTCCCTTCAACCGTTGATTTGAATGCTTCAACCAACCTTATGGCGTTGGCCCTCAAGTCAGCAGATTGACCAAGATTTCTGAGGTCGTATGTCTGAGCGAGACTATCAAACCGCATTCGAAGCATGATGGCCAGCGCCGTCCCCATCCCTCTGTCAAGCGCACGTTGGGAAAAGGGCGTGGTGGAGGTTAAATCTACGTGGCTGTAGACCTCCTGATGGAAAGCTCTGAAATTTTCATAATGAGATTGATCCCGAGGAAATGTAGACCTCAAGAGCGACACAACCAATCCAGGAAATCTTCGTCCGACTCTTCCGCTGGATTGAATGTATTCTGAGTTACTCTTTGGTTGTCCGACAATCGCCATGAGGCCAAGTCGACCGATATCAATCCCAACTTGGAACATGTTGGTTGTCACTACTACATCAACAACTTCTTCTGGTAGACTTCGTTCAAGGGAATCCTTGACGGCCTTCAGTTCAGATGAGGTTTTTCGGCTTGTTAGTTCTTTAATGGTGTGAAGTTGCCTCGGGTTCTCGAGGCCACCTTGCTGAGCATATTGAGGCATGAATTGACGTGCCACTCGGTCAGGAAGTGCTGTTTGCGCACCGCCAAGTTCTCGCAGGCTGTTGAAATATCCAACCATCGTGAAGTAAGGATCGAAAATTACGTCCGGTTCCTCAGGATTCCCGTCCCTCAATTGTTGAGCACGTTGCAACAACGATGCCGTGGGTTGAGCAAAGGTCGTACGATTCTTGCCGGGAGGGCCTAAAATTCCGATGTGTTTTCTACCAGCATCGTCATCTCCACTAAGTTGAGCGAAGAAATTATCTTCCGCTGTTGCTACGGGCGGAGGGAAGATGTTCATGTCTCTTCCATACATGAGCATTGCATCACGCTGCGCTCCTCTAATGGTCGCCGTAGCAGCAATGTACTTCGGTCGGTGGCCGAGATCCTCCCATGCCGTCTCCAAAGCAGTTTCTACCAATCCAGCGATGGTTCCGAGGGGACCCGTTAACAAGTGCAATTCGTCTTGAATGATGAGGTCTGGAGGACGCACCGCATCGCGGCCAAAGCCCAGCATTCTTCGGGCGTTAAATTGCTGAGCTGCGTCGGAATCTGCTGCTGCACCGCCAGGCAAGCTTTTCGCCCAAGGATTCCTTGCGAGCTGTGCAAATTTATCCGCAGTCGCCAAAAGAACCGAGGGCGGATTGATGTAGATATCGTCATCAACGCAAGTAAACGGAACACCATCATGAAACAGACATGCTTCGTCCTGACATCTCCCTATCAATGCTGGTTGATTGTTTAAATCTCCGATTTCCCAAGAACTTGCTTCTCCAAGGGATTGACTCCCACACCACGGGCATCGTTCAAACTGAATCACCGTTCCTTTTTCTTCTGCTTGATTTGTTTGAAGTAAGGCGAGGTTTTGTTCAGCAGTTGGAGTCGAATATGTGGTATCATAGCGCAATAACCGGTTGGGGCTGGCATCTTCACCGACCCACATGCCGACTCTGAAATCAGTGAAGTTATGGTCGGGTTCTTCCCCTCTTGCGATGTGATTCATAGCACCAACAAGACGCACCAGCCGACCTGCCTGATCGGAAGTCAAGAGACGCAGGGTATAGCGCATGATGGAATGGACCGCAGGGAGGCGGCTTTCATCCTCAGGAAAGCGGAGTCGGCGATAAAATCCGACTGTTGCAATCATCCCGAGATATGCTTCAGTTTTGCCCCCGCCCGTTGGAAACCATGCAAGGTCGATGATGCTTCGCTCATGGAATCCAACGTCGGATTCATCAAATGCACACAAACTCCGGATGTTGATGAGTTGGAACGCTAGTTGGAACGGTCGCCATTGAAAGTCGGTCCTGTCACTTACATCCGGATGTGTGGCTTCGTTTTGTGAGAATTGGATGGAACGATTGGCGAGTAAAAAGGCATGCCTTGCCATATCATCGGAGAGGAGAAACCGAATTCCTTCTTGCATTCGAACACTGTTTAATCTCGCAGCGTCAACCATTTCTCTGACTGTCGCCGACAAAGTTTCAGGAAGCAAACCTTGGTCAAATCTAGTATTGAGAAGATGCTCCTGCTGGCTTAACCACTCATCATATGCCCCAACAAACTCATGTAGAGATTCCAGCGAAGCTGAGATTGTGTCCGAATCACACAGTCCGTTCATGTCCGGCAAAAGGGTTTGTAGCGACTCATTTTCCTCCATCTTGTTCATGGTGTATTCCGGAAGGTAATCGGTCCAAATGTTGCCATCATCGTCCCAATTCACACCAACATTGTGCCCGAGTGCGAAAACATCAGAATCGGCATAGAGAACCATCATGGTCTGGTCTTGTCGAACCGGATCAACAGCATTTCGAACATCTTGCCAAACAGGACCCATAGAGAACCGCATTTCCGGTTGGAAAATGATGTATGTTGACTTGCTCTGTGCCTTGGGAACCATCATGATGTTCTGCATCCGAATGGAAAGCGTTGGGTGGTCCTCAGAACCCTTTCGTAGGTGTAAAAGAATTTGCCCATCGATGTTGATGGGGTCCGCATAAGCGTCGAACATCATTGTGCCGTAATCTATGATAAGTTCGTGGTGGTGTGGAATTCGCAACCATCCGTCTTCGGTTTTTTGGTACCTTGCCCATTTCAATTGAAGAGATAGTTCCTCTATCCCGCTGGATGGACAGACGGTGAAGCCCATTGAAGACGGGAGCATGAATTTCTCCTCATCAGATGACACCGGTCGGTCCTCGGATTCGTCAAACGAGGTTGTGATGTCTGCGTCATGGTCCGATGGAAGTATCGGTGATGATGAAACACCTTGCTCGTCTGAATTAGGGTTGAGTTTACCAATCAGGTAGACACCATCTGGTGAACCCTCAACCTGAAGACATTCGTTTGTTTGGGGCTGCCCTTCCTCGTCAATCTGTGGACCCAGAACATCCGCACGCAGGAATCGGATCAGAGCGTCGCGAACATCGTTGTGCTGCATGGTTACTGTTTCACACCAGAGGTTATAATTATATCAAATCCGAATTATCCTGTCACATGGGAATACAAGGTACTGTTCACGTAATTACCGGTGAGTCAAACAATTACGCCACTGATTTTTTGAGGTGGTGTTCAAAAATTAAAGAAGTCAACGACAAATCCCTCAGGGACGTGTTCAAGAAAGATCCGACGTTTGAAGCGACTCCCCGAATTTCCAAACATCTTCCAGGACCATGTGCCGTACATTGCGATGATGATGTTGCCTACTTTTTGGTACTGGGGACTACAGATCAAATCTTCAAACGATTGGTATCTGCGTACCACCACGCCTCCGAGCACATTATTTTCATTATTCAGTCGGATGCTGAAGCATGGTGGAGAGAAAACCGAAACAAATCACAATGGAAGAATTCAGACGGCAATCGCGTAAGCCTCTCGAAACTTCTTGATGTTATGAGAACCATCAACAAGTGGGATGGATGGCCTCCAAACATCAGTATTCTTGAGCTGTCAACTCTAGAGGCAATGAAAGCATGGAGCTCGCACGCTGGAGTGGGCTAAATCTCCCAAGCATCACAGAAAGAATTCTTTTGAACAAAACCGGTTTAGGTTGATTCATGTCTGTCCAGATTACCTGTCTTAGGTCAACCATCAAAAAAAACGGAAAGACATTCCCTGTTCTTATTGGGATGGCATCAGGTCGGCAAATTCATTCCTTCTCATTTGTTCCAAACTTTAGCCCAAGCGATTCAAATCTGGTCATCGCTCAACGCCTTTTGGAGCCTCTTGAGGACAAGTGGCAACGACCAGCAGACCAGAAAAGAATTTCCAACATCGGAGAATTGTACACGCAAAATTCTTCTCTTCAGGTCATGGTCAATCCTGTCTTGTTAGGGGCAATTCCCGGACTGGAATCAAACATCACCATACTCAATTCCACAACGGCAACTGGATCTGGGAATCAGCCAGAAATTGTTCAGATTGAGATTAAATCTGGGAGTTCCGTTTGGGTCATTGATGGTCAACACCGCATCAACGGAATGCGGGGATCTAGTCAACCCATGCCGTTCGTTCTCCTCTACGACGAGACACCGAAATCAAACTACACGGGAGCCTACCTTGCAGAATTGTTTTCCATCGTCACAACAGAAGCGAAGCCTATGAAAACCATCCACAAAGAATGGATGATGTACGCGTTCAATTTGGCACATTACAAAAAAGAATACAAACGGGAACTCATGAAAATAGCACTCCAACTTGCTACATCACCTGTATTCAATTCTTCAAATTCAGACCAAAATTTGTTTTACGGAGAGATTCAATTCAACGACGGTCTTGAGGTGAATGGAAACAAAGTAGGCGCGTTCAGTTTCACCGCCCAAACGCTCCTGAAATCTCTTGATATTCATCCAACCAAAACGCTTCTTCAACAATATACAACCGAGCAGATTGCGGCTGCGATCTCAGATTTCCTCTCGGGTATGAAGGAATTGCATGGCCCTCCAAAAACAACAAGTCTGTTGTTTGGAAAGCATGGAAAAGCACGCTACACATGTATTGGAGCAGGATTGGTTGAAGCGTGGTTGTGGTATCTCTCGACGTGTGGCTCACTACCAGATTTTTCTGAAACAATGGATTTGCTCCGAACGATCGGAGTTGGAAACACGAATTGGGAACTGCTGACATGGCCGTCTGGCCCAGGTACGGTTGAAAAGAACGCCATGAGACAAACCATTCGAACGGTATTTTACCAACTCATGACCAAAAAAATTCCTGTCCCTGACGACCTTGGTGGATTTTTGCTGGGTAAGGAAAATACCGTTTTCCGACTTGAATTTGGCGTTCAGAAAAACGGCAAATTCGTTGAACAATCGGCTAAATCGGTTGAAATTAATCCATTCAAACAGCAAGAATTGCAATTCGTGGTGCCTAAATACAACGGGCAACCCAGAAACGCCGTCCGCCACTACTATTTACGATCAAAAAATCCCAACGACTTATCCGGGCACTCACCAAATTGTCGAATGAAGACCTGTGTACTATCCAACCGACTTGGACAGCCGTTGATGCCACCTGACGAATGTCGTAATGCCTTCAGGAGGATGAACATGGGCTTGGACTTCGGTGTGGGAAGATTCGCTTACCTCAGATTAGAGGTTGTTTCACTTAACGAGAAAAAACCACATGACCTCACCATCGCATTGAGTCATGAGTAAACATTTTCTCGCTACGACGTTCACTCACGAGCGAGGTTGCCTTCTTGAGCGATGTTGAACAGCTTTGAAAGGACATGTCGGGCCATGAGTGGCGGAACTGCATTACCTATGAGTGTGTGCAAATCGGTTCTTTTCTTTATCATCCTCATGTTAAAGAAATCAGGAAATGTTTGGACGCGTGCTGCCTCGTGGGGTGAAAGCACTCTTGCTTCCAAAGGATGAGTAAATCGGCCTCGACCATTACAACCAAAACCCGTGGTGAGGGTTGGTGCGGGTTCTTCCCATCGCATTCGGCCATATACCGCAGGGTAGGTGTGATCTCCTTGCTGACATTTTGGTCGGAGATGGTTTGGTAAATCGTAGCGCTCGCCCTCAAAGCCATCTTCAAAGAACCAATCCATCCTATCTTGGTTCACCTTCGTTGCGCGGGGTGTTTTGTAGAATATCGAGTCTGATGTCATGGCCTTATGTTGTAAGTCTTCAATCACCCATCCCACGGACCTTGGTTCGGAAACAGTGGGTGCTGAGATGGCCTTGAAATCAATATGAACATCATCACTTTTAACGGCTACAGTGAAGTGGCGAGCTCGTGTTTGAGGAATGCCGACATGCTGTCCTTTCACTACGCCATGGTCAACAACATAACCCCAATCTTTGAGGATGGCATTGGCTCTCGGCACCACTTTTTGTTTCGCATTTACAACGCCTCGAACATTTTCAATTAACACATACTTCGGCTTAAAAATTTCAACAAATCTAATCATCCTCATGTAGAGTTCGTTTCTGGGGTCTGTTCCCCTGGTATGATTGTTGAGATTGGAATTGCCTTGGCAAGGGGGGCCCCCAACAACAATGTCAACCTCACCAAGCATGGACTTGAGGTCCTCCTCCTCTATGGTCAATTTATGTCCAATCTCTCCGTTAACGCTGTCCTCAATAGGTTGGTCAAGAAAGTAGGTTGGTGCGAAATTTGCAACATAGGATTCCTTTGCGGCTGGAAATAAATCACAGGCCATGACCATTTCAAGGTTGATGCCAATGTTCCGACATGCTTCCCAAAGACCGGCTGAAATTCCACCGCACCCCGAAAACAAATCCACACCCTTCATGGTGGCATCGGGTTGTTCCAGACTCGGCCATTCCTCTTGCTGCAACCATTCCAAGTCTGCCCGTCTCGTTAGTGATTCATAGAGCTCTTTGTGTGAGTCAACGGTTATGTTGATATTTTTCCCATTCTTGAGAGTGAGCGTACTCCCATCTGGCCCATGATAGACCATTTCCTCAACCTCATCTATGGTAATTTTACTCGTCAATCCACTCACCCGCCGTGTATCTATGCTTTAGCAAGGCTGATTGGGAGTCGACCGTTCATAATCTATGTGTTTGCTGAAGCAAGAAAACTTGACCGACGATTTATTGTAGACATGCAACCAGGGGACAGTATGCAGAGTACGCTTGATGTCCCATCAGCAGCCGTGACACCAAATATGGCTGACCAAGTCAACAGCATATTTGAGTCATGGATGGAGCATACGGGTGGGAGATTTACAAACTCTCAGTGGGAAGATGAGAAAAGAGATTTTGAGGCGTATTTCTGTATCACGTGTAAATGTACAGCAAACCGATCACTTCAACCAAACCAAGGATCTCTAACCGGTCGCGATTTGCACAACACAGTCGTATTCAAGACTCCTCTTAGCCAAGACAACCCTGGACGAAACTACATGGGGAACATATATGACCATGTTAGTTTGATGAGGTATTGGCAATCGCCACTCATCATTTTTATCGCGCGAGAATCAGACGGGACACGAGGAGAAGTTGCTGGTATAATCGTTGATGAAAATCATCCATCGTACAATGACTGGATGAGGCCTGAACGCCTTCGTCAGTTATTCCCCAGTGATTATGAAGAGCATAGGATTTTTAGAAATCCAGTCGCTGTTGGCTCCCCTTCTTGGCTCCTAAAGAATTTCAAGAATCTGATTTTAGAAGGCGTCCCTGGGACCGGTAAAACTCATGCCTTTCAAGAAATCGTTGATGGCTGGAGAAGCGCAACAGCAGGTCAACCTCCCAAGCAGCACCAAATGACATTTCATCCGACAACAGCTTATGAGGAATTCATGATTGGAATACGTCCTGTTCAGCCAGACGGAAACGGACCTCCTTTTGACGTCGTTGATGGTTTCTTCAAAAAAATAGTAGATGAAGCAAAGGCGGACCATACCGTTGACCATATTGTGCTCCTGGATGAGTTCAACAGAGCGAACATACCCAAAGTCATGGGGGATTTACTCACCCTGCTTGAACCGAGCAAGCGGGCACGATATGAAGGAGGAAATTGGAGCGGATTTGAAGTGACCCTTCCTTATCAGCGATCAGATGCAACAGAGGAAAACAAATTCGTTATCCCAGAAAACATCTACATCGTTGCGACATTGAACACCACCGATCGTTCTGTTGCTCCGATGGACAGTGCATTGCGAAGGCGATTTGTATTCTCCAGAATTGAACCAATGACGGCCGATGCGTTAACGAATTCACTCCAACAACAACGCTCGGAATCTACTGAAACAACACTTCCCGAAGTGCTAACACAGAGTATACAACTGTGGAGTAACCTCAATGTTTGGTTCCAAAGGAACATCGGCCCGGATGGAATGTTAGGACACAGTTATTTGTTTGAATTATCAAAAATTTGTTCGCCTTCCGAAGGAAACACAGGTGTCATCATTGAATGCTGGAACGCCCTGATTTTGCCGCAAATAAATGACATTTTGATCAACAACGATATGATTCACCACCTCAGTTCATTCAACGAAGCCATCAAACAACACACTGTTTCGGGGATGAAACTGGTTGCTCAAGCCATTGGTAGCGGCATAAATAGAATGCCCTTCCTAAAGTTTGAAACTGTCCCAGAGGAAAACCTAGCAGAAACGATTGATGATTCAGAGTCTGAATGAGGTCTTTCCCATGAACGACCGGTTCAGATTTCATATCTCGAGTAAAGGGAAGTTGTGTGGAGTCATTTCGCATGGTTTGAATCAATACCGAATTACAGTTATTGTTCAACCAAAGGTGTGGAACACATCCTCAACTTTGGACATGGAGATTATCTGGAACGCCGATCAGGAGCACATCGTTATTGACACCTTTGAGAACACAATACTGCAGATTTTGGCAACAACCACTCAACAACGTGACGTGCTGGATACCCTCACGGACAGAGGTAGGTTGAATCCAGATGGAACGAGAGATGTTTTGATTGAAAGAACCAACCCGAGACGGACACCAATGAATCAGACCTCGCCTAAGCCTCCGAAGAGTTACGACCCGTTGATGGCCTTGTGTCTGCTCTATCACAAATCAAGAAATTTGCAAGAAGAACTCATCTTTGAACGCACCTTTCACAATCCTATTCTTGAGGCTTTTATAAAAAAACGATTTGTTGATGAAACAATTAGTTTGATGAAGTACCTCAAATCAAATTACATCAAGGCAACCGAGCGAACACAATCCCTGAGAGGTTCAATCACGAGCTTAGGCATGCTCCAGTTCGCAGCCAGAAAAAGCGTCAATCTTGAATGTGAATTTGAGGAATTTACCACCAATGTTCCACTTTACCGAGTTATCATTTCTGCTCTCCATCTTGTCAAAAACACACCTCAATCTAAACTTACTCAAACATGGAATCTGCAAAGAGACGCTCACTCCATTTTGTCCCACTTGGCTCACATCCCCCCACTTCATCCAAAAATCGCATTGAATACAGCACGCACAATCCGACTCAATCGACTTGAACGCAAACGTTGGAATGGACCATTGAAGTTAGCCGTGGCAGTTTTGGAACAGAAAAGCGTGGTTCTTGGCGAGAACCCACAAGAGAAAGGGTATGCATGGCACATCAACACCGCAACCGACATCTGGGAGCATCTCTTGTACGATTCAGCAAAAAGCGTCCTAGCCAGACACAATGTTGATGCTTTTTGCCTGACACCGAAGCAGCAACGTTTACATCCCTACGTGAACATCTCCAATCCATGGCGTGGCGTTGAATCCAATCGGGACACTTCCAGAACATCACCTGATCTTCTCATGTTTGATGGGCGAACATTAATTTGCTGGGATGCGAAATATAAACAAACAGACTCACCATCAAGAGCCGATCAATATCAGATTTTCTCTTATTCACATTTAGTGAGTCTGAACATAATTAGGCAGAAAATACCTATCAAACAGGTTGCATTGGTTTATCCTGACATCGAATTTTCAACATCAGTTGATTATTTACGGGGCCCGAACCAATCAAGAAGTTCCGAACCCTCAATGGCCAGTTGGAATGGAAATGATCATACCGTACGATTGAATATACTCAAAATGCCATTCCCAATGCCAAATAATCTTGAAAGCGATGACAAATGGAACATCTATTTGAACGACCTCAAGCGACAAATCTCTTCTGCATTACTCGCAGATGGTAATCCCACAATCTAAAATTTACAAAGGGACGATTCCACAACTTCATACGCAAATTTTGAAACGTTCCGAGGGGCATAAATAGGCCAGATAATTTGCGTGTTTATGGGCCTCAATCTCCCGAAGACCACCCCCGGCTGGATCTACTGTATCCGTGAACAAGACTACCTCGACCAAACGTGGGGCCGCTACGTGAAATTGGGCCTGACCGCCCGCACCGTCGAACAGCGAATCCGTGAGCATCAGACCGGCAACCCGCGCCGTGAAACCTCCGAGTACAACATCAAACTCGAGTTGATGCATTACGGGGAGAAGTACCTCCATCACTACTTTGCTACCGATCGAATCGCTGGCGAATGGTTCGACCTCGACAACCAGCGGGTGATGGCCGATGTGGCCCCTATCCTGCAAACCCTTCAGGCAGAGATGACCGCCAGGGCTGCAGATTTCCGGACATGGGAAGGCATCAAAAATGTCGTGAGCAGTGGCATCGAACGTCCTCCCACCCCCGCTGAAACCGCCCTTCACGAGCAGTACGTCGCAGCAGAAGCTGAGTTCAAAGTCGCCGAAGCTCTGCACAAAGTCCACGACCACAACCTCCGAGCGATGATCGGTCCGCACGACGGTCTGGAAGGTGCGCTCAGACTCATCGAGGTGTCTGGTTCAGAATCGCTCGATCAAACAGCCTTCATGGCCATGCTCACCCCAGCACAAATCGCCCTTTGTGACGAAACAAAAACCGCCATCAAAGGCACACTCAACCTCAAAGGTGCAGGCCCACTGAAATCGCTCAATCAGGCGGTTGATACGGCGCTCAAGGCGGCCAAGGCAAGCGTGACGTCCAAACCGGGTCTAAGCAACTTAACCGCACAGCCACAAGGCTTGACCCAAGCTATCAAGGACGAACACATGCTGTTCTTGAGCAGCAAGCGCGCCCTGAAAGTCGCCGAATGGGTGTGCCTCCAGCTCAAAGCACAACTCGTTGCAGCGCTTGGCGTTGACGACGCCATCACCGATGTTATCACGTGGAAGCGTACGGAAGAAACGGCCACGGCGTTTAGTTCGAAATTGGCCAAGAAGCACTTCCCCGACGAGTACCTTGCCTGCATGACAAAGGGATCGAACTCGGTCCGAGTCGACATGCACGAAGGGAGAACCTACGTTCCCTGAATCTAAGGCAAGACTGCGGAATTGGTTTCCTCCAATCAAGCGCTTATGTAGGGTGGAGCGCGTTGTTCCGCATGCCAATTTTACAAGGATATTGCCAAGAAATAGGACACGTTGAAACCCTCGAAATATCGGTCGCCGAACCGGACGGCCCCGCCGATACCTGCCCGCTTTGCGGTCAGCACCAAATCTGCGACGTTCGGTGGCGAGAAGACGAATTCACGGCCTACGACATGGACCGCATTCTGAGTGACGAGGACACACCCTACAACCACAACGTCTACCCCGGCGGCGTTCCGGGTCGTTTTCAGCCTCACCTCGTCGTGTTTGTGGACCACCCTGCGTTTGACATTGAGCAGCTCGAAGACACCCTCCGGAGGCGGGTCCGTCGCCACGCTTCTCCCGAAACCAGGACCCTGTCCATCCGTTTCGTGTCGCTGACAAAGCGGTCCATGTTTGCGAAGATGGGGACCAAGCAGTTCCGACCGATGGTCGACCGGTGGCGATGGTTGGATGCGACCTTCGCCCCTATCATCACCTTCCGAACGATGAACCGTTCCTGGCAAAGCCGAAATTTCTGAAGCGGCCTTCACTTTGAGGCGTAAGCTTCGTTCATACGGCACCGGTCGCAAACAAAGGTGGATTTGTCCCCCTCAAGTTTGGTCTTGTCGTTGGACAAAAAGACGGTGTCGCAGCGTTTGCAGTACAGAGAAATGGCTTCGGCCTGTTCGGGCGTGAGCACGTAGGGGGTGTGAATGACATCTGGGTGAATGCAGGTTGAGCAGAACCACCGTTTCGAGGCTCTGTCGAGCGACATGGCGGAGGGGGGCTGATTGACGTGGCAGCGGAAACACTGCCAATCCCGCTCGAGGCCCCTCATGCTTTGCATCACGCTACGGAGGTATTTGAGCACTGAGTTGTGTATGTTTTCGTAATGCCTAAATTTTTAAATCCAGCACGAGGCAAATCAACTGCCCTGAGGGGCAAAACACACAGGAGGTCATGATTTGCATACCAAGACGGTCCTCCTCGCCTTGATGGTGACCCTCGTGTGCGTTTCGGGAACGGCGATGGCGGCCGACGACCAGGCGGTCGTTGACGACAGCCAGAACTTCAACCTCATGGGCTACATCATTCTCGGCTTCGCGTTGATCGGTTGGGCCTTCTTCCTCTGCCTGCTCGGTGGAGCCATCATGCTCATCGTCAAAAAAGCACGAAAGCCTTACGTGCCGAAAAACCCGGTCAAATGCAAATGATGACCCTTGCCGGAATCGAACCGGCTCCTCTGCTTTCGCAGCGTGCGCCTTACACCAAGGGCGGGCCGTAGCTCCTCCACCATTCCTCAACCCGAGACGCCTGCCGTTGGCGCGCCCGTGTGCGAACACCGACCTCAGTCGGCGCACGAGCCGTCGTCAGGGAGGAATTGGAATTGAGGCGGCATGGATTGGACGTCCGTGTAGTCGTCTTCATCCAAGCACACGACGGTCATCTCCATGGGCGCCCTCGCCATCATCGGCGGGAGGCTTTCAAAATGCGCCATCACGGCCCTCATGACTTCACCCAGCGAGGCCGTGCCGTGGGAAACGGTCACGACGTGGTTCGCCTGCATCGTTTTGATGCTCGTATGAAGCAGGTTGTGGGGTTGCGATTTCGCCAACTCAAGCATGGTCTTTGCCAGCATCGGCGTGGCGTTGGCTCCTGACCATTGCAGACCTCTAACGGGGTTGCTCATCCACGGTTCAGGCGACTGCAACTCGAGCACCTGGCCAAGCCATCTCGGGCATCTGGACACGACCTTCTGAGCCAGCGGCGCCCTGACCGCCAGCACCGTGTTGGGGCCGTGCAGAGCAGGTGCCAGTCTGACCAGATCGCCGTGGACGATGTGCAATTTGAACATCTCACCAAGCAACGTGTAGCTTCTCCTTGGAAAACCGCCCAGCAAAAGCGTGGGATGGTCGAGCAGCCACCTGAGGTAGTCGGCATAAGCGCCCGGAGGCCAAGCGTGCAACGGGGGCGTGGGGCCAAGGAAGGCTGGCCCGCTCTCGTGCTCTTCTTGCTGCCTCAACCAGTCGTTCATCCACTGGTCTTGGGTTGGCGCATGGGGGTGAACGGGTGGCGTGGGTTGATTCTCCAGCAAGGCCTCCAGGGCGGTCGGCGACATGGACACCTCGGGCATCACCATCCACGTCCAAGCGTGCATGGCCTCTGCCCAGTCCTTCTCGGCAAGAGGTCCTTCTATGCCGTGATGCACCTCGTAAACCGTGGCCATGTGGGTGTGATAATCGCCGTAGAGGTCAGGAGACATCCACTCCACCACGCCTTTGTTGGCCAGCAA
Organism: uncultured Candidatus Poseidoniales archaeon; assembly: GCA_902625885.1. Lineage (GTDB taxonomy): Archaea > Thermoplasmatota > Poseidoniia > Poseidoniales > Poseidoniaceae > Poseidonia. The sequence goes on from CACODE010000007.1 coordinate 54,343, forward strand.
GGAGCCGTTTGGCAGATGGACAAAGGGTGCCGACACGTGACTGTACCAACCGAGCTGGCCCTCGTTCAGGTCAATGTGCTTGTGGTCAAGCACCACCAACCCCCCTTCCCTGACCTTGTGAACAAAGGCTGAAACGGCGTTGTCAAACCTTCTGCAAGGCGAAGGCGCGTGAGGCTCCAACCACGCCAACCAGTCAACGTAAAGAATGTCAAGCGGCGGCAGGCTCGTCAACGTGGCGTAGGCTTCACCCGAAACATGCACCTGCCAGTGCGGTACCTTCCTGCCTGCCATCCTGTAAACGGGATAGCCCTGGGTGGTGTCGGTTATCCTTTGCCAAGTGGCCATGCCCGCCACGTTGGCGTTGATGCCCCAAGCGTCGGGTGCATAACCGCCCCTGTCCACCATCACGTGGATGAACGGCTTGCCCGCATCGGCTACCAAACCAAAACTGGCGTGGTGATGCATGGCGGCGGCGGGATGAGCGATGACCATCGGCCTGTCCTCGGGCACATCAATGGGCAATCCGAACTCGATAGGCGGACCGTAAGCGATGCACCCGCCCCACCTCTGGGGGTTGCTTCTGCAAGCAGCCATGCTCATCAGATGCACCTCGGGTGATAGAGCGGGACGACCCTGAAGATTCTCTTGGTTTGCCTCTCCAGCCTGCTGTAATCTTGGGCCTTGCAAACGCCTCCACTCGACGGCGATTTGGCCGTGTCGTAGATGGTGTCTTTGTGAAGCGTGACGATGTGAGCGGTGCACAATTTTCCTGAGGCCATCGGGTCAGAAGGCGGGTCTTCAGAGTAAAAGCACACAAAGAACAGGTCGTCGTACGCCACCAATTCTTCAACGAAATAAGCCAGTCTCCTCACGTCGTTGTTGCAATACGCTAGCTGCAAACCGTACGGTCTGAGCGCCTGCGACCACGTGTGCGGGGCCTGGGAATTCGTCACCGCTTTGAAATCCGCTGGTGTGGTGTTGGCACCCGTGGCGTTGGCGACCATCGACAACGTCGTAGCGACGCAGGAAGGACCCACCTGCCTGACGTGGTTCAAGACCAATCCCTCAAAGAAAGGACCAACGGGTTCGCCGCCGTTTTCCTCGTACCACAACGGTGCGGTTGGGTTGGGTTTCCACATGGCGGTCATTCCCATTCCTCCCTGAATGCGTCGTCAAATTCCTGCCACTCCTTTTCGTCATCCGCCAGCGGCTGTTCCGTTAGCGCTTTCATGATGCAATCAGGGCAGGAGCAGGGCCTCTCGATGTATTCGCTCAAGTCCTGCACCTTCAGTTTCGTCAGTTCGTTCTGAAGTTGAAAGAACTCCATCACCATCGTCATCAATTTTTTCCATTCTGTTTTGTTCATGTTCATTTCTCCTTTTTCATTGGTATTCGTAATCTTCAGGTCTTCCACCCGGCCATTCCCTCTCCATTTTCGCTACGTAGACCGCTGTCGCCAGCGCATCCTTGTACTGCATCACCCAGATGTGATGATCCTCAAGACAGAGGTGAATCAACGAGAGCAAGTTGGATGGAAAGGTCTCGTTGACACCGTCGATGCAGAAATAGCTGTCTGGTGTGTAAATCGTGGACTCGCCGCCGTACTCGGGAATGTAGTCGGGGCATGTCCAGTAGGGGCCCAGCGAATGACCCACGTTGTCAGCAAAGGACCAGAGCGGCACCGCCCACATCCACGCTTTGGGTTTTTTCGCGAAAGCCTCCATGTGGGCTTTGTGCTCGGCGTAGGTTCCTGGTGCACCCCAAGCCTCGAGTTCAACACTGAAGTCAAACGAAAAGGTGTGGCCGTGTTGACCTTGCACCGTAATGGTGTAGCCTTCCATCGCTATGGCTGGGTGCTGGTGGAGGGTTTGCGCCAAAGCCAACCAGTGCTCCCTTTCCACCCAATCCTCGTGGGTGTCAAGCTCGGGCAGCAGAAAGTGAAGCCCCTGCTTCATGGACGTGAGGCACAGCTCCCAACTTGGCCATGTGTCCCATCTGGTGCCGCTGGCGATGTTGTGCTGATTGTAGGCAGCGAACAGGCCAAAGAAAGCCTGCGGCTGGTCAAGGTTGGCATCGTGGTCAATCAGTTCATCCGGATGGATGAAGCCGTTGGCCACGAACCACTCGCCGTCTTTCTCAACAACGAAGGTGTTGGGTTTGCCGTGTTGGTTGGTTCTTCTGTTTGGGGTTTTCTTCATGTTTTCATCTCCTGTGTTGCGTTTTTGCACCGCCGTGCGTCGAATTGGTTGGGGCACTGGGATTCGAACCCAGATCGAGGGTACCGCACACCCACATGCTGTCCATTACACCATGCCCCATTGGGAAGGAACTGGCAGAGGCACCCGGATTCGAACCGGGGTCCAGGGATCCGAAGCCCCTGATGCTATCCGCTACACCATGCCTCCTTGCAGTTCCTGGCGGACCAGCGGTGGCACTCAGGGTGTCAAACGCAGGTTCGCTCGGACCGTCGATCGGTGAATCAACGGCGTTTACGGTAGGGTCGTTTTGCAACATTTCGCCACTTGACGGCTGCGTTCCTCATGTTTGGCCCTCCTCGCATTGGTGTAGTAAACACATCACCTATATAATAATATCCTATTATTGTTATACTAGAAAATTTTCAAGAATACATCTTGTTTAGAGGCCAGACCTACGAAAAAGCCCTCAGAACCACAAAAAACGCCTGTTTGAGGAAATGCAGGGTCTACCATTATAACCTCAACGGCCAGAGGTTCATGGCATGACAACCGCTATGTCACCCCGAAACATGTTGATTGCCGGAATCGTGTTGATTCTGCTGAACGTTGCTGCCTTGGCCCCTATGGCCACAAACGCCGTACCCGATGTGGTCGAAGAAACCTTTGAGAGTTATTCGAAAGACGCCGTTTGCGCTAACGATGCCTGTACCGAAGCCGAAGAGGATTGGGCCTCATCAACTTCCCAGCGCGATTTCTACGGCTACTCCATCACCAACGTGGCCGATGTGATGGCTACAGGCGCAACCCCGGTCTACGAAAAAATCGGGCCTGTGACCTACGACATCACCACCACTCGAACCATCCTCGACTACGATGCTACGGCTGGTGAATTGACGTACAACGCCGTCAAATCCTTCGAGTGCGCTGAAGACACGGCCGTGGCCTGCGACACCGAGGTGAGCCAACTCAACATTGCGTTCCAGACACAGGTCATCGGTGCCACCGGAATGGCAATTGGCGGCATTATGGACGCCACCAAAGCAGCCTTCACCGGAGGAATGCTTGCCAAGGATCTCGAAGCACTTGGGCCCGGTCTCGCAGCCTCTCAAGCCATGTCCGCTAATTACGCCGGTGCTGTTGCAAGCGCAGTCGAAGCAGGTGGAACCGAAACCATGGGTGCAAACGGAGTGGGTGCAAACTTCTACGCAGGATGGGACCAATTCTTTGCTGCCAACAACATGAGTGGCGCCGGAGAAACGGTCACATATTCCATGGCCACGGGAAGTTCTGCAAGCTTTGGCAACCTTACCTATGCCTTCAACAGCGCTGTCTTCCCAGGATCTGGAGAAGACGTTTCGCTGTTGGGCGATGTGGGTACAATGGTCTTTGCTGGCCATTGCAATGCCTTCCCAACCGACTTGGCAAACGCCACAACCCGGGCAAAGATATGGGGCTATGAAGTGGAGGACAACGCTACCACCATTGCGAACGACTACGCCATGTGCTACGGCATTGGTGGCAATTTTGCTAACAACTTCGGTGGTGGCGATGACACGTGGATGCTTGACACCACAGGTGCCTCCATTAATGCCTCCACGCGCCTGAGCTACCTCGGCATTACGATGGACAACACGGCCGCCATGGCCATGCTCTTTGGCATCCCCGGAGACGACGCCATCACCGGTCTGCTTGAAGTGAGCGATTCAGGAACAGAGTTCGGTGTTGCCAACTTCCTCGGCATGGATGCAGCCGCTGCCATGTCCGCCTACGGCATGGACGCAGCAACCTATCAAGCCGTTGCTGGATGGGCTGGCGCATGGATTACTGATGCTTCATCCCTACCAATGATTCTGCTCGGTGGAAGTGGCGACATGACCGCTTCGTTGTTTGTCAACACCACCTTCGGTGCTGAAGACCCACTCAACGGTGGCTACCTCAACAACAGCCTCAACCTCGGAGGATTCTGGGGTCTTTCTGAGAGTCGCGACAACATCGACCTCGACCCCGCACAGTCCGGAAACGTCCTCTACGGCCCACTGGGCATAACCACCTCCAACGGTGCAGCGATTTTCCTGTACGGCGAACTCTCCGGCATGACGCCACCGCTTGACTTCACAACCAACCCACCATCACCCGCCCCACCATTGGTTTGGGACGCCACGACGATCGGTGCCTTGTACGGCATTGATACAAACGCCGCTTCTGCCATGCGCGCCCTCATGATGGGCGAGATCTATGGCACCACGGCAGACGCTTTCGTTCCAGGCTATCTTATGTCTTCTTTCGGAACCACGCCTTACCTTACCCAGTCGATCAACAACTGGCTCCTCGGCTGGCATGACCCGGTAAGCGCCTACTTGGCGACCGGCAACCCCATGGACATGACCGTTGGTTGGACATCCCTTGAGACCAATGCCACCTACTACAGCTCGCCAAACATCGCCAACGGCGATGGCACCAACTACACGATATGCACGGGCGAAGTCAGCACCTGCGACAAAGGTGAAACCCTCGCAGAGGACGGATCAACCCAACTCTCCTGGCGCAACGACGCCATGTTCGCAGCAACTTATGGCCTCATTACGCAAGAATCTCTCGTCGGTACCACCGGTGGTTTCCTCACCGGAACGGACGACAAAGTGGACGTGAGCGGCTACGCAGTGGCGGACGTCACCTGCGATGGAACAAGCACCCTCAAAGGCATTCCAGTGAACGACTGTTCAGCGACCGTCGTGGCCACTGAACGGAACATCCAAGCCAACCTGCTGAAAACCTACAGCCTGCTTGATGCCACACCCGGTGCCCTCCCGGTCTACTTTGGAAGCGAGATTACCATGCAAGCAGAACAACTCTCTGGCCTCATCATTGCTGGTGAGTCCGCATCAACGTTCTACCTCGACACCCGTGCCCACACGAACCAGGCGAGCACCCCGAGCATGTCCGATTTGGTTCCAGTCTTTGAGATCAAATCGTCCTCGATGATCGCTGACGATGACGCTGAAACCATGGAGAGCTCCATCGTTCAGAACCAGGACAGGATGACCTACTGGACCAACTTTGACTCCTGGGTCGACTACGTGACCCTGCTGTTCTGGGTTGGCGGTATTGCAATGGTCGCTATGGGGACCATCGGTGCGGCAAACACCTCTACTGAAGAGGAAGAAAAGTCGAACGAAGAAGCGGCCGATACCGAGTGATTTGGTTCACGGTATGTGGAAAGGTCGGAAAACCGGCTTTTCCCCCCTTCCTTGAGGGGGAAGAACATATAGTGATTCAAACAACGGTAGCACGAAGAGAACCCCTCTTCGGTGAACAACCTGAGTTGCAAGTTGAACATCCCGCTTGGGCCGTCGTTGCGTGACCCGTCTCTGGAGGCGGACCTGCAGGCACGTCTTGATGAGGGACACCGGGTCTTTGCGGTCGGCGACATCCACGGCCATCTGGCTACGTTTCGTGCCTTGCTGCACCGACTGGACTTGAAACCAGAGGACAGGGTGGTCTGCTTGGGCGACATGATCGACAGGGGCCCGCAATCCGCTGGCGTCGTCGACCTTGTCCGTACCCACCCGCAAATCGTCTGCTTGAAAGGCAACCACGAGCACATGGCGGTTCAATCGGTGCAGAAGAACGGGACGTTTGAGGCGTGGCAACCGTGGATGCAGAGGGGTGGAAAGTCAACCTACGGTTCGTACATCGTTCAAGCAGAAGGCGATTTGTACGATGCCAAACAAACGATGCTGGACGATTTCATGTGGCTTGACAACCTCCCGACACAAATCGTTCTTGACCGTTTGCGCTTGGTGCACGCCGGTTACGACCCAAGGATGCCGCTTGACATGCAGGGAGAAAAAGAGCTGCTTTGGATTCGCAAAGAATGGCATCAGCACGAGGGCCCGGTTGACCCCGCGCGCACGGTGTTGTTCGGCCACACCACGACCACAAAACTGGGCGATGCCGGTGAAGTGGCTCGATCGGCGCAGCGCCTTCCCGACGGTCGCCCGGCATGGATTGGGCTTGATGTTGGGGCTTACAACCATGTCTCGCCGGGCATCGCAGCCGTGAACCTCACCACCCTCAACACGATCAAGCAACCCACGCTTCGATGCGACCGTTGGTTCGAGCGAATAAACACCCGGCCACAACGGAAATCCAACAAAAAGAAGGCGTGGAAAGGGCCTGACAGTTTGAAGGAAGCCGAAGTGAGCCAAAGCTTCGGCCTGAAGGCTCTGGCCTTGCGGGCGAGGCGGGCCAGCCTGTTGACCTTGCGTGCCCAACGCGAGCTTGAGCGGGTGGGCGTCGTGTTCCCTCCATCAGCACGATGCATCGTTGACGCGTCAGCGGGCTACCGTATATTCCGCCAAGACACGAGGTCGGTGTTGAACGAGACGAGTTCACTCGGACCGACATCGTTTCGCGTGTACCGAAAAACCGCTCCGGCGACGAGACAAACGCCACGTGTTACGAGCTCTGCAAATGGTGCAATTTCCACACTGAATTGATGTTTTACGGAATAAAAACAGCAGAAAACGTAAGAAAAATCCTTTGATGCACCTGTGATGCACGAAAAACAACATTAAAGAGGGTGTACGGTATTCCTTCAACACATGGAGAAACAGCACGACACAACCTCCGCCGTTGAAGCCTTGCAATCGGCCTACCTTCGGGTGATATCGCAACGCAAAGCGAACGCATGCATGTTGCGGTGGAGTCTCGACTTCGCTGCTGCGGAGAAGGAACGAAGATCTGGAACCGGCGTGACCCTCTACCTCCTTTGAACAACACGGCCAAGATTGAATGGCTCCATCCCGTGCGTGAGGCATGGCCGCCGTGGCTTGGGATGTCTTGCTGGCCGCTGGCACGGTCTTTTCGCTCGGCGCCATTTCGCCCGGTCCAAGTTTGATGGTCGTCCTTCGCAACACCATGATCGGTGGACGTAAGCAGGGCGTGATGTGCGCCATCGGGCACGGCCTGGGTTTCGGCATCTATGCAGGCATGGCGGTGTTTGGCCTCATCGTTCTGCTGGAGGAAGCCCCCAACGTGTTCACGGCGCTGCAACTCGTCGGTTGTGCGCTGCTGGGTTGGTACGGCTGGTCGATGTGGCATGCGAAACACGATGCGTTGTTCAACGAAGATTTTGGTTCAAGCGCTCAAGGGTTCGTGGAAGGCTTTGCAATCGCCTTTTTCAACCCTAAAATCGCCTTGTTTCTGGTAGCGGCCCTGGCCCAAGTGCTTGAACCCGGCATGAACACCGTCTCGAAGGCGGCGGTGGGCATGTTGGGCATGACCATCGACATGGTCTGGTATTTGTTGGTGGCGCTGGTCCTCACGGGCACCTCCTGGTTGGACCGACTCAAGCACCGTGCTACACTCATTCACAGGCTCACCGCCGTGGTGTTGTGGGGGTTCGCCCTCAGCGTGTTGCTGACGCTTTGACTAACGCTGGCATGACGAACAGAAAAAGGTCGAGCGGTTGCTCTGAACGATGCGCCGAACCACGCCACCGCAACCCGCTTTTTCGCAAGGAAGACCCTCTCGGCCGTAAACGGCAAACTGGTGAGCGAAATACCCCAAGGTCCCGTCCACGTTGGCAAAGTCGTTCAGGGTCGAACCACCGGCGCGTATGGCCTCGTTAATCACGTCCTTGATGTGGTCCACAAGGTCGTTCAAACGCTTCGTTGGCCGGCCGTTTTTTCGAACCAGACGACCCGCTTCGGTTCGTGGAGAGATGCCCGCTCTGTGCAACGATTCGCAAACGTAGATGTTGCCCACACCAACCACGATTTTTTGATCGAGCAAAGCCAATTTTATGGAGGTCTTTCGCCCTTGAAGACGGATCGCAAGCGCCTCGGCGTCCCAAGGGTCAAACGGTTCCGGGCCGAGCGAGGCGAGCAATTTGTGAGACGCTTCCGCTTCGGAAGGAAACAGATCGATGATGCCAAAACGGCGAGGGTCAGTGTACACAGCTCTTGAGCCGTCGGTGAACACGAATTCCAAATGGTCGTGCTTGCCTCCGTAGCCCGTTTGGTCGCCAAACGACGAAACGGGCACGCCTCCGTTGACCGTTCTCAAGAGGGGCTTGGCGGCCGCCGATTCGGCACGGTCAAAAATGGTGTACCGACCGCTCATGCCGAGATGCGAAAGCAAGACGCGCCCGTCGCTCAAATCGATAAGCAAGTACTTTGCGCGGCGACGAATGCCAACAACGCTGGTGCCCGTGATGGAAACAAGGTCTTCTGGGAACGGGTACCGCAGGCCTTCCCGTCGAATCAAAACATCAGCGAAGGTTTTGTTCAGCGTCCCTTGAAGAAGGCCCTGACGAACCGTTTCAACCTCGGGGAGCTCGGGCATGTCTACGCCTCCATTTTTTCGACAACAAACAACCGGTGGTTGTCCTCATAGCCCGTCAATTCAATCACTTCAGGCACCGCATAACCCGCTTGCAAAAGGCGTTGCTCAACGCTGGAGAAGAGCGCCGCTTCGCCTTCACCGGTCCATCGCTCGCTGGCCGCCTTGAGCGAAAGCAGCCCCAAACCGCCGGGTTGAAGGAATCGCTGACACGCCGAGAGAAAGATCTCCACTTGGCCCGCTTGGGCCACGTCTTGAAACAACCAGGGCACCTTGGTGGGCAGAAGCACCCCCCATGCACCGTGTTGGCGTGCATCGCCGAGCACCGGTACCAAGCCCGGTCGCTGCTTCGCCATGAAGGTCAGGTCGCGGAGGCAGCGAGGGGCAATGTCTACGCAGACAAGTCGTCCGCCAAACCGATTGTTGTTGCCGCAGAGATGGTCGTAGAGGTGGCTGACCGACGTCCCATGGCCTGCACCCAAGTAGAGCACGGTGGTACCTTGCTCGGGAAGCAACAAACCGGGGTCGTGCTTGCTACGCAACATGCCCGCAGCGAGTTTTGAGCGCGTTGGGTCCCAACGTCGGTGTTCCTTGCCTGAAAACTTGCGCAGCGATTCACCGTACACGGCTTTGCCGGTCACCGCGTTTTGCGTCCACAATGTTCGACGCTCTAGCCGAACGGCCGGCGATAGGTGCCTGGGCCCGCGCTGACGACGCTGTTTGCCCCCACCCATGCCATCATCTCCTCAACGGCGCGAGGGAGGTTGCTTGTTGGCCTCGCGCAAGGCTTCCACGCGCTGTTCGACCTTTGCCACATCGTCTTCGCCCCACGCTTCGCCTTCAAAAGCGTCTATTTTGGCAGCGATGCTGATCTTCCCCGCAAGCATTCTCGCAATTTTTCCGCGTACCCATCGCGGCGAACGGCTGATCCACGGGTGCATGAAGATATGACCGTGCTTGGGTGAAGGTGCACCGGTCTTGAGGTGGTGGAAAAAGGCCTTCTCCGCACCGAGGATTTGCACGGTACCCGAAGGCAAGCGGGCCAATCGGGCTCGCCCGTGAGCCTCCACGCACAAACGGGCTGCTAGCAGCGGACCGACGAGGGCTGATACGGACGGGAGGTGTTCTTCGGCAAGGTTGCGCAGCGCATGTTCCATGCGGTCCAAGCGGCCACCCGCCTGAGCCGTGCTCTCGCCCCACTCTCGCAACGACCGCCACTCCGGTTCCGAAGGCAACTCTTGAGGCACCGCAACGCCCATGGCTTCGGCAAACGCCGTCGGCGTTTCACTGGCGGCGACCGAACGAACGTAGGCGTTTCTGTCGCCCACCGTGGTCATTGGGAAAAACAAGCCAGCCCACTCGATGAGTCGAGACTCCATGGTCAGGTGGCTTGCTCGGAGCTCATCGCTGCCGCGCACAAGGTGTTCCAGGCGCCGGTCAGGATCGCCAGCAGCGGCTTGAACGCCCTCGACGGCCAAACGAAGTGCGGCAGCGTCGGCGATCGCTTGCTGTTCGGCTGAGGGCTGCGGCCAATCCGCCTCAGGCAAGTCGGGGTCGCCATGCACGCGAACCACGGCCTCTGGGAAACGCCGTTTGAGTTCCACCGCCTCTGCAATCGGTTGACCGGCGGCGATGAGACGCAGGCGCTCAACGACGGCGTGTTCGGTCATGTGACCGTCCCACTGCATGACATCAACAAGATGGCCATGCTCGTTGACAACGGCCGCAGCGCGCCAGTCGTACCACAACCACATGGATGAGCCTCCACGCCGTTGATTTTGACCCTTCCCCTCCCTTTGGCGTGGAACGGGTAACACTGGAGGAGTGGGCCCTGAACTTGCAATAGAGTCTATATAATTGGATTCGCAGGGTATCCCATGTTTTGCCCCAAATGCGGAACACTGTCTTTCCCTACACCCTCGGGTGAAATCAATTGCACGAATTACAAGTGCGGCTACAAAGGACCGGCGAACTTGAAAACCGTCATCGGTGGTAAGGAAGTCGATTTATCCAAAGCAAAGTCGAGCACAAAAGTGGAATCAAGGGACTACGAGGTCATCAAGGACTCGGACAACATGCAGGGTATCCTGACCGTGGGCGATTACATGTGCCCCAAGTGCGACGCCGTTGAAGTTTATGCCTACCTTGAGCAAACCCGTTCCTCTGACGAACCTGAAACCCGAATGTTGACCTGCAAAGATTGCGGCAACGGCTGGCGAGAGTACTGACCTTCAGTAGTCAGATTCCACCCGTGGTGCGAGGAAGTAGAGCACCTCAGCAGCGCCGTCGTTAAAGGTGAATTCAAGGCTGAGCGGGAAGCTCTCGCCAAAACCCAACTTGACGGTGCCGAGAGAGCCAAAGACCTTTGATAGCGGCACAAGGTAGGTGAGCGAGTATTGGCTCCGGGCCGGTTTGGAGCAACTCAGGGATTCGAGTTCGTCCTTGGAGAAACTCACGGTGACCGAATCGGTTTGGCCCTGAACGTGCACCGTGAACGAGTCGCCGTCAATGCTGAAATTCACCAAATCACCGACCTGCTTGGCCGCCCGAAGGGCTTGTGCGAGGGAGGCTCCGTTGATTTCAATCGATGAAGGAATGTCGATGTTGGGCAGGTTGGGCGAGTTCACGGTGCTCGGGTCGAGGGGGCGGATGTTGCGGTCGATTTTGCCCAGGTTGAGGGTGAGCACGCCGGACTCGTTCGTGTAGGCCATCTCGATCATGTCGTCGGCACCGCCCAGACTGATTAGCTCCTTGACCTTCCTCAGTTCCAAGGCCAGGTCGTTTTCCTCGATTTCCCAAGTGTCGAAGGCGGCAGCGTCCACCTTCATGTCGATCATGGCGACGTGGGAGGCGTCCACCACCGTGGCTTGCATTTTGTCTTCTTTGAACTCGAACCGTGCGTCTTCGACGACCACGCCCAGAGTTTCTACGATCTTGCTCATCAAGTCCTGCCGGGCCGTGACGTTCAACATGAGTTCATCCCTCTCTATGGCAAAACGCCCTCGCGACGGCTTATGAACTTAGCACAAAAGCGAGCGGGCTCGGACGCGTTCGTGCGCGGTTCTTGCTCGAGGGTAAATTCTCCGCGCATACTAAGGAAATCCTCTCTCGCCCTTGATTTCTTAATAGGCGGGTGTCTCGGCAGGGTCATGGGCGAGAGTGAAACGGTCCCCGTTCTGCTCAAAGAGGACGGCACGCCGTACACGGCGGCGGTGCTGATTCCCACCATCAACAACGCCGATGAACTTGATATCGTCTTGGAACGACTCGGCAAGCAAACCTACCCGCACTTCGAGGTCGTCATCGCCGACTCCAAATCAAAGGACCACACCAAAGCGGTATGTGAGAAACACGGCGCTACGTGGCTTGACGACCCGTCCCGAAACCGGGCCGACGCCTGCAACTTCGCCCTCAAGCAGATGGACCACGACCTCGTCTTGTTCACCGACGACGACACCGTGCCACCGCTCAATTGGGTGGCCAACCTGATTCGCTGGTTCGACAACCCGGAAGTCGGCGCCGTGGGCGGTCCCAACTTTGCGCCTGACGACGACCCCTTCGGCGCCAAGTGCGCTGATGTCGCCTTCTGCACCAAATTCATGACCGCCGGCACGCGCTACGGCGCCCAGCCGAAAGGCGAACTCGTCCCCATCACGCACAACCCGGGCGTCAATTGCGCCCACAGAATGGCCAACCTCCGAGAGGTCGGTTTCTTTGAGGAAGGTTGCATCGGTGCGGAGGACGTTGTGCTCGACGCCAAAATTCAGCGGGCCGGCCACAAGCTGTTCATCGACCCGTCCAACGTGATGCCGCACCGCAGGCGTCGGCCGTTCAAGCCCTACATGAAGCAGATGCGGAATTACGGCTACACCCGCATGGTGGCCAACAAGCGCTGGCCCGAAATCGCCGCATGGTCTCACACCGCTATCGGTTTCTTTCCCCCACTCGTGGTGTTCGCTTTGCTCGCCATCACATACGGCGCCCTCGCGGGAGGGGCTGCAGACGAGTTTTGGTTCACCCTTTCAGGCGAATGGACCCTCGCAAGGATCGCCTTCCACATCCCGCTTGGCCTCGTCGGCCTCTACATAGCGATCTCGTGGCTTGGCGCAGCCATCGGCACCTCGCCCCATCGATCGCTTGGCACCGTGTTCCTCGCACCGCTCTTTGTGTTCCTGGCGCAGTGGGCCTACGGTCAGGGCGTGCTCAAGGCCTGGCGCGAAATTCGCCGGACCGGTGGACGGGCCGGTGAAGGTTCGCAAATTGACGACCGGGTTCGGACCGCTTGACCGAAACCGCCACCTCCAACGGTTGACATTGGCGAACGTTGATGATGCGACCACTCTGTATCGCTCCATGGTCCGGCCCTCGTTCAAAGAACGGCTCACGGCGATGGACCAGCCCGACCACGCCACCGACGCCAGCGCCATTTGGACGTCAATACGCCCCCTGCTCGTTTTGGGTCGCATCGTCATGGTGGCTTTCATCATCATCGTCGGGGAGATTTTCGATGACGTTCGGGTAGCAAGCCTTTCCATCGGTGTCTGGGCCTTGGTGCTCGGCATACCGCTTTTCCTGTTGATTTCGGCCATCATCACTTATGTCGACCGCTTGGTCTCGGGCGAGGAAGACCCTGTCTAAAGGCCGGCCATGTCCCCGGTTTGGATGACCCACTGGCTTGCGTAAACACCGCCCGAGGCCACCAAATCGTCGTGGATGCCACGCTCCACGATGTTCCCGTCAACGATGGAGACGATCTCGTTGGCGTTGCGGATGGTGCTCAACCGGTGAGCGACGGCGATGGTGGCGCGCTCTTTTCCAGAAGAGAGGAGGTTTTCTTGGATGCGACGTTCCGTTTCGGCATCGAGCGCACTGCTGGCTTCGTCAAGAATGAGCAGGCTCGGCGATTTGAGCAGAGCCCGAGCCAGCGAAACCCTTGCTCGCTGACCACCGCTGAGCATGGTGCCGCGGTCGCCGACAAGCGTGTCCATACCGTCCTCCAAATCCAATACGAAATCCAGAGCGCCTGCCATCTTGAGCGCCTCCTGAAGTTGTTCTTCCGTCGCCTCTTGGTTGTACACCACGTTGTCCCTCACCGAGCCGTAGAAGAGGAAGGCGTCTTGGCCCACAAAACCGATGGCCTCGCGAAGGGAATGAAGTGTGTAGTCAGTGACGGGGCGACCGTTGACGAGCACTTCTCCCGCATCGGGGGTGTAGTACCGCATCAGCAGTTTCAGGATGGTGGTTTTGCCAGCCCCAGTGTGGCCCATTATGCCGAGGAATTCCCCTTCTGCGACGTTGAACGAAATGCCGTTAAGGACCTTTATGCTGGTGTTCGGGTAGGTGAAATAGACGTCCTTGAACTCCACCCTTTGGATACCGCCTTCCAGTTTCACGGCGTCCTCGCTGTCCACGATGGTCGGTTTTAGATCAATGGCGGCAAAGACACGTCTTGCGGCGGCCTCGCCGCGCTGCAATTGATTGACCAAAACGCCGAAGATGAACATCGGCATCGTCATTCGGGTGCTGATGAGGAGGAAGGTGACCAACTGACCGGTCGTGATTTCGCCCTGGCTTGCAAAATGGCCCCCGGCCGTCACGAGGAGGCCGAAGGCGACGCCTGCGGCGGCGTAAATCATCGGAATGAAACGGTTGCGGTCTTTGCTGGCGCCCATCGCTTGGTCCCTGTAAGAGCCCGATTCGGTCGCCACCCGGTTCGCTTCCCACTGCTCGGCATTGTAGGCTTGAACCACGGAGATGCCGGAAATGAGGTTCTCAAGAACAGCGTGAATGTCGCCCGTCGATTCTCGCTGTTGCCTGTATTTTCGCTGCACTCGGGTGGAAAACCAGTACACGGCGGGCACAATAAACAGCAGGGGTGTGAACAGCACGGCAGCGAGTTTCCACGACATCAACACGAGAATGAGGAAGGCCGTGGCAAAGGTAATGACGATTCGAATGATGGATGTTGACGAGTCCGAAACAACGTCCTCAAGTTGGTTGACGTCGCTCGAGAGCACCGACATAATCTGCCCGGTTTGTCGAAGATCGTAGTACGAGGCCTCCATGGCTATGAGTGAACGAGTGGCGTCCATGCGCAAGTCGTGCTGAATGTTGTAGCCCAGCGTTTGCCAAGCATATTCCGAGATGCCTTGAAAAACGGCGAGGCACAGAAATCCAAGGAAAATGAGGACGCCGTATCCAATGGCCGGGTTGCTGTGGATGGCGGTCACGGCGTCTTGGACGATTTGGGGTCCTGAGAGCATGTCCGTAGTGAAGTAATCCACAGCCAACCCGATGGCCACAAAGGGCATCAGGTCAAAGAATCGAGCCGCAGCGTTTGCAAAAACACCGGCAAAAACGCGTTTTGGGTAGCTCTTGGCGTAGGGGACAATGCGCCATATTTGGTTGCCAAGGACGCCCGCTCCCTCATTGGTGCTGTCCGGCGACATCTTGTCGGTCATCGACAAGGCCGGTTCGCCGTCCGTCATGATTCCCTCCCGAGGACTGGCACCTTTGAACCCTCGCCAAGCCCTGTGGAATGCAGAGACGGTTCATCCAATCTTTGATGAGGCACCCCGGATTAGCGCAGGTCATGCAGGGGCAAAAAAGACGCACATCCATCCTCTTCTTTTCTCTCCTGCTCGTGCAGGTGCTCTCGCCACTGGCGTTCGCTCAAGGCACGGACGCCTCGGCAGATGTTGACACCAACGCCGACCTCGGGCTTCTTCAACAACTCAACATCGAACCCACGGCAACCGCCGTTCACGGCTGGCTGAGCGAAGACGATGCGGCGGGCACCTCGGGCCTTCTTTACAGGGACATTGGCCTCATCGCTCCGGGCGATTGGACGGAACAAACCGGTCAAAATCGCGTCAACGGCTACCACATTCTCGGCCACACCTATCCCGTACCTAGCGAATGGCACGGTGAGTTGGCAGACGCAGGCATCGACTGCTATTCCTTCATGCCTCCAGCGAGTTTCCACTGCGACGTGAACAGCAAAACACCAGCCCAACTCGCCGCCTTGGACGTGCTCGGTTTGGCGGCCATGGACGTCACGGACAAACTCCAGACCGATCTTGTCCGAGGCTTGCTCGGCCTTGACATGCACGCCCCCAACCCGTTCGTCAACCAGGAAGGAGCCATTGTGAACGTGGTGCTGTCGGGAGAGGAATTACCAACCGGCCTTCGCAGCCGAAGCGACGTTTCACTGGATTCCCACAGCGGACGGTTTGCCACCATGGCCGTTTCACCGTCAGGCCTCGGCTGGTTGCTGCAACAAGGAGCCGTTGAATGGGTCGAACCCCGTCCGGTTTACGAGATATTCAATTCCGTCGGTATAGAGGTCATGCATGTCGACGACGCGTGGAACAGCACGAACATGGCCAACATCGACTCATCGTGGTCGGGACTTGACGGCACGGGCATCATCGTGACCGTGGCCGACACGGGTCTGGACAACGGGGTGAACAACACCAACATGCACCCTGACTTCCGGGACCACATCACCGGCATTCTGTCCTTCCCGCCACCTGCTTCGGTTTGTTCGCACTACAGTCTAAGCCCCTGCGGTGATGATGCCGAAGACCTGCACGGTCACGGTACCCACGTGGCCGGTTCCGTCTTGGGTGACGGCACGCACAGCAACGGTGACATCATCGGTGCTGCCCCCGAAGCCCACCTTTTGGTGCACTCCATCGCCACAACGTACAACGGTGAGGAAAAACTCCTCGGCATTCCCAACGACCTTGACGACATGTTTGCGCTGGCTTGGGCCAACGGCAGCAGGGTCCACACCAATTCCTGGGGGAGTGCCGTCAACGGCTACTACACCTCCTCATCGATGCAGGCCGATGCGAGCGCAAGAACCCATGACGAGATGGTCATCCTGTTTGCCGCCGCCAACGAAGGCGTGGACGCCAACAGGAACGGAGAAATTGACTTGGACTCAATGGGAAGCCCAGCCACGGCAAAGAACGTGCTCACGGTTGGCGCCAGCGAGAACAACCGCGGCAACATGACCTACGTCTGGGGCAGCACGGATTACGGTTCACCCATCTCCACCGACCGTCTGGCAGACAACCCTGACGGTATGGCGGCGTTTTCTTCCCGGGGACCCACCGATGACGGCCGCATTAAGCCCGACTTTTCCGCACCCGGCACGATGATCCTCTCGGCGAAGTCCCGAAGCACATCGTCTGTTGGATGGCTGGCTCACAACGCCAGCTACACCTACATGGGCGGCACGAGCATGGCCACGCCGCTCACGGCCGGAGCCTCAGCCCTGCTGCTGGAACACCTGATGGATAACCTGGGTGAAACCAACCCTACCTCTGCGCTGGTGAAGGCAATTTTCACCGCCAGCGCTCACGACATGGCGGGACAATACTCCTCGGCCACCAACGGTGCTGGCGAAGCGGCTCCGAACAACCACGAAGGTTGGGGCAGAATCAACATGTCCCAAGCGTTGAACACGTCGTACCTGCAAGGCCATTCGGTCACCACAAACGCCGACTCCGGTTGGTCGTTTAACGTCCCTTCCAGTGCCGAAGACATCAACATCGCCCTGACCTGGACGGACCCTGCTTCAA
>CACODE010000008.1 GCA_902625885.1 uncultured Candidatus Poseidoniales archaeon
AGCGCCTGAAGGCCGTCGGTGCGATTGCTCAGGCAATCTCAGCCGAAGTCCAGAAGGTCATTATCGGTAAGGCACACGTCATCGACAACGTGCTGATCAACATCCTGTCCAACGGGAACCTTCTGTTCGAAGACTACCCCGGACTGGCCAAGACGTTGATGACCAACACCTTCGCCGATGCGTTGGGTTGCGACTTCAAGCGTGTTCAGTTCACGCCTGACTTGCTCCCTGCTGACATCACCGGTACCAACATCTACGACGCCAAGAAAGGTGAATTCACGTTCAAACCAGGTCCACTGTTTTGCAATCTCCTCCTCGCTGACGAGATCAACCGTGCACCTCCGAAGACCCAAGCCGCACTGCTTGAGGCCATGCAGGAGAAGCAGGTGACCATCGGTACGGTCACGCACAAACTCCCTGCACCGTTCATTGTTATGGCAACACAAAACCCCGTTGAGCAAGAGGGTACCTACCCGCTTCCTGAAGCACAACTTGACCGATTTATGTTCAAGATGTCCGTGGGTTACCCCGACCGAGCTGACGAGGACGAAATCCTTGCACGGCGTATCAACCGTGGGAAAGATGCCGTGGACGTTGATGTTATCACCGATCCGGCACGAGTCATCGCCATGCAGCAAGCATGCGAAGACGTCTATGTTGACCCAGCGCTTCGGATGTACATGGTCGAAGTCGTGTCGAGAACCCGTGAAGACCCACGCGTCCTCGTCGGCTCTTCGCCTCGTGGTTCTCAGGCTCTGCTCAAGACCTCACGTGCCGCAGCAGCTCTTCGAGGTCGCGACTTCGTCACACCGGACGACGTCAAGGCCATCGCCGAACTCGCTATTGCTCACCGAATCATTCTGAAGCCAGAGCATCAAATCAAAGGCCTCGAGGCCGGAGAGGTCATCCAGACCATCCTGCGTGAAGTGCCCGTGCCTACGGTTTGAACTTGACCGCCAAAAGAACGAGGTGAATCAAACATGTGGAGTCGCAAGTCAGCCATGCTTGGCAGCCTAGCTGTTGCCATGTATCTGCTTGGCTTGACGCTCCGCAACACCCAACTCGTCACGATTGCCGTGGTAATCTTCGTGTTCCTTACATGGGCTGCACTCCTTGGGAATCACGCAGATGTTGCATCGAGCGGACGTCGTGCCGAAGAATGGACTGGTGAAGAGGGCATAGCGCTTGGGAACGTTATCGCCATGCGAAAACTGTCCAGTGCCCGTATGTTTGAGGACGGCGAACTCAACGTGACCCTCCGCATGCAGAATTCCTCATCGCTTCCGAAGATCTTGGAAGTCCGTGACAGGGTTCCGGAAGTCATGCGAATCAAAGAAGGGGCCAATTACATCTTGATGGAGCTTGGACCCCGTCGTGAGACCTTCATCGAATACACCGTTGAATGCCCGCTTCGTGGTTTTTACAGCCTCGGTCCGGTCACCGTGCGAATTCAGGATGCGTTCGGTCTGTTTCACAAGGAAAAGGAATTGCATGTTTACAACGACTTCCTCGTCTTCCCAAAAATGGAAGATTTGAAAGAAACGTTCGTCAAATCCCGCGTGCCGAAAATCTTCACGGGAGCCGTCAACATTCGCCAACCCGGTCCAGGTTCAGAGTTTTACTCGCTGCGTGAGTACTTTGACGGAGACTCCTTCAGGGCCATTAACTGGGCAGCCTACGCTCGGTCTGGAAAACTGATGGTCAACGAGCGCGAGCGCGATGCCGTTTCTGACGTCATTATCATCGTCGATTCCCGTGCCGTTTCGGAAACGGGACCGGTGTCTCGCAATGCGCTGGTTTACTCCACCCGGGCTGCCGCTTCTCTTGCCAAGTATTTCCTCGGTCGGCGTGACTCCGTTGGCATCATCGTGTACGGTGATGAAGTGGTCAGCGTTGATCGCGACACCGGCAAGAAACAGTTGTACGTCATTTTGACCAAACTCGCCGGTGCTGTCGCTCGTGGGAACATCCCCTTACAGGTCGTCGTGAATCGTATTCTTCCGCACATCAACAAAGGAAGCCCCATCATTTTCCTTTCCAATCTTGAGGACGATCCGACGATCATCAATGCCTTGCGTGATTTCCGCGCTCGGAACTTCGATGTAACCGTGTTGACACCGTCCTCTCTTGAGTTTGAATTCGACGCAAAACGAATCGACAGGACAGGCTATGAAGTGATGAAAACGGAAAGGGACGTTCTCATCGGTGAACTTCGTGGCCTTGGTGTGAACATCATGGATTGGGAACCCGACATGCTGCTTTCCACCGCCTTGGCAGGGGCAAGAGGATTTTGAGGTGAAACCATGGCCATCAATCGACCTACAGGCGACACATCCCACCTCTATGACGGAAAAACGGTCCGTTCCGCCGCCCCATCAAGGAAAAAGTTGGCCGGTCAGGTCGGAACAGGCACAAACATTCCCGAAGACGCCATTCCGTCGGTAGAAATCCCCAGTTTCATCGAAAGTTTGCTCGGCGGTCCTCTCGTTCCAAAGATGAAGTTCTTGCCCCCCGATAAAATGGTTCAGAACCTTCAGATCGCCGTATACGGGGTTCTTGTTGCGCTTGCGTTCTTGACGTACATCATCTCGCCGCCACAAGGCACTGTCTGGTACATCCTCACCGGCAGTTTGGGGCTTGCGAACATCCTTCAACTGGTCATCATCGCTAGCGCCACCGTTCTGGGCTTCATGGGGACGTTCAAGCGGGACGCTCGCCTTTCGTTGGGGAGCAACCTGCTGTTTATTTTGGCCATTCTCCGATTCGCCTCATCGAAAACCTCGCTGGCCAACGATTTGTTCAACCTCCAAGACAATCCTGCGATGCTATCCGTTCTTGTCGTGGTCTATGCCGTCCTTCTCATCATGTATTTCGAACTGAGCAACGGCGTCATTCGGTACTCCATGCTCGACACCAGCATACGGACCAACGAGGTGTACGTGATGAACCCTAAGAAGATCGTCTCGAAATACCATCGTTCACTCGTCATCAACCCCATCTTGGCCACCCTTTTGGCCTGGTTTGTGCTCTCGGCCAACACGATCTTGCCGGCCATCGTCGGCATTTTTTCTGGCGATACGGCCACACGCATGAGGGAATCCGTAGAGCTAACTTCGGTTTACGGTGTTGCCTTGGGCACGTTGTTCGTCTTCATCACCGTCGGTATCCTCTTCGGGCTGAACTTGCCGACCCACCTGCAACGCTACAGAGAGCGTCAAGCCGAATAATCGCTGCTTGAGGAGATAAACGACATCATCTCGTCGAGCATACGTGAGATGTCCATTCGCTTTGTGAGCAGATGAATGGATGACGACGATTCGTAGAGTTCTACCGGTTTGATGTCCTCTTGTCCGTTGAGCTGCTCTCGGAGATAGGCGATGTTTCTGCATCCAATGAACGAGAGCATGGCGGCGAAGTACTCGTAATTCACAACGCTTCGCCCCCGTTCAATGATTTGCACACAACGCGCCACCTCGTGCTGCGGAACGACGAACCGCCATTGCGAGTTGGTTGTTTCAAACGAGCAAATGCGGATGTTGTCCTCGTTCAATTCCTGAAGCAAATCGCTCAATTCGAGAGCTGCATCCCTTGAATAACGGGCCTCTACATTGATGCAGGCCACGCGTTGAATGCACGCGATGCCCTTGATGTTCGGTTTGGTTTCAATGTCCGGGCCAATCACCGTTTTCATGCCGTTTTGTCGGTAGTTGGAAAGGTGGCGAATCTCAATAGGGATACCCATTTCGTACACCGGTTCAACAGTAGCGGGATGCAGGATTGTGGCGTCTGCGTTGGCGAATTCAATGGCTTCAGAATAGCCGAGATAGGGTATAGGCGCTGACTGTATCCCCCAGCGAGGGTTGACCGGGTAAATACCCAACACGTCCTTCCAAAGGATCACCCTTTGTGCGTGAAGCAGGGCTGCCAGAGCGGTGGCCGTGTGGTCGCTACCACCGCGTCCCAGCAGCGCAATGTTACCGTCTTTGCCGACACCAAACCATCCGGTGACGACCGGTATGCCGTGGAAGACGGTTCGGTCGAGGTTCTGTTCCGAGGCCTTGATGTCCACACGAGAAGCGGTAATCTCGCCGTCCATTTGCAACCCGACGTCCTCGGCACCGACCGGATGCGCATCCAACCCTCGTATCGAGAGACCGTGAGCGATGACCAAGGCTGAAAGCCGTTCTCCAGAAGCCAGCAGTTGGTTGTAGGCCTCTTTGTCATCTCGATCGGTTGCCAGCGCTGTTAACGATTCCTCAATGCCTTCGAGGACGCGTTGGAACACGTCATACAGCGGCGATTCGATAAGGGTGGGCGAGAATCTAAGGTGGTGGCTGGCAAGATCGTTCACCAGACGGCCTGCGTATCGAGGCTCTTGTGCGGCCCGCATGAGGCGATCTGTTGTGCCCCAGAGAGCAGAAACCACCACGATAACCGGTTGTTGCGCTTGGTTGAGGATGCCTGCGATTTTCTCCAGGTCCGAGGCGTCTCGAAGGCAGGAACCTCCAAACTTGTGAACTTCTAGAAGTTCATTCACCGTGAAAACCTCCTCGCAACATCAAGTCAGAGACAACAAGCAGTGCCATCGCCTCGACCACCGCAACCGCCCGAGGTCCGAGTACAGGGTCGTGACGGCCTTTGACCACCAGAGGTTCCTGTTGGTTGTTCTTGATGTTCAGTGTGGTTTGGGATTGGGGGATGCTCGAGGGTGGTTTAAACGCCGTACGAACGTGAATTGGAGAGCCTGTTGAGAGACCTGCGAGTGCACCATCAGGACGTTCACCCACCAAAACTGGATCTTCCGATGTACCGCCCCAAGGGCTGTTGTGTTCACTCCCTTGCATGGTTTGAACACCAAAACCATGGCCGAACTCCACGCCGCGAGCGGCTGGAATGGCCATCATGGCCCGCGCAAGCGCCGGTTCCAACCCGTCAAACCATGGTTCGCCGAGACCGAGCGGCAGGCCTTCAATTTGCAAATCCACGCGAGAGCCTATGGAGTCAAGGGAGCGTCGGGTTTCGTTCACCAACCTCGCCATCTTTTCTGAGGCCTCGGGGTCCCTGCATCGCAGTTCCCTGCAGGTCTCATCCGCCCAGCGTTCAGGACACCGATTCATCGGTTGAGCTTCGACGTGACCGACAGCACCTAGATGCGCTTCAACAACGATGCCGCGAGATTTCAGCCACGGCCGCAAGACGGCGGAAATCGCCACCAGCGGCGCCGTCATTCGTGCGCTGGATGTTCCTCCACCCCTCAAGTCGGCTTCGCCCTTTGTGCGTATCATCATCACCATGTCTTGGTGACCTGGACGTGGGTGGTCCGGCAGGAAGCTGTAATCCTTCGTGCGGGCATCGCTGTTGGCAATGAAAACCTCAATCGGTTCTCCTGTTGTCTTGCCGTCTTCAACACCCGTTTTCCATTCGACGATGTCCGGCTCTTTTCGCTTACTGCTGAACGCGCCGCCCGTTTTCCGAAGCGCCATGGCTGCATTGATTTCCGCATCGTCAACAGTCAGTCCCTGCGGCATTCCTTCCACAAGGGCGCCTACGAAGGGTCCGTGGCTTGACCCACGTAGCGTGACTCGCAAGGACTCACCAAGACGCATGTTCATGTTCCAACGATGTGAGGACCCGATGGTCCCTTTAGAAGGTGTTCACTCCCCAGAATCGCCCTCAACAACGGAGAGAAACGATGTCTGGACGATGGTTGCGTTCGGGTGTCTGCTGCCGTAAAACGACTTAATTCGTTCAACGGTGGGTACTTGCTGCTTGGGCACGACGATGACCAAGGCAGGTCCTGACCCAGACACGCCGGCGGCTCGTGCGCTGTTCATGAACGAATCGTTTGCCATTTTCCGTCCCTCTATGTCCCGCAAAGCCGCAACCGTGCCTCTCCCGTTCCATGTCATGGCCACCAGTGGGTTCTTTTCTTGTAACGCTGAAAGGGCCTGTTGAAAGGCTGTTGCTTGAGACGCAAAGTCCTCCAGGCTGGGTTGCACTTCCCTAGGGCCTCGCAACACCAAAAGAACCGTCCAGTCCTCCGTGTCAAGCCCCGGTTCGTCCAACAACACCCCTTCCTCTATGGGCGCTTGCACGTCAACGAGTTTCCATCCCGGGCTCATGCAGGCCCAGGCGTCGTCGATGGAGCCCGTGATGGAGACGCCAGCAGCGAGTTGGACCTCAGCGGTCATCCTCACCATTTCATGTGGCTCAAGCGAAGTGTCGGTGGCATCGCACAGCGCTCGCAAGGCGGCGATGCACAAGGCAGAGGACGATTTGAGGCCTTGCTTTTTGGGAATTTCCGATTTAACCCCCCAATGAAGGTCCTCAATCTGGTATCCCTCCGGCAAGGGATATTTCGCCTCGACCCAAGCCTCGAGAAGACGCTGGAGCAAACCATCATCGTCTTTGACGTCCCTTTTGCTTGGCCGATCGAGAAGACGAACCGTTATGGGCAAGTCCAGCGCAATGTTGGCGCCGTACCCCAGTGCAGCGGCGTGGAGAAGGCTGCAAGCACCGTGAGCGCTGCCCTTTCCTATCACTGCCATGCGTTCAACGCTCCTCGATACCCCCGTCAACAGGCAGACCGACGTGCCGGGCATCGTGTCCCTCCCAACCCAACACAAGGTCTCCCTGCTTGAGTTCGGTGATCGAGATGGCGGCTGACTCGCTGGTGATGAGGCGTACTGTTTCCGCTTGTTGCATAAAAACATGAGATAGATTAGCGTTTTGATGCGTTTTTCTTCGGTTTATACCCGTAATCTTCAACATTGGGCGTTGTTCAATCTTCACCCTACCCAGAACGACGCCCCTTGCGTCGCCGTTGGTCTTGACGGCGAGCAACACATCTCCAGATTCAAGTTCCGCCATGTATTTGGTGGTTCCATCTTCCATCAACACGTAGGTGTGCGGTGCGCCAGCGTTGACTCGAAACGGACGGGTCGGCACGAATGTGGAGGGGATGGTTTCGCTGTGGACAAGGTAAAGCGAGGAAGCGCTTGACCCGACCAACACGCCCTCGCCAGGCTCGAACAGGGTCAAAAAGTCAAGGCAATATCGGTCGCCAACGCCTGCTTCCTGTATCTTTTCGACTTCAAGAACACTCAAATCAAGCCGGGTCGTTCGTTGATCGCTTGGTGAGGGGACCTCAACCTTCCTTTCCATGCGTTGAATTTTGACGCTTTGCGCTGCATCTAGCATGGATTCATCAGCGGAAATGACCAGAGCATCAACGCCTTCTTCGAGCGCAAATCCGGCGCCCTGTGCTTCAATTGGTCGAGAAATAACGGCAGCAATCTTGGTATGACTTCCGCGCCGATGGGCGATCAAATTTTCCAGTGGAATCATTGACCACGTTTCGCACTCGACGAGGATCCACTCCACGGTGCCGAGGTGTTCAATACCCAAATTTTGGGTCTCTCCGTCCTTTACCCGAATGTAGGCTCCAATGACGTTTCCGTCATAGAGCAGCCTTTGGCCGTCGATGTTCAAGCGTGGCTGTTCTTGTTCATCACCGAAAATCCGGTCGTAATCTTCCACGTTGGTTGGCGCATCAGCCGTCGAGGTCCGCAGCCAAATTTCCATTGTATCAACTCACAAGCCCACGCTGGAGATCGCCTGTTCGGCCGACACGCCATCATGGACCATCATGACCAGAGCCTTTGCCATGGCCACGGGGTCCGGGTGCGCAAACACCTGCCGACCCATGCAAACACCGCTAGCACCGGCGCCTAGGGCCTCTTCAACCATCTTCAGAACGCTCGATGCGTCTCCACCGGCTGGGCCTCCTGCGAGAAGCAGAGGAATTGGGGCGCTTTTTGCAACGATTGAGAAACTTTCTGCATCACCGGTCCAGACGCATTTCGCTGCGTCACAGCCCAGTTCAAAAGCCAGACGAACGGCGTGTGCTTGCGATTTGGTGGTGTCGTTTTCCTGATGATTCAGGTACGGACCTCGCGCATAAACCATGCCAAAGGCCGGCAGCTTTGCGTGCAGCGCTTGCCGGTTCAACTCGCCCATGCGTTCAACCATAACCGCTTCGTGTTCGCTTCCCATGTTGACTTGGCTGGAAACGCCGATACCTCCTCTCAACAGCGTTTCATCGGCGTGGCCCACCATGGTTTTGTTGTTGACGTCGGGCCCTGCATGGCGGGTCGACACCGAATAATGGACCACCATGCTGGTCTTCGTGCCTTCGCAGAGGTGAGCGTATTTGCTTACCACGCCTTTTTGCGCAACGATGGCGTTAACACCAGCGGCGACCAGTCCACTGATGAGCGATTCAAGGTCTTGCAAGCCGGCGGTGGGGTAATCGGACGCGCCGTGGTCAATGGGTATCCAAACACCGCGGTTTTTGGGAAGGAGCTTCTGAAGCCGCTCTGCTTTGCCCATGGACCGGCGAGGTGGCCGCCTTCATCAAAGGTTTGTTTGGCATGTTGACCCGCTAAAGTTGGTCCCCAGCCCACACCAGAACCGCTTGTTCAGCGGACTGGAGGTGCTCTTGAAAGGTGGATCTTGCGATGCCCAAAATATCGGCGAGCGCTTGCATGGTGATGCCTTTGGGCTCCTTGTAGTAGCCGTGTTTCAAGGCGAGCGTGTAGCATTCATGTTGGCGTTGCGTCAGCGCTTCTTCAAGACCGTTTTCGTGCGCTCGAACATCGCTAACACGGATGTCAGCCGGTGGAAGAAACACCTTGGTGAGTTTGACAAAAGAGGCGATGGATTGCGGAATGCCCCGCACGGTGAGCATCAACGTACCGTCTTGGTACTCGCTGGGGGGCATCACGTGTATGTTCTCCGTCGTCGAGGCCAAACAAACCAGCGAATGGGTGTTCCAGATGATGAGGGCCTGCCCCTCTCGGTCGTTGAGGCGCTGTTCGACTTTGATGTACGGGATGCTGTCGAGGTCATCCACCGATTTTCCTTCTCTGTAGGTTGGCAAAACGATTTGCCGCACCCCTTCAGGCGTGATGAGGAGGTTGGCGAGGAAGGTGAGTTGGTGGACCACATCGTCAAGTTCGGATAGGTCGGTTTTTGAGAGCGACTCTCTCGTCCACGCCACCGAGACTTCGCGCATGTAATCCCCTTGGGTACCAACTTGTTAGGCTCTTTGGCGTTGATGAAAGGGTCGTGGGAGGAGAAACGCATGTTTCAAGTGGTGGTTCGTTATGGGCAATGACATGCCTTTGGCGGATTACGTGCTTACGGTTGCCCTCGGTGGCGCGTTCGCCGTAGGTCTCCTTTTCATCGTCATGCGGCGGGAAGCCCGGGTGAACCTGCAAAGCGGCATGACAGCCGAAGGCCTGCTCCAGCAACATTCCGGCATGGGCTTTGGAAAGGCGAAAAAGAACTTGGACAGGAAACTGGCGACAATCCAGGACCTTTTGAGGCAGCAAAATCAGGGCGATCGGCGCCTTGCTGAGGAGCGATTTAACCAACGCAGGCAACAGCAGCAGGAGGTTGAGGCTGCGGCGCAGCAAGAACGGGATGCCGAGGCCGCGCGTCGCCAATCAGAACTTGAGGAAGCCCGTCGTCGCGAAGAAGAAGAAGCCGCCAGAAGAGCGGCGGAAAGGGACGCTGAAGAGGCTCGGCTGGCAGCGGAATTGGAAGACCAACGTCAAAACGAGTTGGCGGAAGCCGAAGACCAGCGTCTGGCAGAGATAGAGGCCGCTCGAGAGCAGGAAATGCTCGAGTCAAGAAATGCCGCACAACGAGCCATGTCCGAATTGCGTGCGCGCTTAGAGCGAGAGGGTGCGCAATCTTCAGACGTGCAGATTTCACTGATGTGGAACAACTACAACGACCTTGATTTGCACGTCGTTTGTCCGTCTGGAGAGCGCTTGCACGGCGGGAATAAAAAGTCCGCTTGCGGTGGTGAATTGGACGTTGACGCCAACGTGCGGGCCGAAACCCGCAAACCCGTTGAAAACGTGTTTTGGCAGGAGGGTCAAGCGCCGGCGGGCCGATACCAAGTCTACGTCCACTACTACAAGAAGCACAAGAAACGACGGAGCAAAGACCCGACGAAATTCCAGGTGATTATCAACCAAGGCGGTGACCCGCGTGAATACAACGGCGAACTCTCGATGGGTGACCCCATCATGCTCGTCGCTGAGTTTAGCCTCCCTTCCCCCGAGGAAAGGGCCGCTGCTAGAGCGGCTCTCGAAGAGGAATTGCGAGCGGCCGGCATGGATGTCCCAGAGACGCAAGCGGCCATCGCCGAAGTGGAGGAAACCCGACAAGCGGAAATGGAAGCCGCAGAAGCGCAGCGGCTTGCGGAGATTGAAGCCGCTCGTGAGCAGGAAGTGCTCGAAGCCAAGGAAGCCGCACAACGGGCCATGTCTGAATTGCAAGCGCGACTGGAACGTGAGGGTGCACAGTCTTCAGACGTTCAGATTTCGCTGATGTGGAACAACTACAACGACCTCGATTTGCATGTCGTTTGCCCGTCAGGAGAACGCATCCATGGCGGCAACAAGAAATCTGCCTGCGGTGGAGAATTGGACGTTGACGCCAACGTGCGAGCCGAAACTCGCAAACCCGTTGAGAACGTGTTTTGGGAGGAGGGTAAGGCGCCTGCTGGAAAATACCAAGTGTACGTTCATCACTACAAGAAGCACCAAAAGCGCAAGAGCAAGGACCCCACGAAGTTCCAGGTGATCGTGACCCCGGGCGGCGACCCGTTGGAATACAACGGTGAACTTTCAAGCGGCGACCCCATCATGCTCGTCGCTGAGTTTAGCTTACCATCTCCCGAGGAGAGGGAAGCGCGCCGCCTTGAGATCGAGGCTGAAATTCGAGAAGCCGCCAGAGGCCTTGAGGACGTCTCGGTTGAGCAGAAAACAGAGCCAGTTGAACAAGACGAGGTCGATAATGACGACGTTGATCTCCCAAGTGCGCCGGATCTCGACATTCTCACGGCCGAGGAATGAACCTCAAGAAATAATCTCCTCAAGCCTGTCGGATTCCAGTGCTTTTCGAATGGAGCGAGCGATTCGGCGCCCGGTCGACATGAACGGTTCGTTGATGTCCGAATACGGTGAACCACCGATGAACGGGTTTGAGCCGGCCACGATACGAGCGCTGATTTCAAAAACCTTGAATTCGAGTTGGTCGGTCACGATGGTTTCGAGGCAAAAAGGTCCAAGCATGCCGCGAGAACCTTCCTCAAGATTGTAGGACGCCGCCACGGTGCCCTCTGCCATCTGAAACGCTCTGGGGAGAAGCGATTCCCGTATCACAACGGGTTGGTTGCCGGTGACCACGAAGGAGGGCTCAAGGGACATGTCCCTAAGGTCTCGCAAGGAACCAAGCTTGTAGAACTCGTCAACGTTGCTCTCGTCTCTTCTGTCCATCGACAACAACTCGAGCCGCCCGAGGTTTTTACCTGCATGCACCCCTCTGCCTTGAACTTGATAACCGTCTTCGGCGGTAGGGTCAAAGAAGAAGTGAAGGTAATACCTGCAGCCCAAAACGTATTCTTGAATCGTAAATTCTTCCTCAATGTCGACGTTTCTTCTGAAGTCCCGATAGTCCCGGGCAATGAAATAACCACGTCCACCTTTGGCACCCGCATATTTCACGATGACCGGGCCGTCAATGTTGTGCGGGTCTTTGACAACTTTTGGCATGGTGCAACCGCCGTCCTCCAGCCATTGACGCTGGAGTTCTCGACTGCTCTCCCAGTGGAGGATGTTGCGGTTGCCGAAGGTGGGAACCTGGAGATTTCTGAAGTTGTTCGCACCAAGGTACTCCACCAGTGAGCCGTGAGGAACGATAATGACGTTTTTCTCGCGGAACCACTCGGCGTGGTCGAGCATTTGTCGATAGTCTTCCAACATCAGCCATTCATCAGGGTCTGCGCCCGGGAAGGCTTTGTAGAAACGCCGGCGGTTTTCGCCTACAGCAATACCGAGTGTTCGGAACCCTTCCTGACGGGCTCCATGCAGAATTTGCAGGGATGAATGAGAGGCTACGACGCCGATGGTGATCGACTCGTTGTCGTAGTTTTGCAGCCATTCGTGCACGGTAGACTGCGGGACGCCCATATGGAGGGGTTTCGTACTCGCTCTATGAGTATTATGTCAAACGCCGTTGCATAATAGGCATGTTGGCCAGTGGGTTCTTCCGCAGGATTGTTCGCTCAGGCTCCACTTTAGCGCTCGCTGGGAGGGTGAAGGTTTCATGGGGTGGCTTCACCTCCTTGTGTCCATGGCCGATACGTCGCCAACCGCTCGCATGACATACGGGGGCTATCTTCGTCTCGAAGAACTGCTTGCCCTGCAGGACGGACCGGAGGGGTATTCTCCTCTGCCTTCAAACGACGAGTTGCATTTTATCATCGTGCATCAGACCTTTGAGTTGTGGTTTAAGCTTATTTTGCGAGAATTGAAAGAAGCCAGAGCGTTGATGGAACTTGAGAAGATTGAGGAATCGGTCATTCCTATGGTCGTTCAACACTTGGAACGCGTCAGTGAAATCTTTCGCCTGCTCGCCGACCAGTGGAAAGTGATGGAGACCTTGTCTCCACAAGACTTTCTGGCCTTTCGCGACCGGTTGGGTACCTCATCGGGATTTGAATCGTGGCAGATGCGGGAACTTGAGGTTCTCATGGGGCTCAAGAACGAACAACGGATTGGGGGCATGGACCCGCTTGAACACATGAAGAAACTCGCCTCGCAAGGCAAAATTCCCGCTGCAGCTCTTGCCGGGTTTGAGGCGACGACCCAACAACCCTCGCTAAACGATGTCCTCACGCAGTGGTTGGGGCGCACGCCGATTCACGGTTCATTTCCAGGTCACGATGGCGACGATGACGTCGTCCTGTCTTATGTGAGCAATCATCTTCAGGTCATGAAGGAGCACGGGGAGCGCGTCATTGAGCACATGGTGTCGATCGGTCACGGTGAGGAATCAACACTTCGGCCCCGCATCGAGGCGGGCATTGCAAGCGCTGAGCAGTTCCTTCTTGACGATGGGGAACCCGTTCGCCACCGTGCAGGCCTCTTGTTTATAGAATCGTACAGGGATTTGCCCTTGCTCTCTTGGCCGCGCCGACTGATCGACAGTTTTGTTGAACTTGAGCAGTCGATGCTGCTCTTCCGTTCTCACCACGCTCGTATGGTGGAACGCATGATCGGGCGCCGAATGGGCACCGGCGGTTCAAGCGGTGTTGACTACCTCGACGCCACCACAAAGTACCGAGTGTTCGTGGACTTGTGGGCCGTTCGCACCCTCCTTGTGAGGAGAGATTCGCTACCGGAAGTTCTCGGAGCGGACTTCTACGGATTTGCGTCCGACACGAGCGATTATTCGTGAGGGTCGATGTCGATGGGAATCAAGTGGTTTTCGTATTCGTACAAAGCGATTTTCAACGGGTCGAGCACGAAACGAATGTTCGCTTCTTCAAGACCGTATAGCGAAATCAGTTCGTCCTTGAACTCCTTGCGAAGCACGTCTTCCGTTGCGTAAAGCGGGGCACCCATGCCTATCTGAAGGGCGCGAGCCCCGATGATTCTTGCGCGTTCAAAGCGTGTGTGTTGACGAGCAGGCTTGACCATTTGCAATCACGTGCGAGAGTTTCGCATGTGGCCGACATAGCGACTCTTTTTGAACCTACCTCACTCTTCGGAACCCAATTTGTCGCCTTGGACGCCTTTTGTGCCTCTGGTGAGGTTGATGTGGGTGATGATGGCGGGAAGAAGCGCCAACACCAGCAGAGCGCCAAGAAGTGCGGCAAACATGGATTCGGTTTGGGAAGCCGTTTTCTTGGCATCCTCGCGAACATCGCTGTTGAGGTCCATTGAACCCGTCGGAGACAGGGACGCCACGGTCAGGTTTCTCACGCCTGCCGTCTCAAGGAGTACGACCAACGAAGTGCCGTTGAGCATGATTGACTCGTTCAAAACCAGTTCACCTGCTGAGGCGTTGGCTGTTTGGTGATGGTAGGCGACGGACGGGTGAACGACGCCCGAAGTCTCGTGAGGAACAGGCGCCACGTACCACGCGCTTATCGTGCCGACCAGTGAGTTGTTCCACGTCAGTGTCCCGTTGGCCATCGTCATGGTTTGCAGACCGCTCCACTGGGTCTTTTTTCCGTCCATGACGTCGTTCAGGTCCAAGGCTTGGCGCGTTCCTGTGAGCAGGTGTGTTCCGTCGACGACCAGGGAAGGGAGGAACAGGAGGCGGTAATCAGCATCGTTTCGTAGTTTTGAGGGCGAGAAGTAGGTCAGGTCCACCGGTGATGGATGGTGCTGTATGACGGCGATATGGCTTTCTGTCCCGTTGGTGCTGTTGCGCAAATGGTCGCTCACTTGCACGCAAGGTTCGCACCAATCTGCGCTGAAGTACTCAATGAGGTGCGTCGGTCGTTCTGCTTCACAACTTTCGTTGACCATGCAGGCCGCGGAAAAAACAGCAACGTCGTGCAAGGCTCCCTCCCCGTTGTCGCTTGCCGCCCCGTGCTGGCCAGCGGCCACACCGGCTTGGCTCAGGAAGAGCAAGACTGCGAGGAACAGTGGCTTGGGGCGGTGACCCATGCCCGGGGGGCGAGGCATTTGTTCAAAAGGGGTCTGCTCTCACCTTGACTTATGGAACCCCCTTGGTGGCGACTTCCATCCGTGATTCCGTTGCTTCTGGCGGTATCGGCGCTCCTTATCGTCATCGTAGGAGGTTCCATCAGGA
Source organism: uncultured Candidatus Poseidoniales archaeon (assembly GCA_902625885.1). Classification (GTDB taxonomy): domain Archaea; phylum Thermoplasmatota; class Poseidoniia; order Poseidoniales; family Poseidoniaceae; genus Poseidonia. The sequence goes on from CACODE010000008.1 coordinate 14,683, forward strand.
TCAACGACGCTGGTGAGTCCTGCCCCGAGTGGCCGACTTGCTTCGGCACGTGGCATTTCATTGTCTCAGAGGAAGACCAAGGGGCCTATTGGGCTGAAAACCCAGACCAGATTGACTCGCGTGGGGAGGATCATCGCTACACCGTGTTCCAAATCTTCGTGGAGTGGTTCCACCGCATGCTCGTCGGTGTCATAGCGCTCCCAATCGTGTACAACGTCATCGCTGCAAGAAAGGCCAGGGAGCGATACGGCCGTGGCGTGGAGCGGGCAGCGCAATTTTCTGCCGTCCTTCTCGTTGTTCAGGCGACGGCTGGCTACGTTACCGTCCGTTTCGACAACGCCGACTGGACGGTTGCGCTCCATTTGTCGCTGGCATGTCTTTTCATGGCGGGTTTGATTTGGCAGTACATGGCCATGCGCATTGAGGAAGGGGCGGATTGGGGCTTCCTTCAGGCACCACGAGACTTCGTGGAGGCGCATTCAAAACGCGTCTATTCCATGACGGCGGCTGTTGGTGTGTTGTTGGTCCTTGGCGCATGGGTCTCTTCATCTGCCGGAGGCCAGTATAATCAGAGTTGTTCTGTTGGTTTCCCAAACGGTTGGCCCAAATGTCAGGGCTCCATCCTTCCATCGCTTGACAGCCCGGGTATTTTCATTCAATTCATGCACCGTTCAGGAGCGCTTTTGGTCGGCTTGGTTCTGGTGTTGGGTGTTGTCAACCTGAAATCAGCCTCGCAAGGTCAGCCCGGAACCTCACAAATCGTGCGTTTGGCTCTTCTCACCATGGCCATGTGGATGTTCAACGTCATGGTTGGAGCCTCTTACCTTATATTCGCGAAGGTCGGGGATTTTCCAGAATGGCTCTCATTGCTTCACCTGGTCGGCGGCGTCGCCGCCTTCCTCGCCGCTATGTTGCTTACGTTTGCCATGAGGTTCTCTCGGTCCCATGACCGGGGTGCCCAACAACAAGGTGAGCAGGAATGAGCGAAGGACAACTTGCTCAAAACAACCCTCACCCGGGCCTGTTTAAGGTCATCACTCAACTGATGAAACTCCGAGTCATTGTCTTGTTGCAAATAACGGCCATTTGCGCTATTTTAATTCACGACACCCTCGCTCGTCAGGGTATCATGGACGTTGACAGAAGTTGGAGTCAAACGCTGTGGACCATGACCGTTACCGTCGTTGGAGGGACGCTCTCTGCGGGCGGTTCAAACGCCATCAACATGTGGTACGATGCAGATATCGACCCTCACATGCGCCGAACGATGAACAGGCCGATACCTCTTGGGCATACCACGCCTCGTTTTGCCCTGCTGTTCGGCACGTTTATTGCGATCGTCGGCTCGTGTTTGTTTCTCATCATCAGCGTTAAAGCTGCCTTTTGGTCTGTTTTTTCTGTCCTTTTCTATGTCTTTGTTTATTCCATTTGGCTGAAGCGACGGACGCCGCAAAACATTGTCATCGGGGGCATCGCTGGGTCGACACCGCCTTTGATTGGATGGGCTGCCGCAGCCGGTGATAGCATCCAAAACTGGAACATGTTTGACCTCGGTTCTCCCGTGCCTTGGATGCTATTTTTCCTCATTTTTCTCTGGACACCTCCCCACTTTTGGGCCCTTGCTCTGTACCGCTCCGGAGAATACGGTAAGGTGAACATCCCCATGATGAACGAGGTCAAGGGCGCCGAACACACGATATTTCAGTCAAAAGTGTACGTTGTGTGCTTGTTCATGTTGGGTTCCCTACCTTGTTTCTGGCCCGACGCTGGCGTGCCGTTGTTGTGGGCTTTTGTATCGGGCGGATTGACGCTGTGGTACGCACAATCCGTGTGGGCCATTGACCCGCACGAGCCGTTTGACAGCAACGGCAGGATGCCCAAGGCTGCCAAATCGTTCTTCAGGAGCCTGTACTATCTGAGCTGGATGTTTCTCTCCTTCGTCCTCATCTCGTTCATCCCGGGGGAGTGGTTGGGCTTTTTTGGCCCCCTCTGAGCGTCTATCTGCGGGTGTTCGATGACGCCCCTCAACCGTCATGTTCATGTGAAGTTCCTCGGTCGCCGAGCATACAGCGACAGTCGCATAGCCTGGCCATTGCGCCGGATTGCTAATCCGGTGGTGTCTCACCTCGGGAGTTCAAATCTCCCCTGTCGCGCCATCACTCGAAGAAGTCGTCAAACTCGTCGTACATGTTGGCGCTGTTTCGCTTACGCGCCGCTATGATGCGCTTGAGTCGCTTTCGTCGCTTGAATATCAGCGGCAGCAGAATGAAATTGAGGACGATAACACCGACCAAGACACCGAGCGAGAGCGTGAACTCGTCAACGGACATGGCGTCGTCGAGCTTCTGAAGCCAAGGGACGCCCAGCGGAGGCTCGGGAGGTTCTGGTTCTGGGGGAACGGTGTGTTGCCTGTAGTCCCACCACTGATCTTCGATGTACACCCGCTGTACGTTATCTGGTAAGTCCGCCACCATTTTTTCGTTACCAACGCTGTCGATTGGGGCGAGGATGTAATAGTAGGTTCTGTAGGGCCTTATGGCGTCGTCATCCATGCCCGACTGGGTAAAACTGGCCTGCTGTCCGGGGGTGCTCTCCAGACCGCTCTGAATCGGTTCAATGAATTTCAGGTCGGTGGCGCTGTTGGGTTCGTGCGCCATGCGGTAGAGGTTCCAGGAGACGTTGCCCTGAACTTCATGGTCTGGCCAGGTCCACGTCAGGGTAACCGTGTAGCAGTGCGACCAGTCCAGTTCAGCCTCGTAGCATACGCTGTCGTTGGTGAATTCAGTGGTGCTGCTGAAATCCAAGACCGTGGTATCGGGCGGAACGGCGTCTCCACACAACTGTCCGGCGGCGTTGTTGACGCGCGTGATGTTGGCGTTCTGCAGGTTTGGGTTTCCTTCTCGGTCGACGGGTATGATGGCGTAAGAGGCACAAATACCGGTTTCTAGAGCCGAGGGGTCCGTCCATTCCGTGTCTTCCAACGGCACCGTAGCGACGCGTGAGCCGAGGGTCAACTCTTCCCAAATATTTTCGTTGATACCGCTCAAGGTTTCCGGGAACACCGTTGTTCCCGAGATGCCTTGGATTTTGTAAATGTTCCAGCCGCCAACATAGGGATTCGTCATGTCGCCAGACGACGACCAATTGAGGTGTATCTGGCCGGCTGAGCGCTGCGTCCAGTCAAAGTGATGAGCGATGACATCTGAGGCCGGCAGAACGCCCACAAGAAGAAGAACGCCATCCTTGGTCATCGATACATCGAGTGTCCCTGCTTCGAGGTCAAGCGAATAGCTGTCAACGCCGTCGATGGCCGTCCATTGCACGCTGTCTTTGTCCGGTAGGTAGCGCAGATCAACCGTGGTCAAGTTGATGTTTTCAGGGAGTATTTCGCTCAGGTTGAGCACCACGTCAACCGTTCGCAAGCCCGGGTCTTCACCGCTGGCCGTGTTGATGCCGATGTCGATCATCATCAGGGGAGATTTACCACCGCCGATGCCGTAATTTTTCCCGAGGTGCGGCAACAGCACTTCGTGTGAATGGCTCGCTTCAAGTTCCGTGATGGCGCTACCAACCATGATGGGTTCTACCGAGAGGTTGACGGCATTGAGAACATCGAACTCGAAATAGGCGTATTCGGTTTCCCCCCACGGGTCGGTGACCTGCAAGGTGAGGTTGTGGTGGCCGAGACCAAAGTCGTCTCCCGTTTTGTTGAGTACCTGTTCGTTGCCCCAGATGTAGAAGCCTTCTCGCCAGGTGTAGGTTAACGGCTGAGAAGCGATCGAACTCGCCCTTGCAACCAACTCGACACCCTCGTCGGTGAGGTAGATGCCGCTTTCTGAATTGCTTTGGACGTAGGGGTTGATGGCGCCAACTTGAATGTTGGCGGTGAGTTGGTAGAGGTTGTCGCTCATTCGAACATCTTCTCCCTCTTGGTAAATGGTCGGCATTTGGACACGAATGAGCCGGTTGTTGCCCGTTGTTGTCATGTTGAATTGGCAGGTCGCCGAACCCGCCGGGTGCATAACCGGTACCAGACAGTTTTCGTTCACTTCAAGTTCGTATTGCGGATTGTACACCTCGAACGAGATGCTCACGTTTTCCACGCTCATGTTGCCGAGGTTGGCGAACGTTGCAACGACTCGGTCTGAACCGTAGTAGAACAGCGACGCTTGAGCGTCGTGGCTCGGGTAGACGTCGATTACCTTCAGGTCAATGCTGTCGTTGAGCACCAGATTGTAGGTTGCAAGGTTGTTGTTTGGATTCAGGTCAGGGTAGGGGTTTCCAGTGCTTCCAAAGAGACCGTATTTGAGCAAGTAGCGGCCTTCTTGTCCGTAGCTAAACTCGGGGAGATTGATGTTGAACGGGTCGTATCCGCCCCAAGCCGGTAGGGTTTCAATGGTCCTGAAGGCTTCTTTGAGCATGACCGTTCCTTCTTCGTTCCAGAGTTGCCACCCAAATTCACCGGAGAAGATGCAAACGCCGCACACCGTTGATTGTCCTTTTGATTTGAACACGTAAGGCGTGTCGGTGTTGAGAACTTGCTCGCCGTCGTACACGGCCAGATAATCGATGTGGTCCAGAGGGTTGTGGTTGACATCGGCAATCACATCAACGAAATCGTTGGTCAGGTTGATTGTAAAGCGAAACTCATCGTCGGTCGGCAACTGATCGTTCTGGCTGAAGGCGTAGACGATGGTGAACACGCCTTCGGCATTTTGGCCCGGAATCCACAGGTCAGACGACGCCACGTTGCTGGTTGACTGTCCTGGAATGTTCGCCAGGTTAAACTGCCCCGTATCATCGTACAGGGATTTGCACTGTGAAATGGTGATGTCACCGTCGCAGGCGTACCATGTTAGGGTTCGGCTGGCGCCGGAAGGCGCCGCATAGAAGTTGGTCAACTCGGCCTCAAAGGCGATGGTGTCAAACGAAGAGTACCAAGCGTCCGGCGCTGGTGAAACGCTTTGCGTGATGCCGATTGAGCCCGGTACGGCTGCGCTTGAACTCGGCACCGTGGCCAGTGCGCCCAAAGAGGACAGCAGCAACATCAAAACAAATCCAAGGCTTGCTTGACGCTTGGAGCTACTGCGTGGCTCACGCTCTGTCATTGACTGTTCGTTTCATCCGTGATTCAAAGACTCATCGCTTCTCAGGCCGATAATTTGGCCGAATCGTCGGTTTGACGCACGACGCATCAAACGAAGATTCACCCAATCGGGTCATGGCAAGGCGGCAACCTCTTGAATTGCCCCATCATGGTCATCCCATGCGCCGGACCTTCGTTTCCAACGAGCGGAACGAAGGTGCGCTCACCGCTGTTATTGAGTTTCTCTCGGCCTTTACCCTCTTTCTGATGATCCTCACCGCTTTTCTCTCTCTGGCACAACTCCAAATGGGCTCCAACGACCCGGATGTGGACCGCCTGGACCGTGCGGCTTCGCTCGGTTTGGACCGTTTAACCTCCGGAGAGGGGTGGTACGTCCCCATGGGGGATGGCTTGGACTACGCCAACTCCACCTCGGATTGGCACCACTATTCAGCCGAGGCCCTCCACGAAGGCCGAGTTCAACCTGGGCTTGTAATGAACCACCGTCTTGATGCGGATCGAATCCACGCCCTGCACAACATCACCGAAGAAGGCATGGCGGTAGGCCTCGGTCTCGATGCCGATATGAGCCTCCATCTGAGCATTCAGGTTGTTGAAAGTCAACAGGTCAATCGAAGCCAAACCTACCTCTTTTACGGCGGGACGGAGCGAAGTTCTGCACCTTCAAGCTCAACCTCCTATCGGTCGTTTCAGCAAGACGGTGAACTGCTTCGAGTTGTCCTTGAAGTTCACGATGGCGGACGGAAAAATGCTGTGTTGCACTTGACAGAGGTTGTCTCGAGACCGTCACAATCCGGCCCGGAATGGATCGAAATGCGCAACCCCAACGATTTCGCCATCCCGCTCAAAGGGTGGTCGCTCAACCACACCTCAAGCGGACAAGCCACGAACATGCTGTTCCAATCGGGCGTCGTTTCTGGCCAATCCATTGCCCTGTTCACGGGGGACGCTTCTTCCCAAGAAGTTGGCAATGCGACACACATCGTCGATCTCGGACTGCGCGGTTTCTTGGGTGTTGGGCAACTCAGCGGTCTTGGCGACGGACAAGGGGTTTTGATTCTTAGGTACACCCAACTTGACGAGGTGACGCCTGCCGACGTTATGCGAGTGGAATGGGGCGGTGACACTGGAACGTTTCCGGTCACCGGACAATCGCTGAGTTGGGACGGTACAGACCGGTTCAGTGCAGATTCATGGCGTTTGGAGGACAACCCGTCACCGGGTGCCGTGCCTTCCTGATTCTGCTCGTCGGGGGTTGCTTCCGTCCAAACACTTCATCAACCCGGGGCTTTTCCTTCGGTACGTTCCCCATGCAACCCACCAGCGTTTACACCCGAGACCGTTGCGTGACGGGTATCCACGGATTGGACGAAATTCTCAGGGGCGGTATCCCGTACGGTTCGACGGTTTTGGCAGCAGGAACCTGCGGCTCCGGTAAAACCACCTTAGGCATGGAATTTCTTGTTCGTGGTGCCTTGGCCGGTGAAGCATGCGCTCACTTTACGGCCACGGAGCCTTCCGTTAAGTTGCTAGAGAACATTCGGCAGTATGCGTTTTTCGACATGAACATGGTCGATACCGGCCTGATCAACGTTTTTGACATGGACGTGCTGTATTCATGGCTCGGGCTGGAGAAGGCGTCTTTTGATTTGGATGACGTGCACGCCCTCATCAAATCCATTGTTGATATTGTGAACACCATCGGGGTCACCCGTCTGGTGATCGATTCGGTCACCACCTTGTGTTACAAAATCAAATCCGAGCAGCTGATACGGGATTTCCTTTTCACCTTGGGCAAGAAATTGGCAACACTCGGCTGCACCACCATCCTCATCTCCGAAATCACATCGGCCACCGAAAACGCTCACTGGTCCTCCTTCGGTGTTGAAGAGGCCATCGCAGACGGCATCATCGTCATGGGCGATTCCGAACGCATGGGGCACCTTCTGCGGTTCCTTCAGGTTGTCAAAATGCGAGGCACGGCTCACAGCCGTGCGAAACACGCCATTGAATTGACGCCACTGGGCGTGATGCTCATCCCGATGCTGAAATGGGGCGCTTCGAACGATAACACAAACCGTTGGGGTGCCTAGACATGTTCGAACTTGACCAGCGTATCGCCGAACAACTCACGCAAGTTTCCCTCGGAAGTTCCGTTCAAGTGCGCATGAGTTCAGCGAATGCCTTTGCCGTCACGGCCAGCACCATGGTTCCCCTGATGCAAATGTTCGAGATGGGCGGTGTTTACATTTCTGCTAGCCGAGGCGCAGTAGAGATCATTCAGGCTTTCGAGGCCATCGGTGTTGACGTCTCGGGTATCCATTTCCTTGACCTGGTCTCCTCGGGCGTTTTGGGGGGAACCGATGTCCCCTACGCCAACATCACGTTTGTTGACAGCCCCATCATGCTGGAGAGCATCATGTTGCGAACGCTGTACACGCTTCGAACCGTGAACAACCAACGAAATTTCGTGTTTTTGGACAGCGTCAACGCCTTGGCCATTTACAACGATGACAGGATGTTGGCAGAATACCTTCACACCTTCATCAACACCTTCCGTCAACGTGAGGTGCTCTCCGTTATTCTCAACGTTCCAGACCAGACCCCGCCGTTGGTTCTTGCGAACCTTGACACGTACTGCACGGATCTGGTCGACAGGGGACAAGTGGTTCTTCTTTGAGGTGATGCATGATGGAACGAAAGATGACCTTTGACCCAGAAGACGAGGAATTTTTTGGAACCGTCGGCTCGTTCGGCGTTCCAAAATTCGACAACGAAATGCGTGGTGGCGTCCCGCGCGGGTTTACGATGATGGCGTTTACCGAAACGGGCTCGGGCAGCGAACTGTTTGCAAAGCAATTCACCTCGCCGGCTGAAGAACCTGAGAACACGCTCTACATCGCCACCGATGAAGGGCAACAAGAGATCATTCGCATCTTCAAGAAGTACGACTGGCCGCTCGATATCAACGTCAGGACGATTGGAGAAGAGTACAACGCCAACGTCTTGGAACGGGAGTTGCTAGCGAGTCGCTATCGTTTGGAAGGGTTTCAACTGGCCGATATTCAACGCCTGGCGCAAACCCGATTTGTTGACGATAGCAACCAGGATTACCTGACCGAGGTCACCAACGAAATCATGGGTCTAGGTCCATATTTCCGGGCGGTTCTCGACAACTTGGATTTCTTTTTGCAACGTGAAGACCCCGCCCGCGTCGTCTCCATGGTCAGAATGCTCCAAGCGCATGCTCAGATGGTTCGTGGCCTCCTGATGATCTCCGTCTCAAGCGACGGCTTGGACCCCTCCATCAAGCAAGAGCTTTCCTCAATCGCTGACATGGTTCTCTCGTTCAAGGTGCGAACCATCGGGTCCGATTTTGAAAATTCAATGATCGTCTCCAAGTTCAGAAACGCCCCTGAAAACCTGAAAATTCTGGTGTTCAGGGTTACGCCAGAAGAAGGGATAACGCCCGAAACCGTCGAGCGCATCGCTTGAGGCGGCTTTCGGTCAAAACGACATGTCCAAAACGGTCGGGGGCGCAGGCCGCATCATGGGGAAGCGAGCAGCAACGGGTGGGTACGACCCCTCCGGAATTGACGCTGACGCTTGGGAAATCCTTGAGGGTCAACTGGAAGCCACCATCCCCGATTACGACCGTGTCAACAAATGGATGACATTCGGGCAGGACAAGCGATGGCGGCGAAATGTGCGCAACCACGCCACGCCGGGCATGAAGGTGCTGGAGGTGGGCTGCGGCCCCGGTTCGTTTGCCGAAGACCTCGTCGGTATGGACTTGACTTGCCTTGACCCCTCCCCTGAAATGCTCGCCACGGCCCAACCTCGTGTGGATGGCGCCCGATCAAGACGCGGTGAGGGCCCTGCCAAATACGTTCAAGCCATAGCCGAAGAGATTCCCTTACCTGACAACACCTACGACATGGTGTTTTGCCTGTTCTCGTTCAGGGATTTCAAGGACAAAGCTCAGGGGCTGAGGGAAATCTATCGCGTTCTCAAGCCCGGTGGCAGACTGGTAATTTGCGATGCGGGAAAGGCCAACAAACTGCACGGTTTGTTTGGCTATTTGTGGATGAACAGCGTGGTGCAGGTCATGGCTCGGCTCATCACCAAGAAGAAAGACCATCCTTGGAAGGGCCTCGCCGCCAGTTATACGCACTACGGCACCAACGGATACTATCGAAAGATGATGAAAGATGTTGGGTTTACCAACGTGCAAGGTCGACTGCTCTACCCGTTTGGCATGGCCAGCCGGTTTCGTGGCACGAAGCCTGAAAATTAACCACAGAAGTCAACCCCGTTAGACTCTTAAACCCCCTTTCGCTGGGATTTTTACTGGTGAAATCCATGGGTATGTCAGAGGTTCTCCGAAGCATCAAGGCAGCCGAGCAAGACGCCGAAAAACGCCTTGTTGAAGCCCAGGAGGAAGCCTCAAAAATCCTATCGGACGCCCGAAGGAAATCTTCCGAGATGGTACAAGACGCCGCCGATGAAACGGTTGTCATGACGCAGAAGATCTTGGACGATGCCCGGGCCAAAGCGCAAGGTGAGGCCGACCAAGTGAAAGCTGCCGGTGCTGGAGAAGTCGAGAAGATAGAGACAAACTCTGCAAGCAATCAAGACGCCGCTGTGAAAATGGTTGTCGATGCGTTGTCATCCGAATGAGGCGATACCATGTTTGACACGGTCGCCATGTCCCGCCTTACGGTCGCAGCACCTGTTGACCGCATGGCGGACGTGTTGCGCTCCTGCACGGAACTTGGCTGCGTTCACATTGAGTCCTACACCAATTTCGAGGACGGCGTGAACGTCGGCCATGCAAGCTCGTCAGAAGAAGCCAACCGCACCAGCGCCCTGCTCGCCAAAGTGAGGGCCGCTATATCGGCGTTCAAACCCGTCAACACCGAAGGGCCTGTACCTGTCCGCCGCGTTAAAGAACTCCTCGAAGGTTCGTTTGCTGACGAACTGCAAAAAGGCCTTGACCTGCTCGATACCCACCGCGATGCAGAAGCCGAAATCGCCGCTTTAGACGAGCAGATTCACCTGCTTCGCAGACTCGCCCCTCTCAACATGGACTTGGAACTCCTCGCTGGCTCAGCCCGTGTCGAAGTCTACGTCGCCGAGACCAAAAAATCCAGCAAAGCAGCAAGCACGTTTGGTACGCTCATACAAAAGGTCGAACTCGCCACAGCACCGGGCATCGTCGCCGTAGCCTGCATGCCTTCCGAAGGCGCCGAAGTGCAGATGGCGCTTGGGGAACTTGGCGGTAAACCCATCCAGATTCCAAACATGGACGGCACCCCAGACGCGGCCCTGAAAAATCTCCTTGCCCAACGCAACGCCGCAGAAGGCACGATGTACTCGGCTTCCGAAGACGCAGAGCGGTGGGCGCGAAACAACGGACGCAACATTCTCGCCATTCACGAGTACCTCTCCAAAGAAGACGAAATTCATACGGCACCGACCCAACTCGCTGTCTCCGGGCAAGCCTTCGCTCTTGATGCATGGGTGCCGACCTCAAAGGCCGACAAGGTCAAGACAGCGCTTCAAACAATGGCCTCCCACGTCGAAATTGAGGCGTTTGTTGACGACCACCATCACCACGACGACGACCATGACGATCACCATCACGAGCCGGCTCCACCCGTCGCTTTGGAAAACGATGCGGTTTCAAGACCGTTTGAATTGCTCGTCGGGTTGGTCGGCCGCCCCGCATACGGCACGTTCGACCCGACGTTCTTCATGATGCTGACCTTCCCAATGATCTACGGTCTGATCCTCGGCGACTTTGGCTACGGCTTCGTCATCTTCCTCATCGGGTTATGGATGGGGACGTTGCCCTTTGCCGCTGACCCTGTCGGAAAAAATGGTGTCACCATCCTCAAGTGGATGGGCGTGTGGTGCATGATATGGGGCTTCCTTTTCGCTGAAGGCTTTGGCTTTGTTTGGGACAATACAGGTCAAATGGGCGATGCATCCCCGCTCGCCGGCTTCTACGCTTGGACATACGAGAACCTCACCTTCCCTGCCTTCGTCACCGACACCCTCGGCATGTCCTACACGCACATTCCTTTCCACCGAGCCACCAGTTCCATCACGGAATACGTCCTTCTCTCGGTGTACCTTGGTGTGGCCCATCTAATGTTCGGCTTTATTTTGGGCTTCATCAACGTCGCTCGAGCGCACGGGGTTGTTGCAGCCTTCTTCGAGAAGGGCAGCTGGATCATCATCCTCACGGCTGGAACCTTGCACATCTACGGGTTCTTGACCACGGACCAAACCGTCCTCGACCTCACTCCGTACGCCATCGCCCTTCTCGTCGGTGTCGTTTGCCTCGTTATTGGTTTGGCCATCTTTGAGAAATTTGGCTGGGCAGGAGGCGCCATCATGGGCCCCATCGAAACGTTTGGTCTTCTGGCCAACACCCTCTCCTACCTCCGGGTCATGGGCGTGGGCGTGGCCGGCGTCAAAATCGCAGAAGTCTCCATCACGATGGGTTGGGACTTGATGTGGTCCGGTAGCGGCATCCTCTCCATAGTCCTCGGCCTCGTTCTTTTCGTGTTCATCCAGGCCTTCGCTTTGGCCTTGGGCCTCCTCTCACCCAGCATTCACGCTGCCCGTCTCCACTTCGTGGAATGGATGGGCAAGTTTTACGACGGCTCCGGTCGGGTTTTTACCCCGATTGGCGGTCGCACCCTCCACACGGAGGGGCAATCATAGTCCCATGGACAACAAAGGAGGTAGAAATATGAACAAGAATACCCTGAAAACGAGCCTACGCACGCTGATTGTACTGTTGACCGTCGCCTTGGTCGCCCAAGGCGTCGCAGCAGCAGAAGAAACCACAGAATCGGGTGCAACTGACGGAATGACTGGCGACGTTGGTGTCGGTCTTGCCCTTGGCCTTGCAGCCATCGGTGCAGGATTCTCCCAAGCCGCCATCGGTAGCGCTGCCATCGGCATGATCGCCGAGGACGGCAGCAAATTCGGTTACGGCCTCATCTTCACGGCTCTCCCTGAATCCATCGTGATTCTGGGTGCGCTTCCGCTCTTCCTTCAGTGAAGCCGGTGCAAGATGTGTGGGTTCTGCCCACGTTGACATGAATAAGGAGACGATACAATGACGTTAGAAACATTAGCCAAAGACATCGCTGCCGCTGCAGAAACCGACGCAAAAGCCCTCGTGGCTGAAGCCAAAGCCGAAGCTGAACAACTGCTTGCAGAAGCTGAAGCCAAAGCAACAGTCTTGCGGGAAGAAGCGAAACAACGTGCCGATAAAGAGGCCACGCAAATCGCCAGAGAAACGGTAGCGAGCGCTCGACAGTCCAACCAAAAGGACATCCTCATCGCTCGAAGGAAGGTGCTCGATGCCACGTATGAAGCGGCAAAAGAGCACATCGCCGACCCCGGGATGAAAGGGCGAGCGGCGCTTCTCAAAACGCTCTTGTCGAAATCGAAAAAACTGGCCAAAGGAAAGTACGTGATCCTTCCTGTGGAAGTTGACCGTGCCGCCATCTCGAAACAAGCCGGCGACCGAAAAGTCGGCGAAAGCGTTGACGGCCTCGGCGGTTTTGTTCTTGAAGCCGAGGACGGTTCCATTTCGTTTGACATGCGATTTGACAACATGCTTGAACGCGCATGGTCCAGTAAACTCTCCGCTGTGAACGATACCCTGTTTGGATGAAGAAGGTGATTGCATGATGCTCGGAAACACCCCTTACGTCGTCTCCCGCGCCAAAACGCGACGGCAGAAGTTGGCAGACCGAGCACGCCTGCGTCAACTCATCAACCAATCCGTTGAACAGTTGACCGTCGCCGTTGGCGACTTGGGATACCGTGCCGAAATTGACCTCTACGCCGGGAAACTCACCGGTGGCGACTTGGTTGAAGCGGCGCTTACTCACAACCTTGAGTCCGAGTTGACCCAGATGGTCAACATGTCGAACAAGTCCATTCGACCCCTGATCGAGATTTACACATCCAGGTTCGAATACCAAAACGCAAAAGCCGTGTTCCGTGCCATTCACAACGAAGTCTCCGTTGATGAAGTGGGCAACAGCATTTTGCCTGAAATCAACGACGTGAACACACCGTGGTTGAAAGTTGTGGAGAGTTGCGACGACATGCGGTCGGCTGCCGTTCTGATGCGGAGGAAGGCGTTTGGTCCTGCCCTAGCAAAGGTGCCAGAAGACGGGACCCTTGCAGAGTATGAAGACGCCTTGGACCGTCATTACTACGCTGCTTCCCTCAAAGCCTTGGGCCAATCGAAAGGCGCACCTGTGCGTTTCCTTTCCCAATTGTTCGCTGCAGAAATCGATCATAAAAACATCGTCAACATCCTCGAAGCGAGTGCTGTCGGCATCGATAACGAACGCCTTGTATCGCTCCTCATACCCGGAGGTCGATTGGTGCCAAAGCGAGCGTTCTCCGCGATCGCGACTGGAGGAAAAGACGCAATGCTTGACATGCTCAGAAGCGCTAACAAATTTGATTATGCAGCCTTTGAGGGTGTTCTGGAAGAAGCTGAAACCACCAGAAGCCTTGATCCAGTCGTTACTTGGATGAAGGCTAGGGAGCACGACATGATGAAGCGGATGAGCTACCTCCATCCGGTCTCAGCGCTCCCGATTATCTTCTACATTACGATGAAAGTTCAGGAAGTGTCTGACCTGCGTTTGATTGTGCGCGGGCGACTTGCTGGGCTGTCTGCAGCCGTGCTTGAGGCGCACTTGCTTTGAGGTGATATCATGGAGATTGCAGTCGTCGGTTCCCCCGCCTTCACGTTGGGTTTCCAACTTGCAGGGCTGTCAAGTCTCTACAATCCAGATGGCGAAGAAGCGTTGCACTCAACCCTTCGCACCCTACTCAACAACAAATCCGTTGGTATCATGGTGGTCGACTCCGCCATGATGGCTACGCTACCCGAACGATTGCGCGACCAATTGTCGGGGTCCGTCTCCCCCACCGTTCTAGGTATCGGTACGGAGGAAGACACCACCTTGCGGGACACCATCCGCAAGGCCATAGGAGTCGATCTTTGGAAGTGATGTTCCAACCAACACAAGGAGGAAGAAAATATGAGCAATGAAGGAGTAATTTACCGAATTTCAGGTCCCGTCGTGACGGCGATTGGCATGAACGCAGCGATGTACGACGTCGTTCGTGTTGGGCACGAAGGATTGATGGGCGAAGTGATTGAACTGCACGGCGAAAAAGCCGTTATCCAAGTCTACGAAGACACCTCGGGTATTCGCCCGGGCGAACCGGTTCTCAACACCGAGGAAACCTTGTCCGTTTCCTTGGGTCCTGGCCTCCTGACCCAAATCTACGACGGTATTCAGCGCCCGCTCGCCTCACTCGAGGAAGTGATGGGTGTGTTCATCACCCGTGGTGTTGACGCTGACGCTTTTGACATGGAAAAGACGTGGACGTTTGAACCACAGGTTGCCAAAGGCGACGAGTTGGTGAGCGGTCAAGTCTTTGGACACGTGCAGGAAACCGAGACCATCATTCACAAAATCATGGTCCCGCCCGGCAAAGGCGGGAAAGTGAAGTCCATTGAGTCTGGCGATTTCAACAACACGCAAACGGTTTGTGTCCTTGAAGACGGTACGGAACTTCAGATGATGCAGAAGTGGCCCGTACGGTCGCCAAGACCGTTCACTCAGAAGTACGCACCCGACACACCCTTGGTCACCGGCATGCGGATTCTTGACTTCCTTTTCCCACTCGCCAAAGGCGGCGCGGCCGGTATTCCCGGCCCGTTCGGCTCCGGAAAGACCGTCACCCAACAATCGCTTGCGAAGTACTCCGACGCTCAGCTCGTGGTCTACATCGGCTGTGGGGAGCGGGGCAACGAGATGACGGAAGTGCTGGACGAATTCCCTCACCTCATCGACCCGAACACGGGCAAGCCCTTGATGAACCGGACCGTCATGATCGCCAACACGTCAAACATGCCCGTCGCCGCAAGAGAAGCATCGGTGTACACCGGCATCACCATCGCAGAATATTTCCGAGACATGGGCTACGACGTGGCTTTGATGGCCGATTCCACCTCGCGATGGGCTGAAGCCATGCGTGAGATTTCGTCCCGTTTGGAAGAAATGCCCGGTGAGGAAGGCTACCCCGCCTACCTGTCCTCCCGTATTGCAGAGTT
This sequence comes from uncultured Candidatus Poseidoniales archaeon, assembly GCA_902625885.1. Classification (GTDB taxonomy): domain Archaea; phylum Thermoplasmatota; class Poseidoniia; order Poseidoniales; family Poseidoniaceae; genus Poseidonia. The sequence continues at coordinate 29,964 of CACODE010000008.1, forward strand.
CTACGAGCGTGCCGGCCGTGTGGAAACGCTCAACGGCGACGACGGGTCAGTGACCGTCATCGGGGCCGTGTCGCCTCCGGGCGGTGATATCTCCGAACCCGTGTCCCAAGGTACCCTTCGTATCGTGAAGGTGTTTTGGGGTCTTGATGCAGGATTGGCTCGTCAGCGCCACTTCCCCGCCATCAACTGGCTCAACTCGTATTCGCTTTATCCACAAAGCCTTGACCAGTGGTTCCGCGACAACATCGCTCAAGATTTCCCAGAAATTCGCACCCAGATCAGCGGTCTGCTCCAAATCGAGGCCGAGTTGCAAGAAATCGTCCAGTTGGTGGGTTCAGACGCATTGCCTGTCGACCAGCAATTGACACTGGAGGTTGCTCGAATGATTCGTGAGTTCTTCCTGCAACAAAACGGCTTTGACCCGGTTGATGCTTACTGCGACATCAAGTTGCAATACGAAATGGCAAAAGCCATTCTCTCGTTCCAAGAAGCTGCCAAAACGGCCATGGCTGACGGTGCGCTGCTCAACGATGTCGTCAACGTGCCGGCCCGCTCCAACCTGATGCGTGGCCGCTTTGAGGAAGGCTACATCGAACGAATTGAAGCGATGGTCAAGGAGATGAACGAACAAATCGCCGACGCCGTGGAGGCCAACTGAGGAGGGGAAGAAGATGACAGGAAAAGAATACAGAACCATTACCGACGTGAAAGGCCCGCTGGTCTTTTTGAACAAGACCGAACCCGTAGCGTTTGGTGAAATCGTAACCCTCCGTCTCTCCAACGGTGAAATCAAGAATGGACAAGTGCTTGACACCTCTGACGATCTCGTGATTGTTCAGGTGTTTGAAGGCACGGCCAAAATCAACCGAGACACGGGTGTCACCTTCATGGGTGACGTGTTCAAGCTCCCTGTGAGCACCGACCTGGTCGGTCGCATTCTCGATGGTGCAGGTCGTCCCCGTGATGGCGGACCGGAAATCGTTGCTGACGAAAAGGCCGACATCATCGGTGCGGCCATCAACCCGTACAGCCGACAATCGCCTCACGATTTCATCCAAACGGGTATTTCCGCTATCGACTGCTGCACGACGCTGGTACGTGGGCAAAAACTGCCCATTTTCTCTGCATCGGGTTTGCCCCATAACGACATCGCTCTGCAAATCGCTCGACAGGCCAAACTCAAGGATTCCGATGAAGAGTTCATTGTGGTGTTCTGCGCCATGGGTATCACGGCTGAAGAATACAACTTCTTCCGTTCCGATTTGGAGCGCACGGGTGCTTTGGAAAACGCTGTGCTGTTCGTCAACCTCGCCGACGACCCGGCGGTCGAGCGAATCATCACTCCACGTCTCGCTTTGACGGCCGCAGAGTACCTGGCGTTCGAGAAAGACTACCACGTGCTGGTCATCTACACGGACATGACGAACTATTGCGATGCGCTGCGACAAATCGGCGCAGCTCGTGAAGAAGTTCCAGGACGACGTGGCTACCCGGGGTACATGTACACCGACCTGGCCATGCTCTACGAACGTGCAGGTATCGTGAAGGGCAAGAAAGGCTCCATCACGCAATTCCCGATCCTTACCATGCCCGGGGACGACATCACACACCCGATTCCCGATTTGTCCGGATACATCACCGAAGGCCAGATTGTTATCAGTCGTGAATTGCACCAGCAGGGCATTTACCCGCCGATCAACGTGCTGCCTTCCCTCTCTCGTCTGATGGGGTCCTGCATTGGTGAGAAAACCACCCGAGACGACCACAAGAAAGTCAGCGACCAGATGTACGCTGCCTATGCACAAGGTCGTGAGCTCCGTGGGCTGGTCGCCATCGTCGGTGAAGACGCATTGAACGAGCGTGATAAGCAACTTCTGGACTTTTCCGGCGTGTTTGAGGACCAATTCCTGCGACAATCTCGCGACGAGGACAGAACCATCGATGAAACCTTGGACTTGTGCTGGCAATTGATGGCCAACATCGATACGAAGTACCTTGTTCGTCTTGATGAAGAACTCATCAAGAAGTATCATCCGGAAAACAGAGCGTGAATTGTTCCCAAGACACAAAGCGAGGAGGTGAGAACGTATGGCACTTGACATCAAGCCAACACGAAGCGAACTCATCAAGCTGAAAGGCCGCATCAAGCAAACAAAAAACGGCTACAAACTTCTCAAGATGAAGCGAGACGGGTTGTTTCACGAATTCCGCACGCTTCTCTCCGAGATGATCAAAGCCAAGCGAGATCTGACCGACGCTTACCGTCTGGCAAAAACGCGAATCGACCTCGCCAACGCCATTGAGGGAGGCCTCGCCGTTCGAGCGGCGGCCATCGCCAACTCGGCGCACCCGGAGGTCGAGGTCGAGCGGAGGAACATCATGGGTGTCGTGGTTCCAAGCGTAAGCGGTACCAACCTCAAGTCCACCTTTGCCGAGAGGGGTATCGGTTTTATCGGCTCTTCGCCCTACATCGATGAAGCCAGCGATTCCTTCAGCGAACTCATTGAAAAAATCGTCAAGGCCTCTGAAATGGAAGCCACACTGAAGCGCTTGCTGGCCGAAATCGAAGCGACGAAACGACGTGTCAACGCTCTCGAGTTCAAAGTCATCCCCGAATTGGAAGAAGCGAAAGTCTTCATTCAACTCCGATTGGAGGAAATGGAGCGCGAAGAAACGTTCCGTTTGAAGCGATTCAAGAACAAATGAGGGCTGAACCTCTTCAACGAGGGATTCATGGAGGATGGGCCTCACGCCAAACCAAAGGGGGGAGCCCATGGAAGACACGCAAGCCAACATCGAAACGGGTTTGCCCCACCAAAAGAAGGCATGGTCTCAACATGACCTGCTTGAATCAGCGCTCGGAGAGTACCTCCATGTGATTCAGAAAAACGGGGGCCGATGGCCCTCATGGAAAGTTTCTCCGGCAAGCGACGACATCCACGACGACCTCGTTCGTTTGAACACCCACCTCGAAAGACTGGGTTGGATGGGGAAACTGACGCAGGAAGAAGAGTGGGTGGTCACCGTTTTCCCAGCGCCGGAACGGCAGTTTCCACAATCAAAAACCGTGCTGATGTTTTGGGTGTTGTCGTTTTTCACAATAACATTGGCTGGCGACCATTGGATGTCAAACGCACGTCCCTCGGGAGGATGGTTTCACGCATCCTCGCTGATTGATGCCCTCCTTGGTTTCACGCTCCCCATCATGTTGGTGTTGGTTGCCGCCTCGTACATCCAACGGCATGTCTCTTCTCGCTACGGGGTGCGCAGCGGGCACTTGATGCCGGTCCCTGATTTCACCATCGCTCTCTATGCGCTGGGTCTTTTTCCATCGTCCTGGCTTTTTTGGCCGTTTGGGCTGCTGTTGATTCCAACCATGCCTCGCATGGATGCTCGCCCATGGCCCAACAGAGCCTCCCTGGGCTTTACTGCACTCACCGTTCCGCTCGTGCTGGGTGTCTCGGGTGTCATTTTGATGGTTGCCGGGCTGCTCATGACACCCGAATACCTGCCTTCATCCCGTATGCCCTTGGCGTCCTATCCGCCCCTGTTCCTGTCTCTGTTTCTTGACCAGCTCATCGGCAACGATAGCTACGTTCGCCTGTTGTGGGCGAACCCATGGACTCACGCTGGCGGTATGTTGATGCTCTTTGCATGGGTTTCCGTTTTGCCGATTCCGACCTTCCCCGGCGGCAGGTTGTTGATCGCTCGAATCGGCCTTATCGATGCGCGAAGTTCCGGAACGCAGAGTTTGATCATGGTTACGCTCTTGTTTTGCGCTTACGTGTTTGGCGTCTTCGAACAATTTTCATTGTGGTTCCTGATTTTCGCCTTGCTCCTCCCGCTCTTGTTTTTCTTCGGCAACGATTTGCGAATCCCGCTTATCCTTGACGAAACCGAGGGTTTGAGCGAAGCCGATCACGGTCGGATGGGTCTGCTTCTCCTGCTCGTGTTTTTGTTCCTTCTTCCAGCGGCGCAACCGGTTCTCCACGAAACCACTTGGGACGACCCAATGACGCACGAGTTGAAGTCCCCTTCTTTCGCTGAGGAAAAAGAGGACGGCACATGGCTCTCCACCACGAAAATCCAAATCACCAACCCTTCGGCCTTGATGAAGCCCTTTGCCATCGCTGCTTTCCTTGAAAACCCCAACGAAGGGTGGTCCATTTCGTGGGACTGTGACGGCGAAGACACCTACAACCTTGGCGGCCAAGGGTGCGGCTCGGATTTGCTACCAAAGCGCACGGCTTTCTTTTGGATGAACCTCACTTGGGACAAGGCCACCAAACCCACCATGGCCAACCTGAGCTACGTTGTGGAGATGAACGGCGACTACGTTGTCGAAGCCTTCGCGGTCCGCCCGGCCCTCGAAATCGTCCCCGGTACGCAGTGGTACGATGTTCAGGCTGGCTCTTACACGCACAGGTGCGTGGACCTTGACGGGAGTTTGATCGATTCGCCGTGGCTGAACCTCAGCGTGAGCGGCTCAAACCTTGATGGGCTTCAAACAACTCTGGTCAACATCGCTGGTCAAAGCGGTTTGAACACCAACCTCAGCAGTGTACCGGATCGGTTTTGCCTTGAGGGCCTCGACCCGCTCGTTTTCGAACCCCAAATGGCCACCCTCACCATCAACAACGATACCTTTGCGCCGTTGTTGCCTCAGAAGCGGCCTTTGACGGCCTACGTCCCGGAAAACGGGTGGGTTATCCACGGGGAGGACGGTTTCTCATGGGAAGCTTTGCTCGGTACGGGCATCTTGTTGTTGGAAGCTCCCCATTGCCCCATCAACGCCAGCATCGCCATGCCCGTCCGTCCAAAGGGTGGGGGCGATTGGAAGTGGGACATGAACGTGCGAACCTTGGGAGAGACGCCCAGCGTTGTAGGTGACGAGGTACTTACACTTCTTGTTCCACCCGGCAAAAATCTGTCGCGTTGCGACGGGACATACAACCCCTATCCATCGACGGTTTTCACTTCTGTCGAGGGACCAGAACTGCTGACCACCTGGATGAACACCACCTCGCGTTTCTGGACAACACCGTGGGCCATCGCCACGAACGGGACTTCCCTCAACACCAACATGACCTCGTTTACGATTCACAATCCGAGCAACGTCAGCGTCCCAATCCGACTTGAGCGCGGGGGAAGTTTCGGCGACGATTGGGCGCACAATTGGGATGGCGGCCCCCTCGCTCCGGGCGATACAGTGTTTGAGTTGACGCCACCAAACGCTCCCTTGGCGACAATGTACATTTCGTTTGAATCCGGCTCGGTTGTGCTTCACTTGGCGAGCTACCAATGAGGTGAAAGCATGCGAATTTCAATTCTCGGCGTGGGGTCGATGGGCAGCGTGGTCGCTGCTTCTCTGGCTCCAACCGATGCCGAGGTTCATCTTCATGTTCGCGGTGAAAGCGGCGCCGCACGAATGCTTGAAGGACTCAGGATTCGAGGTGAAAAGAGCATCCGGGTTGAACCAACCCGATTCATGTTCTCTTGCGAAGAAATGCCTGCTGAGGACCGTTTGACCCACGGCTCCGACATCGTGCTTTTGGCTTGCAAATCGTATGACGTCGCCGACCTTGCAAAGAAAGCGGCCGCCTTCCTGAAACCAGATGGTTTGGTCATGGCCCTCTCAAACGGACTGGGCCATGTAGAAACATTGTGCCGGATTCATGGCCCTGAGCGCGTGGTGGCCATGATCACGACTCACGGGGCGTATTCTCAAGAAGACGGTGGCGTGGTCTGGGCCGGTCAAGGTGAGATTGGGATGGCCTCACCGCCGCTTGGTCCTTCACCGGCCAGGATGGAGGGTTTGGTGGTCCTTTTCGAGGAGGCCAACTTGAATCCGAAGCTTCACGAAAACGCTTCTGAGTTGGTTTGGGAAAAGGTCCTGCTCAACCTCGCCATCAACCCAATCGCGGCGTTAGCCGGTCTGAAAAACGGTGAACTCCTCGCCAGCGAACTTTTCAACGCTTCAATGATGGTGTACAGAGAAGCGGTTCTTGTGGCCAAGATGAGAGGGCTTTCGCTCTCCGATGAATTCACGTTTGAAACCCGGTTGCGCACGGTTTTGGAAAAGACCGGTGAGAACACGTGCAGCATGCTTCAGGACGTGAAGGCAGGTAGGACAACCGAAATTGGTGCTCTCAATCAGGTGATTGTGGAGATGGCCGAGTCGTCAGGCATCGCCGTACCGGTCAACCAGATGCTGACGGCTCTGGTTCGCGCTTGTCATCCGTGATGAGGTCCACGTTGTAGTGCAAACCTCTGTTCTCCGACTGGCTGAGGGCGTTCTCGACGACCAGTTGCCCGATAAGGCACAGGTTTCGCAACTCAACGATTTCTCTTGTTGGCACGGACGTCTTCCACATCATTTCCACATCGGACTGCAACAGATCGACCCGTCGTTTGGCTCGTTTGAGTCGTTGATTTGAGCGAACGATGCCCACTTCCTCGGACATGGTCCTCACCAAACTTGTCCTGTCGTTGATGATAGGCCCGTGCTCTCGCAGTGCATCCAGCCCTTCCGAGCGCCATGCGGGATGGTTTCCTTCGTAGGTATTTGGCGGGTTGAGAATGAGGTGTTGAGCCACACGCTCGGCGAAAACAACCGCCTCAAGAAGGCTGTTGGACGCCAAACGGTTGGCGCCGTGCATGCCCGTACAAGCCACTTCGCCTATGGCATAGAGATGAGGCACAGGGCTTTCGGTGTCGCGGAGGAAGGCACGACCGATGTTGTCAACACGGACACCGCCCACCATGTAGTGGGCGGCAGGGACCACCGGTATCGGGTCTTTTCCAAGAACCAAACCTTCTTGCTCAAGCCTACGAGAGATGTTTGGGAATTTCTTGCTGAACGGGAGGTCGAGATGCGAAGTGATGAGGTAAACGCACGACGTTCCGTGTTTTTTCATCTGCTGGTCAATGGCACGAGCCACGATGTCTCTGGTGGCCAACGAGCCATCTGGTGTGTACCGCAACGTGAAGGAGTAAGGGTTTGGCGAGGGAGGTTCTTCATCGGCAGATTTGGCATCTTCACAGGCCGCTTTCCACGCCTCCAAACCAAGGTCGTCCAACAAAACGGCACCGACGCCCCGCACCGCCTCAGAGATCAAGAACGGGCGCTCCGCAGGTGAGAAAAGGGCGGTTGGGTGGAACTGAATGAACGCCATATTTTTGATGCAGGCGCCTGTTCTATAGGCCATGGCCAAACCGTCGCCGGTAGCCACGCTTGGGTTGGTCGTTTCCTTCCAAAGTTGCCCAACACCACCCGTCGCCAAAATCACGGCGTCGGCTTCCAACGTCAACACCTCTTGTGTGTCCTGGTCCAGGCACCAAACCCCCGCTACCCCTTGCGACGGTTGACCATGACGCCGCTGAATCAAATCGATGGCAAGCGTGTTGGGTTTCATGGCAATGTTGGCGTGGCTGTCGGCGTAGGACGTCAAGGCTCGCTCGATCTCTCTGCCCGTGGCGTCCTTGGCGTGCAAGATGCGTTCCGTGGAATGCCCCCCCTCTCTGATCAGAGCATACGTGCCGTCTTTGTGTTTTTCAAACTCAACACCGATGTTGATGAGGTCAACGATGCGCTCGCCGGCTTCGGAAATGATTGAACGGACCACGTCCTCATCGCATGCACCATCGCCAGATTTCAGGGTGTCTTGGACATGAGATTCCATGCCGTCTTCGTTTGTTTTGTCCAGAATTGCTGCGATACCGCCCTGTGCCCAGTTGGTTGAGGAGTCCTTGGGCCGTTGCTTGGTCACGACGGTGACCTCGTGCCCGGCATCGGCGAGTTTGCACGCCGTGAACAAGCCCGCAATGCCGCTGCCGATGATGACGACATGTGCCATTGTTCATCCCTGCCTCAACTTGCCCTCGTCCTCCCCCTTCTTGACCATGATGGAGGCGGAGCAGAATTCATCGGCTCGCAATGCCTATCAATCAGCGTCCGTTAGGCCACTTGGGGACCATAGAATGCTTGGATTATCGCTGAGGAAAATCTTGACCCTCTTCGGCGGGGCCCTGATGCTCTTCGTGTTCTTCAACGTTCAATTCGGTAGCGTGGCTCCTTTGGTCATTGACGGTGCAGAAGGTTACAAACTTGACGCATTGTTGATGTTCGAACCGAGTTGTTCTTTCGACCTTGTCGAGGAGGAATTGCGGGCGAGTGGGACGTCGTATTGCTTGGGTGAAGTTGGGCAGTGGTCCGGTGCTGATGTGCTGATGCTGATGGAAGGCCTGTTTTTGTTTGTTTACGGATTTGAGCTGCCCCAAAACAAGGGCTGGGCACGCCGCTTGCGAAAAATTGGGTTCATCATGGGGGCGACGCTGTGTTCGTTGGCTCTCCTTGACAGGTTTTCGTTGCTCCCTTCCTCGGCAAGCTCGGAAGGTTTGGCAACCTTGTTTCCTTTTCCGGTCCAGCCGTGGGTGGTACAGATCATGTTTGCCGTGTTCGGCGTCATCATGATGCGCGGGCCAAAATATTGGGAGGCGGAAGCGGTAGAGCAAACCCGAGATAAACTTGAACGGCGACGGCAAAAAGCCGGCGATTTTCGCTCTTCGTTCTTTGACAAATCCAAGCACAACGATAACGCTCTCGATCGGGTCGAACGGTCCCGATTTTTGCGGGCCGACAAGGACCTCACCATGTCCCGCAGACGTAGCAAATTGCTCGTGATGGCGACCTGTCCGTACTGCCAAGGCGGTGGTTGCAAAAAGTGCAACAATGCAGGCGTGTTTTGAGACCTCTCGGCATTTCCTTTTCCCCTACGAAAACCGAGGCACTGAGGCTTGTTTCTTCGGATTGTTTAAAACCTGTAAAGAGCGGGTCTGGTGAAAGTGATGAGAACAAAGTTCCATCACACGAGGGAAAAGGGATGTACCTAAAGTCACTTGAAGTGCTGAATTTCAAATCGTTCAAAGGTGAAGTTACCGTACCGCTCGACCGAGGATTCACCGCCATAACCGGGCCAAACGGCTCAGGAAAATCCAACTGTGGGGACGCCATTCAATTCGTTTTAGGGCCCAAATCAAATCGAGTGATACGTGCTCAGAACTCAACGGATTTGATTTTCAACGGTGGAAAAAACTCGAAACCGGCCAGAAATTGTTCCGTAACGCTTGTTTTCGCCAACCCCGTGATGAGCAACGGTCGACGGCGATTGCCCCTTGACAAAGAAGAGATTCGGATGTCCAGGAGCATCCGATTGACGTCCTCGAACAACCCGGTGACCACCTACAAACTCAATGGAGAAGACAGTACACAGAAGGTATTTCATCGCTTGCTCGGCGCCGCCAATGCCCGTCCCGACGGTTACAACATCGTCCTTCAGGGTGACGTGACGAGCCTCGCCAAAATGACGGCGAACGAGCGACGAAAAGTGCTTGACAACGTGGCCGGCGTGACCTCCTACGACGATGAAATTCGAAAGGCTGGCAAGCAAAAGGACATGGTTGAGAACTACCTCGATCGCATTGGACTGCTCGAAAAAGAGCAACTTGAACGGCTCTCGACTTTGGCCAAAGAACGCCACGTTGCGCAAAAGGCGAAAGAGGTGACCGACGCCATACAGACCACCAACGCCATGTTGCTCCAATCTCGCTATGTGACGCTGAAAAACGAGTTGGCCTTCCACGTCGACGAGCGACAAAAATACCTTGATGGGAGCGACCGTCTGTTGGACGAACACAAGGCCACCGAAAAGGAACTGCTTGTTTTGGACGACAAAATCGCAGAGATTCAAGAAGAAATCAACCGATTGACTGGAGGCGAGACATCGGAACTTGGACGGGCCATACGTGACCTTCAGGTCGCCATTGAACTCAACAACGATCGGCTTGCTGAGGCCGCAAAAGACGAAGAGAAAGAAGCGGAAGAAACCGAGTTGACCGAGCAGCAACTCGCCGATGCTCGTGAAGAACTTCAGGCGTTCGTCGTGAGTTTGGAAACCGCCAACGAAGCCCTTCTCGAAGCGCAGGGGCAACTCCAAGAGGCTCAGGACGAGGAAGCTAGGATTCGCGAAGCCTTGGCGACGGCTGGCCAGCAAAATCAACAACTGAGCGAAGCCGTTGAGGCTGCAGAACACCACCGGGAACGGCAAGAAACACATCGCAGGGATGCACAATCGGAAGTTGACAAGTTGGCGGTAGAAGCCGACTTGGTGAGCGAACAAATGGCCAATGCTCAACAAGAAGCCGAGGCAATTCGGCTCGCCCTTGGCGAGCTCGACATTCGTTTGCAAGAACTCAAGGAAGATGCCCCAGAGTACGATCGTGAAGCCCTCGCCAAGCAATTAAACGACGCACAGCGCGCTGAATCACAGCTGACCGAGGACCGAACGAGAATCGAGGTCCGTCTTCGTGAAGCCGAGCGAGCGCTGACCCTCGCCAAAGCCGAAATGGAGCAAAAATCAGGAGCGAAGGGCCTTGCTGGTGGCGCCAGTGCTGTTTTGGGTGCCCGGGACAGTCAGGAGTTGAACGGCATCATCGGCACCGTCGCTGAGCTTTGTGCCCCCAAAGATGCAGAACACGAGGTGGCTTTGGCCACGGCCATCGGCGCTGGCATGGCTTCCGTGGTTGTTGAGACGGACCAAGACGCCGCCAACGCCATCAGGTGGCTGGCGGAGAACCGAGCAGGCCGGGCAACCTTCCTGCCGCTTAATCGGTTGAGCACCTCAAGAGCCGGTGGAAAAACCGTTATGACCGCCCGAAAAGAAGGCGTTCTTGGGTTTGCTCACGAGATGTTGGATTACGACCCTCGCATCGATGTCGCTGTTAAGTTCGCCCTGCGAAACACCTTGATCGTTCAAAACCTCAACATCGCCCGTCAGTACATGGGCGGTACCAGATTTGTGACCCTTCGGGGAGACGTTATCGAATCAGGAGGCGCCATGGTTGGCGGTTCCAAGCGCAAAATGAGCATCTCCTTCGGAGGAAGGATCCAAGGGGCCACGGAAGTCGAAAAATACACTGCAGAGGTTGCGAAATATCAACTGATGGAGCAGACGGTGAACGAAGCGCTGCGCGAAGCGAGGTCCAATCAACAAGAACTGCGCAACAAGATCAACGCCATGGTTGACGATTCCTATGCTACGTCGTTGCGGGATGTCAACGCTGAAAAGAAGCAGGTAGGTCAAGCGCACAAAAAAGCCGTCGAGGTTGTCGCAGGTTTGAACGACAAACTTGACGAAATCCGCCTAAGCGCTCAGGAGTCGTTGAGGGCGCTTGATGCGGCAGACCGTGTACTCGCTGAGGCCAATCAGGCGTTTGAGGCCGCTAAAGAAGCCCTTGAAGCCGCCAGTCCCGAGCACCTGAAGGAGCGCATGCACGCCGCTGACTTGTTGCGCGTGAGCGCTACCGGGGCGAAGGAAAAAGCGCAGGAGATTCTTAACAGCGGTGCAGGGCAAAAGGCCCTCCTTCAGCGACGGGTTGATGAAACCGAGCGTCGCCTTTCTGACCTTCAAGACAACAAAGAGAAGCGCATTGAACGCATTGACGAACTCGAAGCCACGCTGGCAACGGACAGGATCGCTCTCAAGGAAAAGAAAGACGAGCAGGCGGTTTACCTTGAGGAGAACCAGGGGTTGGAACAGGAGCGGCAGGAACTCACCGACCAGCGCGCCACCCTGCGCGTGAGAAATGAAGAACGGCTCGAGAAAGCCCAGAATCACCGCCGAATGGCGCAGGAATTGATGCGGACGATTTCTGAAAAAGAAGCCGAGGTTCAACTGATGGGGCAAGAGTTGATCGATGCGAACCTTTCGCTCAATCAGTTGCCTGACGACCTCAAGAACGTCGGGGAACTTGAGCGTGATCTTCGAAAATTGCAACGGCGCATGGAGAATTTCGGCAACGTCAACATGATGGCGATACAGCAATACGACGAATGTCAAGCCAGGTTGGATTTAATGAAGGACGAGTTCGCAACGCTCCAGACCCGACGCCAACACTTGATTGAGGTCACCGACCAACTCGAATCCCAACGAAAAGAACGGCTGGTCAACGTTCTGGAAAAAGTCAACGAGAATTTCAAGAAATCCTACAATGAACTCTCCGATGGCGGTCGCGGCGAACTTTTCCTCGAAAATCCAGACGAGCCGTTCAAAGGCGGTCTCGAACTTTGGGCTCAACCACGCGGTAAATCATCCAAAGTGAGCCGACAACAACTCTCAGGTGGGGAGCAATCGATGGCGGCCTTGGCGCTGATTTTTGCCATCCAAGATTACGATCCCAGTCCGTTTTACTACTTTGACGAGGTCGATCAAAACCTCGATGCTTACAACGCCGAACGCATCGCAAAGATGTGCCGCAAGCGAAGCGAGCGAGCTCAATTCATCATGGTCACGTTGCGTAAAGTGTCCCTCAAACTTGCCGACCACCACATCGGCATCACCCACGGCGGTGACGGTTGCAGCCGACGAATCCTTGACTTTGACAGGGAACGCGCCATCGCTCTGGGCGAAGCCGCCCTGAAAGAAGCGCAGAAGGATGCTGACAAGAACGAGAGCCGCATTATGGACGCCGTGGTTGCCGCACAAGACATGCCGACGGTGCCCGAAGCGCTCGGTGTCCCCCGGAGTCTCGGAGGGTTACTTACCCACATGCACGATGATGCAGGCGAGGAGGCCAGTCTAGGTGGTTTGGTGGAGCGTACGCAGGAATTGACGGAGGACATCAACGAACGGGCGCAAGTCGTCGCTAAACTTGCCGAGATTGACCCGTCCACAGATGGCAGGGTTTCAACCCCTGTTGAACCGGTTTTAGAGGCCGACGAAGAGTGATGTGAAAACATGGTAGAACAGCAGAGCGTCCTCGATCGATGGTTCCTCCAGCAGGAGGTCATCGAGCAACTCCTCGGCCAAGGGGAGGACCGAGAAGACGCCGAGCAATTCGGAAAGCGCATTGCGAGCATTGCGGCAACCGAAGAGGCGGAACACCAAAGCCTGCACGATCCGTTCGACCGTTCCGTGGCCCTCGTCCTTTCTCTGGTTAGGGAGGAGGCCTTCAATCCGTGGGACGTGGACCTGTCCGCCTTTCTCAGCGTGTTCGCTGAGCGTGTAAAGGAGGGTGAAAACCTCGATTTACCTGCTTGCGGGAGGCTCATTCGCTTGTCCTGGGAGGTGCTCCACCACCAATCAGCGGACCTCTTTGAAAAAATCCAACCTGTTGAGGAAGAAACATGGGACGAAGGTCCTGCCTTCGGCTGGGAAAGCGATTATGACGATGAAGCTTTTTTCTTCACCCAATCGGTTCTGGACGGCAACGCAGACGATGTCCTCAACACCCTGTTTGACGAGCGTGTTCGTCGGGATGAAGGGCGGCCCGTAACGCTCGCCGAACTGCTTTCGGCGTTCAAAGATGCGGCAGATGATGCAGAGGCGCTCAAGCAGAGAGAAATCAATCGTCTTGAGCATGAGCGTGAGTTGAGTGAATACCTGGAAAACGTCGGCGGGCGCATGCACAACGAGGATCTTGAAGGGGACATTGAACGCTGTTGGAACGCCCTAAAATCGGCCTGCGAAGAGCAGCAGGCTCGCATCGTGCCATTGGTGAGCGTGATTGGAAAACTCAAGCCGATGTTGCTCGCAACGTTCGGGACTTCGTTTGAAGATCCCGACAGCGAGGCTTTCGTCGCCTCGTTTATTGCGGGCCTCTTTCTCACGCATCGACGCATGGCCAGCATCACGCAAGAAGGTGAAGCGGTGGCCAACATCATGATCGAGGATTTGTGGCCCAACGTGAACGACTTCGCGGAAGTCTTGGCGTCTGTTGAATCCTTGATGGCAGAAGACGCCGAAGCCTTGACGGGACAGGCCACCGGCTACCAGCATCGCATGGAGGCCATTGCGCACAGGGCCCGTGTTGCTGAAGAGAAAGAAGCCAGACGTCAAGCAAGGTTGGCAGCAAAGGCCGCCAAAGAGGAGGGGGTAGCAGAACCCCCTGCTCACGATGAAGAACCAGCGGTGCCGGACGCATCTCGGTTGCTGGATGAACACGATTGGCTGGTGGAGTGAGGGAGAAAGATGGCAGAACTTCCACTTGAATCTCTCATTGAAGCGACCTTGTTCAGTTCGGGGAAATCGATGTCCGTTGAGGAGTTGTCGACGGTGCTCGGTTACGATGAGGACGAGATGTTGGACTCCCTTGGTTCATTGCAGGCCACTCTTAAACGTCGCAAAGGCGGCGCCCTTCAATTGGCTGAAGTGGGTGATCGTTGGGCCCTTGAAGTAAAACCCGCCATCGCCTCGCACCTCCCTCGGGGAACAAAAACGGACATGCCGCCCAAACTCCTCAAAGCGGCAGCGCTCATCGCTTACCATCAGCCTATGCCGCAATCGAGGCTTGTTGAGTTGTTGGGTCAGAAGGCTTACGATTACGTTCGAGAACTCGCCCAACACGGGATGATCGATCGCCGAAAAGACGGTAACACCCGGCGACTTGCCACAACAAGAAGGTTCTCTGAGGCCTTTGGATGCCCCCACACGGACCGGAAGAAAGTGAAGGCTTGGTTCCGAGAACAGGTCCAATCCAGCGGTCTGCTCGACGAACTCGGGGATCGGCAGGAAATCCTGCGGGAAGACTCGGTGTCAGAAGGTACCGTCCAATCTTCGTTGCCTGTTGAGGACGGCGGTGTCGATCAACCTTGACGCATTTCTTCAAGCCACGTCTCAACGAGGCTTTGTGTGCGGTGCCCTTCGTGAGCCTGAAGACGAGAGGCAAGGGCTTCGATTTCATCGCCCACGGCACCAGCGCTAACGGCCATGTTCTTTGCGTGCAGTTTCATGTGCCCTGCCTGGATGCCCTTGGTGGAAAGCGCACGCAAGGCTCCTAGATTTTGAGCGAGTCCAGCGCACAGCATGATGCCCGCCAGTTCTTGTGCGGTTTCAACACCGAGAATGGCGAGGTTGGCCCTTGCGGCCGGGTGGACTTTGGAAGCACCACCAACAATGCCGACCGCCATCGGGAGCACCATGGAACCCACAAGGTTCCCTTGACTGTCCTTCCTCCAATCCGACATCGACGTGTAGCGTCCATCGGCCATGGTTGTCCATGCGTGGCAACCGGCCTCCACCGCCCGCCAGTCCTGTCCGCACGCCAAAGCGACGCTGCTGATGGCGTTCATCACGCCTTTGTTGTGGGTGGTGGCGCGGTAGGGATCTTCCACGGCGAACGCATGCGCTTCGAGGATGCCGTCAATAACGTCTGCACCATCTGCCGCCGAGCCGTTTGAGGCCATCTCTTCGGGTGTAAACACGGCCCGAACACGGGCCAACCTGTGGCCGGCCAGGTTGGAAAGGATGCGGAGGTGAGCCCTCCCGCCGCTCAATTCTTCGAGCTTTGGGGCCACGCGCTCAGCCATCGTGTTGACGGCGTTGGCCCCCATGGCGTCTCGACAATCAACGATCAAGTGGACGATGAGCATGGTCCCTAGGGCAGTGTTGAGTCGCCGAACCTCAATGTTTTTGCATCCTCCACCCAGCGCAATCATACGCGATGGGACATCGTTGCAAAAGGCCACCAATTCGTCCGTTGAGTCAACAATACGTGATTCTGCTGCCTCGATATCGTCCACTTCAAGGAGTTGGACTTGACCAATCATCAACGGCTGGTCGTTGTCGGTTTGAAACCCGCCGTGTTGAAGGCATCGCTTCGCCATGTTTGAGGCCGCAGCGACCACGCTTGACTCTTCCAGGCAAAACGGAATGAGGTAGGGCTTGCCGTCGATGACGAAATTGGTGGCCACGCCCACGGGCAGCGACATCGTTCCAATCACGTTCTCAATCATGCGGTCGGCAGCGGTTTCGTCCAATTCACCATGGGCCGCAAGGGCGTTGACCTGCTCTTCTGTGAGGTCGGCCGCTTTCGCCACCAGTTTCCTGCGTTCTTCGACGGACAAGTTGTACAATCCTTTGATGCGACTGTTCTCGACCGGCATGGGGCTCCCGTGCAAAGGGTAGCGGAAACTTCCTTTCAATCAATCGCTAAAAAGCGCCTTTTCTCCGCCTCTTCTAACGCGTCTAACGCTAAAATTAACGCGTTAAATTGCCGTTATTCTCGTGTTAAACATGCCGAAATACCTCTGCCCGTGACACGGTTAACGGTTCGTAACGGTCGTCCTGAACACCACGAGTGTATGAAACATCATATACTTGGAAAGAATTGTTCGGGCATGGTTCGGGAAACCCACGCTTACGGATTGCCCACACTTGAGGAGAACCCGTTTTCAATACGCCCGCTCGAAGCCGGTGAGTCGGGCAAACTCATCGGGCGAGACGACGTGTTCAACCGCTTGCAGAACTACCTGAGGCTGCGTTCAGCGAGGCGGGTCATGCTCGTCGGACCTCTCGGGTCGGGCCGAACCTCCCTTGCTCGTTGCCTGAGGGTCTACTCCGGAGCCTACGCCACCATCGACCACCTGCCAGCACAATCACCAGCCACCGCCCTCCTGAGGATGTGCTATCAACAGATGATTGGTGGCGAACCGCCCCACGACAGAATGGAACTGGTCAACGATTTGGTTAACGAGATGTACAGTTTTAACGACAAATTGCCGATGATCGTCATCGACATGCCAGCAAGCGACCTTTCTGTCCTCGATGTTGCGCTTCGAGATGCACACTCTTCGCTTGAACGGCTGAATGCCCTGTTGGTGCTGGTCTGCGATGTCAAGGAACGGCATCAACTCCCGTCGACGGTGATTGACGCCTTCGAAACCTACCGCTTGTCGCCGTTTACCGCTGGGGACGTGGTTGGCTTGGTTCGTCAACGGTTGGCGTCGATAGGCGTTATGGACAGCGAATTTTCCATGGCCGACGCTACCAAGATTCTCGAGGAGTGCGACGGTTATCCGGCCTCCGTTATCACCATCTTGCGGGATGCCGTGGACGTTATCCGCATGCGACAATCCAACGAACCGTCCGCGCCCTACCTTGATTCATCGGCGAAGATACAACCTCGAGACGAGCCCGAATCGCTCCGTCGTTTGATGGGGGCGCCGGAAGAACCTGGTTTCAGTGCCGCTGAACCCGTTGCAACCAAACTGGGTGAAGAAGCGCATGAAGACCATGCACTGACCGGCGAGGTGATTGACGCCTCGACGCCTTGGCAACATCGCGACAACATAGAACAAAAAACGCGAGCCACTGTGCCGCAAGACGAACCAGCCATGGGCTTCGACCTTGACTTTGGAGAACTGGAAGAGGCCAAAGAAAACGATGAACCGCTCCATCCGACGCCGTTCGATACCCCCATCATTGACGCAAGCGCCACTTTAGGGAGCTCCTATGCGCCGGTAGAAGGCACATTTGGAAACCTGGCCCGCCGGAACAAGGATGCGAAATTGGCGAGCGACCCCGTGAAGGAGCCAACGAGCACGAACAGCCACGAGCTGGTTGACGACGCAGACGAGTATCAGTATTGGGTGAACGAACCCGTGAACACCATCGACGAAACGGCAAGCGTGCCGGACGCTGAATCTTCGGTGTTGTTGCACGACGAGGTCGGCTTTGTGGAGGATTCACCAGCCCCGTTCGAAGAGGACCACGCAATCGGTATCGGTCCAGACCCGACAACACCGTTTAGCGCGATCACCGATGCATCGGTCAAAGACACACTCTCCCAGCTGTTGGCGTTGCTTCAGAGCCCAGCGCCCTCGCCCTCTCATCACGCTGGGTTGTTGGCCTTTTTCCGGGAGCGTTATCATGAGCGGCCGGGCAAGAACGAATCCTTTGCGTTGAACAAAATCGCCCTAAGTTCCTTGAACCCCTCTGAAAGCTACGTCATTTCGGTGGCTCA
This sequence comes from uncultured Candidatus Poseidoniales archaeon, assembly GCA_902625885.1. Lineage (GTDB taxonomy): Archaea > Thermoplasmatota > Poseidoniia > Poseidoniales > Poseidoniaceae > Poseidonia. The sequence continues at coordinate 47,763 of CACODE010000008.1, forward strand.
CCTGCGCCATTTCTCCCCGTCGGACGAGAGTATGCTCGACCATCTTAGCATCAAACGGGCCCGTTTATCCCAGATCAGTAACCGACTTCTCAAAAACGGTATTCTTCAGGTAAGGAGGGTCGGAAAGAAAAGAAAGTATTCACTTACTCAGGCCGCAAGAGCCCAACTGATAGCCTGGGGGGCCATCACTGGAGGTGAGGTAGTATGACCTGGAACATTGCGTGGTCCTGGCAAGCCGATGCCAGAATCGCCACGATAGCAGCGGTAGAAGGGGGTATTTTGGTGAGTTCAGGTCTTCAACTGCAATTGCTAGAGGCCAATGGAAAAGTTCGCTGGGACGTGGAGGTGCCGTTCAAAGTGCATGCAGCAAAAGCATCGCATGGAACCATCGGCCTTCTGGCTGCCCATGGTTTCTATCTGATGAACACGGCAGACGGCAGCATGGTTAACGAAGGGCGCAGTGCACCTGGTGGCTTCAGCGATCTCTGCTCACGGCCGGGTGGCGGTTGGGCACTGGCCGGCAGGCGAGGCGAAATACATCTTTTCTCGCAACACGGTAGGGGCATCCGTCGCGTTGACAGCGGTCCCGTTCGCCGACTCATTGGTTGGCTTGACAGAGAACACCTCCTCTGGCAGGACCCCAGCGGCCTGTTGTGGTGCGGTCGTTTGACGGGCGACGATCGAAAGCGGAAACTGGAAGACCGGTCGTGGAGTTGGTGTTCGAACCTGGAAGAAGGACGGTTGTTGCTACAAAGCAGCGACGGCGCTCTCTGGGAGGGTGTTCCGCACCCGTTCGGTTGGGACATGCTCAACCGACTTGAAAGCGACAGCATGGAGCCCATGAACGCCGTTCGAAGCGGCGACGGTTGGTGGGTTCTGGGTATCGAAGGTCATCTTGTATCCATGACCGAGCGAACACCCGAAGAGAGCGAACAGACGGCGCTGACCCAAAGCATGAACCTCGGTGATTTGATTGTCCTTTGCACTCCGGATGCGATGGCCACAGCGACCCGAGAGGGCTTGGTACGAAGATGGACGGCACCCCACCTCGCCGACGCTGAACGGGAAGGCCGCTACAAAGCGGCTGCGGAGGCAGCCATGGCCAGAAATTGGGAAGAGCGTCGTCAGATGTTTCTGCGGGCTCAGGAAGCCGAAGACCTTGGGAAATTATCGCTCGCCATTGAACTCTACGAGGCGCTCGGTCGGACAGAAGACGCTCGCCGCCTGTTGGTGAGGCAAAAGGAGGGTGGAGAGTGAATCCTGAATTGACCACGCTGACCGTTGAACGTGTTGCTTCTTATCTGGACATCACACGACGTGCAAGAAAAAAAGCAACACCCCTGGTGGAAGAGGGTTCACCAGAGGAAGGGCAGCTCAACACCATGTTGCGAATGGCAGACGATTACGCTGCTGATGCTCAGTATTTCCTTGAAAACGGGGATCTTGTTCGTTCGTTTGGGGCCATCAATTACGCACACGCATGGATTGATGCAGGTGTGAAAATTGGTTGGCTAAACGGGCACGAAGACGACGTTCTTTTCACGCTACCTTGACGGCTCTATAGAGAATCGACAAGGTAGAGGTGGCTGTTTTGCCTGACCTCAACAATTCGCAAATTGGCTTCATAGAGCCGACGCTTCAGTGCTGTGTCGACCGTCAGGGTCGCCCACTGGTTGTCAAGTGCGCATCGAAACAGGTCGTCGTCCGCATGTTTGCTGTTGAACCTCCGGTTGGTGACGGATTTTGCCCTCAACAGGTCGAGAAGGAGCGGTTTGCTCTTCTTTCGGTTGGCTTCCAACCGTTCAAGTTCCTTCTCTACACTCTCCAACAAGACCCAAACGCACGGACCGAGGAGAGCTTCCAATTCCCGTTCCGTGTTGAGGTTGGCGTCAATACATGCCACCCATCCGCACGCATCGATAAGCACGTGCTGCATCGAATTCCCCTCAGACGATGGTGCCGTATCCAATGAGGCGCCATCTTGAACCAACACGGCGGGAGAGCGAAATTCGTTGGCCTTTGTCAGCGCAAATTGGGAGACGTAAATCGAGGTCAGTCTTGGTTTTCTCAGCGTTTCGGGTGACGCCAACAGATGTGGCGGTGGCGACGTTGAGCATGAGCATCTCGTTGTTTCTCAAGGGTTGAATTTTTTCTGGTGAAGCGTCGTCACCGGCAACCATGTGCGACATGAGATGGACATTGATGGACACGCTGGTGTGCACTTCCGGGAGGTCGCCCTTTCTGGCCACCACTTGGCCGGAAAGGTTGTCGGCCGTGGTGATTGACGGATCGAGGAAGGTGGCCATCCCGCAGAGACCACCGGCGTGCATCGTGTCAAGGGTAAGGCCACCGCCTTGCATGCTTGATACCACGGCTTCGATGGGTTCCCAGGTTGATTTGTTTCCCTTCTCAATTTTTCGACCGGGACCGATGATGATTTCATCACCTTCGGAGAATTCCCCTTCGACAATGCTTCCACCGATCACGCCACCGCGAAGCTTCGACGGCCTTGTTCCGGGGCGGTTGATGTCGAAAGAGCGAGCCACGTGCATGATGGAGCGTTTGTCCTCGGAACGATCGGGTGTCGGAATGGTGGATTGGATGGCTTGAATGAGCACGTCCAGATTCACGTCGTGGTGCGCAGAGACGGGTATGATTGGGGCGTTTTCAGCGATCGTGCCCTTGAGAAAGTCCTTGATTTCAGCATGAGACTCCATGGCCCTCTCCTTTGACACCAAATCGATCTTGTTCTGAACGATAACGATGTTTTCAATGCCGGCGATTTCCAACGCCATGAGGTGTTCCCGAGTTTGCGGTTGTGGGCACGTGTCGTTGGCCGCCACCATCAACATCGCACCGTCCATGATGGAGGCGCCGGTGATCATGATCGCCATCAGCGTCTCGTGGCCTGGAGCATCCACGAAAGAAACGACACGTTCGAGTTCCGAGGCGACATCCTCACCGCCATCAGGGCGTTTGCCCGTGGCGTAATACGTCCCCTCGTCGTCTTTGTAGAACGCCGTGTCGGCATAGCCCAGTTTGATGGAAATTCCACGCTTTCGTTCTTCCGAGTGCGTGTCGGTCCAGATACCGGAGAGGGCTTGCGTGAGCGTTGTCTTTCCGTGGTCAACGTGTCCAACAAGACCGATGTTGACCTCTGGTTGGGCGGGAAGCTTTCGTGCCATGCTTCCCACTTCCTATGTTCTCCGATGGCCCTCTCGGGTTTCACTCCGATGCTTCCTCGCCCTCGGCCCCGAGGATGGTGGCGAGGGGCTTTTTGCCGGATTCGACCACTTTTAGATTGATTTGTCGCGTGTCTTGCGTGATGGTGTTCCCGCGGAAATTCCGTCGCTTTCGAAGGCCGTCGGGTTTGTATCGGAAACGCTTCTTGTCGCCTCCTTTCTTCTTGTGAACGATGACTTCACCCTTGTATCCAGTGGATTGAGTGACCAGGATGGATTGGCGGTTTCCGCCCTCTAGGTCTCGACGCATGGGCGTTCCTGTCTTGTCAGAACCGCCCGTGATTTCGAGTTTGTAGCCGTTGAGGGTCTTGTCGCCCTCGCCCACAAAGAGCCCGTCCACGACATCACCAATTCGCTTGCCCAGCATTTGAGCGTGGTTGTTTCCGGTGATTTTGAGGGAGTAGGCCTTGCCGCCGGTTCTCGATTTACCGCTCTTGTCCGTGTGATTGAAACTGGCGTCGGTATCGTTGACCACCGCAATGAATTCAGCATCGTTTCCTGCCATGAGAACACCTCTAGGGATTTGTCCGACAAATGACCCGTATTTAGCCCCATCGTCTCTGTTTCAGCCGTCAAGAACGACGAAGTCGCTTTGGTAGAAGCAATTCAAGGCGGCTGGCGATGTCTGCAGGCAGGAAGTGTGGCATGCTCAGGTGCGTCGTTCTCCCCCGTCCGCCGGGAACGGTCGCCACTCGTGTGGCGATGATGCCTTCGCGTTCAATTTGTTTCGCATATTTCCACAACGTTGTGTGGCTTTTCGGCTTCTGTTCATACTCCTCGCAAACGACGGCATACAGTCGTTCAACATCGCCCATCGTCATGGTTTCTTCGGTGCGAAGGCGACGACAGATGGCCAACAAAACGAGCATGCCTTGAGGAAGAAGATCGTCGACAACCTCAAGGCGGCTTGCGGTGTCCAAAGCAACGTTGTCGCTCATGGCATGAATGTCTTCGATGGTGATGGATCGCTCACCGTGCCCGTCCTGCCGAAATTCGCAGCGCTCGGCGGCGGCACTAAGGTACTCGATGACGCGTCGCGCATCGCCACCCGATGCGGCTCTTTCTGCCAACAAACGAACCGTAGCGTCGGTCCACGTACCGGGAACTAGCGCCAGTTCGGCTCGCTGGCGGGCGATGGCCTCCAAGCCGTCGACGGTGTAAGACGGGATACGAAGGTGGTTGGATTGGCCAAACTTCGACAGCACGGCTGTTTCCAAGACGTCCAAAACCTGTTCCTGGCTGATGAGGATGAGCGAGAGGGTCCCAGTACCGTCCTGATCTTCGTCGATACGGAGCAGTTGGTACAGCAACTCATCTCCAGAACGCCGCAGCATGTGGTCCACTTCGTCGAGCACGACGATGAGGTGCGTTGAGGTTCTGCGCAGCATTTTTCGCAGACTGAGAAGCATCTCACCAAGCGAAAGCCCTCGGTCAGGATGGCCCGGGTCAAAGAGGTGGAGGATGCGCTGAGCGACCCGCATGCTGGTTGATGCGTTGCGGCAGTTCACGTGCGCAATCTTGAGTTCCCGTTTGCCGGAAAGGTGACGCTGCAAATCCCGGCAGAAGGTCTTGGCGAGCACCGTTTTCCCGCTTCCCACCGGTCCTGTAATCACTGCACGAGCGGCGCCTTCCGGGGAGGCGATGTTGGAGAATTTTGAGGCGAGTTCGTGCTGAATGCTTTCGCGACCGACCAATGTTTCCGGCACATAGTCAAAGTCCAACCTCTCTGGGTGAGCGATGATGAAGCCAGCGCCAATCCGGTCCAGATACCCTGTCATATCAAGTGAATGCTGATGTCAACCGTTCTAAAAGATGTGGTCCTATGACCAAACACAGCAAGGGCTTTCTTGAACGGAAAGCGGTGGCTTCAATGGATTTGGTCGAACTTGTAACCGTTCTCCCACTTCTTCTCGCCCAGAACGACCTGAAGCTCGTAAGGCGTGATCATTGGTTTGGCGTACTTCACAGCGTCGTCAATGGCGATTCGCGGGCAAGCGGTGTTGACGAACACGTCGACAGGGTAGAAGTCGATCAGTTCGGGTCCGACGTGCTCCATGGCCAGAAGGAAGCCTTTTTTCCCCTTCTTTTCGAGCTTTCTTTTCATTCTCAAAGCAAGGTTTCGTCGCATTTGACCCGGTTTTGCTCCGATCAGTATACCGAACCTGTCCTTGTCCATCGACGACATAATCAAACCTGACCGCTGCCTCAATATTCTCTCAATGCGTTCCCTTCCCATCTCTCTGGCTTCCCCGGAATAGGGGTCCAACATCGCCAAAGGCTTGCCCGTATGCAGGACCAGCCCAATCGGGTGGAAATCTCCGCTACCGAGGAACACGTAGTGCCCAACCGTTGGGTCGTCGCCGGAGTAGTTGCAACCGAGGACTTGCCCGGGGAAAGAAAGCCGTGCCCCACCGATAGGAATGGTGACATCAAAGCCGGCTTCTTCAAAATGTTTCTTGAAGGTCGGCAGCAAGTGCAGGTGCTGAATGCTGCCCACCAGGCCGAGTTTCGTGTCCGTGAGGGGTGCAACCCTTCCGACCATGTCTTCGAACCGGTCCAGCGCTTCAAGTTCCGAAAGAACAGGTCCCGAGGCGTCGTTCATGCGGCTTCTGGCGATTTCTCGGTGAGCGTGGAGGTACGGGAGAACCGGAGCGATTTCTGGATTCCCGTAGTAGGTGACGGGGATGAATTCGGTGGGCATTCCGGAATCGATGTTCATCTGAGAGTGGCCCATGTGGGCGACAAGTTCCACACCAATGTTTTGCATCTTGTCGTGCACGAGGTCGCAGGCACCGTAGCACGGGTCAGCGGAAAGAACGACCCTGGCGGAGGTCGCCGTTTCAATTTCGTCCATCATTTCCAACGCTTGCATTTTCAGCCCTTCTGGAACTTGGAGGGCGACCAGCTTGAGGTCGTTGGCTTTGATTCGCTCGACCAGTTCGTCCAGTTTGAAATCGTGCCTGCCCAAATCCACCGTTTCACCACCTGCACGCTGCGCTTGTCACACTGGTCCCCGTGGTCCCCCGTCCGGCCTCTCCTTGATGAATCCACCCATTGAATTCGGGAACAGTTTACCCATCCAGCAGGACGATGCTCTCCCCGTCCATTTCCAACTTCACCAGGGATTGAATGCGTATGTCAGGATAGAGACCTTGGAGCCGTTCGAGCCCTTCGCCTTTTTCGACAACGGCCAGCACGTTGGTCACCCTCGCCTTTGCTCTGTGCACGCCCTCTATCACCGCTTCCGCGGTACCCCCGGTGGAAAGCACGTCGTCAACGATGGCCACACGTTCGCCTTCTTTGAGATTATTAAGGTACATGGATCCTTTTGAGTAGCCGGTGGATTGGTCGATTTTTACTTCCCCTTCCAAGCCGTAAGCACGCTTTCTTGCCACAACCAACGGCAACCCGGTCGATATGCTGACAGGAGCCGAAAGCGGTAGGCCCATGGCTTCAATGCCGAGGAGAAGGTCGACTTCGCTCCAGTCGATTCGCTGAACGACAAGCTCGATGATCGATTCAAGGACCTCTGGATGCATCCGAGGAACGCCGTCGGTGATGGGGTGAATGAAATACGGATAATCCCCCTTCCAGATAACGGGCGCCGATTTTAGGCTCTGGCGCAGGTTTTCCATGGCGTCGGCCATGCCAGCGGGTCAGCGCTTGAGTTAATCATCGTTGAGGACCGTTTGGCGGCCTCAGGCAGAACTCGTCAAAGTTCGGCGAGGTATTCGACGTATTCGTTGTGTTCCATCAAATTCTCAAGAAGCTGCTTATCGTCAGGATTCAACTGGAGTTCGTGGGGCTCAAGCAGGATAATCCACCCGTCGTTGTAGGCAGAATCGTTGACCAGGTCTGGACTGATTTCCACTTCTCCGTTGACGTCAGAGATAACCCCCGAGAACGGCGAAGTCAAGGAGATTTTCTCATCGGCGGTCCACAGAGAGAACAGGCTGCCGCCCTCGTCAACTTCGGTTTCGGCTTGCGGGAGAATAACCCGCAAGACGTCGCCTATTTCCACGCGAAGAAACTCGCTGACGCCAATCATCAATTTCTGGTCTTTCTGCTGGAACCAAAGGTGCTCCATCGAGTATTTCCTGTCTTGGGCAATCACGAATTCAATGATATCGTCATCCACATTGTTCGCCTCGTATCGCGCCTTTCACAGGTGGTATATGAAGAGTGAGGGTCAATCCGTTTTCCGACAGAACAAACGGATTAAGAAACACCCCATGTTGGGAGTATTGGTGGCGGCGTGAACTTTGGAGAAAGCGATGAACAGCAAATGATTCGTGAACTGGTGAGAGAATTCGCAGAAACGGTGCTTGCGCCGACGGTGGAGCACCGAGATCAGAACCAAATCCCGCCTGCAGAGGAATGGCAAGCGTTCCTCGAATACGGTCTCCACGGGGTCACTATTCCCGAAGCGTATGGTGGTTCTCCCATTGACGATGTTTCCGAAGCCATCATCGTTGAGGAACTTGCCCGGGTTGACCCCTCCTTCGCCGTAATGTACTGTGTCCATGTTGGGCTCTGCTCGATGACGATTGCTCTCCACGGGGACGAGCAGCAGAAAAAAGCATGGCTTCCCAGGCTCGCAGCCGGCGAAGTAGGTGCCTACTCACTCTCAGAAGCCGGAGCCGGTACGGATGCGGCCGCCATGACGTGCAAGGCGAAACTTTCCGAAGATGGAAAGCACTACCTCCTGAACGGCGAGAAGATGTGGGTGACCAACGGTGCGCAGGCTCAAATTCTTGTCCTGTTCGCAAAGGACGTTGACCATCCCGACTACGGCGTCAAGAAACACGGTGGCACCACGGCCTTCATTGTCGATGCCGATTACGAAGGCTTCTCGGTCGGGAAGAAGGAAGACAAACTCGGCATTCGCTCCTCCGACACCTGCACCCTCGTTCTGAACAACTGCAAGGTGCCTGTTGAGAACATCTTGAAAGGGGTCGGCAACGGTTTCCCTATCGCTATGAACGCCCTGGACAACAGCCGTATCGGCATCGCTGCGCAGGCTCTCGGCATCGCCCAGGGTGCGTATGAATCCGCCCTCAAATACGCCCACGAGCGGGAAGCCTTTGGCAAACCCATTGCTTTCCATCAGATGATCATGGCCTACCTTGCCGACATGGCTACACAGATTGAAGCCGCTCGTTTGTTGGTTTACAAAGCCGCTTGGACCAAAGAACAGCACTACCACGCCGATGGTCAGCGTCACTCAAAGGAAGCAAGCATGGCCAAGCTTTTCGCTGGCGACACAGCGATGTGGGTCTCGGAGCGGGCGATACAGGTCCTTGGTGGCTATGGCTACACGAAGGAATTCCCCGTCGAACGCTTCTTCCGAGATGCTAAAATCACGCAAATTTACGAAGGCACGCAAGAGGTTCAGCGAATCGTGATCGCTCGAGCGTTGAAGTGATTACGCTTCCAAGCAAATGGCCTGTTTGAGGGCGACATCCCAGTCGTGCATCAAAACACCCCCGTCAAACCTGTCTCCGGCAGCGGGTGGTTGTTCGCACGGTTTTAGCATAACTCGGAAGGAATAGCCCTCCTCGGCCGTGCAGTGCAGTGTGTATCCGTTCCTGTACAAGCCCGTGCCGAGCAATGTACGGGAAACCGAGCTGACGGTTGAACTAACGATGAAGGCGGGTGCATCAGCCATGAGGCCTTGGGCTTCGCTTCTCAACTTCGCCGCCTCCAAGGTTTGAATAAAACCTTCAATCCCATCCACGGTCTCTATTTCTTCTTCCACGGCTTCCTGCTCCACGACCTCGATGGGCGATGGTTCGTTCACCTCGGCGATTTCTTCTATTTGCGGCAGAACCGAGATGTCGTGTGTATCCAGCCGGGCCCCAAGATGAATCAGCTGCAAAACGTAGTTGCCCTCGTTGGGGATTGTGAGTTCAAATTCGTCAAAATTCGGTCGGTCCATGTCGGTCGCAGCAACGTCTTGGGTCAGAGCGACTTGGTTGCTGTCTCGGTCCGTGATCACGATTTGGTAAGCGTCAACATCGGTGTTGAACGAAACGGTTACGGAAAACGGTGAGCCAGCCTCAACTTCGTTTTCCAGCACAGCCACCGTGCCGGTTACCTCGATTTTTTGTTGAAACAATTCGTCGGGGATAACCAGGCCGCTGGCGGCAAGGAACGCCATCCAGTCGTCAAGCGGCATCCCTCTTTTTGCATCGGCGTCGACAAAAGAAAACACGAGTTCAACAACCCATTCCGGCGGCCTTTCGCCGGTCATTCTGCCGAGCAAATTGCCAAATTCATCGCCCGAAATAATGCCGTCTTCGTTGGCATCAAGTTCCTTTGTCAGTTTAATGGGTGACATGGAAGATTTGCTCAACCATTTCTTGAAATTGTTGTTCAGCAACATCGCCATGGTGTTGCCCTGCGTGATGCCGTCGATGCGAGCCTGCAGGTCTTGCACCCTCTGGTCAAACACCTGTTTTTCCGGCAGTTCAATGGTCGCCATGAACCTCCCAAGGCCTTCATCCCCATCAAATTGATGCCGACGAATCAGGGAAACACGGGTTGAGGCCAGTCTTCGTGAGCGCCGTGTTCGTACGGCAGCCGACTCAAGACCGCTTCCATCGCTGCGGGCTCATTGATGCTTTCTTCAATTTGTATTCGATGAAGCCACTGCTTGAGTCGGCCCAACCTCACGCCCTCAATGTCGCCGGTGCGGGCCATGATCCAATGCCCGTCGACAAGGCATGCTCGGTGACCTTCACCGTCCTTCAGGTCTTGCCATAACCTAAGCAGTGCGTCGATTTCATGGCCGCCTACTTTGAGACCGGTGTGGACATTGACTGCACGATTATGCATCGCTTTTTGGATGGAAAGGTGTGCGCCTGCGTCCTTTCTCATGACGTGATGAAACACGCGCATTTCGCTCGCAACATCGGTGGGCAAATGACCCAGTTGCTCATGAAAAACCGCTGTCTTTCGTTGCAGTTCCCTCGACGTTCGCAGACGTTGAAGTTGATGAACGACCCCTTTCGTTGGATGTTCTATCGTAAGCAACGCCAACCTTTGGTGCAGCAAGAGGTCGTTGAGTTCATTCTCGTCAAGCAACTTGAAAAGCGCCTCGTTGAACACCGTCATGTCCTCAAAAACATGACGAAGCACGCCCTGCTCCTGCATGCGCCCAAGAATTTCTCCGGGGCGGTCACCCTCCAGTATTTTTCGCATCTCCATCCATCGGCGTTCTATGGCAACCAAGGTCAACCGAAGGCCGTGCTCTGAAACGGCTGAAGCGAGCGAGGGTTCCATACGCCACAGAGCGCCGCCATCCCTGCGCAGGAACCTGTACGCTCGCAGGATTCGGAGAGCATCCTCTTCGCATCGCAACCTCGCATCTCCGACGGCACGGACGGTTCGATGGCGGAGGTCAATCGCTCCTTGAAACGGGTCGTAGAGAAGCTGGCGAGCCACGTCAACGGCCATGCTGTTGAAGGTGAAATCTCGACGACTGAGATCCTCGCGAAGTGACGATCCCCACTGGACGTGCTCTGGTCGCCTGCCGTCCCTGTACATTGATTCCGTTCTCAGGGTTGTCACCTCGTAGTGCCTGCCTTCTCCTTTGACCGTCACCGTCCCGTAATCAACGCCGGTTGGAATGGCCTTCTCACCGAACAAAGTGAGCATACGATCGGGCGGGCACGTCGTGCACACATCGATGTCTGATGAGGGATCGCCAAGCCACGCATCCCTCACGCACCCACCGACCAGCCAAGCACCAGCGCCATCGTTGGCCAGGGTCTGCAGGACGGTCAGCAAGTCGTTTGGAAGCGTGCCGAGCCACCGAAGAAGCATCGGTGGGCACGGGTTCCCTGCCATGTCGGCTTCAAGGCCCGGCGTCAGATTTTTGGTGCTCGACATGATTGACGCCTCCTGTTGTTGCCGTGCGCTCTTTGTGAAAAAGCATTATGTGACGGTTGCCGCAGGAGTGGTCAATGTCGTGGAGAGAAGAGGACGTCCAACTGGTGCCGTTATCGTGGCTCAAGCCCCACGAAGAGATTAAAGAAAAAAACCGCGATCGACTTTTGGACATGACAAAGCGGTGGGGAGGCTACACCAAACCTCTCATCGTTGACCGAAAGACCGGAGCTATCCTCGACGGGCACCACCGACACTCAATCGCCACCGTTCTTTCGCTTAAGCGCGTGCCGGCCATATGCGTGGATTACCTCTCGAACGATGCCATTGAACTTGGCGTCTGGCCAGGTTGCGGTCGATCGTCTCTTGAGAAGCAAGATGTGATCGACATGGCCCTGTCAGGTCAACTTTACCCGCCAAAAACAAGCCGTCACTCGCTCCCCGAAGAGACACCGCCGATCTATGTGCCGTTGGAGACCCTGATGAAGCATCCACCGTTCAACGGTCCTGACGGGTCTTGAGCCAGGCTTTCCAGCGCTCGTTTCCTTTGCCTTTGAGCGAAACACCGTGCTGAGGAGAGGGCGGCAGCACAAGCGAGACGGTGTTCAATATCCCTTCGTGCGTTATGTCGAGTTTGATCTCTTGACCGGTGCGTCCAGCAATGAGTTTCTTGAGGTGATTGACGGATTTGACCCGCACACCGTCAACAGCGAGCAGTTCGTCGCCAACCTGAGAGAGCGTCCTCAGCGGCGAACCAGCATGATACGTGGTGATTTTAACGCGGCCTGAGGCTTCCTTCAGGCCGACACCCAACCACCCTTTCCCTTCTTTATCCGAGGCGTGGGGGACGAGTTTCAGGCGAAAGGTTGAGAGGGCACGCTGAATGTTTGGAAGGTTCCGATGGCGGACCAATCGGTCAAGATAGGGACCCATGGATGAACCGCCTGGGCATGTCTTCAACGTGTCCCTTATGTCCTTGTAATCAACACCGAGTTGCTCCGCTTCATCGGAATGAATGGCGTATTTCCTCACCAGTTCCGCCATCAGGTCGCATGCGCCGAATGTGTGGTCGTTTCTTCTCCGCATTTCCGTGTCCAGGCACATCAGGGCCAATTCGCCTTCGAGGTAATACGATATTTGATTCTCTCTTGTGTATGGGCCGCTTCTATAGAGGTGTATCCACGCATCGTGGCTCGATTCTGCGAGTGATTCTCGAAGCATACCGTTGTTGGCGGTGTGGCGTTTCATCTTGCGCTCAAAATCCAGCCGCCAATCCTCCTCGCTCCAAGCGCCCGATCGCACACAAATCATGTCTCCTAGCCACGATGTGGCTCCTTCAAACCACCAGAGCAAATCGGTGTGGGTCTCGGACTGTAAATCATAGTTGAGAAAGGATTTCGGCCGAAGCCGTTTGACGTTCCACTGGTGAAGGTACTCGTGCGAAAACAGGCTTACAAGGTCCCTGTATTCATCAGGGTGGTCTGGAAACAAACACGAGCGCGGCATCATCGAGGTTTGGGAATTCATGTGTTCCAATCCGCCACGGCCGGTGTCCGTGAGGTGAAGGACGGTGGTGTAATCCGGCCAATCCGGCACTCCAAAAAGGGCGAAATGTTCTCTGGCGATTCGCTCAATGTCATCTTGGAAGGCCTGCAAACGTTCGGGATCGGGTTGATGCCCGCCGCTGTCCCACCACTTCAGATGGTGCATGCGGCCCTCGATCTCGTGCGAAATGCACGGGTTTGGGTTCACTTCGATGATGCTGTCAAGCAGCATGTCCCGACCGGTGGTCGAAAACGTCCAACACCTGTCCCCACCGTCAAGGCTTTTTTCTTCAAGAAGGTCAAGCTGGGTTGCGGGTGTCCAGGTGGCCGGCGACGTGATTTGCACCTGGTGCGTCATTTCCAATCGGTCCGCTGAAACGCCTCGCTCAGGCCAGAACCATGTAAAGGGCGGCATCAAGTGAAGGTGCGTATCGTCAAGGTGGTTCGACCGCACCGTGAGTTCACGAGCCAACAGGGTGTACCGTATCGAGAGCATTGTTGACGTTTTTTTCAAGCGGACCGATATGCCATCGACGCCCACGCGTTTCCATTTCAAATCTGCGCCGTTTTCGTCTTTTGCCGAGAAATCAAACATGTGCTGGATGGGTTCTCGTAGAAAGTACGAGCCTGGAACCCAGCGAGGAAACCTGAAGACGACTTGTGTTGACGTGAAAGGTCCTTGGACATCAAGACCTGCATGCAGGTGATGTTGCGAGCCGTTCAGGGCGTCAGCGAAAAAGCACAAACCGGAGGACGACTGGCTCATGAGTCCAGTTCAGATGCGGCGGTTGATAGGTTCTCGCACGCCACCTTGAGCAGTTCTTCGTCCGTTATCTCAAGCAAGCGTTTTGCTCTTTCGATGATCTCGGGCTCATCCGCTCGCCCGATCAATCGCTCCAAGAGTTTGCTTCGCTCAATGACGTTAAGCCGACTATCGTTGATGAGGTTCCATCGCAGAACATCTTCAGAAGCGCCCAGCCTTATCACCCAACGGGCAACAGGCTCCAGCATGCCAGCCTCGAGGAGGTGAACAAGCAAAGGATCGTTGCTGTCCATGACCTCTTCACGGAGGTAATCGCTGAGTTCCTTCATGTCTTTTTTCTGGAGTTGAGCGGTGAGTTCTTGCAAACGGTCGGGCTCGTTTTTTGCCACCCATATGAGAATTTTTACCGTTTGCTGGCGGCGCTTCAAAAAAGGCATCAACGCCTCCATGTCAACAGGAACATCGTGTTTGAGCACGCCTTCAAGCGCAGCCTCACGAACACCTGCATGAGGATCGTTCAAACCCACGAGAAGGGCGCCTCCTCCAATGGTGGGGTGTTGCATGCCGGTCATTCGGACGGTGTCGTTTTGATGCTGTATCAGGCGCTCGACCACTTCGTCATCGTCGAACATCAGCAGGGCCTTGGCTGCTTTTTTTTGCACCACAGCGTCGGTGTCGGTCAATGCTTCGAAAGCCAGAGATTTGCCAGGTTGGCCAAGCGGTATCAGAAGGTTGGCGCCCGCTCTGCGAACGTCCAAGTTCTTGTGGCGAAGCAAGGTTGCAACGGCTTCAACACCAGCCGTTATTCCCCACATTCTATAGGCATCTAGGGCCTTGGAGACAAACCACGGATCTTTGTCATCCAACAGGGGTTTGAAGGCCTCAAGAACCGTTGGGTCGTCTTGCTCAAACAAGGTACGCACAGCGCGTCTCCTCGTGCGGATGTCCCGATGCTTGAGCCGGGCCATGGCTCGCCCGATATCGCTGGCCATGATTCATGCACAAGCCTCTCCCTCATAGCCTGTTGCGTTGGTTTCAGCGCATGTCGAGCCAGGCAAAGAACAGGATGATGGGCAGGAGATAGAACAGACGGCGGTGCATGCGGTGGGTTGCTTCCATGTGCTCGATGACGGATGGAGGCAGGACTTCAACAGATGATGAGGTTCTGCGGCGTCGATTCAAGGCCACGTGCTCTTCGATATAACCCAAAACGGTGCCCCGCAACTGAGGGTCCCTGCTCCTCGTTTCGCCCCGTCCTACAATGTAGCGAATCGGATGCTCTTCGGCGAGCTCTAAGGTGGCGGCGACGATGGTAAGCGGTTGGGTGGAGTTGTGCAAATCGATGCGTACGGTTCGTCCATCACTGCGAACATGGCTCAACACGCGCCACTTTCCTTGCCCCTCGTTGTAGGGCTCCAGCCTGCGCCGTAGCTCATCGATAGGGTCAACGTTGGACACGACGGGCGCCCTTCTCAGGGCCAAAAAAGGACCCAACAACAGGGCGCAGGCCAACGGCGTGATGCACATGAGTTGGACGAGTCGTTTGAGCGCATCGGGGTCGGTGAGCGATGAAACCACGGCAAGAGAGAAGCCGAGAAACAGACCGATGAAACCCCCTGCCTGCAGCCCTGTTTTCAACCCGATTCGGGGTCGGTCTTCCACGGCCATGGTTCGCCTTTGTGGGCGAGGGAATTGAAGCCTTGGTTCGTCAGGAAAACAATCAAGTGTTTCATCGCTTTCTTCTGATTATGGAACGGAACGGTTTACCGGACCGTATGAAAGAGGCTAAAGTCGGCCGTTGGGTCATGGGCGTTTGCGGTTTTTTCCTTGTGTCTTTCTTTTTGGCACCGATGACGGTTGAAGCCGGATCGGTTGGTCCTTTGGAAGGCAGGGCAAACGCCATTGATTACTACAGCGAAGACGGTTTCGGTTCTTACGGAAATCAAAACGCCGTTCCAGAGAACGAAAGCGGCAAGTGCTGTCCGGCCTTCGCATGGTCCGAGGTCAATTTCTACGCCGCCATTATTTACGGGTTTGGCGACGTCAATTGCCATCAAAAAGCAGAACGTTCATGGGAAGTAAACAACAACCAACTTCCTGTATGCACTCGAGATGTTGGCATCTTTTGCGGGCTTTTCATCGGTGGTGTCGTGTTTTCCCGCAGGGGTTGGAACCGCTGGACGGTGCGCGACACGTGCCTCTCCCTGCTTCCGGAAAGAATGCTCCACGACGTCTATGCACAAAACCGCCGAACGCTGCTTTGGCTAGGGTGTGGCCTGTTGTTGTGTTTGCCGTTGATCTTCGACGGTTTTCTTCAACTGCTCACCAGCTACGAATCAAATAACATCAAGCGAATCTTGACCGGTATACCGTTCGGTTTTGGTATCGGGGTTCTCCTGTGTGCGATGTTTTCTGCTCGAGCAGAGGCTTTCCGTGGTGCTGGAGAGGTTCTTCTGCCGGGTAATGCAAAGTTCACCCTTGCGAAGGAAGAGGCTCAAGAATCCGAGTGATTTGGCGGTTGCATGGACCACCAGACGGCCAGCTCTGCGGCGTCGGTCGGTATCGGGCAACCATCGTGACCGCTCGTGAGCACACCGAGGCGTTCGTGGATGTCCGCCACTGCCTTTTGCAAGGTTGAGGGTATGGACCGACCTTCGTCAACTGCAAAGATATCGTGAATCGCCTCTGACCAGTCTTTTTCGGGGTGCGTTCTGCGCCAGGAGGCCAAATTGCTTCGGAGGGGCCACATGGCGAGCGTAAGACGGGCAAACCCAAGCCGTTCGTCGCGAAGTTTGAACAGTTGAGCGTCGCTAAATGGGGTATGGTTCTGCTGTTTGTGGACCCAATTTTCCGACAGGAGCCACTTGACGAGGCGCTGAGTGTGCCTTTGCGTCACCATACGAACCGGGCCAAGAGCAGCGTGAAGGCGAGGGACTTCACTGGAACCAACCATCAGCGAAAGCGTGCCCAAGATGGACCAGCATGAGTGAGAGAATGGCGTAGCGGGCACATCGTGCTCCTGAGCGGACGCTGATGGCCAATTTTCCTCGGCTTCATGCATCCACTGTGCAGGTGATTTTCCACCCAACCAACCAACATGAATCGCTGTCCGCTCTTGGGGCGCTCCGGGCAAGCGGCGCTGTTTCTTGACATCCTTCACCAAGGTGTTGAGTAGGTTTCTGTCCACTTCGTCCCTGTCGACATTTAGCGGTAGCGGTTTGCGATTGAAAAAACGACGAAGTTCTTGACGCAATTTGGTTTTCAACTCATCAAGGCCTCCCTCGTTCATGATGGGACCCACCACGCAACATTGGTCAAACGGAGAGGGTTGGTTGGTGCCTTCGGCGAACAAATCGTGAAACCCTTTGCGAATCGATGTTTGGATTTCTTGGGTTTCAAAGTATTCTTGCTTTTTACTTGTCATTCTGAGGGTACCTGATTTAATTCGCTTCATGGCCTTCTCTGGGTCGCAATCGATCCAAAAAACCAGGTCGGGAACCATCGCCGCTGCGTTCATTCTGGCCACTTTTTCCACCCCCAAATCGCCAACGACGCCTTGGTAGATGAGGGATGAGTGGATGTTTCTGTCGGAAATCACGACGCAACCTTTGGCCAGTTGAGGGCGAATGACGGTGTGCGAATGGTCAAGACGGTCGGCTGCGAAAAGCCCCGCTTCCTCAAGCGGGGTTTTGTTGCCCAATTTCACCGATTGAAGCGCTAACTTGCCGAGTTCGCTGTGTCGACGAGGTTCGTGGGTCATCACCACATCCGGAAAAGGGAACTCGCTTAGCAACTCGCCAAGAATTCTTGCCGCTTCGCCTTTGCCAGAACCGTCCCCGCCCTCCACCGAGATCAAATACACGATCAATCATCTCGCTGGTCTTCAAAGTCATTTTTTGCAAACAGGTTCACAATCATGCCAAACAGGATGAGCGCCGGCCCCACGATGATGAGTCCACGACTGAACAGGGCACCTCCGGCGAGGTATTGGCTTCGACGGTAATGTTTCCCGCGTCGTATCTCAATGGCGGATTGAACGCCGAGGAGAGCGGTGGCCAGCGTGAACGCACCGATGATGGTCGACAGCCCGACGGCGCTTTCTAACGTCCACCCGGTTGTTGATTGCAGGTCGCTGTCGCTGTACGTGCCTTCACCCGGTTTCATGGTGACGGGATCCAACCCCACGTTGTCGGGCAAGAACGTCAATTCGAACGTCTCGTAGCCTTCCTTTGAGAAGATGATGATGTGGACTTCTTGAACGACGTTTTCAATGGTAAAATAGCCAAACTCGTCTGTCGTGGTGTTGTCTTGTTTTATGCGATCTTCGTCGAACAACTCGACCAAAACCCCTTCCACGCCGTGACCGTCGACATCCTCCAACGCACTCCCGGTGACGTCAACGGTTTCGCTCTCGGCAAAGATGTCGTTTAGCAGCTCTGACGGGTTTCCCTGCAGAATGAGCGCGCCACTGAGCATGCCAAGGATGCTGCCAATGAAGATGAGCGCTGCTGCAAGGTTCCTCCATCGATCCGCATCGAGATCGATGAGTTCCTCCCAGTCGTTGGTCAGCAGGGCAGAGTCCGATGTTTGACCGGATTGGTCAAGGTTGGTCGTGCTGACCACCAATTCCTCCTCGATGACACCGCCACTGAGCGCTGCTTCTTTTTTGGCTTTGACTCGGGCGCGAAGGGCTTCCATGCGCTCCTCTCTGTCCTCAGCCATGGTCTCACTCCGTTTACCCGAGTTCGTGCGCGGATAATACCTCTTTGTTTTCCCACCGCGTCGGTCAGGAACGTTTCCTCGCTGAAACAACGGCGGTGGTGATGGCGAGGGAGAGCAAACCGAGTACCACCAAGAGGGGATAATTCGTTGAGGCATCGGTTGTATCAGCGGTCGCGGACGGAGTGGAAGTTATGTTGTTTGTTGTATCCGTCGTGTTGTTGACTTCGTCTGGCATGTCCAAAAAGGCATTTGTGCGCAGACCCAATTCAACCAAGCGACCGACGTGAGCAAGCGATTCTTCACTCACTTTGTCCGGCGTGTCCTCCATCGTGTGCCAATAACTCCCGAACGTGTAAGGCTTCGGCTCGCCGTAGCTGGTGTCCATGATATCGATGGCCGGTATACCCAACTCGTGTGCGTGAACGTGGTCGTCCAGCACGCCGACAACCGTGTCGTACTGAACGATGTTTTTTCCCGGATTTCCTGAACAATCCATCGAGCCGTTGACCAAGCCGAGTGAAGTGCCCAATTCCACGATTCGTGTCTTGAGCCGGGCGTTGCCTGGCTCCACGTTGTGAAGTTGGAGGTCTGCATCGCCGATCATGTCCAGCAACACAAAGGCATGAATGGCCTCAATATCCTCTTCAGTCAGGTTTTCCGCCCAAGCCTCGGCACCGAGTGTGTAGGCTGGTTGCTGGTCCTCGGCATCGTTGAAAAACAAAACCACTTCGTGGCCCAAATTCATGGACGGAATGTGTCTTGCAAGTTCCAGCAAAACCGCTACACCACTGGCTGCATCGTTGGCCCCGGGGACAGGGAGAGAACGGTTTGTTTCGTTGGTGTCTTGGTCGGCCACATCCCTCGAATCGTAATGAGCTGAGAGCACCAGCCGACCTTCAACGAGTCGCTGCTCTGGTGTCCAGCGAGCGAAAAGGTTCGTGAGTTCCATGTCGTACCGTTGATGCGTTCGCTCGTAAATCTCGTAGCCTGCTGTTTCAAGCGTTTGCGTGATGTTTTCTCGAAGGTTCGCAGAGGCGTTTGATCCGGGCAGACGAGGGCCCAAATCCACCTGCCAGCGGACCGATTCATTCGCCTTTGTGCCGTTGAAGAGCAACTGTTCAACGCTGCTGCAATGGTCGTGTTCGTCGTAATCCTTGAACCCGGGTGTCGCAGAGGAGGTAGAAAAACACACCAAAAGCAGCGTGCACACCAACACAATTGGCTTTCCTTTGGAGGAAAATTGGCGCCCATCCTGTTGAAGCATGGTGATGCCTCCACCACGGACTCTTAAATACCTCCTTTCCGGTCGGTAAATGAGGAACCTCTCCCTAGATTCTGCTCGGTGTTCATATGTCGGAACGACGCTCCAATCCAGCCCTGGCACTCATCATGCTGATGATGATTTCCAGCACGGCTCCATTTTTGCTCTCCGTGGCCGCTGAAAGCAACGACGGAACTGCCGTTAGCGAACCCTACAGCGCTGGGGGCGTTGTTATCGGCGATCTTGATGATTTTGACCCCGGTACAGGAAGTGAGTATTTGTTTATTCATGAAGATGAACCGGTTGTTTCCGCAACGCAATTCATGCGACAAGCATGGATTGACGAGGGCAGGCCGGGTGTCGAAGACATGGTGATACAACCTTCCATGGGGCGATCGTCGGCAAGGGCTTGCACACCGCACGCCGTTGGTGACACCTTGACGGTCCCGATTTCGGGTGGCTCGATTTCGGTCAACGTCGCAAAAACAACGAATTCGGTGGCGTTCTTGGTTCAAAGCGGGAGAACCCTTTCCTCCACCGTGCTCAACAACCTCGCCAGCACATGGGATTCAACCATCTATCCAACCATGACCACGTACTACGGCAAAGACTACCAGGACGGCCGCGGCTTGGCACCCCCGGATGTGGACAACAACTGTCAGGTGCAGATCGTCATCTACGATATCGACGGCGCCTACAACACGGGTGGCTACTTCGCACCATCCTTCTCATCTTCTCGAGAAGCGGTGTTTGTCGATTATGCCGACATCACGCTCGCATGGGGCAAATCCATCCTGGCCCACGAACTTGAACACTTGCTGCACAACGCTCTTGACCCGTACGAAAACCTCTGGATTGATGAGGGCAACGCCGATGTGGCGATTTACCTCTGCTTTGGCGCTGATTCCACACTCACCGGGCACGTCAACGCATGGACTGGCGCACCCGAGCAATCCGTGCGCTGGTGGAACCAGCGCATCGCCGATTACGGTGCTGGATACATGTTTACGATGTACCTCGCTGAGCATTTGGGCGGTGGACCTGCCGTCCGTCAACTCGTGCAAGACCCTGCCACGGGTGGCAAGGGCGTCGAAAACCTGGCTTTGTCTCCTCAAGCAGGGCAGGTGGGCCTCCTCGGTCGAACGATGGGCGAAATCTTTGCCAATTTTAGTATCGCAGCCACGCTTGACTCCGACCAAGGCATCTACGGCTACCCCAACCTTGACCTCAATCCTGTTTGCACCGGTGGCGCTTTCTGCAGAGCCCAGCCCTCCGACACGAACAGCGACTGGTCCACGCCTTGGTCGTCCTCAGGGAACACCCTTGAAGGGTGGGGCATTCGCTCGTTCAAATTCACACC
>CACODE010000009.1 GCA_902625885.1 uncultured Candidatus Poseidoniales archaeon
ATTGGTTGCTCAACAAGAACAAGAAACTTGATGTTCGCATCGCTATGGCGCAGTCCAAACTGGAAGAACTCTACGAGGACCCAAACATTCCACCCGAATTTGGGACGTTGATCTTGACCATCAACACCGAACTTGAACGCATTTTGACCGAAGTGCTCTGATTCACTCTTCCTCTGCATCGTCGGAGAGAGCAAAAACCAAACGGCCGAGGAAGAGCCGTTCCATCACGCTCAATTTCCCCTCAGTGACGATTTCTTCAAACTGATTTCGCCACTTTGTTGGAAGCGGCATGTGGTCAATACCGACCCGTATGAGCTTGATTTGGTCGATGCTAAGTCGCCCCCTTCGCAGGGCATACTCTGAGGCGATGCGTGCTGAAATGAGTTTCACCTGGTCGTCGGTGTAACCGAGAACCGCCTGCAAATCCGTCAGCATGCGCTCCTCATAGGCCGTGATTCTTCCGTCTTTGATGGCTTCTCTCCACGCCTCTTCTAGGGTCGGCGCCCGCTCGGAGAGAAGGATAGCCAACGGTCGAGTTGCCTCAATGTTCTCGAGGACAATCTTGAGAATCACCACGAGAGGTATGGACAAGATCATGCCGACGATGCCCCAAACCCAGAACGAAAAGGCGGTGACAACCAAAAGCAACACCGGCGATATGTCAAGGGCTCGTCCCGCCCATCTGGTCTCAATGACGTTGCCCCACAGCTGCTGATTCGTTAGCAGCAACGTCGTGAGCAACAACAGCAACGACGGATCAAGCAAGATGAACCCGAGAAGTAGCGGTGGAATGGTGGCAAGAAGCGAACCAATGTAGGGAACATAATTCAAAAGGAAGGTCAGGAGGGCCCAAGTAAACCACAAGTCGATACCGAAAAAGAACATAATGATACCAGCACAGACCCCCGTTCCGAAACCGACACCTGTTTTTACAACGACGTAAGTGTTGACGCTGGCTTCAATTTGGTCGCGTATCATGTGCACGCGTTCGCTCGCCCCCCCCGGGTAAGCCCGCTCAATCCGACCCGGTAGCAAACTCGCTTCGAAGATGATGAACAGGAGAAAGAACAGCACCGTCAAACCGGTGATAAGAAACATACCGACACCGGACAAGAGACCGTTAATGGCGTCTGAAAGTCCCGATCCATCCTCCAACAAGCCCATGTCGGCGAGGTCTTGGTCCAACGTTCCGTTGACACTGGCACCGCCGTCCAGTATGGATTGACCGATAACAGGCATGCCCTTGACATCGGTCCATCGCTCGTCAAGGAGTTCGGTGTACTTATCCATGCGTTCTTCGTTTGACAAGAATGCGTCGGCCTGCTGGTAGGCGAAAAATCCGGCAGAGACGACGATCAAAATCGCCAGCATGAGCATCGTGATGTAGGACAGCATGATGGGGAAACCTTTGGCCGAAAGGTAGTCGGCTCCGGGTTTCAAGACGAAATATATCCCTAAGGCGATAAAGAGCGGCTGTAGAACATCGACCAGCTGAATGAGCCACACCGTGACGAGCGTCATGATCACGGCAGCGTGCGAAAGCCCGGTGAGGCGCTGACGGAAGTTTTCACTCGTCCATTGCGACTTAGCGCCCTCCATGAGGGAACCAACACCCTTGGGGTCTTCAAAACACCCCAGCGGGTGATTCCGACGTTGTTTCCTCAGGTAAGGGGCTCATTTGTGGAAGCCTCATCGTCAACAATGCGGAGATAACCATCAAAATTCCACACAAATGAAACGCCGTGTGGTAATCAAACGGGTACGCCCCGTTGACGGTTAACTCCCAAACAAAGCCTCCACTCAGTGGGCCAAAGATTCTTGCGAACGCCGTCATGGATTCTTGAGCTCCCATGACAATACCGAGATCGTAATCCTCATCCTTGGCAATCCTGGTCAGGTAGGTGCTGGCCGAAGGCTGGAACAGACCGTTGCCAATCGCCACGAAAGAACAGACAAGAATCATGTGAATCAAGGCTCTTGAGGCCTGCGTGTAAGGGATAAGCGTCAATCCAATGCCCGTCAGCAGAATCGAAACGGGTATCAGGCGACGGGTGCCGTATTTCCGGGTGAGTGGGCCGATGAGCACGGCCTGAGTGAAAATTCCAAAGAGGCCAATCATGGCAAAAATACGCCCGTTGTCCTGCTCCGAAAAGCCAAGGCCGCCGGCTGAAGGGTCCATTTCCGTGTACAAGATGAACACCGCATGCATCACGGTAAAACCGAAAATGAACAACATGGACACCCATATCATCGCACCGATGCTTCGGGTCCGCAACATGCTGACCGAGTTGGAGGCCATCGAGGCCATTTGTTGACGCCAAGGTCGGTCGTCAGCAGATTTCTTGGCTTCTTCTAAATCAATGGATTCGGTTAGGTAGCGTCCGGCGAGAAGCAAAGATCCAGCCGACAGGGCGCTTGCAATCACGCAGGGAAGGAGGTAAGGATAGGTGTCAAAAATCGTACCCCCAAAGAATCCCCATCGCTCTGCAGGGTTTGAGAATTCCCCGCCGATAAACGGGCCGATGGTAAAACCAAGACCAAACGCAGCACCGATGAGGCCCATTCTTGTCGCCAACTGTTGCGGGGAGGTGACGTCACCGATGTATGCGCGAGCCACGGCGATGTTGCCGTTGAAGACACCGGCAAGGAAGCGCATGGCGAGAGCAAAAAGCAAGGTTTTGGAGAACCCGAACGCCGTGAAAAACACCGTGTTGCCAACCAACCCAATCATAAGCACAGGACGGCGACCGATGCGGTCGGAGAGCGAACCCCAAAACGGAGAAAACAAAAATTGTGCAGCAGAGTAAGCCGTCATCAGAAGGCCGACCCACAAGCCAATGCTGACAGCATCCTGCCCTTCCGCAAGGTCCTGAACAAGGTAGGTGAGGAAGGGAATGATGATGCCGAAGCCAATCATGTCGATCATGGTCACGAGGAACAGGACGACAAGAGCGCCTTGTGTTGATTCCCGTGATGTCAACATGTTGCTCACCGGTACGGAGAGAACACCGCTTTTAGTAGCCCACCCCTATTTCCAGCCAAGGGTATGCTTTCTCAGACCAAGGATATCTTGCTCTGAACCTCAGGCGTCAAGCGATCAATAACGGCTTCAAGGCGCTCAACCAAACTGGCTTTTTGCTCGTGTTTGATGAGCGCATACTGCATCACTTCGTCAAGTGTGTCCACCGCAACAACCTCCACCATGTTCTCAAACCGGTCGTCAAGCAGCACGTCCTGCATGTTTGCACGAGGTACAACGATGGTCTTAACACCGGAGCGAGCAGCGGCTTCTATCTTTGCCGTCACCCCTCCGATAGGGAGGACTTCACCGCGGACAGAAAGCGACCCGGTCATGGCCAAATCCTGCCGAATCGGAATGTTCTCCAAAGCGGAGATGATGGCCGTGGCGATGGTGATGGACGCCGAATCCCCGTCGACGCCGTGGGTATCAACGAATTGTATGTGAATGTCGTAATCCGAAATGTCCTTGCCCGTGAGTTTCTTGATGACGGCGCTGACGTTGGTGACGCTTTCCTTGGCGAGGTCGGACAGTCCGCCAGTGGCGTGAATCTTCCCCCCACCGCCTTGCGACGGCGTGACGAGTGCTTCGACTGGCAGCATGATGCCACTGAAATCCGAAAGCCCTGAGTTGGCCCCAAGGACGGCGAGACCGTTGACGCGGCCGACGCGCTGGCCGCTGTTGACCAACATGGCGTAATCTTGGCGTCGCTCAATCATTCTGTCGGCAACCTGTTGCTCGAGCGGTTTGGCGATGTTGCGAGCGCCAAGCACGTGCTCAGCGGACGTGAACGGTGCACCCGCTTCGACAGCGAGATCGCCAGCGATGCGCACCAACCCGCCCAACTCACGCAGGCGCAGGGAGAGTTTCCCGCGACGCCCGGCCCGTCGTTGGGCCTCACGCAGAATCATGGACACGGCGCTCTTGTCGAAGTGGGGAATCTCGCGCACCGTGTCGAGGTCTCGCAGAACTTCTTGGGCAATGAACCGAATGAGGCGGCGACGGTTTCGAGAGGTGTCGGGCATTTCCGAATTCACGTACACCTCGTAGCCGTATCCACGAATACGGGAGCGCAGCGCTGGGTGCATCCCTTGGATGGCGTCAAGGTTTCCGGCGGCGATGAGAATAAAGTCGCAGGGAACGGCCTCGGTTTTCGTAAGGGCTCCTGAGGAGCGTTCTGAACGACCGGAGATGGGGAACGCTCGGTCCTGCATGGCGGTGAGCAACGCTTGCTGTTCTTCCAAACGCAGGAGGTTAATTTCGTCTATGTACAGCACACCTTTGTGAGCACGGTGAATGGCTCCGGGTTCGACCCGATCGTGAGCCGGCGTCTCCATGCCACCGGACTGGAACGGGTCGTGGCGAACATCGCCAAGCAGCGAGCCTGAGAGTGTCGCTGTGGCATCAACAAACGGCGGGAGTTCGTTCGTGTCGTGTTTCACCAAAACTTTGGGAATGCGGCTGTTGTCAACGGCTCCGAGCCTGCTTCGAATGAACATGTACCCGAAGACGAGAAGGAAACCGCCGAACAGCAGGGTGAACAAGTCCTGGGATTGCAAAGCGGCAATAAGCAACAGAAAGCCGATGGCGGCAAAGGCGATGAACAACATTCGTTGCGATTTTTCCCGTTGTTGACGAATGGCTTCCTTTTGGACCTTGACGATACGTTCTGCCCGACCCGCTGGGACGGTTCGAACTCTCGGGACGTTTTCGTCGTCTTCGTTCGGGTAAACGAGAACGTCCTCTAAGGCGTCTTTTGGCAAGAGATCCGTCATTGAGCGAGCCAACATGGATTTTCCAGTTCCAGGGTCTCCAATCATCATCATGTGCCGGCGTTGTTCAGCGGCTTTTTTGATGACGACCGAACCGGCCTCTTGACCGATGACCTGGTCAACAAGACGTTCTGGAATGGGAACATCGGCTGTTGATTCAAAATCCACGCCAGCAATCCATTCATCCACCGAAGCAGCCAAGACTTCGTCAGCACCTGTTGGCTCAGGAGACCAAACGGTGGTAACGTTCTCCGAGGCTTCATCGTGGCTTTCGCTGATGTCAACAGGAGCCTCAGCGAGGTCGTCCGTAGAGGGTTTACCCTTTTCTTCCGCCACGTGTGTTCCTCTCCTCACTCCCCTTTAGGGGTATGCTTTTCGGTAAAGCCCGCCAAGGGGTCATAAACTTGTTTCAAAGGCCTCTGAGCCGGTCGAGGTATTGTTGACCGTAATATGCCCACTGCTCCATAGTCCAACCCGCCGGCAGACCACCGGGTGGAAGCGGTGGTCCCGTAAGTTGGGGAGTGGGTGCATGGTGCACAGGTGCAACCGCAGGAGCGGTGTATGGAGACGCCTGTTGAGCGACTGGAGCGCCGTACAGAGGCGTGTGTTGAGCGACAGGAGCCGAGTATGGAGCTACCTGTTGAGTGACTGGTACGCCGTATGGAGATACCTGTTGAGCGACTGGAGCGGTGTAGGGAGCAGGTTGTTGGAACAGTTGCTGTGCACCACCGTACATGGAATTCGCCACCAAATCATGGGCTGGCAGGGTTGCTTGATTCCACTTGAGTTCCTCAGGCTGGCCGCGATTGTTCCGCATGAACATCAGGCCTAGAAGGGCCGCCACAATGAGCACGCCTAGGACAATCAAAATCACGTCGGTGTTCAAAGCACTGCTGTCGTCTTCTCCGGAATTGCTCTGAACGCTGTCGGATTGGCAGGTGGCTCGAGAGTCCTCACATGCCGTTTTGTAGTCCGCTTTGAGCGTCATCAGAATCTGCTCCAAAGCGGTGACATCACCGGTATCATCGGTGGCGATCTGTTCCTCTGTATCTGCGATATCGGCCTCTAGGTCGCTCAAGTACCAAGCGAGCAGTTCATCATCCATTTCGCCCGGCGAAGGCAACGATTCGGTGGTGAGCCATTTTGTGGTTTCAATGGTCTTGTATTCCTGTCCGCTGACGTCCACTGCACGAACGGCAAGACCGATGTAATCCATGTTTCGCATGCCGTTGACCCGCGCATAACCGCCGTCACCATAAGAGGAAGGGAGGTTCATTTCTTGGCTCCAACCGGTGATCGAGCGAGACATGTCAAGGTCGTATTCCCAAAATCCATCGCAGGTGCCGGAGAGCTCGTTGCAAAGCGACCACGTGACGGTAATCACGGTGTACACCGGCGCACCATCAGTCAGTGAAAAGTTGGCGGTGGGTGTCTGCGTTTCGTAAGTGTTCATCATGTTGACGTACATGTGTCCCGAACCATCGTCGGTTTTGGCGACATAGAACGGCATGGAGTCAAAGACGTTCACCACGATTTCATAGCTGTTCGTGGCGTAGCCGTCCGTGGTCGAGATGGTGACCACCTGAACGCCAACTTCCTCAAATTCAAGGATAAGGTCACCTGTAAGCAACCTGGCCGAACCTCTTTCGGTGGACTGTGGGTTGTTCACCCAATAGGTGCCCTGTGGGCTGTCGATGTCCGTCAAACGACTGTTGAGGTTGATGATTTTCTGCCGGTTCGTCTTCAGATCAATTTCCTCAATGTCCGTCATGTCCAGACGTGGGGCATCGTTGACCGGATTGATGCGAATGGTGACGGTCTGATCGGAAAACTGCTCGCCATCACTGGCCCTGAGCGTGACGACGGTTTCGCCGTTCACGTCGTCATCCACGGTTTGGTAGCCTAGCGTGTTGCCGTTGAGTTCTACGGCGATAACCTCTGGATTTGAATTCTCGATGATTTGAAGCGAAAGCATGGAGGCGTCAACCGCCGCACCGGTATCGTCGGTGTCAGAGAGGTAGGAACTGAGCAGCAAAAAGCCAGTGCTGCCCTCGTCGACGACTTGTATTGGCAGGCCGTCCCAACGAGGTTGCCCATTCTCAATCACGTTGAACAAGAGCGTTCCGTATGGGAGTTCTCCATCCTGGGAATAGTCGGCACCGTCATCCACCCTGATTTCGATGCCTTTCTGTCCGAGAGGGCAACCGTTGTCGTGAGGGAAGCGCACTTCCAATTCTTCACTGGAGGCGTGCCAAGCAACGAAGTTCGGACTGGTGGAGGTGATGAGGAGGTCCGAGAGCGGGGTCTCGGGGTCGAAGACATGGCCCACCATGCTGACTCTGGTGCTCAGGTCGCACATGACGGTGGGCACCGGACTGGCCGTGATGACCGGTCGTCCGTTAGCGAGTTCAAACAGTTTCTGCGATGTTGCCCAACCGCTTGTTTGGCCACGGCTGTCCACCGTTCGCGTGCGAATGTCATAATCGCCGGCAGCCATGGCGCCGATTGGCGTGACGAAATATTCCCGCCCTTCTTGTGCTGAATCCCTGTAGAGCACGTTTTCTCCACCCGAGACAACGCTAGCGTCCCAGATGTTCTGCCCGGTCGGTGAAACCTCTACCTCAAACGACATGGTATCGATGGTGTCGACATTATCGTTGGCATCGCCCTTGGCAAGAATGGTGACAAAACTGCCGCGCTCAACGACGTTTGATCCAATCGCTTGAGGCGATTTAACCATGGGCGGTCGGTCGTGGTTTACACCCATCTCGGCCACGTTATTGGTGCCCGCCATGTCGCCAGAAATCCCCACCAGACGGGCGCCGAAGTTGGTGGACCACACGCTGCTTGGCAAGTTGGAGGTGTCAAACGTGGCCGTGGCTGTCAAGTACGGCGAACCCTGAGCTGAGTTGAGCGTTGGTATGGCTACCGAATCAATGGCTGTGGAGGTGGCTCCGTTTTTGTAGAAAAACTGGAGCGAGCCCCCATTGCTGTAATCGAGGTCGCCGGTGTTGCGAACGTCAGCCTGCAACGTGAGCGTGTCGCCCCTGACGTAGGAATTGGTGCCTTGGTTATTTGACACGGACAAGCCTGAAACACCGATGTCCATCTTGGGACCCATCGTCGAGTCGATAGCGTGATACACGTGGGGTGAGCTGCCACCCACGGAGACTGAATTGCCGCTCATCAAGGCAGCCACAACGATGGCTTTGTTGATGCCGCCGGGCACCACAGAGGTGGGCACTGACGTCCATGACTGCGTTGTCTGGGTGGAGGACACGGTCACGCTGTGAAAGGCAGAGCCCGTTCCTGAGTTTTTGGATTTGTAGGTGTCACCGGCGGTCAACCAGGCCATCCAGCAATTGTAGCCATGCGGGATGCCTGATGAATAGGAGTATCCGGTGCAGTCCTTGTCGACAAGAGCGGCGTAGAGTTTCATGTTTGAAGCGGCTGTTCCCGAACCCTTGTACCTGTAGGAGATGCTGATGTCGTAGTTTCCTCCGTTCTGTGAAATGGCCGCTGACATACCGTAATTGTTCACGGTGCTGTGCATGCCTCCGCCACTCGAGAATTGGTTGTCGTACGTGTCGTAATTTGACGAGGCCCCGGATTGCCTTCGGTCGGTTCGGTCGCCGAAGTAAGCATCCGGCGCTCCGCCGGTGGTCCAAGCCCAGTTGTACGGTGCTACGTTGCCTGCACGAGCGGTATTCGTTGATCCGAACGAAGCCGACATGTACGTAATGTAGACATACTCGTCAGGGTGGTTGACCTTGATGGCGTGGTGCGCATCGGAGCCTCCTCCTTGTTTGGAACAATGGCCACAGTTGTCCGATGATATGTATTGACCAAACACAACGTGACCCGGGCTGGTCGCCTGTGAGGGGTTCAACACGACCGGCTCTTCTTTAAGAGCCTCGGTTGGCAATGATTGCCAATGCCCAACCATGCCCGCCATGAGGCTGCCCAGGAAGATGCCGACGATGGCAAAGGCGATGGCTTGCGCTGCGTTTTTCATGTCCTAGCCTCAGACAGGAGGGTATATGAAACACTCGCTTTGTTGTCTTATGTTTAAAAGTGAAAAAAAAACGAAAAGCGATGTTGGTTTGTTCACAGAGAACCTTAACACCACCCGCCGGTTGGCCGCTCATGTGTCCAGTGAAACATGGGCTGTTTTGCTCGAAGAGAACGGCAAAACCCACGTCGTGGAACTGGTGGACAAGCAACAGAAAATCAAAGGTTTGGGCGTCCTCAATCCTGTGCAGCTCCTCGCCAACATCAAGGTAGGGCAGATGGTGGTCATCGGACAGAAGGAGCTTCTTCGCTTGCCTGCAAGGCTTCCTGAACTCAGCAATGGCATGAAACGGCGGGCTCAAACCATCGGCAGCAAGGACGCAGGATTTTTTGTGGCAAAACTCGGTTTGGGCGCAAACGACCGGGTCCTCGAGGCCGGTATTGGCAGCGGGGGTCTCTCCCTCTACATCCAGCGGGTATTGGGGCCAAACGGGGTGCACGTCACGGTGGAGCCCCGAGCGGAACATGCGGAAGTAGCCCTTGAAAACCTGCGTCGAGCCTCGGCCTGTTGGGACGGCGGGCCGCAACATCACCACTTCGAAGGTCATCTCGAGGGCGTCGTACCGTCGATTCAATCCGCCGTTGATGAATTTGAGGCTGTCGTGCTCGATCTACCGGACCACCCTTCAGCCATAGAGGTAAGCGCTCCAATGCTGTCCATTGGGGGCCGGCTGGCCTGCTACTGTCCCGTCACCTCACAACTCGAGCGTGCGTGGGAAGCCTGCGAGGACGCCGGTCTGGTCGTGGAGTGGGCGGGTGAACTCATGCAGCGAGAGTGGGGGCGCGCCTCCAAGGGCGGCATGAGGCCGGTCAACGGACCGTTCGGACACACCGCATTTCTTCTCGTGGCCCAACGGCGTTGATTACTCAACGACTCGGATTTTCTCACTGCATTGTGGGCACGTAAATCGGAACGGCGGTGAACTGCCGCGTGGAACACCAAGCCTGGCGTCGCATTTCGGACAGTCCACCTTCATGTTGGCATCAAGTCGGCACTCGTTGTAGCCCAACTCCGGCAGTTCTTTCTCATCCTCATCCTCGGGTGTCGCTTCATCTTCTTCTGACGCCGTGCTCTCGGACCGGCGTGAACGACGGAGAAGTTGGATGGCGACGAGAGCGAGTAACCAGCCAGCGCCCATCACGCTCAGGGCGGTGTTTTGACTGACGTTGATGTCCATCGGCAAAGCAAGGCCGTTTGGTGGTAGGGCCGGGCCTTCAATGGTGACCAAAACCTGACGCATGACCGTCGTTCCATCACCCGCTGAATCGGCGTTGATTTCAACAATCGGCGATGCGGTTCTCGCCGTGTTTGACGTCAAGTTCAGGCTGTACGTGGCACGCCCGTAGGGCGCCAGCGTGTAGGCATCGGTCTCGACACCGTCGGCGAGCCGCACCCATGTGGACACCAGCAACCCCGTGTCCTGACCGCTAACGGTGAGCGAACCGCTGACTTCGGCGTTGCCGAGGTTAAGGACGGTCACCGTGATGACCGAGGAACTGTCAATGCCCAGAGACATGCGTGATTCGCTGAGGTTAAGCGCAACACGTGCTTCGGTGGGCCAACTGGCTTCAACGGTGTAGAGAACGCTGGACTCAGCGCGCACGTTGCTCCGCACGGCACTGGTGGCACTGACGGTTGCAACGGCTGTACCGGCGAGGGCGTCATCTTCAACCGTGCACGTCCAAACTTCCGGTGATGAGATGCCGCCGGGTTCCAAAAAGACCGTGAAATTGAGCTCGCAAGGGTGGTTGGCTACCACGGAAAAAGTGTCGTCAGCCTCGCCGGTGTTCTCAACGGTGAGTGTGCCGTAGACCATTTCCCCGGGTTTGCCAGAGGCCTTGTCGACTTCCATGTTAATGGCTGCACCGGCTTTCACCGATTCCACGGTGAGGTTCAAACTGTCGCTGACGGCACTGTTCGTGGTTGAGACGACCCGAAGGGTGTAGACAACGCCGTTATCGGGAGCCCCCGAAGAAACCTCACGCACGGTTATGGAGATCTGCTGCGAGATGCCGGCCTCCAGCGTGAAGGTGGTGGGCGTGATGTTGAACTCAAACCAGTTACCCTGACTTTGCGTAAGCCATTCAACCTGAAACATTTCAGTGGATGTGCCAAGGTTGGTGACGTCCACACCAAGCGTGGTGGTGGTGGAAGGCGTTGCGAGAAGACGGTTGTTGATGCTGCTGACCGAAACGGCTTCTCGGTCCACAACGACGACGTCAAAGTCGTAGGCAGTGCTGATGGTTTCGCCCAGATAACTCAACGATACCGGAGAGGTCCCTGGCGTTGCTCCGGGAGCTGCTGTGAAGGTGAGGACGACAGTGGTTTCCGATGCGCGGTTGAGTAAAAGCCCTTCTTCGTTAAAGGCGACCGCCACCCCAGTGGGCAAACCTGAAAGCGTTGGTTGCAAGGACAGGTTTGAGGTCCCTGTGTTTCGTATCATCACCGACATCTGCGCTGACGAACCCGGCGCAACGAGAACCCTGTCCTCGCTGGGTGGAACGATTTGCAAGCCGGCAACTTCGAGAAGGTTGATGGGCACTTGCAGCGATGAAGTGATGCCGCTGTAGGTTGAAGAGAACGCCTGAAGGAACACGCCGGATTGGTCGGCGTTCCCTTTGGTGTTGACCGTCCACGTACCTGTTTCGCCGGCCGGAATCGTGATGCCAGAAACGGTGACCAACACGGTGTCAAGGCTTGCTGACTCATCGATGTCAAGGAAAAACATGGCCTCGTCGCTGCCATGGTTGGTCAAGCGAATTTCGTAATTTTGACCAACGCTTGGGTTGATATCAACGATGGAGAGGGGCCCGCTGAGCGAAAAATTCACGAACTCATCAATCTCGATCGAGAAATCAAACGTGTCCAGTACTTGGGTCGTACCGTCGACGTCATGGGTGGCGGTTAATCGAAACGGGCATGTGTCCGAACTGTCTGAATCTTGAGCAACGTCGATCATCATCTCGGCATCGGCAACAGCGCCAGACGGCAAGCCGAGGCTCTGGGCAGAAACCAGCGAACCGGTGCAGGCGCTGGATGCCACACCGGGTGGCGTGGAAAGAGCCCAATCAATGTCGAGCGGGCTGTTTCCGGTGTTGGACACCTGGACCGCTGTCAACGTGCTCTGCCCCGGCAGGAAGACATCGCTTTGGCGAAGGAAAGCCGTGGTGATGGCCGGCTCCGATTCCACCTCGACCACGATGATGGTTGAGGACGTGATGTTGCCGTTGGTGGAACCGACCGTTAATCGGTAGCCGTAGAAATCTGGTGCCGCATTGGACGGGACGGTGATGGAAAGCGTTGCACCGGCACTGCCTCCAGCGGCGATGTTGGCAAGTTCATCGTCCTGCCATTGGAGGTACCACCCGGCCGGTACGGAGGAGCCCAATCCAAAGGCCGTAGCCGAAGGCGCTTCCCAAGGGTAGTACGACATCCCTGCGGTTTGGTTGAACACCGTGTCGTCCGCTGCTTGTTGGAGCGACAATTTGACGGCTGCGCTGAGGCTGACCGTGTCGTTGCTACCGACGCAGGTGTCACCTGTCGTCGTGGAATAAAGAACGCACGCAGCCAGGTATGACCCGGATAGGGAAGGGTGGCTACCGTCGCTCGTGTAAAGATCGTAGAACAGATTGCCCGATGCGGTGGGGTCGTCACCTTCAGCCACAACACCATCATGGACGGTTTTGTAGGCAAGGCCGACGGGGGCAATCCATACGTCGTTTCCTGCACTCGAGATGTTTTCTGCGTAGCGCGTGTAGCCTTCGGTCAATCGCGCTTGCATGTTTGTGAAATTGTTGTTGAAGCTGTTGAGGCTGTCCCCGCTTCGGTAGCCCCAAGTCATGAACAGCACGGTTTCAGCGCCCTCAGAGGCGATTGCATCGCTGAGATTGACCGACGCGTTCTTGCTGTCCTGCCACATGCTGTTGCTTGTTGGAAACGTCGGGACTTGGCTTTGGTCCTGCAAAACGACATAATCCCAACCCGAGTTTCGAAGCGTTGTGTTCCATTGATGACCGGCAGTGTCAACGTTTTGCCAGTGCGCAGGCAATTTCATGCCACCACCGGTGAGCGCGTCAACGGTGGCGTTGTAGCCTGCTGCGGTCGCTACACCCTCAACCAGCGAAGCGAGGTTGTTGGCGTTGGTGTAGCTGTTGCCCATCATCAAGGAGGAAACCGAGGGTGCTGGAGGGGAGGACGAATTGTTGGTTGATGTACCACCATCACCGGTCTCGCTGCTGTTTCCGGAGGTGTTGGTGTGGTTGGCCCACCACGATGCAAGGTCCGGTTGGACCTCAACATCCAGGAGGAAGGTGTCCTCAACGGTGCCCAGATTGTGGGCCAGGAACGACACGTTGGTGCTTGAGCCCGCTGCCATCTTGACCAGCGGTGAGGCAACCGAAGATAACGAGGGGTGATAGGACGGTGCCACGGAGGCCAAGACGGTCAGCAAAGACGAGACGCCGCTGTCGGGTTCGGTGACATTTACGGTGAAGGACCCGCTATCGGCAACGGTTGCGCCCTCAGCCAATCTTACGACGAGGGTGGTGTTTTTCGTCCAGGTCGGGAAAACATTGTCAACGGTGGCATCGAGAGCGGTAACCGTCCAAGGGGAAGCAAGTTGGTCGGTGTCAACAGAGACGTTGTACGACTCAATTGATGAGGCGTTGTTCTCTATGGTCAAGGTAATGTTGAGGCTTTGCCCCGGCTCAAGCACAGCGTGCTGAACATCAACGCTCAACAAAATTGAGGGGTGGGCGGTGGCGGGCGAGACCAGCGGCGAGAAGGTCATGGCCATGAGGACAAGGACACAACATACCGCACGAACCATCCGGTTGGCCATGGGTTAACCAAAACGGCCCTGTTCATGAGACTTCGGGATAGAATGCATTCTCCATGCGGTGCTTTGCCATGGCAAAAACCTACGATTTCACGTGGAGAGCCAAACAAAACCCAAGCGAATGCTTCATGTTCCTCGCCCTTGCCCGTTGGTTCATGACCACGTGGGTTCCAACCGCCTTCCGCACGCACACACTCGGTGAACTTCAGGCCAATGGGGCTGAACTCGTTGACAAGGAAGTCACTGTCATCGGTTTTATGGAAGCCAACCGAGGAAAGGGTGCGATATGCTTTGTCGATCTTCGAGACGGCACCGGCAAGGCTCAGGTGTTTCTTAAATCGGACAACGTGGGCGAAGAAGCCCTTGACACCGTTCAGCGCATGACCCGTGAGTCCACGCTTCAATTCACGGGGACCGTGGCGGTCAAACGGCCACCAAAAGTCAAGGAAGGCGAACCCACACCTCCACCCGCCTACGAGGTTTTGGCGAAAACCGTTACCGTCATCGCTCGCGCCGAAGCGCCGCTACCCCTCGGGGTCACGGACAGCGTGAACGTGGCGTTGAGCACCCGGCTTGACAACCGGTTCATGGACCTCCGGAGAGCCCACGTCAACGCCATGTTTCGGCTTCGTGGAAAGGTGCTCCAGTTCGGGAGAGAGCATTTGATTTCTGAAGGATTTTTCGAAACACACACGCCAAAAATCGTGGCGACCGCCACCGAAGGGGGCGCCGATCTCTTCCCAATGCAGTACTTCGATCGTCCGGCATTCCTGAACCAATCGCCCCAGTTGTTCAAGCAACTCTGCATGAGCGGAGGCTTGGAGCGCGTCTTCGAAATCGGGCCGGCGTTCCGTGCAGAACAAAGCGACACCTATCGCCACCTCGCCGAGTTCATTTCCTTCGACATTGAGTGCTCGTGGGCCAACGACGACGACGTGATGGGTGTGCTTGAGCGAATGTTGCATCACATTTGGAAATCCGTCGCTGAAGAAGCAGAATCTCAGGCGCTTATTGCCACCATCAACGAATACAGAACCGAGCAGGGGGAGGAACCGGTGGAGATCATCGTTCCGGATTTGCCCTTCCCGAGGGTCGAGTACGACGACGCCATTCGCATCATCAAAGAAAAGGGTGGAACCATCGAGTGGGGCGACGATATCGACGCTGAAAACTCGGACCTCCTCGCCGAAGACCTCCCGCAATTCTACTTCCTACCACGCTGGCCAATGTCGCTCAAGCCGTTTTACATCCACCAAATCGACGGCGAAATTGGCAGCACGGGCGAACAACTCTCTCGAGGTTTTGATCTGAATTTCGGCAGGGACGAAATGACCTCAGGAGGCCAGCGTGAGCACCGCATCGATGTTCTGGTGGACAACCTTCGAACAATGGATTTGGACCCGGAAGAATTTGAATTCTACGTAGCGGGCTTCCGCCACGGCGTGCCACCACACGCAGGCTGGGGACTTGGCGTTGAGCGTATTTTGATGGTACTGACGGGCGCCAACAACGTTCGTGAAACGGTGCTCTTCCCCCGGGACCTCACCCGTTATTGTCCCTGATGCGCTCATGGCTCGCAGCGGCAACAAACGACGGCCGGGGCAGTACCAACAAAGGACAAGGCCACAAATCCACGGGACGAGGCGTTCAATCGCCCCAATCCGAACCGAGTTCGCCCCAATCATCGGACGGACGCAGCGCATGAACAGGGTCCTTTGTCGATGGTTCTGAGGCGGGTTCCACGGCCTCCGGCGCAACGGTTTCAATTTTCACAGGGTCCAGCTCATACCCCAGTGTGGCAGGTTCCACGATAGGCAAAGGCGATGCGGGTTCCGCCGGTTGCGGAACGAACACCGGCGCTGCAGTTGGGGGTTCGCTCTGGTAGTTCATCGTCTGGAAATCAAGATGGTGCTGTTCAATGGCCTCAACGGGCACGCTGGATAGGCCTTCTCGACGGTTGTACAACGACGCTGCACCGCCAAAGAGAACGAGGAGGCCCAACACCCAAGCCCCAACGCCCCACCATGAAGAGAAACTCGCCGTGTTCGGGAAAGCGTCCCGAGCGTTGGCCACCCCGTCCCCGTCATCATCGTATTTTGCTCCGGGGTCGTTGGGGAAAGCATCGGCAACATCGCCCACGCCATCACCGTCCGTATCAACGGTCTCGGTGGCGTCGAACGGAAACGCATCCGCTTCGTCCCCCACCCCGTCGTAGTCAGAATCCAAGCATTCCTCGGGGTCGAACGGAAACACATCGCCGTTATCGCCGCACCCATCGCCATCGGTATCCTCCCACTCGTTTGGGTCCAGTGGAAACAAGTCGCTGTTGTCCCCAACACCCTCGCCGTCGGTATCGTTCCACTCGCTGGCGTCAAAAGGAAAGGCATCGGTGTTGTCGCCGTAGGAATCGTTGTCCTGGTCAGACCAATCGTTTTCGTCGTATGGGAAAGCATCGCCGTTGTCACCGAAACCGTCGCCGTCGGTGTCGACCCATTCGGTGGAATCGTTGGGGAACGTGTCGTTGGTGTTGGCGTAGCCGTCACCGTCGCGGTCAGGGCAACCCGGTGGCACGATGGACAACCCGTACTCCAGCAGGCAGGCATCGCTGTTGTCCCCCGTCCCGTCATCATCAATATCGGTCCATTCCTTTTCATCGAGCGGAAAAGCATCGGTGTTGTCCCCGTACCCGTCCTCGTCCAGATCGGTGCACTCTGTGGGATCGAACGGAAACCGGTCGGCATTGTCACCGCAACCGTCGCGGTCCGTATCCTTCCATTCTGTGGAATCCAATGGAAAAGCGTCTGCTCCATCAAGCCACGTGTCATCGTCCGTATCGTCGTCCCGCTGGTCGGTGCCAGCAGCCACTTCATCAGCGTTTGAGAGCCCATCACCGTCGATATCGTCGTCTTCCCCGTCGGCGCACCCGTCCTCGTCGAGATCGTTCGCATGCGGGCTGAGTACACCTTTGGGGCACGCATCGACACCGTCCAACAAGCCGTCGTTGTCATCATCGTTGTCTTCAACATCGGCACATCCATCGCCATCGTGGTCAATGAGGTTCGGACTTGCGGGGCAGGGGTCAACCTCATCGCTGAGACCGTCGTTGTCCGTGTCGCGTTGTGAAGCGGCACAGCCCTCTTCGTCAGCCACCTCGTCTGCCGACGTTTCGGGGCACAGGTCTCGGCCGTTGAGAACCCCGTCAGCATCGTCATCGCGTTGCGACCAACCGCAGCCGGTGCTATCGGCTTGTTCGGAAGCCGGTGTCCACACGCACGTATCGACCGAATCGCTCACGCCATCACCGTCCGTATCGGGCTCGCCAACCGCTTCTATGGCGAACCTCGTGATGATGTCGTGCATCACCCTCGTTGGGTGCGCCTTGTCAAAGAACACGTATTCATCCACGTTCGCAGCGATGGCGCTGCCGCTGTTACAGATGGGCAACGGGAGCAAGGTGCTTCCACCGCTGCAAGCCGCATCTTGCACGTTGGTCAAACCAAGTGCTTGCTTGTTGGCCGTGATGTCCCCAAAAATAGTCCACGCATCAACCGTGTAAATCGTGATGCCCAATTCAGCACGCAAACCAACAACGATGGCGGCAAGCTGGTTGTTGTAATCAATGACTTCGTTGCGGATGGTGGCCTGTTGTGAAGAGGAGCGACTCTGGATTTCGGGCGTGTCTTCCAGCGGCGGCAGGTTCGGCACCACGAACGTGCGCGCCCCCGCTAGAGCCAACTGCCGAATGTGCGCTTCCATGTTGGTGGCGATGGTGTCGGCGTTGGCCGTTCCGTAGAGGAAATCGTTGCCGCCAGCCCACAAACTCACCAGGGCGTTGTTTGGGATGCTCGCTTGGACATTGGCGAGGTAAGCGGTGATTTGCGTGCCGACGTTCGGTATCAGCAAATAGGCGTAGCCAGAGCCCGTCTGAGCACCACCAAAGGCCCTGTTGGAACCGCTTGAAGCGGCGCCTGAGCCGATGGTGCTGGTGATACCGAAGGCGTCGTAAAGGCCGCCAAGCCACACCTCACCGTTGGAAAACCTCCCTTGCCAGTACGGCGGCACGTCCGGCGTGTTCAGGATGGAAGCTTTGGCGTTGCCCATGTCGGATAGCGAATCACCAAAAGCAAGCAGCGAACCCATGTTGGGGAGAATAACTTGTCTGAACACGATGAATTCCGCATCAACCACCCCCAACAAGGCGTCTGCATCATCAAACACGTGAACTTCGACAGCATGGAAGTGAGCGCCACGGTAGAAGCGATCAATTCGGAGTTCTACAAGAGTAAAGGTTCCCGTTGCCGTGAAAAACACCGTGCTGTTGTCGATGAAGCCTTGCTCATCGCTCAGCACCCATTCTGCCCGCAACGGCGTGCTAAACGGCGCGTTTCTTAGACGCAGGTCGAGCTCAACCGTTTCGTTGGACAGCCAATCATGGCGCGGCACTTCAAGCGTTACCACCGTGGAGCGACCGCTTGCGGCATCGACGGTGTGCACCAGCGGTGCAAGCACCACCAAGAAGACCAGCCACAGGCAACGTTGCACGCTTGATGTAAGGTTGGTGGTTTCAAAGCCCTTTCCCTACCACGACGACACAAGCATGATAGCCCAACGGCTCAAGAATCGGTCATGGCAGTCGTCCGAAAGCAGTGGGGCGCCGAACCGTGGCAACACGCCGACCTGTACATGCCAGACGACCCGTCCCCCTTTCAGAAAGAAGAGGGTGTGCCGTGCATCATGCTTATCCACGGTGGTTTTTGGAAAGAACAGTACACGTTGAAGTTGATGCAACCGATTGCCGAAGACCTCGCCGAAGCGGGCGTAGCGGCATGGAACATCGAATTCAAACGCTGGTCTCCCGATGAGGAAGGGGTATGGATGGACACCCTTTCCGATGTTTTGCGTGCGTGGGGTCATTTGGCCCTGATGCCGGGGATTGACTTGACGCGTTCCATGATCATGGGGCATTCTGCAGGCGGCCACCTCGCGCTCTTGATGAGCGCAAAGGCCGAGCGAAAACCTTGGTTAGCCATTGCTCAATCCCCCATCACCGACCTTATCGGTGCCGACCGTGCAAAACTCTCCGATGACGGCGATGCCGTAAGACGCTGGATAGGCTGTTCACCCGAAAACGAGCCAGACCTCTGGAGCCAACTCAACCCTGTGGACCACCCGCCCCAGACCAGCGTGCTCTTGTTTCACGGTGAAAACGACGAGGATGTGCCCCTCGAGCAGTCCGAAACTTACACGAGGGTGATGAGGGCCAAAGGGGCAGAGGTGCAGAAAGTCTGGTTGCCAGGCGACCATTACGACATTATTGACGTCGCTTCCGACGATTGGCTGGTCCAATTAAACACCATACTCGACTGGCTTTGAGGACCGAACTTTCAGCGTCTAACGGTCCGCTAAAATCCAGAGTGCTTGGTAAACCCAAGGGCTATGACCTTTGGCGATTTCGGGACAACATGGGCCTGCTTGATGCCGACTTCCCCTACCGTTCAGAAGCGCTTCTCGGAAAACATGCCTTTGTTTGCGGAGCCAGCAAAGGCATCGGCGAAGCGACCGCAAAAACGCTCGCTAAGGCCGGCGCAAACGTCACCGTTTGTGCTCGAAACGGAGATGCGCTTGAGGCCTTGTGTGCGGAGTTGTCTCAACTTGGAGCAGGCCGGCACCAGGCGCTGGTGTTGGACCTCGAAAAAACGGAGACCATCAACGCTGTGTTTGACAAAGCGGTGAGCGAATTTGGACCTGTCCACATCCTCATCAACAATGCAGGTGGACCGCCCGGTGGCCCCTTGATGAACAACGCCGTGAACGATTTTGACGCCCCGTTCAGGCGCCATCTCCATGCCGCTCACACGCTCGTCAAAGCGGCCGTACCGGGCATGGAACAAGAGGGCTTTGGACGGATTGTGCAAATCATCTCGACCTCGGTGAAGGAGCCAATACCAAACATTGGCCTCTCTAACACGTTGCGTGGCGCCATGGCGTCTTGGGCCAAATCCCTCTCGAATGAACTTCCGGCCTGCATCACCATCAACAACGTTTTGCCGGGCTTCACCGACACGGAACGGTTGGGCAACTTGTCCGCATCGATTCAGGACAGGACGGGCAAATCCGCCGCAGATGTTCGTAGCGATTGGCTCAACCAAGTGCCCATAGGTCGGCTGATCGACCCAATTGAAACAGCCAGCGCGATTACCTTCCTTTGCCTACCGATATCCGGTGGCATCAGAGGCATCAGTCTGGCCGTGGACGGCGGGCGATTGCGCTCCATTTGAGGTGTCTTGATGGATGCGGACATGTCCCCGGAAATGGCCCATCAAGTCTTGGAGATGCTGACCGGCGGCGGATCGATGGACAACATCAACACGTCCCTTGCCCTCCGTCTCATTCCGTTGGCACAAGACCTCGGGAAGGAAGAACTGATCGAGCGCCTGCTGGAACACGCCACGAAAGTCGCTCGCAACGAAGAAGAGCGAGGATG
Organism: uncultured Candidatus Poseidoniales archaeon; assembly: GCA_902625885.1. Taxonomy (GTDB): domain Archaea; phylum Thermoplasmatota; class Poseidoniia; order Poseidoniales; family Poseidoniaceae; genus Poseidonia. The sequence goes on from CACODE010000009.1 coordinate 20,185, forward strand.
GGCCAGGTTTGAGGCACTCAAAGTGATGGAGGCCGATCTCGACAGTTTCGTCCGCCTGGCAGAGGAGGCCGAATCCATTGAACAGGCGCAAGCGCTGACCGCCGCCGTTCATCATTACGTTGCTCTCCTCTACCTGGCCGAAGCCAGGCTAGACGAGGCACGAGCAACCGCTCAGCATGCCCTTCGGGTGCGCCAGACCGCAAACGACAAGCAAGGTCTGGCCTACGGCATGGCGCTCTTGATGACGATCGCCAAAAGGCAACACGATGAAGACACCGCCATCGCAGTTGGTACCGAGCGTTTGGAACTGCTGATGGCCCTCAACGACCACGAAGGGCAAATGGAGGCCTTGGCCGATATAGCGCACTGCCAAGCCACGGTTGGCGAAATCGGTGCCGCTCGGGACCTCTTCAAGCAGTCTTTGGACCTCGCCAAACAACTTGAGAGCCTGTCGGGGCAGTTGGTGGCGAGATGGGGCTTGGCCGACCTCGCCGAAATTGAACAGGATTACGAAACAGCGATGCTGGTTCTTTCGGACAGCCTTCACGAATTCATCGCGCTCAACGCTCCCGCACCGGCGCCTCTTCGCCAACGAATCAAGGATTTGACCGACCTGCGAAACGAACCCCTCTCCGGCGGCAAGGAGGCCTAGAATCCACATCCATTATGAGCGAGGGCGCAGTGGAGGGCACGGTGAGTGGACATGGAACACGACATTTTCTTTTCCATCTCTCAAACCCCTGACCATCAAGGCCACGTTCCCGACGAGGCCACCATGTTGCTCAACTTCTTCCAGCAACTCGACTGCGCTGATAAGCTCGGTTTCGGCATCGGTTGGATAGCGCAAGCCCACCTCTCGACGGAAACCCAAAAACTGAACCAGCGACCCGTGGTGCCGCACTGGAAGGGGGAAGTTGGGCTCTGCACGGATTTCCCGCAACTGGCTTTGGAATCGTTTCGTCGGACATCCAACATCGAAATAGGAAGCGCCGTGGTCTCCATCCTCGCCTCTGGCGGACCGATCGCACAAGCCGAGCGAATCGCCAACGTGCTGAGCCTGCACGGCCTGGACAAGAACGAGCACCGCCGGCTCCATGTTGGTTTTTCAGCGGGCCGATTTGAATTCATGGCACGACCCTATGGTATCGTGCCAAGAAACGCCATCGAGGAGGCGGCGTGGCCCGTTTTGCGTGGACAAATTTTCTTGGAAGCTTCCGAAATTTTCCTGCGACTGCTTCGTGGAGACGTCGTTCGTTCGGACGCTGTTCGCAAAACCGTGCTCACGTCAAACCTTTTCAGGAACGATAAGGATTGGGAGGCGGTACAAAGCGCAGCGATGGAGTTTGAAGGTCTCGAAAGCCCACCAGACACCGTCCAGATACCAAATCGCTATGTCTTTGAGGAACTCAAAATCGTGCCGACGGCCTTCCGTCGCGACCTTCTCCGATTGGTCGCTGGAACGCACGACGCGAACGCCCAGACCTTCGTCAACACCATCATGCCGGTGAAGGTGTTCAACCTTTCAATCACCTCACCAGAAGTCATTGATGCAACCCATGAACGCATGAAACTGGCCTATCACCAGGACGGGGGCGAGTGGAAACGCTCCGACATGCCCCGCACGAGTTTCGTGTTTCTCAACGATGAGGAAGGTCTTACGGAAGAAGAGCAATCCGAGGCTGCACACACCGAGGCCGAGCGTGCACTGGGGGCCTATTGGAATGCGTTGGAGGGGACGATAGATCCCGACAAGGTCTCGAAAGCGGCCAACAACGCGCTCATCGGGAACGTTGCTGAAGTAGCGGCTCAAATCGTAGAGCGTTTCCACCCCGAAGACCGGATCATGGCGTGGTTTGATTTTTTCAATCACGACAGCGAGAGGGTGTGCAGAAACATGACCGCCTACATGGAACGCGTTGTGCCTTTGGTAAATTCAATGTTGGAGGACGCCTAAATGGGCATAAGGCACGACACCTTTTCGGCTGTTCAACCCGGGAAACCCGGCTCATCCATGTACCCTGACTCACCGTTGGGCGAGCAAGTGGAGGGCATACCAACCGGCCGTGAAGTGGCTTGGGAACCTCTGGTGGATTACCGACGAAACGGGGTTTCCGAAACCACGATTCATGGCGCTGTTGCTTGGGCTCATGGCGATGATGTCATCCATTCGTTTGGCGGCAACGTGCTGTGCTACGGTCGTTCCATGATGAAACCCTTCATGTTGAAAGCCTTCGTTGATGAACTTGAAGATTGCACGTGGGAGCAGAAAGCGATTGCCGTTGCATCCCACAACGGCGATACCGAACACGTTGCTGCCGCACAATCCCTTCTCGCTGAGCCCGAGTGGCCGCTGATGCTGACGCCTTTGGACGTGCCGTTGATTCAATTTGGTCGTCAAGTCCGCAGACCAAGGCGTTGGTTTCATACCTGTTCGGGTGAGCATGCAGCCATTTTGCGGGGTTGCAGAAAAAAAGGCTGGAACAGAGCTGGATACACCCTCCCAACCCACGAGGTGTTCAAGGCTTACATGGAACAACTGAGAACCTACCTCGGTCCCGATTGGAAACCGCTACGCATCGCCAAAGACGGTTGTGGACTGCCCACGGTTTCCAACACCGTGGCCGAATTGGCTCAAATTTACGCTGGCCTCGTCAGGGACAAGGACGACGATTGGATTTGGGAGGCCATGGTTCGGCATCCGGACCTTGTTGGTGGTTTCAATCGCCTCGACTCAACCGTGCTCAAGGCCGGTGAAGGCCGCGTCATTGCGAAGGAAGGCGCCGACGGGCTTCTCGGCATGGCGATAGAACATCCAGACTACCCCAAAGGCCTTGGCATCGTGGTCAAAATCGCTCACGGCTGGAATTCTCAAGCCACGTGGTACGTGGCAAGAGCCCTGTTGGGCGTTTTGGGGATCAAGCTCAGGAACCCCTACCCGCTCAATCGACAAAAAGCGTTCATCGTTCCCGGCATCGTCCCAGAAGACTACGTGAACATCCTTGAAACCGTACCAACATGGGATGAATGGGACCCTGACCAGGACAGGTGGCACTTCAATCCGGAGGTGGATTGATGGACCCCGTGTTGAATTTTGTCGACGGATCTTTCTTGCCGGCCAACACAGGCCTGACGTTGGAAACAATAAATCCGGCCACTGGCGCTGTCTTGACTACGCTGCCGCGCTCGGACCAAACCGATGTTGACAACGCCACAAAGGCCGCTATGGCAGCCGCCCCAAAGTGGGCATCAACACCCATTGATGAGCGAATCCATTGGCTTCAACGACTGGCTGACGCTCTGGAGGAAGAAGCAGAAACCGTTGCACAATTGGAAAGCATGGACACCGGGAAACCGATTTCACTGGCTCTACGCGTCGACGCCACCCGGTCCGTTGCCAATTTTCGTTTCTTTGCCGAGCACGGCCTTCGGCATGAAGACGCTACATTCATCAGCAACGGAGCGACCAACCACGTTCACAGAAAACCCGTTGGTGTTGTTGGCCTGATCACACCTTGGAACCTTCCACTGTACTTGCTAACGTGGAAAGTGGCTCCAGCGCTCCTGATGGGGAACGCCATTGTTGCGAAACCGTCGGAACTTACCCCCCTCACCGCCAACCATCTCGCCAAGGTCATGCATCGAATCGGTTTCCCTCCCGGTGTGTTCAACCTCGTCCACGGTCTTGGCCATGAGGTGGGCCAAGCCATTGTGGAGCATGCCGACATACGTGCGATATCGTTCACCGGTGGCACGGCCACTGGAAAAATCGTCGCAGCAACCGCAGCGCCACTTTTCAAAAAAATCTCGTTAGAATTGGGTGGAAAGAACGCCACGATTGTGCTCAAAGACGCCCCCTTTGACGACATGATGGAGGGCATCGTGCGGGCCTCGTTCACCAATTCCGGACAGGTCTGCCTTTGCGGTTCAAGGCTGCTCGTTCACGCCTCAATCTACGAGGCGTTCAGAGAAAAATTCGTCGCAGCGGTTGAGGGCATCGTTGTTGGTGATCCGCAAATCGAAACCACGGTCATGGGCTCCGTTATCTCAAAGGAGCATCAAGCCAAGGTGGAGTCCTACATTGACCTCGGTATCGAAGAAGGCGGGGTGGTCCTCACCGGTGGAAAAGCCTGCGATGCCCCCGTGCAAGGCGTCCCGGCGTCAGCAGCGTTCCTTCGGCCTACCGTTTTTGAAGGCTTGAGCCACGAAGCGAGGACCGCTCGTGAGGAAATTTTTGGCCCCGTCGTTACGCTCCACGCTTTCCAAACCGAGGAGGAAGCCATCGCTATCGCCAACGCCACGCAGTACGGTCTCGCAGGCTCTGTATGGACCGGCGATGTAGAGCGAGGTCATGCCTTTGCCCAACGGTTGGAGACGGGAATTGTTTGGGTCAACACCTGGTTGAACAGGGACCTCAGAACGCCCTTTGGTGGTGTCAAAGATTCTGGTGTGGGTCGAGAAGGCGGGGACTGGTCAATGAATTTCTTTTCAGAACTCACCAACATATGCGTGCAACAACCCTGAGAACACATGTTCAAATGCTTCCCCGGTAAATAATCAACATGGACGATGAACCCCTGCCCCTTTTCGTCCTGCCAATGGTGCTTTTCCCCGGTGAACTGCAAGAGCTGCGCGTCTTTGAACCAAGGTACAGGCAGATGCTTGACACCTGCATCCTTGACGAGCGTCCCTTTGGCTTGGTGATGAACGACCCGTTTGAGCCCAGCAACGGCTGGGACGGCCCCCGACGTCACGGGTGCGAAGCCATTATCCTCAACCACGAAACACGGGGCGTCAACCACTTCATCACCATCACAGGTGGTCGGCGATTTTTCATCAACGACATCATTGAACCCGCCCTTCCACCTTTCTCAGACCCCAGCATGTCCGAATTCATTGAAGGCGGGATGACGCCGGACATTGAGACCTTGCTCGACGCCCTTCCCGATGGCGCACCTCACAGCAAGTTGTACATCTCAGCAAACGTGACCTACCTTGAAGAGGAGGGCGAACTCAACGAAGAAGACCAAACCTTCCTGCGAACGCTCACGAACGATGTCGTGCACCGGGCGGGTCGCGGCATGAACGTTGATACTGAAGTGCTCAATCAGTGGGTCATGTCCATTTGCGAAGAACAAATCAGCGTTCGAAAGGAGTCCATCTACAACATAGCAGCGCTTTGCTTGAACGATCTTGAAGCAAGGCAGCAACTCCTTGCCTGTTCTACGGCGGCTGAAGCCTTGCATGAACTCCGAACCCATGTCATGCCGCTGGTCGCTGAGGAAGAATGAGGCGAGGCGACGATTTGAAAACGGCGCGGGAAGTGGAAAGCCCATGTCCGTCTACAGCGAGGCACGAAAAGTCACCACGCACACGCTTCAAGAAATGAAGCGAGCCGGTGAGAAAATAACCATGCTCACGGCTTACGATTACTCGCTGGCGAGGCTGGTTGACCAAGCCGGTGTTGATGTCATCTTGGTCGGTGATTCAGCATCCAACGTCATGGCGGGCCAAGCAACAACCGTCCCAATGACGCTCGACCACATGATTTACCACGCTCAGTGCGTGGAACGCGCCGTGGATCGGGCCCTGTTGGTGGTGGACATGCCCTTCGGCACCTACCAAGGCAACTCCCGACAAGCGCTGGATTCAGCGATTCGAATCATGAAGGAGTCGAGTGGCCACGCCGTGAAACTGGAGGGTGGGGCTGAAATCACTGAATCGGTCGAGCGAATCCTCACCGCCGGCATTCCCGTCATGGGCCACCTTGGCTTGACACCTCAGTCAATTTACAAATTCGGCACGTACACCGTCCGTGCCAAAGAGGAAGAAGAAGCCGAGAAATTGATCGCCGACGCAAAAATTCTTGAAGAGGCAGGTTGTTTTGCCATCGTTCTTGAAAAAATCCCAAGGGACCTTGCCAAACGGGTATCTCAAGCTGTCAGCATACCCACCATCGGCATAGGGGCCGGCCCAGATGTTGACGGCCAAGTGCTGGTATTGCACGACCTGTTAGGAATCACCATGGATTTTTCACCGCGATTTTTGCGGCGCTACCTCAACCTTGCAGAGGAAATTGATGGCGCCATCAAGCGCTACTGCGATGACGTGCGGTCGGGGGATTTCCCGAACGAAGAAGAATCCTACACATCGTGATCAGCCAAAGAGGCTGAAGAACAGAAAGGAACCGCTCAGGGCTCCGATGTTCACGCCAAGCGTATGCCAAAGCGCCAGCCTGAACGGCGGCAGGTTGAACCGCCACCAAGACGTGCACACCCAAATCCAGACGATAACGGCGAGGTAGCCGGCGCAGACAAACGCACCGAGGCCGGTGGACCAGATCAGCAAGAGCGGGAACGCCAAGGCCGCAACGCCGGCAAGGTATTCTTTCCAGCGTTCCTGTGGGTGATGGGTCAGGAAGCGATGGAGCAGTGGAGAAAAGAGCAGCATCAACAGCAATCCGCCCTGCGGGGGATTGGGAAGATGGTAGGGCAAATGCGGTGTGATGAGTGCCTGCCAACCAGCACCGCAAACAACACCAAACATGGTCGGCACAATGACGTTTTCAGTTGTTTCCCGCCAGGTGGCGCTTTGAGGAGGGGCAGAGGGCGGTGCCGGGATGGTAGCCTCCTCCGAAACGGTGGCTTCCATGGTTCCCCCCATCATCCCGGTGTTTATGAGTTGGTGGTTGCTCTAGAAGAACAAAGATGCCGATGATGAATTAAACCTCGCCGACCTAGGCGCCATCATGGGCAGAGGCCAAATTGTTGCAGGCTGCATTGCGCCGCATCCACCGCATCTGGTGTACGCAGAAAATCCACCCCAGAACGAACCGGTGGCTGAAGGCGGTTGGGAACAACTGCGGTGGGGGTATGAGCGGCTGAGGGATTCGTTAGCCGACAAGGAATACGACGCCATCGTCTTGCTGTCGCCGCACTGGCAAACCTATGTTGGCACGCATTTCCTCGGCCTGCCTCAGTTTGAAGGCCTCTCTGTTGACCCCATATTTCCAAACCTCTTCCGCTATCACTACGACATGACCGTGGACGTTGAATTGGCGAAAGCCATCCACGACGAGGCCGAAGCCGCAGGCCTTCCTGTAAAAATGATGGAAAATCCAGATTTCCGAGTTGATTACGGCACCATCACCACAGGGCACCTGTTCAATCCCGATTGGGACAAACCGATCGTGGTCATCTCGAGCAACCGCTCAACGGCTTACTATTCGGTTGAAGTGATGCAGGAAATCATGGTTGAACTCGGGAAAGCCACAAGAAAAGCCATCGAAGCCAGCGGGAAGAAAGTCGTTGTTTTAGCGAGCAATTCACTGTCTCACCGTCATTTCACAACCGAATCTGAGATGCCCGAAGACATGAGCAAGGAACACATCACGAGTCATGCCATGCACCTTTGGGACATGCGCATCATTGAGTACATGCGCACCGGCCAGTCCCAGCGCATTCTTGATGAGATGCCGGAGTTCACCGAACAGGCCATCGCTGAAAGCGATGGGGGCGGCATCTCGTGGCTACTGTCAACCCTCGACACCCCGGATTATCCCGCCATTCTTCACGGCTACGGCACCATCATCGGCACCGGAAACGCCGTCGTGGAGTGGCCGTGCTACCAGCATGAGGTGACCGCTGCATGAGTGAGGGTGGCATCGTTGCCTCGTTCGTCGTGCCCGTTCATCCACACACCGTTCTGGCCCCAGACAAGAACCCAGGGTGGCGTAAACTACGGGACGCCTATGACGATGCTGCCGCCACGATCAAGGACCTCAACGCCGATTTGATCATCATCTACTCAACAACATGGCCCTCCATTATCGGGCACCAAATTCAAGCCGACCCGAATCCCGAGTGGGTCCTTGTCGACCATGATTTCCACGACCTCGGGTCCATCTCCTACTCGTTCAACATCGATGCGGAATTTGCTCATGCGTGGAACGATGCCAGCGAGAAAAGAGGCCTGCAGAGCCGTTGTGTCAACTACAAAGGCTTCCCGATCGACGTAGGCTCTGTTGTTGCCCTGACACTGCTGAATCCTGACAACAAGATACCGGCCGTCATCGTGTCGTCCAACATGTATGCAAACCGGAGCGAGACCACCGTGCTGGCGAAATCCTGCCTCGACGTGGTGAAAGCCCAAGGTCGGCGGGCGGTTGCTGTCACCGCTATGTCGTTGTCCAACCGGATGTTCACGGATTTTATTGATGCAAAACAAGACAAAATCCACTCGTTGAAGGACGACGAGTGGAACCGAAAAATCCTGGAATTCCTCGAACAGGGACGGATGGAAGATGTTGGCCAGCTCTCAAGGACCATCCACCAACAAATTCGGGTGCAAAAAGTAGTGGCGTTCAAGCCGATGTGGTGGTTATCGGCCATGAACGGCAACAGAAACGATCTGACTGGAAAGGTGCTCGCCTACGAAGCCATACACGGTGCAGGTTGCGCCGTGGTTCACATCGACCCAACACCTTCGGGTGCGGGCGAGAAGGAATACGACGAGGACGATGTGGAATATTTCCATGGTGAACGCGGTGTTCTCGACAGTGCTGAGGAGGCGCCAGCCGACACGCAACATGAACACGAGCAGCCTTCGGACGGAGGCCAAAAAATGGAGCAAAACGGCCCCGCATTGTGGGACCCAACGGAAGCAGAAGGTTCGGTAAACACGGATGCTGCACCGAAACCCGTGGGCGCCTACCCCCATGCAAGGAAGGTCGGGGACATGTTGTTTCTCTCCGGAGTGGGTCCCCGCCAGCCCGGAACAAACGCCATTCCTGGCGGCCCAATCCATGACGAGAACGGCGAGCCACTCGATTACGACATCAAAGCACAAACCCATGCCGTGGTTGACAACGTAAAGCGTATCGTTGAAGAGGCCGGCGCCACCATGGAGCAAGTGGTTGATGTGACCACGTTTCTGGTGGACATGAAACGGGATTTTTCAGGCTACAACGAGGTGTGGGCGCAAACCCTTGGCAAGGTCGGTCCTACCAGAACGACCCTGGCTATTGATGCCCTACCAACACCCATCGCAGTGGAGATGAAAGTCATCGTCCATCTCGGCGAATAATGCCGGAATCCGGCGATATGCGGCCGTAATCAGACAAGAGTTCAAGTTCGGGGTTCTATACGCTACCGTTGTAAGCACTTTGCTTGCCGGAATCCGGGGAATTTGAGTGGTTGTTGAAAAAACAGTTGAATTGGCCCGTACCATTGGTCTGAAGACGCTTGTCATTCTGTCGCTATCCTCGATGTTGGGATCCGGTCTCTTCCTCCTCCCGGCCTTCGCCCATGAATACGCAGGCCCCGGCATGTGGTTTGCCTTCCTCCTCGCCGGCAGCGTGGTGATCGCCAGCGCTTATTCGAAGGCTGAATTGGCCAGCGCTATGCCCCAATCTGGCGGATTTTACGTCTATGCCGAGCGCACCTACGGCCACCTTGTCGGCACCATCAGCGGGCTCGGTTTGTTTGCCTCGTTTATGCTGAAATCAGCGTTTGCCTTGGTGGGCTTTGCAGCCTACATGAAAGTCATCACCGACCATTATGGCATCGAGAATGTCAACTCAAACGCCATCGCCATGGTGCTTCTTGTGTTCATTTTGTTCGTGAACTTGACAGGAGTCAAAGCCATCAAGAAAGTTCAGATCCCTATCGTGACGGGTGCGATGGCCACGGTCGTGGTGCTGTGCCTGCTGGCCGTGTTTTCTGGAGACATGGATTACAGCCGGCCCGTGGAGAACTTTCAGCCCGCTACCCTGAAAATGGGAACGGCTGCAGCGCTCGTTTTCGTGGCTTTCTCGGGGGCCATCAAGGTCGGTGCCATCGGTGGCGAGGTCATCGACCCCGAGACCAACCTTCCCCGAGGGATGATGCAATCGCTGTTCATCGCCACACTGCTCTACGCTGCTGTAGCCTACATCATGGTGGCCGTCATGAACCCGGCTGATTTCATGACCGACGGGCACGCTGTTGAAAACCCCATCACGGTCTTCGCTGAATCCGTGGCGGGCACCGCGGTGGTGCTCGTGGCGTCATTGGTGGCCATCATCGCCATGGCGTCCATGGCGCTGGCGGGTGTGTTGTCTTCCTCGCGGTTCATTTACGCTATGGCGAAGGACGGGGTCCTTCCGGCCCCGCTGGGCGAACTCAATGAACGCTACAAAACGCCGCACTGGCCCATCCTCCTCACGGGCCTGCTGATGGCCATCTCCATCTACTCGTTCGACGTGCACGTGATCGCAGAGCTGGCCTCTGGATTCATCCTCATGGTCTTCATCGTTCTCAACCTGACCGTCGTCGTCCTTCGCGGTGCTCACCCAAAGCACGTATGGAACCCGACGTACCGGTCTCCGCTCTACCCGCTCCCTCAAATCTACGGTACCGTCGCAGGGATTGGGATGCTGGTGTTGATGGGCGAGAAAGCTCTTTTTGGTGGTGGAGGCGCTATCGTACTCGGTTTGCTTGCTTGGTACGCTTATGGACGCAGAAACGTCAAGCCAAGAGAAGGTGCTACGCCCTTCAGTATCTTCCTGGGCAAGGACTCACCACCAAGCGATAATGAGGAATAAAATCGGTGCGCTGCAAGGCGAGAACCCGTTTGATTTAAGCCAAAATTAGCCTGAGGTTCTCAAGACTTCGCAACTCGGCGAAGTAAATTTGCTCGATGGAGTCGTACATCTCCTGATCGCCAAATTCCTCAAGCAGCACGATGATGCCACCGTACACTTCAGCGGCCTTGGTTTCGGTCTCCAGTGACAGTTCAAGCATTTCTTTGAATTCCGTGCTGTGGACGATGGGGTGCGGATTTCGCTCCGTCACCGGAATGCCGCCGAGTTTGACGATAGCGCGGCGGACCACATCGGCGTGTGCCAGTGATTCGGTTGCTTCCTCGTTGAACATTGGGTCCAATTGAAGCCGATGAATGCCCTGAATGTTCGCTGCGTAATGCGCATACATGTTCATGGCCCTCAATTCCCAACCAAGCGCCTCGTTCAATCGTTCAATCAATGTATTTTCACCCATGGAATCACCCTACTCCGATGAGCCGTTCAGCCTCGTCGCCGTATAAAAACTCGTGATATCATTCGTGTCGAACCCACTCGCCCTCAGGCGTGACTTCCCAGTACTGAAGTTCCTCTGAGACGTCAACGTACCAGCCTGTTTGCCCTTGTGTTGTCGATGGCGTTGCTTGCATGACACCGACCCTGCCAGCCTCTTCCGCCAGCGCCGCCATGGATTCCAACGTCAGGCCGTGCCGCTCGTGCAGGGGTGTATCGTCTGCGAGAACATCGGAAGGTGTCTGTGGCGCCTCCTCTTCCTCATCCTCTTCGTAATCATCAAACGCTTCCTCCACCCAACCCTCGGTGGAGACCTTTGAGGCCTTGCGTGTGAGGGTTACCAACACGGCGAGAAGCAACACAAGGAGAATCGCAGCCATCGTCATGGCGGTGTTGGTCGAACCAACGGCCCCCCCGAGTAGCACTTCCTCCACATCGTAGAACGACTGGGCAAGAAGACCGCTCCAACGAACCGTGCAAGAGCGATCGGTGCCACCGTCTTGAACATCAACCTCCCAGGTGCCGTTTGTGACGAATTCGGTCGGACCTGCGGTGCAGGACACGGTGGTGTTTTCCCGCGGTATGTTGAGCGTGTTGCCGTAGGCATCGGTGGCGAAGGCGTTCAAGAGGACGACGTCGCCCTCGGCGATGTTGTCTCGGCTTATGGATGCTTGAATCCTTACGGGCGCTCCTGCCTCAATCGTCAGTGGAATCGTGTGGGTCGCCCCTTCATCCTCCAGAACCAACGAGTAAGTGCCGACCTTTTTTCCGATAAATTGCCAGTATCCCAAACCCACTTGCGATGTCGTCAATTCGCCCAATGAAGCGTCTAGGGTTGTCGTGACGGAGGTCGACTCTTCGATGTTACCATGGACATCAACCACCTGAATGAACAGGTCACGGGGTTCACCTGCCTTGACAACGAGGCCGTCGTCAGCATCGGTGGTCAGACCGTGGGCGGTGCCTGCAACAACGGTCAATCGCACCGTGGCGAAGACACCATCGGCGTTAACGCGAATCTCATGACCTCCGATGTTGGTTGCCGTCCAGCGCCCATCGTTGAGCAACATCTCCAACGTGATGTCCTCACCATCCAAAGTCCAGTTAAGCGCAACTTCCTCGAGCTGATTGCCGGACGAGTCAAAGAATTTCGGATTGAGGTCAAGAGAACCGTCTGCAGGAACTTGGGTGCCTTCGCCATCCAAAGTAATGAATGCGAGCCTCCCCGTCCGCACGTCAAACGATGTTGAGGCCACAAAGACAGTGCCCGTAGCGCTGTCGTACCAACTCCCCTCAAACCTCCACGATTGCGCTCGCTGGGCTTGTAGCAGCACGTAGCTGTCTTCTTCAACCAATTCTTCAGAAGTGCCCATCGTCATGTTGATGGAACCATCCACAACCCATCGGTTTCCTTTTACGTCCTCGGCGAAGAGCTCAATGACCACCTGTTCTCCTGACGTTGGGTTTGCAGGTTCTGTTCTCAGCAGCACGTCAATGGCTCGTCCATGGACGACGTCCACGGAAAGCGAGGTCTCCACCGTGCCGTCAAAGCCCGACACGGTGGCCGGACCGGTTCCAGAAGGGTTCCAGTACACGCGGAAATCTTCGTCAACCGAGAGACCTCCTGAGGTGGCACTCAGCGAGTGGATGGACGGCGAAACCATGCCGACATAACCGTTGACATCTCGCCGTTCAAACACCAGTTCGTACGATTCACCTGCCATGTACTCTGAGGGGCTATCAACCACCATGAGGGTCGAGGCGACGGCGTCGCCGGGAATCACCTGAAGCGTGGTGCTTCCAGTGATGTTCCCCGAGGAAACCGTGATTTGCCAGCGACCGGTGTTGGTGGCAAGGTATTCTCCCTGAGCGTTGAACGATCCGTTTTCGGCGAACCAAGAGAGCGAGCCGACGTTCGACAACGGCATCTCGTAGCCATTGATGTCAACCAGTATTGGTGTGATTTTTTCAAGGGTGCCCGCACGAACCAAGAGCGGTTCATCGAACAAGAACGCATGCGGTTGACCTGCTGTGACGGCGATTGTCTCGGTAGCCTGAAGTTGGTTGAGCCTGGCGCGCACGTGGACTTGTCCAAGCGTTTCAGCGGTCCAGACAGGTTGTCCGTGACCAACGTACACGCCGTCTATGTCCCAAACGACCGTCTCTGGTGCAGCCATTCGATTGCCGCGACTGTCCAACGCATCAGCCGTTAGTGGGGTGGGTTCGAGCACGCCTACGCTCAATGTCGTGATTTCCAGAGCTGTAGCGACACCGGCCTCAACGGTGATGTTGTGCCTGTCAACGAGGCCGTTGTGCTCCGCCACCACCTCAACCACCGTGGCGGACCACGGGTAGAACAAACCGTCATCCGTGATGGTACCGTTTGACACGGACCAAGAGACATCGCCGGACAACACGTTGTTGACCGGGTCGTAAATGATGGCAGTGAACTGAACAACCTCGTCAGCCGAAAGGGTGACGGGCGGTGCATCGATAACCACCCTGTCCGCTGTGCCATTCCGTAAAACGACGGTCGGTTCATCAAGCGCCGCCGGCATGGCCGCTGACCACGTTCCAACGAGGAACAGACCAACGAGGAGCAGGCAGGCCTTCACGGAGGTCAACACATCATCTCCTCATTCAGAATATTCCTGCCATTCTTCTTCTCCGGCCATTCTGTACCACCAGTTGCCGTCTTCGTCTTCCCACCATTCGGTGCCGTCCTCGTCAACGCTGGTTTCGATTTCCTCCTCAGGCTCCTCGGCCACAGGTGCCTCTTCGGCTGGCGGAGGACCGGATGGACCGGGTGCCGGGCCTGTTGGGCCGGGTGCCGGGCCCGTGGGCCCTTTCGGACGGGGTTCGTCCTCGTCATCATCGTCATCATCGTCGTCCCAGTCGTCGTCGCGACCGTTTCTCATGAACATCACCAGAAGACCAAGAAGCACCGCGCCGACAACGCCAAGCAAACCAGCTCCGACGTAGTAAAGCGTACCGCCCGCTTCAAAGAACCCGGCGAGGTTGCCTTCAACGACGATCTCAAGGTTCACACGCTCCGCTCCAACACTGACCGTGATGGTTTGGGGACCGTCATCAAGGGTCGTGATGGTCCAGTTTTCTGACGAACTCATCATGGATGTTCCTCGGCCTGTCATTTCCACCTGCACGCTACCCGGAACGGGAATTTCGTTGTCAAAGGCATCAAAGGCTCGAATGAAAACACCGAGACTCTCGAGCTGCTCCAAGGTTGTGGTTGACAAGTTCACCTCAAGGCGGGCAACCGTGCTTTGCGCAAACACTTCGATGGTGGTCGTGGACACGGCGCCTCCCACGGTGTACTGGAGGGTATGAACGCCGGCCACTTCCGCTGCGTAGATGTACGTTCCCTCCGAGGTGGTAACAATGCTGAGTGTTGGAACCGGAGCACCGTCTTCAGTCCACTCAACATCCTGTGGGAACTCGTTGCCATCGGCGTCGGTGCCGGTGACCTGAATGTCCACGTCATCCCCTGCCGTGGGCGAGGTCTGGGAAAGAGCGGCGGAAACCGTAACCGCCTCGCCGTGCAGAACAGTGACTGTTATGCTGTCACTGATGTTGAAACCGTTTTCGCTTACGGCCCACGCCTCAATGCGCCACTCTCCAACTGTCGATGCTTCCCACCGCATGTTGTCCAGAAGCAACGACGTGGTGATGTCTGTGGTCTCACCGGTTGCCAGATGAACTTCGTGCCATGTTAGCCTGTCCGAGGAAATCGGGTTGTTGTCGGCATCGAACAGTTGTGAGGAAAAGTCGATGGCATAATCTGAGGTCAACTCAATGACCGCACCGGTTGAACGGTCCGCATCGTTGGCCACGCCCTCGATGGTGACGCTGTTCAGCACACCGTTGTCGACGGTAATGTTCAACGCAACGCTCAACGATGTGTTGGCGTCGGTGTAAGTTGCCACCAGCATGTAGGGCTCGGTAGAGGCATAGTAAGGTGTAAACGTCGTGGCGTCGCCTGAAAGAACCTCAAGGAAGTTCGAAGCATCGCTGATGGTGGGGTGTTCCATCGACCAGTTTGTTTCCGGAACGGCCCACTGATTGCCTTTGGCGTCTATGGCGAAGATTTTCGCTTCAAGTGTTTCGTCGGCCGTGATTTCGAGGCTCTGCCACGTTCGCACCTCATCGTCCACCATGAGTCGAAGGGATTGCGTGATACCTCTGTCAACCGCAATGACGACTTGAGTCAGTTCGGTTTCGTATCTGGCTTCGAGAATCTTAGAGCCCGTTTTGACCGGGTCCCATATCGCTGGGGCCCCCGGCGTCAACTGCCCGTCGGAGGTCTTCGTCCAGTTGTCTGCTGGCAAAATCACCGACAGGCGGTTGCCTCTTACATCGACTCGAGTGGTGTTGATGTAGACACGGTCATCGGCCGTCACCGCCGTGGAGGAGACGTTCAATTCCAGGTAGTCAATGGCTCCATGCCCGACCGATATCTGGAGTTCAGCCGTAGCGCCTGAGATTGAACTGAGGTTCAGCCACCAAGTGCCGACATGGTCAGGGAAGTATTGCTGATTGATTTCAGAATAATTTCCGTTGGTTGTGGTCCACGTCAAATCGCCTGCATCGCTTATGTCCAGAGCGTTACCAAACTGATCGAAAAGGTCGATCGTGATGTCGCACCAAACACCGGCCGGAACCGTTCCTTCACACCCGCCGAGCTCAAAGTATGAGGGAGCCCCAGGCAGCACGGTAATGTCAACGACAACCTGTTGGCCGCTCGCTGGATGCGCCACGGTGATGGTGTGGTCGCCAGCGGCGTATGGGAAGAACGTGGTACCGAACACGCTGCCGTTTGAGGGCGTGATGAGGATGCTTTCACCAGGCTTGAAATTGCCGTGTTGATCGGCCATTTGCGCCGTGATGGTGAGGTTCTCGTCAGCCGTGATGGTGGCCGTCAACGGGGTAACAACGAGGTCGACGGCTGCACCGGGCGTGACCGTGATGTTTTGTGTCCCGCACACCAAACCAAAGCATGCCATCACCGAGGCGATACCGGCTGTGCTTGGGGTGAACAGACCGTTGCTGCCGATGCTTCCTGAAGAGGCGTACCAAGTGACTGGCGTGGATTGGACCATCTGCAAATGGTCGTAAGCAACGGCATTGAAGTTCACGGCTGTGTCGGCGTCCGTGGTGAGCGAACCGCTCGGACTGATGGACATGGTCGTGATGTTGGTGGTGTTGAACATGACCTTCGGCCGGAAATCAACGTTGTTTGCGGTGCCGGAATAAAACGAAGCGTGGGCGTGTCCGGTGTTTGGTGTAGCGATGATGATCCATGCCTGATGGTTGCTGATGGTCATGCCGGGTGTGCTCAAATCAAACCACAGCCACCCTGTCGTGTCGACGTTGACCACGGTCGTTGATACGGCAGACCCGTAATCGCTGCCGGCTTGCATCCCGGGTGAGCCCCAAAGCACGCCACCGGTCGTTCCGTTCCATGTTGCAGAGGCTTGGCTCCAATTCTGGTTCAACACAGGATGAACACTGAAGGAGACGGAGGTTGCGCCCTGCACGGATGCCCAATCTTCAACGTACAGTCCGAGCGATGCAGAGTGAACGACTTGGTACGGGGCAAACGGAATTTGAGAGGCATCCAGGCCGATGTTAATTCGGCATTCGTCGACATAAAGCGTCCCGCAATAGGTTCCTGCCCGAATAACAGAGTTGCCAGCAAAGTTGGTGTTCGGGTATTCACTGTAAAGCGTGGTGTCCTGTATGTTGGTGTGGCCGAAGGCGGCGACTTCGCTGCCGGTTTGGAACATGTAAGTGTAGGTGTAGTCGTTGTTGTAGGTGTGGTCGGGGTCGCCGATAGCAAAACTCCAACGTGAAGAGGATGGCCCTGGTATGGACTGGTTAACACCCTGAACCCACCAAGAGAAGGTCTGACCCTCACTGAGGTTGGTGGAGAACCGGAACGTGGTGTTGGTGATCTCGTCGTCTTCCCAAGATTTGAACTTGAACACGCCCGTTTCGTTGGCGACGGTGACGATGTAGCCGGTCGCACCGCTGACGGGCGACCATGTCAACACGGGTTGGGACGGTGGCGTCAACAGCCCGTTGCTCTCGGCGTACAGGACCTGTCCGTCCGCAGGCGAATTCAAAACTGGCTGGGCGGGAGGCAAGATGCCGTTGACGTTGTCAACATAATCCAAAACAAGGTGCGGGTGGTAGGTAGCGTCGTTGTATTCCGACGAATAGAACGTGTGAGATGAACCGCCGCTACCAACTTTCGCAAGCATGAACGTCATGGTGGTGTTGCCGTTGGCAATGTTGGACTGGGCTAGCCCGGTGAGGTCCCATTCAATCCATCCAACCGGCTGAGCGAGCGTGATGGTTGAGCGAGTGATCTCCGTTCCGGAGCACGTTGGGGCGGTCAGCCAAATGACACTGGACTCGGTAAAGCCGCTGCAGGGATAGGCTGCAACGGTGGTGGACGATGTCCCGCCAACGCCGATTTGGTACATTCGCAGCACCATCTGCGTCGGCGTCATGGCCGCAGGCCAGGGTATGTCGGTCAGGTCAAATTCCATCAGCACTCGACTTTCGCCCGTGCCCAAGGCGTTCACGCCCAACGACATCGTCGCCGAACTGCCTTTGTTAACGGTCGCACCCGAATCAATCTCAACATCAGGAACCGACGGCAAGAGCCCTGTTTCATCGAAGATGGAACCCCGAGAAAGGTTCAGCGTGTGGTTGCCGTTGCCGTCATCGCTTCCTTGGTCGACGGGATTTCGATATTCGTGGGTGACCGACCATCTGCCGATTCGATCGCCCTGGTCGGCGCGGATTCGCCAGTACTGCCAGATGTCACCCTTGTACATGTTTGACGCATGGATGGTGTTGTTGAGCAGATCGATGCTTGTGTTGCCCACCAAGCCTGCAGCGACCTCATCAGAGGTGTAACATATCGTGTTTTCATCCAAAAAGAAGGGGTCAGGTCCTCCACATGAAACGTAGCGTGTGTAGTTGTTGTAGGTAAGGTTCCAGGTGAATTCGGTTGAGTTCATGCCGGAAGGGCGCGGCTGTGAAAGGTTCCACAACGTAGCCCCGTCGGCTGGGAGCAGACCAGTGGGGGCTGCAGGTGTCCACGCCGCCGTTGTTCTGTAGGTGAGGTTAAGTCGAGGACGAACGTCAATGTTTGATGATTCACTGGAGGCAAACTGGACGCGGCCGTTCACGCCGTTTTCCAGTTCAACAGGGAACAAAAACACATCCAACTCGGCAACGTTGGCGTCGAGAGCGTGCTGTACATAGGCCGTGACGTTGAACGAAAAGACTCCGGTGCCGTTGACCCATTGGGCGTCGTTGATCGGCACATCGATGTCGTCCTCCGAAAAGGAACCCTGCGAGGCCCACGACGAGGTGTTTCCTGCAGGGTAAGCATATACGGAAGATTCAGACCACGCCGAAACGATTTCTGATACGGCGATTTTGGTCGATTGGTAGGCTCCAACGGCCGTCAAATCCAGTGTGGCGTTGACAACCTCGTACGTTCCGGGCAGCGGAAGACCGCTAAAGTCCATGTTGATCAACGAAGCAGAACGCAAGTTGGCGTTGTTGGTGGATACCGAGCTGCGCCCGACGTAGAGCATGGTTGATGAGCCCTGATTGGCGTAAATGTTCCCGGTGTCGATGAAAGTGTCCGCCGATACGCTCGGGTAAGCGAGCGAGGGAACGATGGCACCGTCCTGAATGGACACCTTGGCGTAGGTTGAATTGATTTCCTCACCGACATCGTTGGGAAGGTAAAACACCGTTGAGTTGCTCCTTGGCCCGAGCATGCCGTTGTTCATCGGCTGCACCATCCAACGAATGTCTTGAGCGAAGGTCAGTGCTTGAGGTGGCGTGAAGGTGTTGTTTGCGACATCAAAGGCTGCAGGAGTCAGGCGAGAGTCGTAGGTATAGAGTCCGGACATGTCGTTGCTAGCATCGGCCTGAATGAACACGCGCCAGCCCGTGGCCGTCGTGGAACCGCTGTATGTCCATGTGAACGTCGGTGTCGAATCGGCTTGGAGTGCATGCGATGTGGCGTCCCAGACAATGGCCCCGTTGCTCGGTCCCGTGTTGACGCCGCTCACGCTGGGTGTGGCGACCGTGCCGTCTTCCCACGTCAAGTTCAGGTAAGGACGCTCGCTTGCACTTCCTTCGGTCGAGGTGAACGTGATAACATCCGTCGTCTGAGACGACGTGTAAATCATCAACGAAATATGGTTCTGTCCTGCACCGATAGCGGCTTGAACCGATTCCGTGACGTCGAAATCCATCCATCCGTCTGAAACGCTGTCAACAAGATCGACGTAGGTACCGATATCGGTGCCGATGGCTCTGCCACCTCGCTGAGCCCAGTTGTTGGTACCGTCGTAGGTTGTGGCGTTCGCAGCGGTGGTCCAAGGTTGAAGAACGGGTCGGACGGCGACCGGTTCGTCTTCTACCGAACCGTATTCAGCGAACAGGCTCAATTTTGCACCGGTGACACGGGCACCAGATGGTTGAGGCACTTCGCTAAGGGGGATCCGAAGAAGCGCCGCTGCCTGATAACCTGAGGAAACCTCGCCAACCTTGAGGGTGGTGGAATTTTCGTACGTGCTGTCCGAGCCCGAACCGTTCTCTATGACGTAGGTGTCGACGAAGTGCGGGGTGTTGAGATGGGGGAGAGCACCGTGATGGCGCAATTCAACCGAGGCTTTGGTGGCGTTGAAGACCACCGTGTTCAGTTCAGGCAATTGGAAGTGGTAGGCGTTGGACCAATTGCCAATTTGGTTGGTGGCGGAAACGGCACGAACGCGCCAGAACCATGTCTCTCCGGTATCGAGTGCGGTGTCAACGTTCAGCGTGTTGTTCGCAATGTCAAACCCGTCATCGTTCCACGAAGTGTAGGTCAAACTGTCAACCGAAGAGAAGTCGCTCTGAGTATCGAGTTGAACGATGTAGCCGGCCAACGCCATGCTTCCGGCGAAATTCCACACGAGGGCGGGTTGAGTGATGGGGGTCAAGTTCACGCCCGAGCCGATTGACCAAGAGCCGTTAAGCGGCAGCGATGGCGTCGGGTCAGAAGGCAGCGCATCCGAGCCCGGCACGTAAACGAAACTCAGCTCGGGCCGATTGGCGGCGCTGTCCTCAGCAGTGCTGAAGTAAGCCGTTCTGGCGCCGCCTGAGCCCGTGCCGAGCATGCCGGCGATGAAGTCCACTCGGCGGTCTTCGCGCATGGCGCTCTGCACGGCAAGTGTCACGTTCCACTCAACCGCATCGCCCTCTGCATAGGACGTGCCAATGGTCACGCTGTCGAGAATGGAACCGCGTTCGACACCTTTCGCACCCGCTGTGTCCCACGAATTTGAACCGTCGTAGCTCGACCAGGTGGCGTCCTCAGCACTCCAGTTGTTTTGCGTGCTTTCCCAAACCCCAACGGTTGGGTTGCCGAAGGTGGTACCGGTCAACTTCATCGACAGATGAGCCGATTCAACAGCATAGCCGTCAGGCAACAGGTTGGACACGAGGTTGCAACCCAGCAAGCCGGTGATTTCACCGCCGAACGGGCTGTAGTCAATGGTCATCTCCGAGTCGCCGTCGAAGTTGCTGCTGGTCGCAGCGCTGTCGATGTACGTGTCCATGCACTCTGGATATTGGTTGTCCTGAGAGCCGTTGCCGTGTTTCATGCGGAATTCGTATCGATCGCCGCCAAGCCACGTGCTCTCGAGTTGAGAGACCAAGAAACTCGAGCTGACCCAGGCGCCGTAATGGCCGTCACTGTCGACGGTTGCCATCCTCCAGAAGTACATGTTTCCAATATCGAGGGTGTTGCCACCGTTCATCGTTAGCGTACCGTCGGTCGGGTTGAAGTCGTTGTCAACCCTTGTGTCAACTCGCATTTCTCGCAAACGGAAATCTTCATCCGTGGCAAGTTCGAACAGGATATCATCGCCGGTAGCGGGTTGCGTCCAGTTGAGAGAAGGTTGGGTGTTCCCCGAAAGGTTGTCACCGGTCTGGTTCCAAACCGCTAGGCCGTCTGCAGGTGCCGTGAGACTGACCGCCGTCGGTGGTGTGCCGCTGCCCCACTTGTACGTGAGCGTGAACGACGGAGCGTTGCTGGGGTTGCTGGCCTCGGTGGAGTGGAAGACAATGCCGTCGTTGTTGGTGTAGCTTTCGTATTTTCCACGAACAGCCATCATCAAATCAAGCGGGGCACCGTCGCCGCCGTCGAGGTAGTTCTGGACAGCGTGGTCGAGTTCAAAAGTGAAGGTGTCGCTGGTCTGGTCGCTTTGAGCGAGCGCTACGGCAGCGGTGCCGTTTGATCGGCCGCCGTCGTACCACTGAACACCGCTGCTTGACATGCGATTCCACGTGATTTCCTCCTCAACCCACAGGCCGGATGTTTCCATACCGTGAACAGAAACGGCAGCGTCGCCGTTGTATGAAGCGCGGGTCATTTTCAAGTCGGCGTTGACGATGGTGAGGTTGTCGTGCAAACCGAGTTGGTTGAGCGAGGCTCGAAGGTGAATGAGGCGCTCTTTGTTTGATGTCATGCTCGATTCGAGAACCGCATCGCTTCCGTAGGTGATGGTTTTGCGAGTCTCGTTGACGAAGGCATCCTGCAAGAAATTGTTTTCCAGGCCGGTATCGGTTGGTCCAAAGGTCATGCTTGCGGTGCCATCACCGTTGTCAACCACGTTGAGCGTTGGCAGAAGGAAACTGGTGCTGTCCCACGGCCCCCACTGATCGCCGCTATCAACGGCGCGAATACGCATGTGCATGGTGGTGCCGTTCACAAGTGCCAACGTCGAGGGGAGGTTGAAGGAACCGGATGTACCGGTGGAGGCAAACGTGGACCAGAGGGTGGAAAAGTGCCAGGCAGCGTCGGTTTCTGAGCGCCAATCCGCTTCGTTACTGAGTTGAATTTCCACATCGGTTCCCGTGTTGAAGTCGTAATCGAGCGTCGGTGTTGTTACGGGCTGCAGCAAGAACGAAGATTCCATCCATGGCATGCCGTCTTCGACCGGAAGGTCGGTCGAGACCGTTGCGCCGGACGTTGCGCTTTGCCCGCTGGTCACGTCCATGGTCAACACGGGGCGGTCCGTGGCCACGATGCTTTCCGACATGGCACAGTCGTAAGTCTCACCAAACGAAGCGACCAGAACCGAGACATAGCTCGCGTTGGACCGAGCCGCCTCTTGAGCGATGGAGGTGACGTTCAAGGTCAACGTACCATTGCCGGTGAGGGAAGCCGGAGGCTCCCAATCGCCACGGTCGCCTGTGCCTTCAGCACCGGCCTCCGTCCAGAGTTGATTGCTGGCGTAGGCAAGCCATGTCGCATGGGAGCCGTTCCACATCCTGTCCATCGACGACACGTAGGCTGTGATGCCCGCCGGTCCAAGCATGTCGGTCGTGCATTCCAAATCGATACTCGCTTCGTGAACCGTATCGCTGGAGGTGTAATTCATGGGGAACCGAAGAAGGAGGCGAGACTCTTGCGAGGCGCCCGCTGCCAACACACCGGTAGCAGAGGTGTTGAACGTGCTGCCCGGCGAACTCTCTGAAATGTAGGTGTCTGCATGAATGGCGTGGTTTGAAACGACCCGCTGGACCGTGTTTTCCTCCTCAAGCTCGCTCCAACCCTCCATCGTCTGTGGAAGGGAAAGGTCGGCGAAAATGAACATCAAAACGAGCAAAAGTGCTGTGGCTCGGGGACGATGGATTCGTACGCTACGCATGGGACTCATCCCTTACACCACACCCCATTATAGGGACTTTTCCCTCATGTGTCTTGCACCAGCGGGTTGGGTCGGTAAAAAGAAGCCAAAAATTCGGTCAACCACCCATGCGAATGTTGAAGGAGGCTCGTCTCCGAGAATCAATAGCATGAGCGAACTTTGGGTTGAGAAGCACCGTCCCCAATCGGTGACTCAGATCAAGGGTCAGGCGGCTGTTGTGCAGCGTCTTGGCACCTACGCTGGGAGCAAGAATTTCCCGCACTTGCTGTTCGCCGGGCCGCCCGGGACCGGAAAAACCACCGCAGCGATGGCCCTAACAAAGGACATCTTCGGCGAAGATTACCGCCAAAACCTGTTGGAAATGAACGCCTCAGATGAACGAAAATTGGAAAGCATCCGTACCAAAGTCAAGCAATTTGCCCGAACCCAACCCTACGGTGGTGCGGCGTTCAAAATCATCTTCCTTGACGAAGCCGACGCCCTCACCAACGACGCACAAGGCGCTCTGCGTCGAATCATGGAACAGTACGCCGAAACATGCCGGTTTATTCTTTCCTGCAATTACTCTTCGAAAATTATCGAGCCCATCCAATCAAGATGCGCCGTCTTTCGGTTCCGGCCCCTTTCCGACGCCGATGTGTCGTCCCAAGTGGTTCATGTTGCTGGCCTCGAAAACCTCACTTTGGGCGATGGTGCTGTCGAGGCCTTAACACGAATTTCCCAAGGCGACCTGCGCAAAGCGCTGACCGCCTTGCAGGTTGCTGCGGCCCTGAACAGCACCGTTTCAAGGGAACTGGTCTACGAAACCTCGGCCACGGCTCCCCCTGAAGCCCTGCACCAGTACCTCATGGCCTGCCGGGACGACGGGTTCCACGTTGCTCGCCGCAGGCTCCGAGAACTGCTTGACCAGTTTGGCCTTGCCGGGACGGATTTCGTGAATCAGCTCCATCGCGAACTGTACAGCGCCGATTTCCTCAGCGAGCGATCAAAACTCGCCCTGACCGAGTGGATGGCTGAAATCGATTACCGCCTTGTGGAGGGCGGCGGTGAGCAAATTCAACTCGACGCCCTCACGGCCCAAATCGTTCAACACTTGGGTGCCTGATTCACTTTCACTTTCGGTGAAGGGTCTTGTAAAATCAAGAGTATCGTCCGCTCTTCCACACACCATGAACGCCATGATTTACCAACTCGAGGAGGCGCTGTGCTGGACGATATTTGCCCCGCTTGTTCGGTTCAAGCGCCGACGGATGGAGCGAAAAGTATCACAGGAATTTCACGACCGAAAACGCATCAACGATGTCCTGGATGCCATCATCCGCGAGCACGGCGATTTACTCTGCTGAGAGTTCAGGAGGGTTGACGGAGAACGTCCACGTGTAGCTGCGCGTGTTTTCCCAAGGATCGCCCTGCTCCACAATCTCAACGAGGATGGTGTGCTCTCCGACGGCGAGGTTATCGCCCAAGAAGATGGCAAAGGGTTGGTCCAAATCGGCGTGAGGGAGAAGAACGGGAGCGGATTTGTTTTCCGCCGTTCGCCAAGCGTCAACCTCTGCACCGTGCTCTTCCCAAAATGTAGCGTCTGATTCAATGACGTTTTCCGAGTTTTGGAATTGATGAACCACGGTGACCTCGGCACCCGTGTGGTCGACGTTGTCAGCCAGACCAAACAAGACCCAAGCGCCGCCGACGATGTATTCTCCTTGTTCAAGTGTCCACTCGTTTTCGGCACCGTTAACCTCGTCAGCGAACGTGAACTTACCTTGGTGTTCAATCACAACACCCCATTCATCGGCAAGTTGAGGTGCGACAATGTCGCCAAAGGGAGGGTTGACGACCAAAAACGAAAGCGACAGGAAGGTGAAGGTGTAGAGAAAGCAAGCGCGAAACCAAGTCCCTTTTGTGTAGTGCTCTTTGAATCGCTCGGGCATCACGATGCGATGCATCTGTGGAATAAGGATGAGCATGGTCAACGGCAAAATGTACAGAACGTCTGTTTTGTCAAGCGTGGTGCTCGGCATCAACACGTAGCGCATCAGCAAGGTCACGACCACAGCGAAGACGATGACCAGCCACATCGATGCGGTGTCCGCTCGTTCTTTCCCGACATACTTCATCGGGTCGAACGGTTCGATACCAAGGTCCGCCCCTGACCGGCGTTTCTTCCTCTCGGCGTTCTTTGCCCCATCACGCTTAGAGCGCTCGGCTTGCGCCGCCGCCATGGCCGTTTTGAGGTCCACCATCACCTCGCCGTGGGGCAGAGGGTGTTAGAATACATCGGTTGGATGGCTTCCTAAAAATCAATTTTTGGAGATGCACCTCTTCCGATTTGTTCAAAGAGGGACGGACGCACCGGCTGAGTAGGCCGGGGTGGCGTAGTTGGTAGCGCGTCGGACTCATAGGGCAGCCTCCAAGGCGATCGTATGACGTGCAAAGCCCCTTGTGGTGTCTGAGACATCCGAAGGTCGCGGGTTCGAGCCCCGCTCCCGGCACCACACTGTTTTCAGTCATACTCAACCCTCAAAACTGTGAACGACTTGGCCACCTTGAACAGCATGACGGACACACTGCTATCGATGGACAACGTGCAACGGTATTACGAAACGCCTGCAGGTACCGTGAAAGCGCTGGACGGTGTATCCTTCCAGATTCAAGAGGGCGAACGCGTCATCCTGCTTGGCCCCTCTGGTTCGGGAAAAACCACGTTACTCAACTGCCTGTCCGCTCTTGACAGCCCCACGGGAGGTGTTTACACCTTCCTGGGAGAAAATGTGCCTCGTGATCACTCGGAAAAAATGACCTCGTTTCGGAGAGAAAACATTGGTTATGTCTTCCAATTCTTCAACCTCCTCCAAGATTTGACGGTGCTCGAAAACATCCTCCTCATCCAGGAACTTGCTGGAAAGAAAGATTCTGTTCGCGCCAAAGAATTGCTCGGACTGGTGGGTCTTGACGCAGAAGTGAACCGTTTTCCCGGTGAGATCAGCGGCGGTCAACAACAACGCGTTGCCATCGCCAGAAGCATTGCGAAACGGCCGACGTTGCTCCTTGGCGATGAGTTGACGGGCAACCTCGACACGGAAACATCCAACAAGGTGATGGAGGCCTTGGTGAGTGCCTGCCAGCAAGAAAACATCACCTCGGTGTTCGTGACTCACGACGAGGGCTTGGTGAAATACGCCACGCGCGTGATTCGAATTGACAGTGGGAAAATTGTCTCGGACGAAACGATTGACAGCGATGAAGAAGCGTGAGTTGGAATCATGTCAGCCCTCCTCAACAAACGCTTGGCACGGAGCCTGTGGCGAACGAAACTTCGCCTGGTGGCCGTCGTTATGATGGTCGCCGTCGGCGTCTTTGCTGGCATCACCTTCGGTGGTTATTCACACAATCTGGACAACATGTACGCAACCCTTCATGCGGACGATGACAAAGGTGCCAACCTTGCCGACTTATGGGTTGACAACCGAAGCGCCACGTGGTCGGCAGAGGAGGTCAACCGTTTCTGCAGCACGCTGGAAAACGCGTGGCCCTCAACCATCGCTCCCCTCGATTCGTGTGAGGGGCGAAGCATCGTGCAGGGGACGATGTTCCACACGAACAGCACGGGCACGCACATCATCAATTCTTTGTGGCACGGCATCCCAGAAAACGCCAACGCCGACCGTGTGTGGATGCCGCAAGGATACACGGAAGGCAGGGTTGCCTCGAGCGCTGACGAAATCGTCATCGACGCCCACGTTGTGGAAGCGCTTGACCTCTCGCTTGGTGACACGGTTGTCATCGGTTCGGGCAGTGCATCGGTTGAGTTCAACATCGTTGGGATTGGCTATCATCCTCTCCACGTGTTCATGGCCCCCGAGGGTTCACTCTTCCCGCCTGAGCCGGGCCAATACGTGGTGGGTTACCTCTCCGACAGCGGCATGGCTCGTTTGACCGGGGCCGCACTTGGCGACAGCAACACCCTGCTGTTGGACGTTGATGGAACACCGTCTTTTGACCTCCCCGACACGGAGACCTATGAGGGCGATGAAATTGATGCGGTGAAGGCGTTGGTTTCTGATGCGCTGCAGACTTCTGAACTCGACGGCCGAATCAGGGACAGAGGCCAGAACGAACCGGTTGAGATCATGCGTCAGGACCTCGAGAGTGCAAAGCGGACAAGCGTCCCCTTCACGGTGATGATCGCCGCCATCGCTTCAATCACGATCGTCCTCAGCCTGCAACGTCTGGTGCAGAGTCAGGCGAAAGAAATCGCAGTCCTGCGCACGCTCGGCGTCAATCGAACCTCGCTCATGACCGGCTACCTCATCGCACCGCTGGTCATCGGTGCGGTGGGATGTGGATTAGGCGCCATGGTGGGCCCGTGGGGCGTCGACGCCATGCTGAATTTCTACGAAGGCATCGTTGGCCTTCCCATCACCGAACGGGACGTTCCGTTTTCACTGTACAGCACCATCATGCTTCCAACCATGCTGGTGGTGTTCGTTTCAGGAGCCTTCCCAGCGTGGAAATCAAGCCGTCTTGACCCGCTCGAGGTGCTGAGCGGGCAAAACCAGGTACGCGTCGGGTCAAATTTGCTGCGACGCCTCACCTCATGGATGCCAACAACCCTAGGCTTGTCCATCCGTTCGAGCGTTCGAAAACCGGTTCGGTTGATGATGACGTTCTTAGCGGTGGGTATTTCCTTGATGCTGTTTGGCTCGGTGCAAATGATGTCGGCCGGACTGCAAGAAACCATTGTTGGTGGGCTCGAAGAACAGCAATCATGGGACGCTCAGGTGTACATCAGCCAAGGCGGCGAAGACGACGTCATCGCTTGGGCTGAGGAACGGGGAGCGACCCACGAACTGTTGATTGAAATGCCCCTTGGAACCGTCAAAGACGCCGAGGGGTTGGAACGCTCGTTCACGCTTGTAGGGTTCGATTCCTTTGAAACCGGCATGCGCAACGTCAATGTCATTGATGGCGTTCAACCCCAACCAGCAGGTCCTATCAGTCAGGTCATGGTCGACGAAGGCGCCATGGTGTTCTTGGGGTGGAGCGTCGGTGAACAACACATCGTCTCGCTGAACGGTGCGGAGCACGAGGTTGAGGTTGTCGGGATGACCCGTGGCGAATTGGCACGCACGATGTACTTCCTCAGGACAGACCTCGGCGAGGCTTTGGGTGTGGAGGCCACATCGGTTTACCTCGCTTTACCGGAGGGGGTTGAAGTGAACACCGAACTGGCAGAAATTTCGATGGGCGTGGTGGAGCGTCAAACCCTGATCAACGGCATGAACACGCTTCTGGAGCAACAAACGCAATTCTTCCAAGCCATGATGTATCTGGGCCTCATGTTCACCATCGCCGTGATGTTCAACACGATGATCATGAACGTTGCCGAGCGTGATTTTGAACTTGCCACCCTCCGGGTGTTGGGCGCTTCGACACGAAGCCTGGGGTTCATGCTCCTGTTCGAGAGTTTGCTGATCGGGATTATCGGTGGTCTGGTTGGCGTCGCCTTTGCCTACGGTGGAGCCGTCGGCCTCGCTGCCTCGTTCTCTTCGTGGCAATTCTTTGTCGCCATCGTCGTCGTGCCGAGTGTCGCTTACCAGCTGATGGCCGGTGTCATCGTTATCGCCGTAGCCATGACGCCAATTGGCGTTTGGCGACTGAGGAGAATGGACCTCGTCGAGAAGGTGAAAGACCTCTCTCAGTGAAGCGATTCATTCATGGAGCGACTAGACCTGCTTAACAACATGGTCGAGCTGCCTGAACCCGGGGTTCGTATCAGGGCGGTGGTGCTCACGCACGATGAATCGGTGGAACACACCGGGCTTGTTTTACCACCCGCCGCCGCAGGTCATATCACGATCAAACTCGACAACGGCTACAACGTGTCCTATCCCTCAGAGGCTGTTCAGGAATGGACGGGACTGCCGACGAACGAAGCCCCCTCGAGTGGCGAACTCAGGGCCCCTGCTGAAGACGCGACGCTGCCGCGCGTTCGCCTCATCCACACCGGCGGGACCATCGCTTCGAAGGTGGACTACGCAACAGGTGCGGTGGAAGCGAAATTTGAACCGGAGGAAATGCTCGACGCTATTCCTGAATTGGCCTCCATCGCCCGGTTGGACGCCAAAAAAATCGGCAACATGTTCAGCGACGACATCCGGCCACAACACTGGAACATCATTGCAGAGGCCTGCGCAGAAGCCTTTGCCGACGGCTGCAGGGGCGTGGTTGTCGCTCACGGAACCGACACACTGCACATCAGCTCGGCGGCCCTAAGTTTCGCTTTTGCCGGACGAGGGACACGCCCTGCTGGACCGATCGTGATGGTGGGTTCCCAACGCTCGAGCGACCGGGGTTCATCCGACGCCACTGAAAACTTGCTGGCTGCCGTTCATTGGGCAGCTTACGGACCGGAACCGGTGGGCGAGGCTGGCGATGCGGTCACCGTCGTGATGCATCACACGCAGAGCGATGGCGTGATGGCGGTCCATTCGGGCCTTGCCATCCGAAAGATGCACTCGTCGAGAAGGGATGCCTTTCATCCGGTTAACGCCCAGCCCATCGCTACGCTAACTTTTGAGCTCGATGGTTTCAGGACCGAACACCTGCCGTGGTACGATGCGGTTCGCAACAAGGCCGCTGAGCGACCCGTTGCGGCGTCCCCTACCCTGTACGAAGCAGGGCAGCGAATCGCCCAATTCATCGCCGGCCCGTGGTTGCACGCCGAGCAAATCGAAGCGGTCGTCAGCACGGGTGTTCAAGCCGTGGTGTTCCACGGTACGGGCCTAGGCCACCTGCCGATTGACGACCCGCAAAACGATGCGCCCGAAAACGCCCTTCTCTGGCGGGTGATTACGCGCTGCGTGAACAGGGAGCTCCCTGTTGTGGTGGTGAATCAATGCATCCACGGACCGGTCGACATGAACGTCTACTCAAAGGGACGAAAACAACAACAGATGGGCGTGTTGGGCCATGGGCTCAACGCCACACCGGAAGCCGTGGTGGCAAAACTCCATTGGATGCTGTCTCAAAACATGGATGTCAAGCACATGCTCACCATGAACCTGTGCGGCGAACATCGCGAAACACTGCGCGAATAAGCGTTTGAATGAAGAACCGAAAGGGAGTGCATGAACCGTGGAGAGTCAACCCAACAACGCCCTTGAGGAACTTCGCCAAAAGCGAGAAACGGCTCGCATGGGCGGTGGTCTCAAGCGCCAAGAAGCGATTCGAACCAGCGGCCGAGGGACCGCACGGGACCGCCTTCGTTTGTTGTTGGACGAAGGTTCGTTCCTGGAAGTCGACACCTTCGTCACCCACCGAACCGACGACCACAACATGTTCCTCCATCAAACGCTCGGCGACGGCGTGGTCGCTGGCCATGGAACCATTGAAGGTCGTCGCGTGTACTGTTTTGCCCAAGACTTCAGCGTTCATGGTGGCAGCATGGGCGAGATGCATGCGCTCAAGATAGCCAAGGTTGTTGAAATGGCCGAGCGGGCCAAAGCGCCGCTCATCGCCATGTGGGACGGTGGCGGACAACGCGCCCATGACGGGGTCAACGCTCTTGCTGGCACAGGCGAAATGCTTGACCGGCTCGTGCAATGCAGCGGTCGAATTCCAATGATAAGCCTCGTTCTGGGTCCTGTGGTCGGTGTTTCAGCCCTCGCTGCATCCCTTTCCGATTTTACAATCCTCGGCGAGGAGCACGGCCAACTGTTCCTCTCCTCGCCCCTGGAAACGCCAGAAGTCATTAGCGGTGAGGTGGACGCTGCTGGTTTGGGCGGCGCCAACCTTCACGCCTCACGCTCCGGCATCGCTTCGCTCATCGCCGATGATGAAGAAGACGCTTGCGAGTTGGCCGCAACCGTTCTTTCCTACCTGCCCGACCACAACATGGCCGACCCGCCAATTGTTCCAACAGCCGACCCAATCTCTCGGCTGAACGAAACGCTACAGGACACGGTGCCCGATAACCCAAACAAACCGTACGACATGGTGAACGTCGTCGAGGAAGTCGTCGATGACGGCGTGTTCATGGAACTCTTTCCGGCCTATGCTGACAACATCATCATCGGTTTCGCCCGAATGAACGGTTCAACGGTGGGCGTGGTGGGCAACCAGCCGAAGGTGCTGGCAGGCTGCCTGGACATCGATGCTTCCATCAAGGCGGCAAGGTTCATCAGAACTTGCGATGCGTTCAACATCCCCCTGCTCACGTTTGAAGACGTCCCTGGGTTCCTCCCCGGTGTTGTTCAGGAATGGGGCGGCATCATACGCCATGGCGCAAAATTGCTGTTTGCCTATGCGGAGGCGACCGTGCCAAAACTGACGCTCGTCACCAGAAAAGCCTACGGTGGCGCTTATCTGGCCATGTCGTGCAAACACCTGCAAAGCGATTACAACGTGGCCTGGCCAACAGCGGAACTCGCCGTGATGGGGGCAGAGGGGGCTGTGAACATCATCCATCGTCGAGAGATCGGCGCTGTACCCGATGAGGAAAAAGAGACGGTTCGTCAACGTCTTGTCGACGAGTACAAAGCCAAATTCGGTGATCCGTATGTTGCGGCTCGCAACGGTTGGTTGGACGATGTCATCGAACCGAAAGAAAGCCGGCTACGACTGTGCAGGGCCCTCAACATTCTGAAATCAAAACGAGAATGGTCGCCCCCGAAGAAGCACGGCAACATCCCGCTTTGATCACTTGAATTTGCCTATTCGATCGAGCAATCCCCGAGAAGTCCCTTCTTCGGCCTGCAACCCGCTGTCGGTCTCGGTCATCGAGGGCACGACAACAGCCCCGTCCT
This sequence comes from uncultured Candidatus Poseidoniales archaeon, assembly GCA_902625885.1. Taxonomy (GTDB): domain Archaea; phylum Thermoplasmatota; class Poseidoniia; order Poseidoniales; family Poseidoniaceae; genus Poseidonia. The sequence goes on from CACODE010000009.1 coordinate 51,810, forward strand.
CCATCCTCCATCGGATTAACACGAGCACCGCAACTGCGAGCAAAACCAACGCACCGAAGCCAGCGAGGATGGCAATGTTGAGGCTACCACTGTCGTCTTGCTGGGCGTTTTGCGGTTCGGCGGAAGTCTGGTTGCTCGTTGCTGGTTCGTAGACGATGTTGGCCACAACGCTTCGTTGCAGTTCTTCGTCGTAAACCTCCAGTTCAATCAACACGGTGGAGGAACCGGTCGTCGGCAAAGGAAGCAGGCTAAGGCAATGGTAGGCGCCGGAACCGCCGCTCAAGCAGGAATGATTGACATCGACGACCGTGCCGTCGACGGTGATCACGGCCTCGGTGTTGACCGCTCCATCAACATCAGCGACCGTCCAGTGCATGTTCACCGATGAACTCCCCAAAGGTTGAACCGACTCAATACCGATAAAGGGCATGTCTCCTACAGGAGCGATGGTCAGCGTGAGCGCTTTGCCGTAAGGGGTGGCACCGTCGGAGACGTTCAACCAGATGTTCTCGTAAACACCAAACGCGTCTTGGGCCGGTGTGAGCACCGCCGAACCGTTTTCGATGACGACCGACACGTCATCGAGCGAGCCTTCCATTGTCCACAGCAACACGTCGCCGTCAACATCGTAAGCCAACAATCCTAACTGGATAACAAGGGGTGTGTCCTCCAACATGCTGAGGTTGCCCCAAGCACTCTCATTGACAACCACCGGGTCGTTGACCGGGTTCACCACCACGGGCACCTCAACTTCAACAGGTGGGTTGGCATCATCGCTGACAAGGAGTTTGAGTACCGTTGCACCGTACTGGTTTTCCAGCGGCGTCAAGGTGATTTTCTCACCTTCAATGCTGTAGTGAATCGGCCCTTGCATCCCGTTTTTTCCTCCATCAAGATGCACCTCCAGCGGTGTTCCCTCGGGATCTTGAATCACTTCGTTTAGGTTGTAGACAACGCTTGGTCCGTCTTCGTTCATTTCCTGAATGGGAACCGTGCCGTCCTTGACAAGCGGGTCGTTCACCGAGGTCAAGACAACCCGGAGTTGGGTCGAAATCTCGTCGATAACGGTGCCATCGCTGCGCAAGGTCACGTCAACAAAACACTCACCCAGCCATTCCTCATCGTAGGGATGAGACACTGTCAGTGACAAACCATCTGCAGCGATTTGGGTGGCAAAGTGTGAGGCATCCTCCCCGACAAGGGTGGCTGCCGTTATGCGTACAAGTTGCCCGTCGGGGTCTTGTGCAACAGCGGAGGCGTTCAGGCTCTTTTCACCTCGTTGCGGCACGTAAATCACGGGCGCTGGCGAAAGCGGCTGGATGGGTGTGTTTTCTCTGATGGTGGAGGTTGTAAACACGGTCGGTGCCCCCTCAACTTCAAGGCGTAGCCATGCTTTTTGCGGCCCGGGTGCTACCTCCGTCATTGGGTATTGGCATGACACCTCTCCGTCTTGCGAGACCGTTGCGTTTGTTGGCCATGGGCCGTTGAACCAACCACAAGTCAGGTTCACGTCCCACCCTGCGGGGAGGTCCTGCATTGATGAACCGTCTCGCAAGGTCCAATTGAGGTTAATTTCCAGCACGTGCGTGGCGTTTAACGTGGCGGCGGGAGGGTGGCTGACGTGTTCAGAAGTCCACCTAACAAACGTAGAAGCGTCCAAATTTTCACTGACGTAGGCGGACCCATCGCTGACGGTGTTCGGACCCTCGGCTCGATTGAAGGCTTGCCTGAACTTCGAGTGGTCACCGTGAAGAACGGTATCGAGGTAGGGAATGAGGTGATCGGTTGAAAGCTCGATCTGCGCTGATTGGCTCATCGTTGCGTCACCGTCGTTTTCAAAGAACGAGCGTTCGTCTTGGAACTGGTAGTGGTCTGCGCCCAACAGGTGCATCCACTGCCAACCTATGCCGCCGAGTTCCTCAACACGTTCCATGGTTTCCTGAGACGGCGCCACTTCGTCAACGGTTCCTGTGATGAAGAAACCCGTGTTGGGTCTAGGAGGCTGTGGTATGGCGACGTCGCTCCACTGGAAATCGTCCTCCACGTCCTCCATGTCCAAGCCGAGACCAAACAAGGCCCGTGGTGGATGCCTGGTTGACGCTTCGGAACTCTGGTTCCAAAACGGGTAGGCGAGGTAGGCCGCCGTCGCTCCTTTTCCATGGCCGGAAATGCCCCAGTGGTCCACATCGATGTTTTCCGCTGTTCCCATGATGTGCAGGTTTGTTTGGTTTTGCTGCCGCATCGTGTCGTGAATATCGGTGAGTCGCTCAAGGGTGGCCTCAACATCGGTTTCGTCCGAGAGCGCTTGCGTAACGATGACAATGAACCCTCGCTTGGCAAATTCCTCGGTGAGCAAGGTGTAGCTGTCAATGGATTCTCCCGAGTCGCCCACAAAGACCATCCACGAAAACGGCCCGTTGCCTGCCATGTCTTTGTCTTCGCCCTCAAACATAGCAGGGTAGACCATTCGCACCTCTGGCGAAAAGAAACCACCGAGATTAAATTCCGTCCAACCAACAGGAAAATCCACGCCCTCATGACTCTCCTCAAAGGCGGTTGTCTCCTCGAGCACGCCCATGGCCGACGGAGCGAGGAGAAGCAAGACCAAGGAAAAGGAAAGAACGGTGCCGATATTGCGCATGGTTCCTCACTCAACCTGCTCTCGGGCACAGAACGAAAAGAATCTTCCCCTCTATGTGTAGGTCGCCAACACACATTCCGCTTCCAAGAGCTGCGTCAGAAGGAGGCCCAGCGAAGGAAGATCCGCCGACCTTTCGGGAGCCCAAAGTTTTCGCCAGCATGCCAGATGTTGAGCCACCAAAAGCCACCGACCGTCCAAGCCGTTTTCGGTGATGGCTTCAATGCGCTCGCTCATGCCCCCTTCCATCGGCCCGTAGGTCGATTTGAGCAAGAAACAATCGCCCTCAACTAAAGGCGTGTTGTCAAAGTCAACCATCACGTTCGGTGCCTCATCGGTCATGAACGAGGTCCAAGGCCCGTCGTCCAGGTCCCGCCGGCTTGGGAGTTGGTGAATCATGCCGCCTTCTGCCGACCATGCAGCCGCTGTTGATCTGGCTGCACCACCGCCACCGATGATACCGATGATGCTGGTGTCTGGTGCAAAACCGTGGTGGGCCATGACCTCCACAACGCCGTCGCCATCAACGCCCGCACACCACCAACCGCGACCGTCCCAGCGCAGAGCGTTGACGGACTTGTTGTTCATTGAATCATCAACAGCTGCCACGGCGCCAGAGTCGAGTTGGTGCTTCAGTGGAGCCGTGAGGTTCAGCCAGATCTCCTCATCAAACATGCGAGTCGGCAAGTGAGGGTTTTTGGGGAAGGCGCCCAATACGATATCTTTTTTTGGACCCAGAGCGGCGTGAATTTCAACAACCTGAGAAGCGGCATCCACCGCCCGTTTCAGGAGGGCTTTGGTTCGAAATTTGCCCAGCACGGCGTTGGTGTAGGCCCAAGGGATGGGTTCGGGAACGGCGCCGGCATAACCCCATGCTAAGGCGTCGGGGATGGTGTTGACCTCAACGAGTTCCATGGTCAATTTGCTTTCCGGAATCGCCAAGTCGAGGTGCCGAGCGACGAGGGCGACCAGAAGCGGTGAGAGGCTGTGCTCGACGGGTTGGCCAGCAATACCGTAGCGAATTGCTGCCATGGTTCGACCACGTGCGCACAACACAAAAAGGCGACGAATGCCGTCTTAACCTTCAAGAGGGAGTGCGGTTTAGAATTCACCATGGGAAGAGCCGTCGGCTTGATGACTGCGGGCCTTGGAACGTACATGACCTTCAAGATGTGGGCGGAATTCAATGAGGCTCTGAAGCATGAACTGGGGGCTTCATGGGGCGTCATTGTTGCGACCGTTGTCTTCCTCATTTACCAGAGCAACAAAAACGAGAAAGCGTACGAAGCTTCTTTTGGTGAAGTCATTCCAAAATCGATAAGCAAGGGACAAATGGAAGCGGACAACCCTCAACCGTTGCTGTTCATCGCCGGTCTGTACCTCGGTATTATCGTCATTTTTGAGATTATTTTCAGGGCCGTCTGAAGGGTGAAGACCCATGCCGGGTTTGATGGAAGTTTTCATTCTCAAGGACCGAGTGAACGGTCAGCGGGACAACATCTTCATGATGCTGTTTGAGAAAGCCTTCATCCTCATCGCCTTGTTGGTCGTGCTTCTTGTGGGTGTCGCCCTTGACCTACCGGCATGGGGCGTCGGCGCGCTCGTTGGTGCGGCGCTCGGACCCATCGTCTACGGTCATTTTTACTTCATTTACATCAGACCGGTGAAAAAACAACAGAACATTGATGTGGAAAAGAAGAAAGCGAAGACTGGGAGGAAGTAGAGATGGTGCTCGGATTCAACACAATTCTCGAATATTTTGGTCTTGGTGGCATCACGGGTATTGATGTGTTCTTCGCCGCCATGGCGGTCATCGGCACCATCCTGTTCACCATCTATTTCGCTCTGGTTCTGCTTGGCGGCGTTGCCGAAGGATTGGCGGACGCCATTCCGTTCGTCGATGCGAGTTTTGAGCTCGATGCCGAGGGCGTGTTTCACATGCTCACCATACAAGGTCTGCTGAGTTTCATGATGATGTTCGGCATCTTTGGCCTCGCCGTATCGCAAGGCGACTACGGGGCCCTCCCGGCCATCATGGCCGGTTCCATCGCCGGAATTGCCTCCATGTGGGTCGTTGGAAAGGTCTTCCAAGCCATCGCCGGACTCGAAACGGACGGCACCGTTGTCCACAACCAAGCCCACGGGGCGAAGGGGACCGTTTACAGAACCATCAAACCGGGCCAGTCCGGTCAGGTACAGGTTGAGTTCCAAGATGCGCTGCGCACTTGCGAGGCCGTTGCGGAAGACGATACCCTGACCATCGAAACAGGGAAGTTCATTCTGGTGGTTGGCAACATCGCTGAAGTCCTCGTCGTCCGGCCGTTGAAAGTGACGGACGCCATGGCCAGCGAGGAAGAGTGAATCAAGCGCCGTCTCAACGCTCTTAAAGGAGATGCGCCGTGGCCATACCATGATGGAAACCCTGATTCTGATTGGCATTGCCTTGTTCGTCATCACCGTGCTCGCCACGGTCTACATCGCGACCAGTCGGTACAAACTCGCTCCGGCCAACAAAATCCTTGTCGTTTACGGTAATACACAAGGCGCCGGCGCTGCGAAATGTTATCACGGCGGTGGAAAGATCGTTTGGCCACTGGTGCAAAATTACGCTTTCCTCGACCTCAAGCCGATGACCATCAACATCAACTTGGAACACGCCCTGTCGCAGCAAAACATACGCATCAACGTGCCGTCCACATTTACCATCGGTATCGACACGAAACCGTCCATCATGCAGAACGCCGCTGTTCGCCTGCTGAACCTTGACCAGGCCGCCATTGAAGACATGGCCAAAGAAATCATCTTCGGACAGCTTCGTCTAACCGTCGCCTCGCTCACCATTGAGGAAATCAACGGCGACCGTGAAGCGTTCCTAAGTCAAGTGGTCAACAACGTGGACACTGAACTTCACAAGATTGGCCTGTACCTCATCAACGTCAACATCACGGACATCACCGACGAAGCCGATTACATCAAGTCCATCGGTGCCAAAGCGGCCGCCGAAGCCATCGCTAAGGCCGATGTTGACCGAGCCAACGCCACCCGAGACGGTGCCGTTGGGCAGGCCGAAGCCGACCGAACCAGAGAGATTCAGGTTGCCAAGAACCGTGCCGAATCCGACAAAGGTCAAAAGGAAGCCGAGGCAGACCGACGTGTTTACGTTCAGCAGCAAGAATCCAAAGCGGTTGAAGGTGAGAACCTTTCCCGCGCAGAAATCGCTAGCTTCAACGCCGACCTGGCGGAAAAAGAAGCCGAAGCGCTCAAGCGTTCCGAAGTCGCCAAGCGTGTGGCGCAAGTTGAGATTGAGAAGGCTCAGTACGAGTTCGAGGGTCAGCGCTTGCGAGCCGAGGAAATCGCTCGTGAGGAAGTCTCCAAGCAACAAATCGAAATCGCAGCCGAAGCCGAAGCCGAACGCCAGCGCCGTATCGCTCAAGGTCAAGCCGACGCCACCCTGGCCGCTTACAACGCAGAAGCCGAAGGTCAGCGCGCTGTTCTTGAAGCAAAAGCCGAGGGTTACTCCAAACTCGTTGCCAGCGCTGGTGGAGACGCCAAGGCCGCCGCAACGCTTCTCATGGTTGAGAAGATTGAGGAACTGGTCGCTCGTCAAACGGAAGCCATTGCCAACCTCAAGATCGACAAGATCACCGTTTGGGATTCCGGCAACAACGGCGGCGAAGGTGGAGCCACCTCCAACTTCGTTTCATCGCTCATCCAAAGCCTGCCACCGGTCCATGACGTCGCCAAGATGGCCGGCGTTGACCTCCCAGACTACTTGGGAACGATGAAAGAGGAATGATTCCCGCCTTCGGAAGGGGTCTGCAAACCCACACCGTCCGGCAGGAACCGAGCGAGGGTTTCAAAGACCGAGAATGATGGAAAGCCATCATGCCTAGTGACCTCGATATCGCACGTGCCGCAAAAATGGAGCCCATTGAAGCCGTGGCGTGGAAATTGGGGATATCGTCACACGAACTGACGCCCATGGGAAACGGTGTCGCCAAAATCACCTGGAACGCCCTCAAGGAACGGTTTACCAAACCCTCTGGAAGTCTGGTGTTGGTCACATCGGTAAACCCCACGCCGTTTGGTGAGGGAAAAACCGTCACCACCATCGGCTTGACCCAAGCCCTGTGCGCCATCGGTCAATCGGCGACTTGCGTTATCCGGGAACCCTCCATGGGCCCGGTCTTCGGCATCAAAGGCGGCGCTGCAGGCGGCGGTCGGGCCCAAGTCTTGCCCATGGAGGACATCAACCTCCACCTGACCGGAGACCTTCACGCCGTTACCTCAGCGCACAACCTCCTCTCGGCCCTCATTGACAACCACATCAAGCACGGGAACAAATGCAAGCTCGACCCGACGCGAATCTCTTGGCCGCGGGTCATCGACATGAACGACAGGGCGCTGCGCAACATCGTTGTTGGCATGGGCGGTCCAGCCAACGGCCATGTCCGTGAGGACCGGTTTGACATCACCGCAGCCAGTGAAGTGATGGCCATTTTGGTGCTGGCTAACGACTATGCCGATTTGCGAAAGCGACTGGGAGAAATCGTTGTTGGCACCTCGACAAAAGGCGATCCTGTGAAGGCCAGCGACATTGGTGGAGCAGGAGCCATGGCCTTGCTGTTACGCCAGGCATTTTTGCCAAACATCACCCAAACTTTGGAAGGGAACCCCGCCTTCATCCATGGGGGACCGTTCGCCAACATTGCTCACGGCAACTCAAGCATCATTGCCGATCGCATGGCGCTGGCCTCTGCCGACATCATGGTCACGGAAGGTGGCTTCGGCTCCGACATGGGCGCCGAGAAATTCATGCACATCAAAGCGGCAATGTCCGGTAAAGCCCCTGACTGCGTGGTGATGAACGTGACCGTTCGTTCAATGAAACTCCACGGCGGGGCTTTTGGAGACCGTGGCGGCATCCGGCCTTCCAAAGCGACGCTTGAAGCGGAGGATGTTGAAGCCACGACTTTGGGGGCCAAAACCAACCTCGACCGGCACATACGCAACATGGCGTCGTTTGGTGTGCCAGTGGTCGTGTCCATCAACCGCTTTGCTTCCGATACCGATGCTGAACTCGCCGCCATCACGCAAGCAGCCCATGAAAGCGGTGCCAGTGCGGTCTGCCTGACTGAAGTCCACGCCAACGGAGGCGAAGGCGGCAAAGACCTCGCAGAAGCCGTCGTGAAGGCTGTTCAGCGCCATGTTGCCGCTGGCCGACCGTTCGTGCCGCTGTTTACGCCCGAAACCGATGTCCTCGAGAAAGCCAACGCTATTGCCACACGGATGTACAAAGCCGAGGGGTTAGAATTGACGACCAAGGCGCAGCGCGAATTGGACCGAATACGCTCATGGGGCTACGGCCATCTCCCGGTATGTATGGCAAAAACCCAATACTCGTTTTCTCACGATGCCTCGTTGCTCGGTGCTCCATCCGGATTCACGGTTCCGGTGCGAGAATTCAGGCTCAATGCGGGTGCTGGTTTTGTCGTCGCTGTTCTTGGCGACATGATGACAATGCCCGGTCTACCAAAGCGTCCAGCGGCGCTGGACATGGACATGGATGAAGACGGGAACCTCCTCGGCGTGTTTGGGTGAAGGAATGCACGTTTTATCGCAGGACGAACACAAATGGCGTCTGCGTGTTCAAACCGTTGACGATCTTTGGGTCCTCCAGCGCCTTGTTCGAACCGGCATGTCGGTCGGCATGCTTGGCGAACGAAGGGACCAAACAACCACCGGAGAAGAAGGAGGGAGGTCCAAACAAGCAGAGCGGAAAAAAATGTTCATCAGGTTGGCCGTTGAACACACCGAACACCAAAGTTTCACCGACGTTTTGCGTGTTCACGGCGTTATTGAGGAGGCCCCTGTTGACATCGGTTTGCACCACACCCACGTGGTTGGCATACGGGATGAGCTTGACATTTCATCGCCCAAAGGCTTTGGTTCCCTGGACGTTGACCTGCTTGAGGAAAGTCGGCAAGCGGCCAGTCAACGGCAAGTGGCCTTGCTTGTTGTTGAGGGTGACGAAATCATGCTCTTTTTCGTGACCGCACGGGGGCTCAAAGAGAGCGCGACATGGACCATGCGAGGTGGTGGAAAACGAGGCGATATTCGACAAAGTGAGAGCACGGCCAACACCTTTCGAAAAAAGGTGGTGAACGGCCTCATGAAACAACTTGACGACACCATGCCGTTGGTGCTGTGCGGACCGGGAAGAAACCGCGACAGGATGATGGTCAACCTCAAAGAAGCCGGACATCAGGCGCCGATGATGTCCATCGCTACCAGTATGGGTGGCCGTGGTGGCGCCAACGAGGTGCTCAGGGACGGTCTGGCAGGCGAGGTCCTCGCTCAACATCGAATGGTCCAAGAAATAGGCCTGCTCGAAGAAGCATGGCGGCGAATTTCCACCAACGGTGCGGTCGCCTTCGGCCACCTACCAATTCGTCAGGCGGCTGCAGAGGGGGCCATCGATACCCTCCTCATCGGTGCTGACACCCTTAGAGCCGAAGCCGAAGACGCACCGGACTGGTCGGGCATTGCCGAGCAAGTCACCGCCTTCTCTGGCACCGTTGTCCAATGTTCTGGCGACCACGACGCAGGAGAACAGCTCCTGGGCTATGGCGGTGCCGTGGCGCTGCTTCGCTACGCAAGGTGATACCATGGAAACCATCCGCTTTTCAGAACTCGGCCCGGACTTCAGAAGCGCCATGCAGGGGAAACGGTGGCTTTTGCTGACCGGTGAGGAATTGGCGGACGCCGGCGCCGCCCTCGTCTTTAGCGAGTTGGAGGACGTCTTGGTAGCGGTTGACCATCGAGGGACTGAGGTGCAGTCTGGCTTGTGGATGCGAGCCGTTCACCTGTTGTTGGTAGACGATGAAACCCAAGCCTCGGCCTTGCAAACCAGCAGCGTGAGCAAGGTCCTTGCGGTTGAAGGTCCAATAGAGGCGCACTTGTGGTAGTGGGTCTGGAGGGACTCGAACCCTCGATCAACTCCGTGTAAGGGAGGTGTCATAGCCGCTAGACCACAGACCCGTTCGCGGCTACAAGTGCCCCTTTTTGAAAAGTGTGGCCCCAACGGAACGCTCAAAACATAAACCAGCGACCACGGTTCAATGGATGCCAACATTCAGGCAGCGGCAGCGAAGCTGGTTCGCCGTCTCAAGGAGGGAAACCACTCACTCACACTGGCGGAATCGTGCACGGGCGGCTTGCTCGCCAGCACGCTGACCGACATCGCCGGCGCCAGCTCTTGGTTCAAAAAATCCTGGATCACCTACGCTAACGATGCTAAAGTCAAGGAACTGGGCGTGGACGAGGACGAACTCGCTTCCAAAGGAGCGGTTTCCGCTCAAGTCGCCATCATGATGGCAAAAGGGGCGCTCGAGAGAGCCGGTGCAGACTTTGCCATCTCCGTCACGGGGATTGCAGGACCCACAAACGAGGGCAGCAAAAAACCGATTGGCACCGTTTACGTTGGTATTGCCTCGGAGAAATGGGCCAACGCTTTGCGAACACAAATTGGCGGCACGCGAGCCGAGAACAAGGCCGGATTCGTTTACTTCGCGCTGTTGACGGCGATGAAATGCTGGGACGAGGCGATGGTCAGAACAAAAGAACGCGAGGAAGAACAACTCAATGCGATTGAAGAAGCCATCCGACTTGAGGCAGAGCGGGAAGCTGAACGGGAGCGTCGGGATCAGGAAGCCCGTGAAAAAGCACCGTGGCAGGACGAGGCTTGGTCTGAAGAGAAAGAGGGAGAGGACATCGGCCACGAGGTTGAGTGGTCCGAAGGTGAGGAGTGAAATCCTCTTCCTTCCAAATCATGCACATACCTTTTGAATCGTCGTGGTTTTCTTGGGGCATGGGTGAGACCTGGTCCGACATCGTTGCCGATTTACGACGGCAGCGGCTCCTCGTACCGCAATCGCTCAAAGAAAAGTTGCTCTCGCTAGAGGAACCAAAAAGCGTCATCAACGCCGCTACGGCCCTCAACCTCACAGGAGGCATGCTCACAGCCTCCATGCTCGACGAAATGATCCTCCATGCACGACAGCCGGTCCAAGCGGCCGCTGAACCTCAGGCTGTTCTGCAAAAACCAGCGGATGACCTCGCTCGAACCATCGCTCCACTCGTTGAAAACGAACCGCTGGACATTCAATTCCGCAACAACCTCCCCGATTGGAGAGAGGTGGACTTCTCGATGCAAGCCGATGACGCATCCACGGAGGTTGAAATCCACTACGACATCACGGGAAACTCGATCACAGAAGGAAAAATGACGGACATCAAGGCCTGCTTTAACGACCGACTCAAAAGCATACGCCGTTTGATTGTCCAAAACTCAAACCTTCCACGAAAACATCAGGAAATATCCCGCCTCCTCGCCGAATACTCTCGGTATCAAGGCTACGAAAACAAAGCGGTGGCCATCGGCCTCGTGAACGAGCCGCGCTACACCAAAAACGGGCACCTGATGTGGGGGCTCGAGGACGAAACGGGGGAGATGACTTGCCTGCTGACAAAACGAACCGGGGACGACCGAGACCGAGCGCACGAACGCATTCTCGATGCGGGGCTTATGCCGGACGACGTGATGGGCGTGTCGGGGACGTTCAGTCAAACCGGCGACATCTTCTATGTGGATGACCTGCACTTCCCACTTGAGAGCAAACATCAGAAAACGAGTGCAGAGGCCGGCATCAGTGTGGCTTTCGTTTCCGACATCCACGTCGGCTCAAGAACGTTCCTTGAAGCGCAATGGCACAAAATGGTGCGATGGTTCCACACCGACCCCCTTGCAAAGACCATCAAATACCTCATTCTTTCAGGCGATTGCGTCGACGGTGTGGGCATCTATCCAGGGCAAGACAAGGAACTTGCGATTCCGGACTTTTACGCACAATACAGCGAATTCGCCAAACTTCTCGAACTGTTACCGGAATGGGTTGAATGCCTCATGCTACCCGGCAATCATGATGCGGTGCGTCCAGCCGAGCCGCAACCAACCCTCGAGAAAGAAATCCAGCAGGACTACAACACCACGATGTTCGTGGGCAACCCTTGCGACTTCTCGCTTCACGGCGTCCGGATTCTCTCATATCATGGAAAATCCATCGATGATTTCGTAGCCGGGCTGAAAACCGTCACGTATGCCGAACCTGTCGAGGCGATGCGAGAAATGCTCCGCCGTCGCCATCTTGCTCCGCAGTGGGGTGGAAAGACACCGCTCTCTCCTGAACCCGAGGACGGTCTGGTCATCCGTGAAGTCCCCGACATCTTCGTCACCGGCCACGTCCACGGCCACGAATGCACGGATTTCAGAGGCACCACCCTCATCCAATCCAGCACTTGGCAAGACCAAACTTCGTACCAGCGAATGCTCGGTTTCCAGCCCAAACCGTGCATGTTGACCGTTGTGAACCTCAAGAGCCACCAATCAATATCGATCCCGTTTGCCTGAAACGGCTTATTTCCACGGGTCGTTTTCATCAGGTTCTGACCCGCGACTGCGCACGAGGGCCAAAAGCACCAACACCACCACAAGGATTCCTGCAAACTGAATCATCAAGGGCGATACATCGTTGGAAGTGTCATCCTCATCACCGGCTTGGTTGGTGCCTTCTCTCGCCTCTTCAGATACGACGGCTCCACCAGCGTTGATGGCAAAGCTCAGTTGGCTGGTGTTGGTATTGCCCGACGCGTCAGCGCTCAACACCTCGAGGTCGTAGGTTCCTTCGTCCAATGGCGCGGTTGTGAAAGCGTGGTTCTTTTTCGTGGCGAACAGGTCTTCGTGCAACACTTCACCGTTGAGAAGGAGGCGTTCAGTTGAACTCTCTGAGGTGTACCAAGAGACAATGACGCTACCGCTCTCCAGCACTTCAACAGCCAAATTAAGAATCTCAGGCGGCGTTTCATCGACGACACTGCTGGTGTTGAGCCACACCACGACGTCTTCCGTGCCGTTGGCTGAAATGTAAGCCCAATAGCTCGTGTTTGAAGCGAGATCTGAAAGCGTAACGGCGTGATCTGTTCCGGCCGAGGTCCATGTTTTGCTGTCGGATGGTGTGGGTTCTTGACCAGCAGGGGTCACCACAATGGAAGTGGCGTCGGCCACCGTGGTTGACCATGTCAACACGGCGGACGATGAAGAAACCGTGTCAACCGACGCCCCAAAGATTTGTTGAGGCACCTCCGGCATCTCAAACCCGGTCAATTGAGCGTAGGTGTGGCCAGCGACGTCGTAACTGGAGAGCATGGTGGATTGACCGTCGCCGTCCAGAATGACATCAATGATGTTCGGGTCGTAATCAAGGCCGTCATCGGGCGCAGGGTTTTCACCTCCACCAAGAACCCACGTGGCGGGCTGTTCCATCACGTCTCGCCACTTACCGGTGCCAAACCCATCTTGACTGCCGATGACGATGACGAACCTGTAGTTCGGGATATCCGAACCGATGACGTCTTTGCTGACGGTGAAGGTGATGGTCTTCGCTTCGACATCCCCACTCACATCAACACCACGAGCGGAGGTGCTCCCTGTTTGAGCCTGAACGGCTTGAACGGCGCCTGGTTCGCCGGTACCGCTGATGGCAACCTCCCAGGCCCAATCCGGATGCACCTCGGCGTTGGCACCGGTCAGCATTGAGACCCTGCCGTATTCGGTGGGGCCTTGGTCAACATAAATTTGGACGATTTGGTGGCTAAAACCGTTGGCGAGCCCCCAGATGTCCGTCATCTCGCTCATGGTCAAAATGAATTGAGCGTTCCATGCACT
>CACODE010000010.1 GCA_902625885.1 uncultured Candidatus Poseidoniales archaeon
AGAGATTCCCAGCAGACATGGCGGGAGACATACCAAAGGTGAACGTCGCCGCCAAGGACAGGGTGCTGCTGCATCTGCTTTCTCAGGACGAGTGGGCGGACAGATACATGGTGCCACCAAGCATGACGCGCCCCGGCATTGCCGAAGCCTGTGCCCAGCATCCACCAAACGTCAGCCGTACAATGCGAGACCTGCTGAAGGGTCTCTTGGTTGAGGAGCACACCCGTGCGGTCCAGGGCGATGAACGCCGACAGAAAACATGGCAGTTGACCGATGAGGGCAGACTGAAAGCGCAGCAGCGTCATGGTTCACTCGAGGCTACAAAGGTGCTTGTTCGCAACATGGATGGCGAACTCCTTGAGGTCAAAGCCTCCGAGGCCTCAACGCTTTTGGAAGCCGAATTGAGTTTGCTTCAAATCCTTCTACACGCCCAGCACGAGGGCGTGTTGACCTACGGAGACATCCGATTTGGAAGCATCAAGAAAGCCAGCGAGGAAGGGTTGCCTGAACCCGGAAGATTGACGCCGCTTGTCGGGGTTCATGCAACCTACGCCAACCGCCCGCCCATTACCCGACCGGTGTACGGGCGAGACACCGAACTCCGGGCGCTTCACGATTGGTTTGGCGAACGCCACCCCTGCATGGTCGTTCACGGCATCGCCGGCATAGGCAAATCGACACTCGTCGCTCACTGGCTCCATCAACACATGGAAACCGACCCGCATCTCTCGGTTTGCTGGTACACGTGCCAGCCTTGGGACAAGGCGTTAGGGCTGGCGACAAGTTTGCTCCACCGTTTCGGCATTGACGAAACCCACGACCCCTACCGCATCATCGAAACGCTGCCCCTCACGCCCGGAGCGGAAATGAACGTCGATGCATGGAAACGCCGCCTGACGGCGTATATGACCGACGCAAACACCATCCGAGAGCGGTTCAAGGACAGCGTCGGTGGACCCCCTCCTTACTGGCTCATTGTTCTCGATGACGTGCATTACATCACCGAAGAAGCGAGGCACCTTCTGGGCTCTTTGTTGCAATTGGCTCAAAACGGTCCGCTGCGCGTCTTGCTTGTTTCAAGGACCGAACTCAGTGTTTACGACCGGCGGGACGTTCACATACGCCACACGGTTCGTGAGCTCCCACTGAAGGGTTTGAGCCTTGAAGCCACGGCCGCTTGGCTAGCAAACTTGGAAGGAGGGGAAGCACCGCCGGCCGATGAGGTTCATGCAGCGACTGGTGGGCACCCGCTGGCCATGGAACTCTTGGAGTTGTACGGTCAGCCGACGCACAAGGATTGGCTGCGTTTCTTGGACGAGGAAATTCTCCTCCGCTTGCCTGAAAAAGAAAAGGAAATGTTAGCGACGTTAGCGGTGGCCGACGAGCCGGTCAAGTGGGAGCACCTCGCCAAAAGCGTGGGGTGGAACGGAACGCCACCAGAGAATCTTCTCAAACACGGTCTTTTGCTTGAACTGGACGAAGGAATGTGGCTTCATGAGGCGTTGCGTGAGCGGTTGCTCAGGGACGTCGGCGATCGCCAAGAAGAGCGAAAAAAGAGGCTTGGTTGACGTCAGAAATCGTCCGCCGTCATGACTTCATCGATCCATGAAAGCAGCTTTGGCTTTGGCATGCTTCCTGTCTTCTGTGAAACGATTTTGCCGTTATGGTAAATGAACAAAGCCGGAATGCTTCGAACGCCGAGTTGTGCTGCGGTTGCTGAATTCTTTTCTGTGTCCACTTTAGCTACCAAAATCTCACGCTCTTGAGCCACGGCCTGAAGGACCGGTCCAATCGCCTTGCACGGGGCGCACCATGGAGCCCAAAAATCAACGATGACCCATTCCGTAGCGTTCACGGTGTCGTTAAATTCACTGTCGCTGACATCCCTAACTTCGCCCATGGGTTCACCTGAGTCCCGCTCTGTTAGACCTGTTATAGGCATTTGTGCCATTTTGAATGGACCACAGATATGGCAAGCCTCATGAAATGATGACGCTTGGGTCTGCCCGAGGGATGACATGATTGTAGCGCCCAGCGTCCTGACCTCCAACCTTGCCGACCTTGCCACAGACTGCAAGGAAGCCGTTGACGCCGGGTTGAATTGGCTCCACTTGGACGTCATGGACGGTAATTTTGTTCCAAACCTGACCTTTGGCCCGCCCGTCATCCGAAGCTTGCGAAAGGCCCTCGGTCCAGATCCGGTGTTCGACGTCCACCTCATGATTGAAAACGCTGAAGATTGCTTTCAGGACTACATTGACGCCGGTTGCAATCACCTCTCTGTACACGTTGAAGCGGTCAAGCACCTCCACCGACTCATCGGCGCCATCCGAGACGCTGGCGCTTCCGTCGGCGTGGCGCTCAATCCAGCCACACCCGTTGAAACGGCTCTTGAAGTGCTCAGCGAGGTTGACATGGTGGTCATCATGAGCGTGAACCCAGGGTTTGGAGGTCAATCGTTCATCACCAATGTGGAAGGCAAAATTCGCCGCATCGCTGAGGCCATTGAACAGCAAGTGGCAAACGGAGGGCGTCCCGTACAAATTCAGATCGACGGAGGCGTGAAAGCCCACAACATTGGCATGATACGGGATTGGGGTGGCAACAACTTCGTGGTCGGTTCTGGCCTGTTTAACGACAAAGGAAGCGTTGCGGAAAACCTTGCAAGCATCCATGAAGCGCTCGGCTGAGGAGGGTTTTTCATCCGTATCCTCGTTGTTTCGTTGCTTTATCCCGTCCCGTCCAACAAAACGAGAGGCGTGTTTGTTGAAGACCATGTCCGTCTTTTGCTCGAACTCGGTTGCGATGTCAAAGTCGTCAATCCACTTCCGAGGATGCCGCGCTACGCTGAAGCACGCCGTTCCACCATGATGGGTGTTGCGAGAGCGCCAAAGCGGTGGAAACATGGTGGGGTTGAGGTTTTGGTACCTCGATTTTTTGCCCTTCCCGACCACCCTTACCCTCGATTGACCGCCTCAAGTGTCGCCCGCCGTGCGAAATGGGTCGAGAAGCAACTGGCTGATTGGCGGCCGGACATCATCGTGTGCCACACGCTGTGGCCGGTAGCGCATCTTGCTCAACAACTGGCCTCGCGCTGGAAACGCCCGTGGGTTGGTGTTGTGCACGGGTTTGATTTTGATGTAGGGCTTTCCATGAAGGGCGTGCGTGACCATGTGAGGGCATCAGCCCGTTCGTGTGATGCATTGGTTTGTGCCTCGGATAGACTCGCCTCCGTCGCAACAGCGTGGCCGACGCCGCCCGACCGCGTCCAAACAATCGCCTGCGTCACCGAAATCCATGAGGAATGGCACAACGATATTTCGCCCATGAGAAAGTCTTGGAAAAAGGAACCCATCGACATCTTGTTTCCATCGGACCCGCGACGTCCTGAAAAGCGCCATCTGCTCGCCCTCCAGACTGGAGAAGTCATGGAGCAGCGAGGCTGGATGGTCGGGGTGACGTCGCTTCGCCACCAACCAAGGGACATCGTCTACGACCGGATGTTGACCGCCGACGTGACGCTCATCACCTCCCGAAGGGAAGCGGGTCCGCTGGTCGCTCGCGAATCGCTGATTTGTGGGACACCCGTGGTAAGCGTCGATGTGGGCGAAGTCGCTCGTTACCTGCCGGCGTCGTGGGTCCGTAGAGACGATCCTGAAGCCCTTGCCGACGGCATTGAAGCGGCCTTACGGGACGGGTGGAAAGAAGAAGACACCGTCGAAGAACGGCTGGCCTTTTCCAACAAGGAAACCGTCAGTCGGATGTGGCGCGAATTGCTCGCCAGCCTTGTTTCGTAAACCAGAACAACGGCAAACCCAAGACCCACAGAAGGGTGCCAGAGAACAGCCCAACGACGACGACGAGGCTGCCTAAGAGAACCGCAAACCATTCGATTTTTCGTTGTTGAACAGCGTCAAATTCACCGCTCATCCACCACGACAGCACGAGCAGGACGCCCGCTGAAAGGCTGCTGGCCACAGCCGCAGAGTGCAACTTCCGTGCGGGCTCCTCCGGCCCCTCCAAGACGAGGCCGTAACCAAGCAGCGATGCAGCCACCAAAACCAGCACAATGAAGGCCGTGAACCGCCAAGGGTGATGCCCCGCCATCAGGCTGGTGTAGGTTGGTGTGGCAAGCAGCGTGAAGGCCCATCCCGCGAGGAGAATGACGAAGACATCAACCGCCGAGGCTCCGTGAGTGCCGTCCAAGTAGGCTGATGGAAAGGCCAACGGTGCAAAAACGCTCATGATGATGTAGCCACCAAACAACCCGTACGGCAGCAACCCAAAGCACATGTCCGTGGCACGATAGAGTTCATTGCGGTGCTCTGAAGGGTTGTTGCGGGCCCGCCCGAGGACCGGCAAGAGCGCAGAGCGAATAGCAGCAGGGACGACCAACCCGGCCAACCAAGCCAACTGAGCCACATGGAACACCGCCCCTAGGGTTGCACCGCCAGACGCCGCCACCATGAATTTCTCAATTCGAATGACGTAGGGCAAAACCCCCAAAGTGATGGCGAAAGGAAGGGCTGCGGCCAACAACTGCCCGTTGGTTGACCAAACATTTCCAAGACGACTCCATTCCGCCGCTCCTTGCAGCGGCGGTGCAACCCTCATCGCCCAGAAGAGCGCCAGCGCCCATCCGGTCGTGGCTCCAACGAGAAACGCCCCGGTGAACGCTGTTGCCGAGGACGACCCCTGCCATGTCAAGACCCCGTACAACAGGACCGTTGTGCCGCGCTCAACGACCTTTGTGATGGCTTCAAGACGGGCTTCGCCCAAGACCCTGAGGGCGGATCTCGGGGCGTACGACGCAACATGAACAAGCGCAACAAGGCCGGCCAAAACCAACAACACCGCAGGAGCGTGAACGTTCAACCATTGTTCCGGGCGAGCCAGGAGTGCCAACAGAAGAAAAGGAACGGCGACGAGTGCTTGCCAGCGATAACTCCGCCAAACGGCGAGCGGCACCAATTCCGGAGCACGTGTGCCGTCTCTGGCGATCAAGGTCGGCAATCCGAGGTCGATGATCAGAAACAGCGACGCATACAGATCGATGGCCAACACCATCCATCCGTAATGTTCAGCCAAAAGCGCGTGCGCCAACAAGATCTGACCGACAAAAGCAAAGGCTACGGCGAGAAGGTCGGCACCCACAAGCCAAGCAGCGTCTCGTCCGCTGGAAGGGGTGCGAATCTTGGCCTCGGCCATGAAACACGCACAAGATGGTGGTTTTCAATCACTCCCGCTGGGTCAGGGCCGGGTGTCCTCTTCCACGCCGAACGCCCAACGGCTGACTTCGCCACGAACGCCCGTTTCAGAACCGACTCGGTGAACAAACGGAGACTTGCGGAGCGCCCGTTGGAGGATATGCGCCCGAACCGCTCGGCCTTCAGACCGCAAGGCGTCGATAATTTCAGGCGTTGTTGCTGGGCCGTTTTCTCTCAACCAGCCAACGATCCATTCTGCCTGTTCACGGTTGGCCTTCCGTTCGTCGCTCCAGCGAGAAGGCCGACCCATACCACGATGTGCGGCCGTTGAGCCATGAAGATTTGTCAATCCTCGTCGTCGAATTTGAGCGCTCGTGCGCGCTCCATGGCCGCATCGTCGGTGAACCAAAAGGTCGGTGTTGGGCCAAGGTCGCTGTCCCAACGCTGAACAGCTCTCGCAAACATTTCGCCATCGGCGTATTCCTTGCACCACTTCAGAAACCATTCTGCTTGCGCTTGCATGGCTTCATCGCCTTCCGATTGACGTCGCAACATCTCGGCTTGAAGAGCGGTGATCATCATCCAATTCGGCGTCAAAGCGTACGTCACGTACGGGTTTCGCTCCATGTCAACGCTGCGCCATTCGGTCCAAAGGGAGAACACCTGGTCGTAAAGATAGCCGATGGTGAGAACACCAAGCATGACGGTGAGGAATATCGTCAGCAAACCGAAATAGGTCGCTGGTATGCCTGCAAAGGAATCGTTGAAGCAAAGCGTCTCTGAGCATGTCTCTCCAAACCGCCAACGGACGTACGGCCAAACGAGCAACGTGATGGTCGTGCCCCAGAGCAACAAGCCAACCACGGCTTGAGATTGTTGCATGCGCCAGTACTGACGCATGACCCACTTGCGAAACACAGACGGTTGGGTGGATTCGGACATGTGAACACCCTGACCAAAAAATCCTCACTTAACAAGCCAACCCCTAGCGGCCACCTTTGCAGGTCGTTTCAACCGGCTCTGCTCAAGTGCGGTTGATGTAGTCCAACACTTCATGCACAACCTGCCCGATGACGCGAATGTTTTCTTCGGTCAGATGAGGTTGCAGGGAGAGGTCGCAGGCAAATTCAATGTTCGCAATGGTGTCCTTGAGTTCGTCTTTGTGAGCTTCGATGTATTCCCACTGTCGGAAATCACGAGCGTTTCGCTTGGCACCAAAGATTTGCATGGGGACGCCTTCTTGTTTCATGACATCGATGAAGCGGTCCGCATCTTGACGGTTCAGCCCGACGAGGTGAAACTGCATCGTGTCACAAAAGCTGTCCACCTGCGGAAGCGGCATGGGAATCTCGATATTGGGGTGGTCGCCGATAAGGGTGTGAAGGAGGTGCCAGTTCTTGACGTGGACGTCTTTGATGACGGGCAGTCGAGCGATTTGCGGCGTCAACATGGCGGCCGTTACTTCCTGCATGCGCATGGAATAACCCGGTATCTGATTTTGTAGCGAGTCCATCATTTCGTGGTCGAGGTCGAAGTGCTTCAGCCACAACCGCTCGTAAGAGCCTGCATAAAGCACGGCCTTGGCTGCGATTTCGTCGTTGTTGGTGATGAACAAACCGCCTTCACCAGCGCTCATCCCTTTGGAGGATTGGGTGGAGAAACAACCGATTTCCCCAAAGGTGCCAAGCAGTTGGCCGTTCCAACGCGTCTCGTAGGCGTGAGCACAATCCTCGATGAACACCAAGTCGTGTTTCCGAACCACCTTCATCACGGCGTCCATGTCAGGAACGTGCCCGCGCATGTAGGACATCAACAGAACCTTGGCCCCTGATGCTGCCGCTTTGCGGTCAAGATCTTCGGCGTCCATGCCCCACTCTCGGTTGCTTTCAACCAGAACAGGAACGGCCCGAGCGTGTTCGATGACGCTTGGCACAGCATGGAAGGTGAAGGCGTTGGTCAGGATTTTGTCGCCCGGTTGTACGCCTGCAATGTTGAGGGCGATGAACATGGCTGAACCGCAAGAATTTGTGCCAACTGCGTGCTTGACGCCCATGTAGTTCGCAAAAGCGTGTTCCAAATTTGCCGTGATGGAGGCTTCCTTAGATTTTGGCTGATAGCGGTACATCATGCCGGCCTGCATGGCGTTCACGGCAAGATCAATGCCAGCTTGAGGAATGGGTTTGAAGGCCTTGTTGTCAAAGTCAACAATGCTGTCGCCGCCTTCAACGACAAGTTTTCGCGACTGCTTTGGTGCTTCCATGCCGTTCCCTTCGGAAGATTCCTCAGGCCCGATGATTTTGAATGTATTGAATTCTAGCCTTCGCGATTTAACCACAATCCCCCGGCGAGTTCTTCCCACTCTATGGACTGTGGATGGCAAGAATTGTGGTAGTTCGTGAACTCACCAAAATACCACTTTCCGTCGGCCAAGAACATGTCGACCCTCGTGTAGTCGATGTCCTCTGCCAGTCGTTCAGCGATGCGAACCAGTTCGTCGATGCCGTCTTTGCCGAGAATGGAAACAATTTCATCGGGCGTGTGTTCCTCGCTCCAGCGGCAATTGGTCTGATGGATTCGCTGGCCTTCAAGGGTGTAAATGGACTGAGAATGGGATGTCATGCGCCCCGTATCGTATTGAATGAAGCCTGCTTTCCCGTGGAACACATGGACTTTCCAATCGTTTGGCAACCGGTTTTTGTCGGTCAACAACTCCTCGATCATCACCCCACGCGGCTCAATGCTCGCCGCCCCCCACTCTATCGGTGCAGGAAATTCCTTTCTCAAGCACCAACGCAAAGACCGTTCAATGCGCCATTTGGGCCAAGGCTTTCCGTTTTGGTCGCGCCAGTTTCGAATCACGCGATACCGGTTGTCCGTGCGAGAAAACAACCGGAGTTTCCGAGGAACGTTGGCAAGCGGCACCGCGCCGTTGTCCATGATGAACAGGGCGTCTCCAGACCAGTGGTTGGTCTTGATGACGCAACGTTCGGGCAGTTGGTCCCAATCAATGTTCACGTCTTCCGACCAGTGGTACAACTCGGTCAGGTGGCAAACCTGCTTTGATTCAACCAACTCGCGAGAGCGGTACTTGTCTTCCATCAACGGAAGAAGCGGGTTGCGGTCCTCCACACACCGCTTAAGTTGGAGCTGGCTGTAATGACCCCTTTTTGATTCATCAAATACGTGCCAAGGGTGAACGCCGCCTGGAAGCAACTTGGTCATCGGTTGTCCGTAAACGGGCTTCGGTTTTAGCCTTGGCACCGTTCAGCATTTCGTACGGTTTTCTTCAGGCCTGTCGACCGGCATCGTACATTTCGCGCATGCTGCCGTCTTGAAACATCTCGAGGGCGATGTCGGAGCCGCCGATGAGTTCTCCGTGAATGAACACTTGAGGCATCGTTGGGAAGTCCGACCAAGCGCAGACCGATGGAATGGCACGCGGATCAGACAGGATGTTCACAGCGGCAAACGGCTCGTCAACCTGTTGCGAGAATTGTTGCATCACTTGAGCGGCCCGGTTTGAGAAACCGCATTGGGGTTGGTTTGGGTTGCCTTTCATGAACAACACGAGAGCGTGTTCATCGACGATTGCTTGCAGTTCTTCGGGGGTCCAGTCCATTTGTTTCACTCCTGTTTGTTTTTCCTGATTCGGCGAACGTGCAGGCCCTGCCCGCCGCCGTGTGGATCAAACGCCGTGTCGCCTGCAACCTCTGCTTGGGCAGGGGTCATGCACTTCAAATCGAGTGCGTGAATGGGATGAGGAATGTGTTGTTTCATGACAGCGAGGACCTGTTTTTGCCTCTGCAAGGGACGAACGCCCTCAAAGGTCTCTGAGATGACCCGGACGTGGAAATGGTCGCCTGAACCGTGCAGGTCCACGACTTCGACCGTTGCTTCGGGCACCGCCTTGAGCACCTCAGCTTCAATCCACGCCGCTTCAACCATGCTCACGCCTCAACAGACCCTAAGAGAGCACCATCTTTGAACCTGCGCTCGCTTACAGGACCTTTATTCCGAGGCCATTTTATCAAGAATCGACGCCACAGCTGTTGACTTTTTCACCGTAAGCCAAGGTTCCAACACCCTTGTCTCAATGTCGTCTTTCAACCGCTTCAGGCCACCACCACTGATGTTCAGGAGTACGCAATCATCATTCTTCACCGTTCCAGTTTGTACCGCTTGAAGCAAGCTGGCGGCGGCCACAGCGCCCGGGGTCATGATGTCAATGCCCTCTATGGACTCAATCGTTTGACGAGCCGTCATGGCGTCTTTGCGATCAACGATGTAGGTTTGACCATTGGAGGCCTTCAAAATGTCGTGGACCGCCCCCACCTGCCCGTAAGCCGGTCCTTTGTTGAGCAAATAATCGGAGTAGACCTCCACGTCTTCCACAGGGAAATCCTCAGGCACAAGGTGATTCCTGCCCGCCTGCCAAGCACTGTGAATGGGGTGATGTTCGACATTTTGAGAGACATGTTGCCGGGGGACCGGCCCTTCAAACAGCCCTTCGTTGACGAGACGTTCGGCCATTTCATGAATGCCGATGGGGCCCGGGCCGCCCCCAATGCCCTGAAAGTAGTGGTCTGGAAGACGACCAATCGTAAACGCAGCGTCAAGCATCAGGCTGCCGATACCGTCTCGTCGAGCCACGTTGTGGACGCTGCCTTCCATTTGCCAGCCAGGCAGATGTGCAGCGATGCCTTTAGCGACGGTCTTGGCGTCGTAGTAATCACCGTCCTCAACCACGACGAGGCGGACGCTCTCAGCGTCGTTTTCCGGTCGGGTCCAGATGCGCTTAGCGTGATCCTTGCCCACCACCACGATGAGCGGCGTGTTGTCAAGACCGCAGAAATGCGTGAAAGCCCGAGCGGTGTTACCAGCGCTGGCGCAAATAAGGCCGGTGCAACCGTGGTCGTGCATGCGCTGAATGGTGGGAACCGCTTCCATGTCTTTGAAACTCCCCGTGGGGCACAAGCCGCCTTTTTCTGGCCAGTATCCATGATAGGTGACCCAAAGGTTGCTGAGGCCAAGGGCTTCACCAAGCGCTACCGCACGGTACGTGACGGTGCCCGCCACGTACCTGTTCGCTTGGGAAACAGGTAGCCACGAGAGGTATTTCCAGACGCCGTCTGCGTTCTTTCTCAGGGTAAATGGCTCGTTGTAAACGGCGCGCAGAAGAGCGTTATCGGTGTGATGAAGGGTGTAGGCATCATCTATCAATTCGCCCGTTTTGAGGCACTGGAGTTGATACTTCATTGCCTCACCGTGCCGAAAAGGAGCGACAACATTTCGTCCGAAGGTCGCCGTATAATTGTTGAGGAATATGGTGATTTGCAAAGGCCGTTCATCACGAGAACGGGCGGCCAACGGCAAAGCATGACCACCCTTGCTCGCTCAAGGCGTCCAAATCCAACACGCGACGGCCGTCGTAAATTCGGGGGGTTGGCATGGTCTTCGCAAGCGACACCCAATCAAGGTTGACACAGGCTTTGTGCGCCGTGACCAACACGGCAAGGTCGTGGCCCTTGGCCTTGGTGGGGTCTTCTATCACTTCAACCGAATCGGGAAAGGTTTCCGGGTCGATGTGAGGGTCGTAAACGCTGACCTGAATGCCGCGTTGTTGCAAAGCCTCTGCCAGCGGTTCTGCAGGCGTTTCGCGAGGGTCGCCCACCTCGGCTTTGTACGACCATCCGAGGAAAAGCACCTTGGTTGATTCGGCCGACAAACCGGCCTTCCACAGAATATCCACAATCACCTGCGCTACATGATTGGGCATTGAACGGTTCACAGCACGTGCGGCCGTGATGAGGCCAGCAGGGACGCCAACATCGCTGGCTCGCTGAATCATGTAGTAGGGATCAACAGGAATGCAGTGACCGCCCACGCCAACACCAGGCGTGTAACGATGGAAGTTCCACTTCGTCGCTGCGGCGGAAAGCACATCCTCCACGTCCACGTCCATGGCCGGGAAGATGCGGGCCAGTTCGTTAACCAGAGCGATATTGATATCACGTTGCACGTTTTCAATTACTTTCGCTGCCTCAGCCACCTCAAGTTTCCCGACATAGCGGACGTCTTCGCTTGTCAAATGCTTGTAAAAACGTACCAGACCATGCCCTATCAATTCATTGTTGCATCCAATCACGCGAGCCACTTTCCTAACCGTTCGCATTTCGTCGCCGGGGTTAAAACGCTCAGGGCAATAAGCGATGTCAACTTCTTTACCTTCAGTGAGACCGTATTTTTGGATCAACGGCCGCCATGTTTGGTCCGTGACACCAGGATAAACCGTGGATTCAAGCACAACGGTGGTGTGACGTGATTTATCGATGGATGCGAAGATTCTATCTCCCGCTGAAAAAACATACGATAGGTCCGGTTTGGAATCAATGGTGATAGGGGTTGGTACCGTCACCAGGATGATGTCGCAGATTGAAGTCAGGTCTTCAATGGAGCTTGTTATGTTCCACGAGTCAAGTTTTGTGGACGGTATTTGATCATTTAGAGCAGCATCACCAATTGGATTTCTCTGCTCGTGGAGTGCTTCGATGACGCTGATTGACGTGTCGCAACCCCACACTTGAAATCCTGAATCGTGGAATCCAATAGCGGTTGGCAGCCCAACATAACCCAAGCCGACGACGCCAACAATAGGATTTGTATCTGGCGTAAAGTCGTGCGATACTTCGCCGGTTGACATGGTCTGGCGAGTTGGCCTTACCTCATCAATTCAACTATTGCGATAGCGGCATGGAAGGATTTCATAAAGGTTTGATGCAAAGGACGCCCTATGGAGGACCAAATGGATATCCAACTCACCGAAGTTGGACCCAAAACCTCTTTTTTTACTGCTCCAGTTTCCTCTCTTTCAATTCTTTTTTCTCATCGATTTCTCATTAAGAATTTATTGAAGAGGGAAACAAAAGGACGCTACAATAACTCATTTCTTGGCTATTCCTGGACGGTTCTGGAACCGGCTCTGCTCTCGTCTGTTTACTATTTTCTTTTCATCATGCTCGCAGACAATCCCGATCGACTCTATCCTGTCTGGGTCATCATAGGCGTGATTGTGTGGACGTGTTTCGGGAAATGTTTGCAAGCCACTGTCACATCGTTAACGAGAAACGCCTCAACAATCCATCTCGTTTATTTCCCGAGAATCATTTTTTCATACTCCACGGTTGGTTCCACCATCTGGACCACGGTGATGAGTTCCTTTGTGCTCATACCGCTTTTGTTTATCTACGACATCCAAATTTCTTGGCAACTTCTTCTCGTTCCACTCGCTATTTTCCTCGCAGCCTTCAATGCGATTGGCTTCGGTTTGCTTCTGGCGCCTGCAAACTGTATCAACAGAGACATTGAACACCTCATCCGGTTCATAGTCAGAGCTGGATTCTTTGTCTCTCCTGTCATGTGGACTTGGGGCATGGCCGTTGAGCGAGGATGGGCAGCTGATGTTGTTCTTTGGAACCCCATGGTGTTTCCAATCACCTTAGCGCGAGACGGCTTTTTGGGCCATGTGACTGAATTTCCATTGAATGGCATGATGATTTCAGTCGGCTGGGGCGTCCTCATGTGGGTTATTGGTTCAGCCCTTTTCAGCAAATATGAACACTCGGCGGTGAAGTACTTATGATGGGCCAATCGATCATTGTAGAGGACGTTTCCTTGTCCTTTCCAAAGAAAAAAAGCATACTTCAAATGTTGAAGAAAAGCGATACCAGCAGTTTTCTCGCCCTAGACAAGATCAATTTCTCTGTCAAAAAAGGCGAGGTTGTTGGCATCATTGGCAGAAACGGATGTGGAAAATCGACCCTCCTGCGAATTATCGCTGGGATTTTTTCTCCGGATAAGGGAACATGCAAATCCGCTGGAAAAATTTCACTATTGGCTGGACTTGGTACCGGATTTACTGGCCATTTGACAGGCCGTGAAAACGCCTTCCTCTACGGGAGCATCTTGGGCCACGAGCAAGCCGTCATGAAAGAACTGATGGATGAGATTATTGCCTTCAGTGAACTAGAATCGTTCATCGATGAGCCGCTACGAACGTACTCTGCAGGAATGAAGGCCAGACTGGGCCTCGCAGTTGCCAGTGCTCTTAATCCTGAGATTTTGTTGATTGATGAGGTTCTTGGCGTAGGTGACCCTGTTTTCAAGGAAAAATCGAAGAAAAAAATTCTGGACATGGTATCTGAAGCTGGCACGGTGGTCATTGTGAGCCATTCGTTTGGCCTCATGACATCAATCTGTGATCGTGTCATCCACATGAGTGATGGAGAAATCAAATTCATTGGTGAACCGCAAGATG
Organism: uncultured Candidatus Poseidoniales archaeon; assembly: GCA_902625885.1. GTDB lineage: Archaea > Thermoplasmatota > Poseidoniia > Poseidoniales > Poseidoniaceae > Poseidonia. The sequence continues at coordinate 13,522 of CACODE010000010.1, forward strand.
CGATTTCATCGTATTACGCCTCAGAAGAAGGGAGGAAGTAGATTGAAGCAACATCATATCCGAGTGAACAAGGAGGCCGAGGATTCGTACTCGTTTGCTGTTGGCGATGAACTCAGAAAATCGTTAATATCTCCTTGGAAGATCCCGCTGCTCCCGATTTCATTGCCAAAGCGTATTCTCTCCCATCGGAAGGACAAAGCTGCAAACGATGCGCTGCCCTACTTGGTGGATTGTATATTTGTCTATGATTTAGAGAAAATGCGGTTATCTGATCAAAAATCCTTCATCAACCAGTCATTAAATTACTCTGAAAACAGCATAGGCATCGGTATCGGAGATTCACTGATTGATGCAAATTTTCGCCATTCCGTTCCTACACGGCGAGAAATGGACATTGAGCCAAAGGAATGGAATGCTTTACTGGAAAAATTTCTGTTGGGTATTATCCGAGCGTACCGGCCAAAAAAATTCGTTTTTGTCGGAAAATATCCCTATGCAGGGCTTATGTCCGTGCTAAGGAAATGTGAAACGGAGAACGGATTCTACTGGATTCATGTGCGGGGAGATTTAGAAACGATTGAACAACGCTCAGAGAAATTCACAAAATCAAAATCGCTTTCCCACTTTACCGACCACGACACCATCGTTCGGAATACAATCTTCTTCGACCACGAACCTTCAGATGAAGTGGGTAAACAGTTGAAGTCAATCGGCGTGAACATTATCAGCACACCCGAGCATGCAGAATATCTGGTCTTACGCCATGAGGAATACGATTGCAAGAGTTTGCTGATGCGCAATCAGACGGTATTCATTCTTCCGAGCGCCCAACCCTCTCTAGGACAAATTCCCGATTACCTGCTTCCAAATCTTGTGGTATCTGATACCGAGGAGAAGAATGAAACGATCCTCTCTGTGGTCAGTTTCCGAAAAAATCAACGTAAGAACAAATCCCCACTCATGCCAGTTGAGGCAAAGATTGACCTGTGGCTGGAGTGATCGGTTAATCTGCAAACAAATCGATACCCAGCAAGGTCTCGACTTCCGAATCCGACATGGGTTCTGCGATGTTGTTCAATTTCTTGGCCACATAGGTTCTGTAAGCATCAGGAATGAGATCTAAGAACGCTGGATTGTACCGTTCAATCATTGTATAATCTCCGTCCATCAATTTACCTACGTCTGGAAACTTGGTACGAATAAAATTCTGTTGCTCTTGCGGGAGGCGCTGAATGGCATACAAAGTCGAAATCGCTTGCTTGAGTGGTTTTTTCTCCAAAAAGATCTCAATTTCGCCTTGAATTTGCACTTCTTTTCCTTTCATCGAATTCTTGCGGAAGCATTTCCAGCATTTTCCACAAACCTTGCCCGCTTCTTTGGAACGCAGGCAACTCTCTGCATAGTCCGCGTAGTCAGAGTTGTCCACAATGCGCTGATTGATGATCTCAGATGCCCCAGAGGTTGGAAAAACAAGGTCTAGGCCTGCTTTTTCTAATATTGACGAGTGTGTTTTCCAATACGATGAGAGGTTGAAGTCCCTTCCTTTATGTCCGTGGAAAAGGTAGGCGTTTTCCAATGGCATTCCCATGGCAATTGAGCCCAACTCAAAATAATCAGCAAGCAGAATGACATGGACGGCCCCGGCAAAATCCGTGCTAAAGCCGACAGATTTCCCGTGATCAAGTCGTATCTGTTCGTGATTACTCTTTACGATCACAACCTGTTTCCCATTCTCTCGTAACTTTTCTATGAAACGGAATGCGTTGGCGTGATTCAACTTTGATTCAAACCCATCCCGCTGATGGTACATCAAGACCGTTTCTGGTGGCATAAGTTCCATACATGCAGTGGAGTCCACCCCCGCACTGAACGCTAAACCGCACCTCCAGCCCTTCTGGCGCGTTGGCTCCCAGTTATTCAGTATGGTTCTGTCCCACGGAGAACACAAGAAATGATGAGCGATTCGAAGAATATCAGCGTGGGTGTTGTTGAGGTCCCAACCTATGGGCATCTCAAAGAAAATATCTCTCCCAGAAGCATCAAAAATGAGACGTTGCCCTATCTGAGACCAGTAATTAGCGATTGCATACTCGGATTTTACGCTTGTACCCATCTCAATTTTATCTCGTTTAAACATCGAAATCCAAGGGAAGGACCTCCTGAGAATTTCTTTGTTGGGTTTGAAAATGTTTGAAAAAAACTTCGTGTTTCTCCACTCGTCACGCATCCTTCGCTCTGTCTCTTTGTCAAGGCTGTCAACGAACTCCTGCCAACGTACTCGAGCTGTATTTTTTTGTTCGCCGGCATTGGTCAAGGTCACGTTCCCACCATGGAACCGCCTCAACAAAATATACGACCCCGTGTGGTCCAGTTTGTGTCCTGCTCGCGCTATTTCCAGATTCATGATGTAATCCGTTCCATAACTGTAATTTTCATCGTACGGGAATTCGAGGAGAACAGATCGCTTAATCATGCTCGCAGGGTGGAGCATGATTTTCCCCCCGAACAATATCTGGCTGTATCCGTGCTCTCCACCTGAAAAATATTCATGGTTCAAATTTGCATCTTGATCAATCCAACCTCCGAAACTACCAGAGGAACCATCGGATAGGCAGTCGAGTTGCTCTTGTATTCGATTAGGCATCATCAAATCGTCATCGTCCATGATAACAATGTACTCTCCCTTGGCCATCTGAACCCCAATGTTTCGCGATTTTGGTATACCTGATGCCTCCTTTTTCAGATAGCGAATTCGGAGATCTGCAAATTGTTTAACCACCTCTTCTGTTTCATCCTCTGACCCGTCATCGACAATTAACAACTCAAAATTCTCGTAACTTTGATTCAGGACGCTCCTTATTGCATCTGATAGGAGTTTTGACCTGTTTCTTGTGATGATAACGACCGAAACAAAAATTTGGTCTTCAAATTGGTCAATTTCCATTACTGACCTCGTAAACTTGACAGCGCGCGGACCGCTGTATGAGTGATCCTTGACAACGTTCCATTCCATCAGTCCCATGCGTTCAAGTGCATTTTTCATGGTCAAGAAGGTGTTCTCGGTTTGAACCTTTGATTTGCTTATTGAAGTCGATTGCTCGTGGAGTGCGTACTTGTACAACAGTTGGTCGTGAAACTCAATTTCTCCAACTTCACTTAACTTCTGGAAGAAATCATAGTCTACAGCGTTGAGAAGCGTCTCTGAAAACCCACCAACTCGAGACCAATCTCGTTTTCGAAACAAACGAGGATGATGCACAATCATGCCGTGAAGCATCCTTTCCCTGGTAAACGTAGGATAATACCAGGCTTCTTCCAAAGTATCTTCTTGCTGGTTCCATTTGTAATGCCTTCCGTAGACACAACCGATTTGAGGATCCTTCCGAATTTCGGGCAACAGCGTTTCGATGGCATCAGGAAGCAACTCGTCATCGCTGTCCAGTTGAAGGATGTACAACCCTCTTGCCGCACGAATGCATGCGTTGCTTGCCGAACCAATGCCCCCGTTTGCCTGATGAATAATCTGAATTTTAGGATGGTCGCTGTACATCATGTCGAGGTGTTCTCCTGTCCCATCTGTTGAACCGTCGTTGCAAACGACAATGTCAAAATCTCGATACGTTTGTTCCAATGCTGATTGAATCGCTCGATCAATGGTCTTCTTCGCATTATAAGCAGGAATGTAAATTGAAACCATTGAGGTCGTTGACTGAACCTCAGGGTCGTAATCTCTGTAGGTTGGAACCATGTCCAGCAGCATCGGCCTAGTGATCAATTTCCCAGCCTCTCGGTCAACAAATTCTCTGCCGCCCGGAGGTTCTTGGTGAAGCCCTAATGCGTCCAATAATGGAATGAAATAATAACCTGCATTCATCACCCTATACCCGAATTCGTTGTCTTCTGCACCCCATGCTGTAAAACTCTCATCAAACGGACCTGCATCCGAAAATATGCGCCTGTTGAAGCCCACATTTCCGCAGGAAGACGCTCTGAAGGGGTGGGGTGAAGTTTTCAGATTGTCAGTTTCAGAATAAATCGCTTCCCTCCAATCTTTCGAAGGAGATTGTTTCATGACGGCGTTTTTGGTTGCCACCGGAGGAAGTTCCAACATCACAGAAGGGTTTCTCAAGACCTCTTCTATCGGAATATCGTTTGCATCGACGTATCTCCGATGACCAATAAGGAGAACTTTTTCATCAAGACATAACCACTTTGCAAACAGTTCGACCAAATTTGGAACGGGGGCCATGTCGCAATCCAAAATGATGATGTTGTCGTGTTTAGCGGCCCGAACGCCAAGATTTCGAACATGCGATAGCCGATATCCCAAGTCTTTCTGACGAACGTAATTTACATCGAAGTGTTCTTCAAATTCCAAAATCAGTTGCTCGGGATGGTCCGAGGAACCATCATCAGCAATGATGACCTCGATCAAATGCAGTGGGTAAGTCTGGTGAGTGAGCATCGCCATCGTTCGACGAAGCATATCAATTCGATTGTAGACTGGAAGAACGACGGAAATCGGAATGTTTGGATTTGAAGCCATAGCCTTCTGTTCCAAAAACGAATAATCATTCCCCTTTCCTTCAATCTTGGGAAGGACCAAACCTTTGGGTAATCGGTCGCCGTATGATGTCATGGATTACCCCTCCTTTCTTAATGGCTGAATAACGGCCCATTTTCTTTCTTTTCCACTTTCGTAGACTGTGGAATTGATTACGCTCTCCCCACCATGCCAGTCAAGGAGCTTCTGTAGCAAATCAAACTCATCGTCCCGATGAACATCATCAACAATGAATATTGCTGTTTTCGGGAGTTCGTCAAGAAACGACAAGAGTCCGTGCCTGCCGATGTCGCCCGGAGGTCCATCAACAATAACCACAGAAATCGGCCTTGATTTAATGGCGTTAATTATTGGCAGTGGATCATACCAACCTTGTTGGTTGTGTTCGGCAGACACATGGTTCTCTATGATTTCAGCATGCACATATTTTGACGGCGCCAAGGCCAACCAGTCTGGATTGTGCTCGATGGATAATAGATCAAATTGCTCTGCAAGTTTGAAACTCCCATATCCACTTCCAAACTCGAGAACAGAGGACCCTTTCTCAACATTCTCTTGGAGCCACGAGAAAATTTCATTCGGCATCATCCAATCTGTGTTCATGCTTTGCCCTCCAGATTTGCGCGGAGTGCTTTGCTTAATGTATCAGCACCGTTCTCGTGCGTTACTGATTTTATCTCTCCAATGCTGTTCAATAATTTTTGAATTCCATCTTGGATGGTCTTCTCTGTTCTGGTCTTGACAACATAACCCCAGCCTTCATCCTCAGCCACCAAACAGCGAGCTAACTGATCGTCCATTCCAGTCTCCAAATTTGGATAGAAAAGGACCGGGAGTCCAAACGCTCGTGTCTCATGGAAAGAGTTGTAGCCGCCTGCTTGAATGACAGCATCAAAACCCTTGAAATACTGAGAATTCGGGTAGTCTCGAAGTACATGAACGTTGGGCAATTCAACATCAATTCTCGACCCTATCATTGACTCACCCAGCACAACATGAATCCCATCATGCTTGAGAATTTCATCCAACGTTATCCGAATTTCACTTGTGATGTCATTGATTTGTCCGGCACCAAGTTGAACATAAACCACTCGACAGTCTTGTGGAATTCCGAGACGGTACCGTGCTTTCTCTCGAGGTATCAAATCGGTTTCGTCAAGGAGAACCATCGGTGGACACCTCATCAGTTCAACGCCGTGCTCGAGTTCTTCCTCTTGCTCGTCAACGGCGTCTCCCGGACGAACGATCACGTCGAAATGTTGTACGCTGTCAACGGGGATTCGCGCTCCTTTTCGGAACATCCCTCTGCGCATCCAAATTTTGCTCAAATTTTCCCGTCCCTCTATGGCTCTGAGCATCCCTCTGTAAGGGAAGGCCCCGTCAAAAATGAACATTGAGGGGTTGTGCGTCTCAAAACAAAAGGTCAGTTCTTCCTCAAGAAGGGCATTCCATTCTTGCGAATCAATTCCCTGGAAATATTTCGGACCCGAAATATGGTGGGCAGGAATACCGTGCGGTTTCAGCAAGTGAAGAGTTGGCATTGTGGTGAAAAAAATCACTTCGAGATTCGAGTCGTCCTTCTTCATGCGTTTTGCCAACGCAAGCATTCTGGTAAAGTGACCAAATCCTACGCCATTGGTTGGAAACATTATCACACAATTTCCTCTGACTAGCGGCCTGCCCGCTGAATTTAGCTGTAGACGCTTTGGCTGAGGTCTCAAACCAACCAACTCCAATCCGATAAGGAACATCACAACTGGAAGAGAAACAATGAGAAAAGGAGCCCGCCAAGGTTTCCGGATTGCGGTCGTGAGGTGGAGGCCTAATCGAAACGATGGAGAGTTCCGCAAACGATGGTTTTCTCGTTTGAGCCTCATGATGCTCGTCGTTTTATCGATACGGCTCTCCCCCAACTTCCTGTCGTGAACTTTGAGTTATTGTCATGTCGGTATTCAGCGATAAGACCTTCGTATTCCCGAAGGCTCATCAACAGGCGAGTCCAGCGGAAACCATGCCAACGCTCCTCATCACCGGTGGTGCAGGGTTTATTGGCGCACATACTGCAAAGATGGCTATCGAAAACGGCTGGAAAGTGCGTATCCTCGACAACCTTTCAACCGGTCTTCAAGCCAAGGCCGAGATGCTACAGCGCCTTGGTGCAGATGTCATCATCGGTGATGTTCGCGACGCATCTACTGTACATTCAGCCGTTGCAGGTTGTCAAGCCGTTGTTCATCTCGCTGCTCAAGTTTCAGTCCCGCAGTCCGTGGAATTCCCCCAAGAAACCCTCGAAATCAATGTCGGTGGAACGGATAACCTTCTCAATTCATGCAACATCAATGGCGTATCCCGTTTTGTATTGGCGTCAAGCGCCGCAGTCTACGGTACCAACGATGCCTTCCCACTTGATGAAAGCGATGCCGGAGCGTTCCATTCCCCCTATGCTGATTCAAAATGGCAAAACGAACAACAAGTTCTGAAGGCGAAGGAAGCAGGTATGGAAGCCGTCGCACTTCGATTCTTCAACGTTTACGGCACGGGCCAACGAGCTGACGGCGCCTATGCTGCTGTGATTCCAAAGTTCATTGAGTTGGCCGTGAATGGACTGGCACCCACCATCTTTGGCGACGGATTGCAAACGCGTGATTTCGTCCATGTTGATGATGTTGCACAAGCCTTGCTCCTGCTGGCCACGGAGCCGTGGACAGACGAGTTTGAACACGTCTACAACGTCTGCACGCAAACCGAGATTTCTCTTCTGGATCTCTTGTCAAGCATTCACAACATATTGGCGGATGTTTCACCAGAAACCCCGCGACCGTCCCCAAACCATACAGAAGAACGAGCAGGCGACATTGCACGCTCTGTTGGCTCGAAGGAAAGATTGGTTAACGACTCGTCCTGGAAGCCAAAAATTGAGTTTGCACAAGGTCTCCGACAACAAATCCTTGACAGCATCGAGGATGCGTGAAGTGCATGCATGTTCTTTGGTTGACGGCGCGTTCCATGGCTGACCTGTGTTCAACCACACAGCGCAACCTCATCAACGGCTTGCTCGAACAGGGCCACCGTGTCACGTTCGTGAACGGGGACGAGACGATACCGCTGGAGCACGGGTCTTTCACCCATGTTTCGCTTCCAACCAACGCCCGCCGAGGATTTCGAGCCAAGGCTCTTGGGAAGGTCATGGGCGTATGGCTGACGGGTCAAACCGTCAATCGGGACCCAGCAGTGGCCGTGGTTGAATGGCGGGTGGCGCGTCAAGTTGTACCGGTGCTGGAAAACGCAGGCATTCCATGGACGCTGATGGATCGCAGCCCTCCTGCTGACCCGGGTCTTTTCGGTCGCCTCCAGTGGCGACCATGGCGGTTAGCGTGGCGAAAGGCAAGGCAATCTGGCGCAGAAGGGTTCGTCGTCTCGCTCGCACACCAAGCCTTTGTTGCGCAGAAGGCCGGGCATCAGCGAACCACGGTGCTCCAGGCCGGTGTGGATTTAGAACGTTTCAAACCCCAAGAAAAACGCACCCCTTTCACGATGGTTTACCACGGGCGGCTGGATCGACACCGAGGCATCCTCGCCTGCGTGATGCTGGCGCAAAAAGCACGGCTGGAGGGACTCGAAGTGGACTTGATGCTCATTGGAGAGGGTAACTTGAAACCCGCTCTGCTCGATATCGCTCGAACCTCATCCTTCCTCCATGTTCATCCCGCCATGCCGCAACCTCAACTGGCGAAGCACCTTGGTGCCTGTCATCTTGGGTTACTGCCCATGCCCAATCGCGGGGTGTGGCGATTGGCGAGCCCACTGAAGCGTAGCGAGTACCTGGCTGCCGGACTGCCCGTGTTCGGCATTGAACACAACGGACATGCGCTTCACGGTGTGGAGAAGGCGTGGTTCTCATTGGTCCCTCAGGAAGACTTCCACATCGATGGTCTGGCGTTCATTCAACAAAGACAAGCAGCGCATGAAGCGACATCGCAAGCAGCCAGGGCTTACGCAGAAGAGCACTTGAGTTGGCAGCGGTCGATAGAGACGTTTAGCGATACGCTTCTCAACGTTCTTCATAGGGATTCGTAGAGAGATTTCCAACGCTGCTGTATCTTGTCCACACCGTAGGACGCCACCGAGGCTTTCAACGACGTCGGAGTTGGTGGGTTTTCAAACAGGTTGGAGACCGCTTCAACCCATGCTTCAACATCGCCAAACCTTGCTGTCTCAACCGTTTCAGGCAAACCCTTGACGCGATCGCTGGTGCAGACCGGCAACCCCGCTGCAAGGGCTTCCAAGACCACCACTGGTTGGCCTTCAAAGGCGGAGGGGACGAGCAACACAGAGGCTTCGGCCAACAACGATGCTTTCTCTTCCACCGAAACCCACCCCCTGGCATCGACCCAGGTATGCGCTGATTTCGAGGCACCGGTCATTGTCAATCGAACGTCTGGAAAGGATGAGCGCAGGGCTGTTACGAGGGTTACGGCAAAATCATGCCCTTTCGCAGGGACACTGCGCCCCAACAGAAGCAGGTGCCGTTGTTCTCGCTCATTGGTTGAGGAAGGGAGAGGAGGATGGGGGTTGTGGACCACTTCAAGAGGCCCAAGAACAGGCGTGAGTTTTTCGTGCCAAGCCAGGGACAAGACGACGCCATGAACGCCTGCATCATCCAACACTGAACGCACCCGATGTTGCCGTTTTTCACCGCCTCTCGACAACCACGTGTCGAACTGACCGGAGTGAAGATGAACGACAACGGGAAGTCCATGCGCTCGAGCAAGGGTGATGAGACGCACTTTTCTTCGCCAGGACCAATCGGCAGCGACGTGGACATGAACCACATCGGGACGCAAGCCATCGTCGGCAAATCGCCGAAGAAGTTCATGCCTGGCTCGCCGGTAGGCACGCCATTTCGACCATACCCCGCCTTCTGCATGCGACGAGAGCAGGTCCGCTTGCCACCCCGTTGGTGGATGTTCGGCGAGGGTGTGCATCACAGTGGCCATGCCGCCGCGCGAGTTGCAGGGCCCGAGGTGCAACACCTTGCGCATGGACTTGCCAGACCTCTCGGCATCAAGAAATGGTAGGGAAAATCTGCACGCGACGGCCGCTTGTCTGAGGAGGACATAAGGGCCATGGGTGTCGCATGCCATGCATGGTCGTCGTTCCGGCACTCATTGAGGGCGCCGCCTTAGGCGTCGCTATGGTGCCCTTTCTGATTCACCGCTGGGACATGTATCGCTGGGACAGAGATCACAGGAACGAACACCATCCGAAGACCACCGACCATTTGGAACGCCTCACCGTCCTTCTCCCTGTTTGGAACGAAGCGACGGTCATCCAAAAGAAACTCGAAAACCTTAACGCTCAGGGCTTGCAAATCAACGTGTTGATCGTCGATTCGGCATCGACGGACGCCACCGTCAACCTCGTTCGCCAGTGGCTTGAAAAAAACCCCAACGCCTTCGACAAAGCCGAAATTATTGAGATGCCTGAAAGAAAAGGGAAAACGGCCGCAGTCATTCAGGCGCTAACACACCTTGGGCAGCACGCTGACGGTTTGGTATGCATGACCGATGCCGACGCGTTGCTCCAACCCGGTTGCTTGAAACGGATGATGCAATGGTTTGCTGACCCGATGGTCGGAGCCGTCGGAGCTGTACCGCAACGCGCACAGGAGCGCCCTGAAGAACGCCTTCATCGCGATTCATGGGAAGCGATGCGTCTGGCCGAATCCATGGTCGACAGCACCCCCTTTCTCGAGGGTTCGTGCATGATGTGGCGTCCTTCTTGCCTTGCCATCAACGAATTGCACCCTTCGGCCAACGCCGACGATGCCCAAATCGCCACCTCCGTTCGCTGTCGCGGGTGGCGCGCCATCGCCGACCCAATGGCTCAATTCGTCGACGTAGCGCCGTCAACGCTGGTGGGGCAGCGTCGCCAGAAAGTCCGGCGAGCCCAAGGGTTGCAACGGTTGTTGATTCGGCAACGAAAAAACGCAACGTCCCGGAACCAAGGCTTGTTTGGTCGTATCTTTCGCCGCCAGTTCCATTTCCACATCACGGCCCCACTGGCGTTGACCATCGGTGCGGGTGCGGCCGTTCTCCGATGGGGGTTCATCGGTCTCTACGGGTGGCCGGCAACGTTCACGCTGGCCAACAGCCTGCACCTTGGGTTTAGCATGCTGGAAGCCGCTTGCGTTCTGTTGTGGTGGCGAGCTCGCCAAGGAAAATCAAGCGGCCCGCTGTCAATCTTGGGCCAGTGGTTTGCAAGCATGGAACTTCTCGGGCGGTCGCTCATCACCACGGCACGGGGTCGGTCGTTGCACCAGTGGGAACAGCACAGAGACGTTCGTGAACGCTTGTTGGAAATTGAGATTTGAGAAGAAGGCCCCTCCGGCGACCTTGGCCGCCGGAGGCGCGTTGTACAGGTCAGGGACCTGGATGGTGTGGCTACTCAGTGATTGAAATCACTCAGCAACGACGCCGTTGGTGGTGTCGATGACCTTGTTCTCACGGGTGTCCGTGATGGTCACGTCGATGCTGCAGCTGGCGCTGCAGAGGTCTTGTCCACTCTCGGCGATGGTGACACCGTCACCAACAGACCAAACTTGGTCGTCCGTGTTGCCAAACTCGACGAGGCTGCAGACGCCGCCTTCGCCACCTGGGTTGTCGCAGGTCACCGGAGCAGCGCCGTCAATGGCGAGCTTCACGGAGACAGCGGCCCAGTTGATGTCGCCGCCTTGGTCCATGGTCAACATGATCAGGTTGTCAGCGGTTCCAGTGCCTGGGGTACCTTGGGCGTCCTTTCCGCTGAAAGCGTAAAGGGCAAGGTTACCGTCGGTGTTGTCTTCTGCGAGGGAGCTAGCCCACACGTACAGCACACCAGCCAACACAACAGTGATTGCAACCATCAAGATGGTAGCGATAACTGGGCTGACAGCCTCTTCGTTTCGGTTTTCTTTTTGCATATTTTTGTCCTCCTTTTCCCATTCGGGATAGGACTCCCTATGACCGTCCTCATATTAAACCCATCTGCCTTTTTTCTTCGGCAACGCGCGAGAAAACGCCGAAATTCGGAAAAAATGCCCATGTTAAGTTTCACCTTTGAACGCGCCAGCGAGTGGTACATACCGTTTGTAAATACCAAAATGAACAGAAAAATTACCAGGCATGGCTTTCGCTGTTGGTGGAGTGATGGGTGAACAGGGTGAGAGAAAACGAGAGGGGATGGGATGCACTCAACGAGAACTTCAACAGCCCTGTTCATGATTTGGTAGTCCTACCAAGTTTATATGCGTTTTTGATGGTAAAAACGCCGATTATTCCACCGTGAGGATCTCAGGACCCCCGGGTGTGATGTGCACCGTGTGCTCAAATTGAGCGATGTTTCCACCGTCAGCGCACCGAAGAACGTGGTAGGTTTCGAGGAAACGGATGCTGATCAGTTTCTTCACCAAAGCGTTCCACTTGCTTTGCAGGCTCGCCTCATCGGCTTCCGGAAACGGCTTTTTCAGCATGGGAAAAGCCCAGCGCTCGGCGAACGGCAAGGTGGCGTAGCGTTCCTCTAGATTCCGAGCCATTTGGGCACCAAGCGGTTTTAGTTGGTTTTTCGCACGTGCTTTTCGGGAGGTCGTTAGACCCGTAACTCGGTAGATGTTGGAGGAATTTGGACGCCCGATGTTTTCGATGAGCCCCGATTCTCCGGTTGTGTTGAAGGGTTCAACAGCGTACACACCGCCTTCTTCGACAACGCCAGAGAACCCACGGTTCTCTTTACCGCACGCAAACGAAGGTACCGAAACACCAGCGTGGAGCTCCCAAGGCTTGAGTTGATGGCCGCACAGGTTGCGTATGGGCTGGAACCCTGCGTCGAGCGAGGGTTGCGCCGCCGCTTGGCCAACTTTATGCCAAGGCGTACCGGGATGCATCATCTCAATGGCGGCATCACGGGCTTCTCGTGCGGCTTTGATTTGTTCGGTGTGCTGGTTGCTGTTGCCGATTTCCAGCGTGAGCGCGTTGTCGCCGATATGACCCTTGATGTGTACACCAAAGTCAATTTTGACACAATCACCTTTCTGAAGGACGGCTTCCCCGTCCCAGCCTTCAACGCCCTCAACCTGATGGTTGGTGGTGAAGTGCGCAGCGAGGTCGTTCACGGCGACAGTGCCGGGGAAAGCAGGTTTGCCACCATGACGGTGAATGAACCGTTCTGCTGATTCAATGATCTCGTGATAGGTTTTGCCTGGCTTGAGTTCATCTTTCATCGCTTCCAGCGTGCGGCGAGCGACATGCCCTGCATCTCGCCAATACTTCAAGTTGGATTCTTCCACCATTGAACCACGCTATGCGCAGGTACAACGCCCTCTCTCATAACAGTTACCTCCGTACCGTGGGAACCTTCGACAACCGATAGGATGGTGCTGCCTACGCCCCCCGGACATGAGCCACTGAGAATGGCGTAAGGAGGAAGACCTAGCACTGCTCCAGCCGCCTCAGCACTGGGTTCGGGCTCCTCGCCGGATTCGTTGGCACTGGTGGCCGTGATGGGGCCGAAAGTTTCCACAAGGGACCTGGCTTTGGGATGAGCAAGGCATCGCACGGCCACCCGATTGCCGCCAAGGCGCGGGTCTTGCGGTTCCAAAGCGTCCAGAATAAAGGTGAAGGCGCCCTTTGGAAATTGCCGCTCAACCGCTCGAACCTTGTCGGGGACCTGCACAAATTGCGCCGCCTGATCCAGCGATAGGACGCCCAAACTGACGGGTTTGCTCGAATCGCGCTGCTTCAGCGCAAACAGGGCATCAAGGGCGGCCTTGGTCGGGAGGCAGGCCAAACCGGGAAGTGTGCTGGTTGGATAGGCCACAACGCCTCCGGTTTGCACGTGTTCGATCAATTCAGGTGTCAACATGAGAACGCCTCAAAGACGGACCCACTCTGAAACGTGTTGCTGAGCCACCTCGCCAGCGAGGTCTTTGTCTTCGGTTCGAACCATGAGTTTGCCGCTGGGGTAGAGCGTCATTTCGCACCGGCCTGTGAAAGTCCAGCAGAGGCGAGACCGAACACCAACCTCGAAACCTGAGGCTTCAATCGCTGCTCCAACGACGTCCAAGTCAATCGATTCAACGCCGTCGGGAACGATTTGGTAGGAGCCTTTAGCGCCGCAAAGTTCCATGGCGAATCCATCTGACATGTTGCTCACTCACAATTCTGGTGGTCTCGAAGGGGGGCTTTTGGGTGGGCCGGAAGGTGGACCGCTAGGAGGACCTGATGGAGGGCCGGAAGGCGGGCCGCTCGGAGGGCCGGAAGGTGGACCGCTTGGGGGACCTGATGGAGGGCCGCTAGGAGGACCTGAGGGTGGACCGCTCGGTGGGCCGCTTGGAGGACCGGACGGGGGGCCACTCGGTGGACCCGAGGGTGGACCTGAAGGTGGGCCACTTGGAGGACCTGAAGGTGGGCCACTTGGAGGACCTGAGGGTGGACCGCTTGGGGGACCGGATGGAGGGCCGCTGGGAGGGCCCGAGGGTGGACCGCTTGGGGGACCTGAAGGTGGACTGGATGGTGGGCTGACCTCGGCTGGAGGCGCTTCGGGTTCGCTTTGTGGCTCTGGTTCCGCAGAGGTTTCGGGCTCTGAAACAGGCGTGAGGGGGGTGAGAAGCGGATCGGATACCTGAGATGGCGTCGCGCTGGAGGCGGTGAGTGGGGTCGTCAGCGGGTCTGAATCGTTCGTTGAGCTCGCCCAGGGCGGTGTCCGAGGCCCGTCCTCATCAGCCTCAGCACCGTCGCTGCGAATCATCTTGGTGCCGCCGCCTTCGGTGTTTTCGCCGACGTAGGACGTCATGACGATGGACGTCGGGTCGATGATGCCGCGTTCCTCAACGTTGCCAAAGTCTCCAAGGTCGGCGTTGAAGGCACCGCTGAACAAGCTTGAACCAATGGCGTTCCCGAGCACCCGGCCTTTTTCCGCCTGAAATTCAAAATCAAACTCGTAAGGCCCGAGGTTCATCGTACGGCCGCCGCCGGCGAACTCAAAGGTCCAGGAACCTGATTCAATTCGTGCTTCAAATTTGAACTGGCGCGTCAGTCCGGGACCAATCGACGTGATGCCGCCAATGGGTTCGTACCTGCCGCCGTTTGAGTCCACGATGGCCGCTTCCAAGCCCCCAACAGGGATGGACGATTCGTTCACGACATCAACAACCACCTGGACGATGTCTTCGTCGTCGTCGTCGATTTCCATCTTCACCGATGCAAGGTGAGCGCTCAATGAATCGGCACGGGCGCTGTGATCGTCGCTCATCAAGGCTCACCTGTTTCTCGTGTTGGGTAATTCTACTTCAATGGCTTGCTTGGAAACGTTGCGTTCAACGGAGTCGGAGACGGGTTTCGGAGGGCAGCGACCAATCAACAGCCGCCACCGTGTGATTCTTGAGGTCAACCGCCGTTCGATACTCAGCGGTTTTGGACCCGGCGCTGAACGTGTCGCGCAGACCGAACCACAGCCAGCCAACAAAGGGAATGATGTAGATCATTTTGCTCACCGAGCGCGGGCCCCAGTGATGCTTTTCAAGCATGGTGCCGTTGTCGTGGACGATGGCTATTCGAAAGCCACGCTGCCCAAGGGAACGGCCGAATTTTTGGCCTGTGTATTTGAAATAAAGGTAGAAGGCTGCGCAAAAGACAAACCAGTTCATGAAAAATTCAACCGTGTATGCCGAGCCAGCGGTGAGAAGGGTGTAATCAAACAAGCCCTCCAGCAAGCGGAAATCGGTAAAGAAACCGAGGACGATGGTGATGAGCATCATGTCCAACATGAAGGCCAGCACGCGCTTCCAAGACGGTGCGATGAGCATGCCTTCGGGTGCCGAACCGATGATGCTCTGGGCCAGCGTGCCACCTTTGACGACGGTCACAGGGCTTTCGGCCATGCTTGTCCTAAGGCTTCTCCTTTGTCAAATAGCGCGTTGCGTCCATCACATGCCGTGGGAAACATGCCAGGCAAAAAGTTGGTTTTCTTCAACCCAGTCCAGATACGAGCGCCATGTTCCGTCATGACGAAGCGTCTTGGGATGCCCCAGGAGAACAAGCCCTCGCTTGGCGCGAGTGATGGCCACGTTCAGGCGCCGATAATCGGCAAGAAAACCGACCTCCCCGCGCTCGTTGGCCCGAACCGTCGAGAACACGATGACCTCCTTCTCACGACCCTGATAGCCGTCCACGCTCTTGATCTCCAAGCCAAAATAGGGTTGACCTTTCTCTCGACCGCCGGCCGATTCAAAAAGACGGGTCAATTCTCGTACCTGCCCGTTGTAGGGAGAAATAACGCCGATGTCTTGAGGCACAAGGTCGCCACCTGCTAACAGGTGGTTAACCACATCGAGGACCATGCCCGCCTCGTCTCGATTGAACCGACTTTTCCCCTCTTCGTCACTTTCCTCAACGCCCTCAACCGGAACGAAAGCCATCGGCCGGTCCCAGTCTGGCCAGAGGAATCCGGCTGCTGGAGGGCGTTCGGCAGCCGAGCAGCCGTCCTCTAGACGGTTATCGTAAAACCGGGCGCTAGGAAATTCCCTCAACACGGGGTGCATGCGGTACTGCGTGGTGAGCATCACTGAACCCAATCCACAGGCGATGAGACGGTCGAACAAAGAGCGGTTGAGGCCGCCTTTTTCGGCGCGTCGGCTAAGGACGGTTGGCGGCAATTGTTGATGGTCGCCGACCAAAATCAACTGGCGACACCCTTTGACAATCGGCACAAGGGCGCTCGGTTCGGTCGCTTGGGTTGCCTCGTCCATCAACACAATAGGAAATTTTCTCGACTCCAACAGGCGATGACCGCAACCGATGGTGGTGGCGCATATCACCTCGGCATCGTCCAAAACGCTTGCCGTCATCACGTCCTCCATTCTCCGAATCTCTTTCTGATTGATTTTGATATCGCGGTGCATCAAACCTTTCTCTTTCCCTTTGAGCGAAGGCAAGGCTTTGCGCAACTCGCGCTGTTCGTCCCGAAGGAACGCCAACTCCTCCTGCATAGGGTGATGTTCCAACACAGCGTCCAAGGTGGCCGAGCGGAGGTTTTCCCTCACCTTAACCGGACGACCGATGCGCAAGGCCTTGACGCCGAGGTCCAGCAACCCCTCAAGCAAGTTATCAACGGCAACGTTGGACTCCGCCGTTGCCAGGAGTGGTCCGCGGTCCTGCAGGGCGAGGTGTTGCAGAAGGTGGGTGGCCGTCGTCGTTTTCCCCGTACCCGGAGGACCTTGAATCAGCGTTAGTCGGCGATTTAGGGCGCTGCTGATGGCTTCTTTTTGAGAGGAGTTGAGGTAATCTGGAACCGGTGTTGGTTCCCGCAAACGGCGTTTGCCGCGTATGTCTGGTTGAAGCGCTGCGCTCTGGTCCATGTCCAAGACATTGCCAAGAAGAAGTTCACGCAGCACCGTCCCACCATCGCCTTCGGTTGAATGAAACGCTATGAGCGCCTGATGCATGCGGTCGTGCGCTACTCGATTGGCGCCCCTGTCCAACCTCCATCCACCTTTCCGGACATCTCGGGGGCGTTCACTCACCACCACCCGAAGGCGGGTTGGTCCTCTGTCCAAGACCACGCCTTCAACCACTTTTTCGCCCCACGGTCGTGAACGCGAGATGAGAACAATATCGCCGTGAGAAAAACGATGCTCAGGCAACCGTCCACCATCCTGTGCTTCAAACACAACGATGTCCTCGCCGAAAAACCGACCTTGTGTTCTTGCTCTCAAATCAAACAACGACACGCCGGACAACAACAAGCGCTGTTTTGACCATGTTTTCCACCGCTCCTCTACGAGTTGCGTTTCGTCATCAAGTTCCTGTTTGATGAGGTCCGTCATGACGGTAAAGTGGTCCTGACTTCGACGCCATCGATCCGGCATAGGTTCACCTTTTGCCAGCGGAAGTTCAGGTTCGGAAGCGCTGTTCATCCGTTTCACGGAGCCCTTCCTCGCCATGCTCTAACCACCGTCTTTCCCTTCATCATCGTATGCATGAACTTTGAAGCGATTAGGGAGCGACAAACCCTCATTCTTAAACCAAGATTCTGCGGCGCAAGGTTTGGGTGCCTTGATGTTTGGTCGCAAGAAGAAGGCAAAGGCCACTGTCGGTGCCCTGTGCCCTTACTGCGGCCATGACAACCCCCTCGGCGCCGAGAAGTGCGAACAATGCTACTACGCCTTGGATAAATCCGCACGCGACCAACCAACGGCAGAACCTTCGGCGTCAAACGAAGAGATCATGTCGCTTCTGCTCGGAGAAAACGAGGAAGAGGACGCTCCGAAAGTGGTCGAAGCGGTGCTTTCCATGGACGATGTAACGGTGGACGTCGGTCAGTATGACCCAACGCCGGTTGAACACGACGGGAAGGGTGAACCTGTCCCAGAATCGTTTGATTTCATCGGAAGCCAAGGGCCGACGCTCTCGTCCACGGTCGCGTCAAAGGAAGCCGAAGAGGTTGAGTTGACCGCCGATGATGCGCCCAAGGAATACGTGGATTTCGACCTCGGTTCTGTTGACCCGCTGGCGGAGGTCAAAGAGCCCGTTCACACGGGGAGAGGGGGGCTGTATTCTCCAACTGTTGAGATGCCTAAAGACGATGACCTCGTCGGGGTTTTGGGCCCGTCCACGCAAACCACGCCGGACCTGCCGGACCTCCCCGATGACAAACCCCTGCCCACTGCGTCGCTGGCAAGCGCTGTGGCAGCGGAAGCAAGCGTGCAGGTGCCGCCCGTGTCGGTGCCCATGAGCCGTGCGGAGACCGCCACTGTATCGTCAGTGTCAAACGCTTCTGTCTCGACACCCGACCTGCCTGAACTGCCCTCGGAAAACAAGACGGTTGGCACGGATGAACCCGCCGTAGCGTCGATGACTGGACACCAGCCCGCGGCACAGGCCGTCCCCGAAGAGACGTCGTCTCAAACCACGGCCGAACACAGGATTTGGCCGTGGCCAAAAGGCGAGCCTTGGGCGGCGCAAGATGTTTATCGAGAGGTGGTTCGGGCGATGGAACACATCAAGAGCGGGCAGATGGAGGCGGCTGCAAACACGCTTGATACGCTCGGCCCGCACCTCGATAAAAACCTCGACATGCTCCTGCATGTTTCCGTGTTGATGCAGCATCTTGGACGCAACGAACACATGAAATGGACCCTCGACATGGCCGCTTACGTGCACCCTCAAGACCCGCATGTCCAGCAAGCAAGGGCGCAATTGTTGAGGTGAGATGGCAGCATGGTCAAAACACCCGAACTTTTTGTTGACCAAGGCGTCGTTATGCGGCCTGCTACAAAAGCGGTTCTTGTTGCGATGTTTGATGCTTACCAAGAGGATGCCGAGGCGGCCCAAACAGCCTTGCCTTGGCTCAACCCCAACGACGACGTCCTGCGTCAGCTGCGCGACATGCTTTTCGACATCGAATCTCAGGACGGGCTTGACAGGCTTCACTTTTGGTCTGTTCATCTGAAGAGCGGTGGGGAATTTGTCGGCTTGGTGGGCCTGGGCGATGAACTTCAATCGCTGCAGGCCGATTTCAACCTCGGCTACTGGGTCCGCCGTGAACATCGACGCCAAAAAATCGCAACCAGGTGCGTTGACGCTATCTTTGATTGGCTTTCCCAACGACAACGAACAACCACCGTTGAAATCGCCGTTCATGCGCACAACGACGCAGGGCTTGCGACGGCAGGCGCCATCTGCGAGCGATGGAAGGGCGAACGGCTGCCCGAGTTTATCGGCATTGAATTCAACGAGCGAACGGTCCCTCACCACCTTCACCTTGTGAACCTGGGGCCGGAGGCTTGACATGTTGACGTGGATGACCGTCGATTCGGATGATTTCAGGCACTTGCCAAAGCACCAAGGGCACCCTACTAGGAGCAAGGGCCGGGTTGTTGGCAACGAGCAACTGTCGCCAACCTTCCGTGCCGGGTGGTCTGGCTTTCTACGTTGGATGGAACGGCATGACGGTATCGTGACGCTGTTTGTGATCAGCGACATGCTGCATGACGCCGAATTTGCGAAGCTTTTGGCCGAGGCGTTGAAACAATTTCCACGACGGCTCACGGTAGGGTGTCACGGCCACACCCACCGTTCTTGGTCGGCGTGGGGCGAGGACGCCGAGGGTTTCGATGCCATGCTCAGCACCTCAACGCAGTTGTTGCGTGAACATGTCGGCGAGGCGTTTCGACCGTTCTTCCGAGCCCCCAGCGGGTACGTAGCGCCGTGGATGGCCGCCGTGCTCAACAAAAACGGCTACACCGTGGACACCTCGGTCAACCCATCATGGCTGGTACGGCGGAAGGCTGGTGGCTCATCTTGGTCAGCGGTCAACGAAGCCATGGCCAAACAGCGCATCGTTGAACGCCCGTGGTTAACGCGAAACACGCTACCGGTTAACGGTCCGGCTTTGTTCACGTTCCCACTTTCTGTGAACGCAAAAACCGCATGGAAGCGGGCGCCAAGGCTTCTCCGGCCAGATGAATTGTCAAAGGTAGAGCATCGCGAACAAAGCATCACAACGCTCTATTGCCATGTTCTTGATTTTGCTCGCCGGGGCACCACATGGACCCCTCCACTAAGGCATAGAGCCAAGTAAAGCGGTTGTTCTGGACCCACCATGAGCACCATCAACCTCGCTGAGAAATTTAGCCTCTTCTCGGACCACTGGTCACCAAAGGTGATTGCTGAAATGAACGATTACCAATTCAAATTGGTCAAAATTCAGGGCGAATTCGTCTGGCACGATCACGGCCATACCGATGAAGTGTTCATCGTCATTGAGGGCAGCATGTGCATTGAATTTGAGGACCGTACCATCACGCTCAACGCCGGTGAAATGCATGTTGTGCCAAAGGGCACGAAACACAAGCCTTACGCAGTGGAAGAGTGCAAAGTCATGCTGGTTGAACCACGAGGCGTTGTTAACACGGGCGAAGCCGGTACGGAGCTCACGGCGGACAACGACGTTTGGATTTGAGGCCCGTCAACGCTTTTGCACGATGTTGCGGTACAGGTCACCGCTTTGACGAAGCGTTCGTTGTTGCGTCTCGAAGTCAACATGGTGGAGGCCAAACCGCATGCTGTACCCTTCCGCCCACTCGAAATTATCCAACAGGGACCAGTGGTGGTACGAGCGAACGTCGTACCCGTCCGCCAGCGCCCTTGAAAGCACCCAAATATGACGCTTCAAATGTTCTCCCCGAAGGGCATCGTTGGCATCGGCAACGCCGTTTTCCGTGATTTCGATCGGGACGTTGAGCGGGGCCAAGAATTCAATCGCCCTGCGAAGGCCTTCAGCGTACATTGGGTAGCCGAATTCGGTGAAGACCTCGTGCCGGCGTTTTGGAAAACGCATGTTTCGCAATGCAGGCAACGAAAGACCCGTCAGGACGTGCGTGTAATAGTTGAGGCCCACAAAATCGAGGCTCCCTTTCGCCTCGGGAATGTCGGTAAAGAACATCCTGCCGTGTTGAATTCCGCTTCGCCACGCACCGTTCCAGAGGCGTTCCAAGAGACGAGCGAGGGGCCAATCGATGGGGCTCCAACGGTTCTTTGGATCGAACAACGTGACGTTCTTCGCCATCCCAATTTGGGCTTCCGGTTGCTTCTTTTTGAGAGCAGCGTAGACATGTCCGTGCGCTGAAAGGAGGTGGCGCATGACGCGAAGCGTGCTTCTCGGTGAGCGCTTTCCGGGAGGAAACATCCCCAGTGCATAGCCCATGATGGAAAAGACGGTCGGCTCGTTGATGGTCACCCAAGTGTCGACACGGTCAGACAAGGCCTCGAAAACACGCTCGCAATACGCCACGAACGCACGGATGTTCTCCTGCTTCGCAAAGCCCCCTTTCTCTTCCCACCATGCCGGGTGCGAAAAGTGGTGGAGGGTCACGACGGGCCGTATGCCCCGGGCAACAAGGTCGTCAACCATGTTGGAATAGCGCTCAAGCGGTTCATCGTCCCACACACCTTCGCTGGGTTCCAGTCGGCTCCATTCTATGGAGAACCTGTAGGAATTCAAGCCCAAATCGCTGAGCAGTTGGAAATCCTCTCGCCAACGGTTCCAGTGGTCACATGCTGCACCGCTCTGTTCCAAACCGTTGGCCGCTTCGTGAACCGTCCAATTGTTGACAAGGTGTCCCTCAACCTGGTGGGCTGCTGTAGCGGTACCCCAGCGGAACGATGTTGGGAAGTCCAGGTCTTCAAGGTCAACCGTCGACCAGTCTTCGTGCGGTTCAGGAAACTTGCGTCGGCGGTAAAGGATGAGCGAGAGCTTGAACACCACGAAAGCGCCCAGACCAAGAAGCACAAGGCGCCCCCACATGCCTTCGTGGTGGCGCCTACCTGTCTTTGTAGTTCGGTTTCACGCCACCGGCCGGCAAGAACACAGGGTTCTCACAAGGAAGCGATATCGGGTCGGTCGGTTGAAACGGCAAAATTCTTGGCCGCTGTTTTGTAGACTTCAGGCTTGATTTGGCCTTCCCTCACCAGCGATGAGAGAGCAGCGAGGGCGATGGCGGCCCCGTCAATTTCGAAGAAACGCCTCAGAGCCTCGCGGGTGTCAGAGCGACCAAACCCGTCCGTACCCAACACGCTGTATGGTCCGCTGACCCACTGGCGTATCATGTCGGGCACGGCCGCCATGTTGTCCGAGACGGCGACGGTTGTCAACGGTTCAGCGAGCAGGTTCTCCACCCACGGTTTTTGCGGTTCCTCTGTGGGATGGAGACGGTTGTACCTGTCGGTCGCCAACCCTTCTCTGCGCAACTCGCCGTAGGAAGTCGCAGAGTAAATCTCGGAGCGGACGCCGTAGGTTTCCAACTTTTCAACCGCATCAAGAACCTGAACCATGATGGGGCCAGAGCCGATGAGACGCACGACAGGCCCGTCCCCTTTCGGCGCACCTCGCAGGAGGTACATGCCCTTGATGATGCCTTCATCGACGCCTTTGGGCTTCGGTGGCATGGGGTAATTTTCGTTGTAAATCGCAATGTAATGCAGAACGTCTTGGTTCTCGACGTACATTTCCTCAATGCCGTGTCGAACGATGGTGGCGAGTTCGTAGGCGAAGGCTGGGTCCCAGGCTCGGACGGCCGGATTGGTGTGCGCCATAAGCAACGAATGCCCGTCTTGATGTTGGAGGCCCTCGCCGTTCAGTGTTGTTCTCCCGGATGTTGCGCCCATGAGGAAACCGCGTGCGCGCTGGTCGGCCGCCGACCAGATGAGGTCTGCAACGCGCTGAAACCCAAACATGGAATAGAACGTGTAAAACGGCACCGTCGGGTAAAGATGGGTCGAATAGGAAGTCGCCGAGGCGATGAAGGTTGATGTCGCCCCTGCCTCGTTGATGCCCTCTTCAAACAACTGCCCTTTTTCCGACTCCTTGTACTTCATTAGCACGTTGTGATCTACCGGTTTGTAGAGTTGCCCCTCGGGATGGTAGATGCCGAATTCCGCAAAGAGCGGGTCCATACCGAAGGTGCGGGCTTCGTCGGGGATGATGGGGACCACGCGTTTACCGAAGGCCTTGTCTTTCATGAGCGAGCGCAGCACTCGAACAAAGGCCATGGTGGTGGAGACCTCCATCTTCCCTTTCGTCCCTTCATCAAATTCCGCATACGCGCCGGCGTCCGGCAGGTCGATGGTTTCGCTCGGTACAATCCGTTTTGGTAGGTACCCTCCGAGGGCCTCTCGGCGCTGTGCTGCATAGGCGACAAGTTCCGGAACATCGCTAGGCATCACGTATGGGTAAGTTTCGAGATCTTTGTCGGTGAATGCCAACCCGAGGTCGTCTCGCATGAACTGCATGGTGTCCATATCGGCTTTCTTTTTCTGATGGGTCGTGTTTCTGCCCGCAAACGAGGGGCCCAATCCATAACCCTTGATGGTTCGAATCAGGACGACGGTCGGTTCGCCCTTGTGGGCCGTGGCTTGAGCGTAGGCTGCGTGGAGTTTGGCAAAGTCGTGACCTCCAACATCGGCGCACAGCGCCTCGAGTTCATCGTCGGACAGGTGAGCGACGAGGTTTGAGAGGCCGTCTGAATTGAAGAGTTCCTTGCGGATGGTGGCGCCATCAGAGGTCATGATGCGTTGCTCATCGCCGTCGACCAACGAACTCAATCGTTGAGCGAGCAACCCCTGCGTGTCCCGTGCAAAGAGGTCGTCCCAAGAACTGCCCCAAAGCACCTTGATGACGTTCCAGCCCGAGCCACGGAAGCGGCCCTCCAATTCCTGCACGATTTTTGAGTTCCCGCGAACGGGTCCGTCGAGACGTTGCAGGTTGCAGTTCATGGTCATGACAATGTTGTCCAAACCTTCTCTTCCGGCCAAGGAGAGCTGAGACAGCGATTCCGGTTCATCGGATTCACCATCGCCCATCGTGTACCAAACGCGGGAAGACGTCGTGTTGGCCAAACCACGGTCCTCAAGGTACCGATTGAATCGCGCCTGATGAATGGCCGTCATGGCGCCTAAACCCATGCTCACGCTGGGGAATTCCCAGAACTCGGGCATCAAGCGAGGGTGGGGATAACTTGACAGCCCTTGCCCGCCAACCTCTTGTCGGAATTTCTCGATGTGTTCGTGCGTCAAACGGCCTTCCAACCAAGCACGAGCGTAAATTCCCGGGGAAGCGTGACCTTGCCAGTAAAGGTGATCGCCGGAACTGCCGTTTTCTTTTCCTCGGAAGAAGTGGTTGAAGCAAACCTCCCATGCATGTGACGTGGAGGCATAAGTCGAGATGTGGCCACCAATGCCGTCGAAGTATTTGTTCGCCCGGGTCACCATCATCATGGCGTTCCAGCGAATGATGCCGTGGAGACGTTGTTCAATTTCCATGTCTCCCGGATAGGACGATTGGTCGTCGGGGTGAATCGTGTTGAGGTAGGGGGTTCCGACCACTTCGATATCCACGCCGACGTCCTTGGCGGCTTCAACGGTCGACTGGAGCAATCGACGGGCTTCGTTCTCCCCCCATTGTTCGGCGATGGCGACGATGGAGTCCCGCCACTCTTGTGTCGTAACGGGGTCAGGGTCGGGTTGTGTCGACCGTCGAGCGAACCCCATGGTGCCTCCCCTGTGATGATGGGTCAACGAAGAGGGTTTTGAATCCCTCGCCAACAGGAAACAGGATTGCTTGTTCATGAACGATCTCAAAATTCTCGTTTCCTTTCTTTTGTGCATCCTAAGGCTTGGTCCATTGAATTGTTGAGCAAGCCATAAGAACCGACTTTCCGGAGGCGAGGGCATGTCCGTTGAGGCTATGGTACAGAAGATGATTGACGATTTGACCGCTGCGCTTGTTGATGCTGTAAAGCACGACAAGGGTAACAACGCTGCAGGCACCCGCGTGCGAAAGGCCATGCAGGAAGCCAAGGCTGCTGCCCAGGCCGTTCGCGTCCAGGTTCAAGCCGACAAAAGCGCTTGAAACCGGACAAGTTCAATGACGGCTTCAGCCAACGAAGCATACATTGAATTGAACCCTTCTTCAGCGGAAGGCATGCAACCGCTCTCTGGCGTACGCGTGCTCGACCTGTCCCGCATCTTAGCCGGCCCCCACGCCGCCCAAACACTGAGCGATTTGGGTGCCGAGGTGCTCAAATTGGAGGCCCCTTGGGGCGACGACACGCGTTCTTGGGGCCCACCCTTTCAGTCCGGTTTCGATGCTCAAAACGTTGCCTCGTACTTCTTGTCGTGCAACCGCGGTAAGCGCATTGAAACGGTTAACATCAAGCAAGAGCAGGAACGCATACGGTCGCTCGTCGCCGAACACGACGTTGTGATCGAGAACTTCAAGCCCGGCACGTTTGACGCCATCGTCGGCGAGGTCCCGGAGAAGACCATCGTCTGCAGCATCTCAGGCTACGGACAGGACGGGCCTCGACGTGACGAGGTGGCGTTTGACTTGACCATGCAGGCCCGCAGCGGCATCATGTCCATCACCGGCGATGCCGACGCTGGCCCCGCAAAAGTCGGCGTGGCGTGGATCGATGTCATGACCGGCATGAACGCCGTGTCCTCCATCCTCGCCGCCCTCTACCATCGCGAGAAGACCGGCAAAGGTGCTCGCATCGACATCTCGTTGTGGGACACGGCGCTGGCCTCGCTCGTGAATCAGGGGCACAATGCATTGGCCGGTATCACACCCGGCCGCATGGGCAGCGCCCACCCCAACCTCGTGCCCTACAAGGCCTTCGAAGCCAGCGACGGGTGGTTCGCCATCGGCGTGGGCACCGAGAACCAGTGGCACAAGCTCGTCGATGCGCTGGAGTTGGACGTTCCCGCCAACTGGAAGGACAACAGCGCACGAATTGAGGAACGAGCAGCGGTTGAAGCCACCGTACAAGCCGCTGTTTCAGCGTTGGACCGGCCCACGCTCGAAGGGTTACTCGCTGGCATTCCGTGTGCGCCGGTCAACACCGTCAACGAAGCGTTGGCAGACGCCCAAACAGAGGCCCGTGGCGGACTTGTGGAACACAACGGTGTGATGACACTAGCGAGCCCGCTGCGCTTCATTCAGCCGTCAAACGAGAACAGCGAGGTCTGACCGCCTTCCCGAAGGTAACCGCCTTCCTTGAGCTTCTCGAATGCTTGGTCCATTCGACGCTGGCTGAACTGGCGCTCCTTCTGAAGGAATTGAATCAGTCCCTTGCGGTCAACTTGCCCCTGCTTGAGGGCGGCTTCTTCGACCTCAACGGCCGGATGGTTCAGGAAAATTTCACGAATCTCCGCCAGTCTCTCCGGCACCTCGCGCTCTTTGGCCTCGCAGACCGCTTCAAGCGTGCCGTGTTTCTTGATGAGTTTGAGCCCGGTCTTCGGCCCGATGCCTTTGATGCCGGGATGGTAGTCGGTGCCAATCATGATCGCCAGGTCCACGAGTTGCTCACGGCTCAGGTCGTTGCTAGCGAGCATCTCGCCCAAGTCGATGGATTGGGCGTGAACCACGCGCCCGTACCGCTTCGTGCCGTCGTCCATCAGGTTGCGCACCAAAACGGGTGAGCCGTAGAGTAGCGCATCCCAGTCTTGGGTCGCCACGATGTCGAGTTGCCCTTTGGCTGCCATCACGGCGGCTTGGGCTTCACCTTCCGCAGCCGCTGTCACCCACGGGACGCCCATGAGATCGAGCAGTTGCTGGGTTTCTTTCACCATCTGCGGAGAATAATGCATGATGCGGGCCGCCATCTTCTGTGCCAAGGTGAAATCGCCAGCCGCCAAGGCCTCTTTGTGAACAGCCTCGGCTTCTTCTCGCCGTGCTCGGCGTGCGGCCATTTCGTCGGCTTTGAGTTCGGGAGACTTCCCGTCAAAGATGTACACCGGTTTGATGCCCATGCTGAGCAGCGTGGCCGTGCGATGAAGAAAGCCCATCAGGTGCGACACGGGATTACCGTTGGCGTCCCGGAGTGGCATACCATCGCCCTGTGGCGAACGGTCTCGCATGGTGGTGAGGAATTGAAAGGCGGTGAGAAAGGCGTCTATGCCGACTCGCTTTCCGGAGAGCGCCTTCAGCGTGGTCTGTTCAGCAGGCGCGATGTCCTTCAGATTGCAGCCCATGGGCCCGACTCGTAGGCCACCGTATGTAGCCGTTCGCCTGCGATTGCATCAAGAAGGCTGAGCGTCAGGCGTCTTCATGGGCGAGGTGTTGGCGTGCTTGCGCGGTTGGCACCCCGGCCTCGCCTTGGCGGAATTGGAAGCCCTGCTTCCGGAAGCGGAAATCGAACCGGCCGTGTCTGCAAGGTGGTGTCGTGTTCGGCATTCAACGCATTCAGCGCGAACGGAAGCGCTGGCGTTGGCCAGCGGACTTCAATGCTTCTTGCTGAACGGCACAACGGTGTCATCCAGCGACATTGACGCCTCGACGTTGCTTCTTCGCATGGAGGCTTACCTGAGCGAGCATCCCGTTGACGGCTCCGTGGCGGTCAGAGCATGGAAACAAGGTGAAAAAATTCCGGGATGGAGCCTCTCACGACTGACAAAACAGGTCGGAGGCGTGCTCTTTTCTTCGGGTAACGAGGTTGATCTGGCGACACCCGACCACGTCTTTGCCATCGTTTCTGACGGGCTCACGGCCTCCATCGCCTTTGGTTGGATGGAGGGTGATGGGACAGCGTCCTTCTCCAACGGTGAGCGACGAGCTGGCCAGCGTCCTTTCTTCAAGCCCGTAAGCCTCGATCCGATGCTCGCCCGTCTGGGCGTCAACCTGGCCGCAGGGCCACGAAGCAGCGGACCGGTGGTGGACCCGATGACCGGAACGGGTGGTTTTCTCATAGAAGCCTCGCTTAGCGGACGGAGCGTCGTGGGCATCGACATTCACTCCGAGATGGTGCAGGGGGCACGAGACAACCTTGCGTGGGCGCACGACGGAGACACGCCCGGGTCCGCTAAAGTGGTCCGAGGCGATGCGACAAGGATTGGCGACGCCGTCCCCGGCGACTGGCACGGCAAGATCGCAGGCTTTGTGCTTGACCCGCCGTACGGGAGAAACTCTCACGGGACCGAAACGGCTGACGCTTTGTTGCGGGCGTGCCTCGTGAGCGCTCACGTCGTGGCGTCGCCATCGGCCGGGTTCGTGCTCATCCTCCCCATGCACCCGCCTGAGCAACACACAACGTCCTCGCTTTCCTTCGACCAACCGTTCGAGTTGCTAAACGGCACTTGGGAAAACGTGATGCGTGTCATCAAAGAAACCGGTTGGGTGCTCCGGTCCGTTCATGCCGAGCGGGTGCACCGCAGCCTCGGTCGTCTTGTTGTTCACGCTCAGCGCTGCGCCTCATGACGAATCCCCCCGCCTCCGAGGTTGTCCGACAAGCCAGCGACCCGCCTTCTTCAAGAAGGAGGGGGCACTCGCAACGACAACGGGCGATTAGGGTAGTCTGGATATCCTTCCGGCCTTCGGAGCCGGAGACGGGGGTTCGAATCCTCCATCGCCCGCCACCGTTCTTCGTCACAATGGGTTATTTTGCCGTATTGCTCAACCGGGGTCAGAATTATACGGTGCAATAGTCTGGTAAGGGCGTGAAATCGAAAGCCTTTCTGTTGTTGGCAATCTTTCTGTTTTCAATCGCACCGTTGTCCAATGCATCAGCGAACGGTTCAAGCGATGTGGCGTTGACCAGGCCAGACCATTTGAGTTGCGTGTCCGACCCCATCCTAGAGTGCGCATATCCGATCGACGCAACGTTGTCGCACAGTTGGCCGTTCAAAGCCTACAACGCGGATGTGGCAGAACAATACACGTTCCGAATGACGGTCGTGGACTCATCAACCAACGCGCAGGTGCACTCGGCCTCAAACACCGTCACGATGGCCGCATACGACGTGGTGGATGTAACGTTCCCGCCTTGGAACGGGTGGACAGACGGTGAAACCTACAACATCAGTTTCAGCGCAGTGAGAACCAACGACAACAGCAACGTGGGCAATGTGAGGTATTTTCATGCCACGTTCAAGGACACCGTTGATGTGGCGATTTTATCGGACAGTTCTACGCCTGAAATCAAAGATGACCTGGCGATACTTGGCAAATCGTACACGCAATTTCCAACCGACGATTGGCCAACCTATCTTCAATCTGGATGGATGTCAAATTACGACAAAATCGTGATTCCCTCGCAAAACAATTACGCTGCGGCGCCGACCGATGAAGGAGGGGACGGTTATTTTGAGAAACTCGGAGATTCATCAAACAAGTCCGTTCTGGAATCGTTTATGTCAGCGGGAGGGACGGTTCAACTTCATTTAACGAGTTCCACCGAGCATTACGAATATTCGTCCACAACCGAGGAGAGTCATTTACCGTTTAACATGAACATCGAGGCGAGAAACACGCCCCAGACAACGGTCACGTACAGCGATATTGAATTCAACAATCCGTATCACCCAGTCTTCGATAGTGTTGATTTCAACGGATTCCAGGGATTTGACGAATACGGCACCGTGGCCGAGGCTGTTGTGGACACAACGTCCTCACAGGCAACGTCCATCCCGAGTGTTTGCAACGGTTATTCTGAGCATTGGGGCCACTTCCAACCATTGATTCAGGCCTCTGCTGTTGACCAAAACTCTGTGCTGGGCACGTGCAATTATGGGGCAGGTGGCATGATCGTCACCACCATCGATGTCGAGAGCATGTCCGAGAGGGCCGACAGCCTTGCATTCCCACTTCTTGGTAACCTTCTTTCCCACCACTTAGAGGCCTATCCAAACGGATTTGGTGGCACAGCATCAGGAACAGACATCACGCTCAACGGCAACACGCCTCCATTGGACCCTTCCACTGGCGAATACATGACCATGTACCTGAAGAGCGACGAAGAGGTTGTTTTCGCTTATTCAACGAACACCGCCGAAACGCTTTCTGCAGACTGGGAAATCGAAGGCCCAACCGATTGGCAAGGCAACGCCATGTCAAGCGGCATCGACCACACCAACGAATCGTCTCCTTCGCTTACGTTCTGTCAAATGGACTTTTCATCTGACACCGGATGCTCGCAAGGAGCGACTTGGGAAATCACGGTGTACCTGCACGACGAACATGGAAACGCCCGCATCATCTCGATCACGGTAGAAACAAACGATGCCAACGCCGACCAATACACACCGATGGCTGATGCTCAACTCGAAATGCGTTGGGAATACGAGGATCAAATAGAACTCATTGGCCAAAAAACCGTATCAGGAACCGAGTGGCCCGTGTACAGAATCCACCTCGACGGGTCGGGTGCACTCCTTGTGTTCTTCGATGCGAGTAACTCTTCTGACCCGGATGCTTCGGATGGAAACGGCATCTATACCTACGAGTGGAGGGTGCTGTTTGACGCCCCGTATGGAGACAGTAGCTTCGATTTGGAAGGCCACACCTTCACGATGTTAGGCGCCAGCAACGGTCAGTGGGCCTACCAGTTCAGCAACGTGACCGTCGACTCGACGGGCACCTCAGAGAGCCAAATTCGAATTGAGTTGATCGTTTATGACAGTGCGGGTAAATTCTCAGAAAAGCACCGGATGTACTTCGTCGTGGTTCCCGAAGGGTTCGGCGATGCTGAACCAACGGTGCAAATTGATGAGGGGTTGAACGGAACGCAGGTCACCAGCGACACCATTACCCTGTCTGGAACCGTCCTCGACGGTGCTGAACAAGATGATGTTTACATTGAAGTGGCGCTCGACGAAACGGCTTTCAACCAATCAGCCGTTTCAAAATTCAATTTGCTCACTGAAGGGAAGTGGGCAAAGTCGG
>CACODE010000011.1 GCA_902625885.1 uncultured Candidatus Poseidoniales archaeon
GTGGCAAAAACAAACCAAAGCATCCCGAAATTCATCCACGTGCGAGAACCGCTACCGTCCCTGTCATCAAAGATGTCCACGAGGCCGGGTGGGTTCTTCTGCAGAATGAACAAACCGATTTGTTTCAGTGCTCCGCCCACGGTACCAACGCCTTTGGTCAGCGATTGCGAGAGAAAGAAAAGAAGGGTGATAAGCGCCCCGCCTGCAATAAAGATGGTTTCCATACACCACGCCTCCATTACTCTGCAAGAACCTCGCCGACCAAGGTCGCAACGATGGCTCCTACACCCACCAAGAAACCGATCAAGTAGTACCATATGCCGCTCCCACCGAGGTTCTGAACCAACGGCACCAATTCACCCAAGAGAGGAAGGTTATCCCAGCCGAAGACGTTTGAAAACAAGGAGTAGAGGCCAAGCAGGCCCACGAAAAATAAGGTCAGCACAATCCGGCTTGCGGCAGGTTCGCCCGTCCCGACGGTTGTATCAGGCAAAGCTCTAGAGTTTGTCATCCCGGTCACCCACGAACTGACTCCTGAGGAGTCATGCCTCCGACTTCTTTGGCGGTGATAAACATTCACCACTCACTTGGAGAAAAAAAGCAGCGCATCGCTGTATCTATGGCGAGCGAAGACGAGCGACGGCCGAGCCTCTTCGCGCCTTGGAGATGCCCAACGGCACGGGAAGTTGACGTTCGAGGTTTACTTCGGCTTCCCAGGCCAGCTTGCACGAGCAATCAAGGCCGTGGAATTCCTGAAGACTTCCTGACACGGCGTACCTTTCGATTGCGGCGACGACTTCCGCATCGCACGAACCGCAGTTGTGTGAACCTCGAATCTTTCCGCCAGCGGTTGGATGGACGATAAGGCGCGACACCTGATCCTCATCGCCGTTCATCCCACCCTTCGGATGCACGAGTGGGTGGGCCCTGCGAATCATTTCAACGAGGGACCACAACCACGGTGGGCGGTATTCGTTATGCCGGTGGAGGCGGTCGATGACGGTGCCGCGCTGTATGTTCATCGGGTTGATGGAGATCTCATCGGAATGTTCAGCCACATCGCCTATCCACTTGACACAGTGGTCCAGCGCATCTGCCTCGCTCATGAAGGGCGGCTTGAACATCAGGTAGGTTTTGATTCTCAGGTCGTGCTTTTTCAAATTGGCCACGGCGCGGTCCCATGATGTGGTGGTGAAGCCCTTGTTGACGTGGAAACGCAGCACTTCGTTGTCGTAAGCTTCCAAGCCGATGGCGACGGTGAACGTGGGGTTGATGGAGGTCGCCCATGCAAGTTTTTTCTCCGAGAGTTGTTCGCACCGGCTCTCCACGATCAATTCCTTACCGAGTTCTGCACAATCACGCAAGACAGTTTCTTGGAAATCGACGGGTATCTCGCGGTCCTCCAGAAGGCTGCCGGAAGTGTACACTTTCACCATGGCCTGGCCGCTGAAATTGTCGGACTGGGTTTTGGCCGCTTCCCATTGAGCGTGGAGGTTCTCGCTTGTGACGTCGTCTCTTGTGTCGTTGAAATAGCCACAAAACGTGCACCCGGACGACCACCACCAATGGCATCCCTTGGTGCGCATGATGATGGTTATCGCGCTGCACGGCGTCCCGTCAGCCAACACCTCGGGTGTTGTGTAGACCGTGGCTGGTTCACTGGCGTTCCAAGATTGCTGCTTGGCTTTGGCCCACGGCGTGTTGGCCGGTGCCTTGACCAGATCGTGTATCCGTAACCCTTTCTCTCCGCTACCGAGGAGAGGGAGAGGGTTCGCGCTCGACATGGGGTTCACCGGGTTGTGCCGTCAGCATCAATGGTTTCAAACCACCGGCTGTGGTTCGCCTATGCTTTTTCCAAAGAAGGCGAGCATTTTGTTCCGGTATTCATCCGGTTGGGTGAGCATCAGTGTGATGTGGGACAGAATACCTTCTCGGTCGTCGTCGTTGTGGGCAACCGCCGATGATTCAAACCAACATTCAACCAAACCGTCTTGGTTGACGCTCTCTTTGGCGGCGTCGCACATCGCTTTGCCATGATAGATGTTGATGCGAATGTCCTCCAAAGAATGGGTCACGTACACGGACCGGTTTCCAACGACGCCCATGGCTTCAATCGGTTCGTATTTTACCAAATTATCGCCAGACGAAACTTTCCCAGCAAAGAGGGCGGCGTCCTTGAGAAACGTGGGGAATCCTGCAAAGACCAGTTCTTCCTCAATCACATTACCCATGGACGAGTAAGGCGATTCCAAAAACACCGACTGGAGCCTCGGCTCTTGCTCAAAGGCGATGGTGACCGCCCCTGCGCCCATTGATATGCCGACGGCACCGATATGCTCAGGCTCCGCCCCCTTGGTGTCCTGAAGCCACTGCCAAACGGCCAACACATCTCGGTGCTCTCGTTGCCCTGCGGAAATAAGCCCGTCCTCAGTCGTGCTGTTTCCGTGATCTCGCATGTCAAACAAAATCACGTTGTAGCCAGCTTGGTAGAGCCAGGCTGCGGGAATAAGCGCCTCATGATTTGCCTTGCAGGACCGAATGCCGTGGACAACGATGACCCAAGGATCGTCGGTGCCATGGTCCATGACCCATGCCGCAAGGGTGATGGGTTCGTTTGGTACGTCAATGGTCACGTTGTCCCAAGCATCAAACCACAACGGTTCAAGGTTCGAGGCCAAAGTCTCGTTCTTCTGATGAGTGACGGTGGTCACGTCTTCGTGCCACAGGGTGACGCTGAAGTTGTCAGGAGAGTTTCGCGCAGAATGACCTGAGCAGTCAGGGCTGCTGGCTGCAGCCTGCGTGTAGACGATGTTACCCACTTGGAAGTAGGTCATGGGTAGACTGGCCATCAAAAAAAACAGAATTGCGGGCACGGTTCGACGCCATCGACTCATTCATCCTCACCTGCTTTTGGTTCAAACACCACGCTTGTTCCCGCCATCAAATGCATCCCTTTGGGGTGGGCCGTGTTGTGATTCTCAGCCGTAATGATTGAAGAAGTGTATGCTTCGGCCGGGACGCGAAGGTCCACTCTTGAACCAAGACGTATCATGCCGAGCCGCTGTCCACGTCGCAACGTGTCACCTTCGTAGCTGTAAGGCAGTATGGTGCGAGCGATGGCTCCCGAAATTTGGGTCATCTCGATTCGTATCCCGTTATCGAGCAAGTGAACGGAGCGCACCCGCTCGTTGTGCTCGCTTTCTTTCTTGTAAGCGGCGCGGAACGGCCCTCTGCGCAAGCCCTTCCCGGTCCGATGTTCAATGCGTTCCACCACACACGCCGCCGGTGCACGATTGACGTGAACGTCCAACGGTGACATGAAAATGGCCAACCTGTAGACGTCCGTTGGTCGCTCTTCGCCTTGAGCAACCGGGACGTAACGTTGCTCGGTAGCAAAAGTGAGCGGTTCGTCCAGCGGTTCAGGAAACCACTCGCCGCTGAGAGCGTCGTTTTCAACACGGCCGCTGTTGCGTTGTTCCTGAGTCGGTCGTCGAGCCACGGCCCGTTCTCGTCGCAAAAACATGGCGTGTCCGTCAGCGGGCGAAACCAGGATGTTTGGGGTTCTTGGTATCGGTCTGTCCGGGTCCCTCCAGAAATAACCAAAGAACACGGCGGTCATCAAACAGCCCATCCCAAAAAGGGGAATCAAGCCGGCAATCGGGTCAATGATGGCGCCGATGATGATGGCGCTTGTGCCCATCATCGTCATGGTGAAAACGGGGGCAAAACCACCGGGGGCTAGCCCGGCCATTCCATCACCTACTCCGTGGCCCAGGGGTCCTGGCCATCGCTCCATGCCGCTGGCGCTTCGTCATCAGAGGCTTCTTCGGCCGGTTCTTCCGCAGCAGGTTCTTCCACGGGTGCTGGCGCCTCTTCGGCAGCGGCCTCTTCCTCGACCGGCTCCTCAACCACTTCAACCGATGCTGTGGCTTCCTCAGCTTCGGCGACGACGGCTTCCTCTTCGGCCATCTCCTCGGAGCGAGCTTGCACCATTTCCTCAACACGCTCGGTGAACGCACGGGACATGTGCTGAGATTTGCGCTCGGATTCAACGGCTCGCTCGATCATGTCGTAGCGCTGTTTGATGGCTTTGTTGAGGTCTTCGAAAATCTGCATGTGGTCGACGTACCAGTCGTCCCTCGCCTTCATTTCGGTGACGGCAAGACGCAGGTCGTTGTCAAGTTCCTCGGCGATGCCAAACACCTTACCGAGTCGGTCTTTTTCACGGGAATATTTCTCTTCCATCTTTTCGAGCTCGGGCTCAAGATGCTCAACGCGCTTTGAGGACTTCGTGGCTTTCATTTCCAACTCGCGAACACGAACGTCCTTCTCGGCGATGATGGATTCAAGCGATTCTTTCTCGATTTCTCGGTCGATGATTTCTTTCTCAAGGACCTCAATTTCCGCTTTGGCATCAACCAGTTCTTTTTCTTGCGTCTCGTAAGCAGCGAACAGTTTCTGCAAGCGGTCGGTTTCGGTGGCAAGCGCTTCTTCAAGTTGCTTGATTTGGACCTCAGGCGTAATGGTTCCTTCCGTCATGTCTTCACCCGGAGGTCAAGCCTCCACATCATGCGAGTCCACTCCTCCCTATCAAGCCGACGCTCAAAAGAGCACCAATTGCCCCGCCTTGAACGACCGATTGCCTACCGAAGGGCGTCGGTTGCCGCCACCAACTCACGGGCGATGCTCACCTCGCCCATGGAGTGACCAGCGTCCGGCACCATGACAAGGCGGCTTTGCGGCATCGCCTTGTGCAACTCCCAAGCACTTCGGGGCGGGCAGACCACGTCGTAGCGGCCTTGGACAATCACCGTAGGAATGTGTTCAATCGTCTTCGCACGCTTGAGGATAAACCCTTCCTCAACGAAGATGCCGTTGATGAAGTAGTGGCATTCAATGCGAGCAAAAGCCACGGCAAAATCAAGGTCGTCCGCTTTCTCGAGGTATTCCGGATCGGGAAACAATCGGCTTGTGGCCATCTCCCATCGCGTCCACTCCTTTGCAGCAGCACGGCGAACCTCCACATCGTCGCTGGTGAGTCGTTTGTAGTACGCTGAAATCAAATCGCTCTGTTCTTCTGTTGGAATGTGGTTTCTGTAGGGTTCAAAAGCGTCCGGGAAGAGGTGGCTGGCACCGTCCTGATAGAACCAGTGCAGTTCGGATTTCCTGCACATGAAAATACCGCGGAGAACAAGACTCATGACGCGCTCTGGGTGGTGCTGTGCGTAAATGAGCGAAAGCGTGGAGCCCCACGAACCACCGAACACGTGCCATTTCTCGAGTCCAAGGTGGGCCCTCAACGCCTCCAGATCGCTTACTGAGGCTTGGGTGTTGTTACCCTCCAACTCAGCGTAGGGGGTTGATTTTCCACAGCCGCGCTGGTCAAACTGGATGATGTTGAACGCTGCCGGGTCGAAGTATTGCCGATAGGACGGTTGGCCGCCACCGCCCGGTCCGCCGTGAATCACCACCACAGGAATGCCGTCTGCCGAACCGCTTTGCTCCCAGGCGATGGTGTGGACGTCTGACACCTGAAGCATTCCCGTTGTGTGCGGTTCAATCGGCGGATAGAGAACATCAGCAAGCGTGGTGGTCGTGTCAAGCATGGTTCGTCGGAGACGAAGCCCTGCATGTTCCTTTCGCCATGAACATCTTCATGAGACGCCGTGATTCGTTGTTTGTCATGGGGCTTCGGGAAGCAACCGATTTGTTTAGTGAATGGGCTGATGTCGGCCGGGATGAAGGCATGCAACAAGGCCACGCCGCAAGTGTTGATGTGATGCTCAAACAGCTGTTGCAAGGCAGAGAGCAGCCGTTCACAGCGATTGACATCGGGTGCGGTAACGGATGGGTGGTTCGCAAGCTCAAGACCGAGCCGCTTTGCAAGCATGCCTGCGGTGTTGATGGCGCACCATCGATGATCGCCAAGGCCAAGGCCATCGACCCCGATGGCGACTACATTGAAGCAACGCTTCCTGAATGGCGACCCGCTGAACCCGTCGACCTCGTTCACAGCATGGAATGCCTCTACTACCTTCAGGACCCGATTGAATTTCTCCATACGCTCCACAACGATTGGGTGGCGCCCGGTGGGCGGGTGGTCATCGGTGTCGACCACTACGAAGAGAACCCGTCGAGCCACGATTGGGGGCCCTCGCTTAACGTCCACATGGCGCTGTTACCCATCAAGCGTTGGAAAGAGGGCCTCGCCGCAGCAGGATTTGTCGATGTTGAGGCAACACAGGTCGGTGCGAAGGAGCAGTGGAACGGCACGTTGGTGCTCACGGCGAATCGACGGGCGGATTGACGAAGCCAACCGGCTGGCCTTTGGGCGCACATCGGCGGAAATCACCCCTGTAATACGGGCACTGCTGACACGAACCAAGTTCACCTTCGCGCTGAGGTGGTGGCGCCATGTCGGGGTTCAGGTGAACCGTAGCGCGCCATTCCAAATGGGCAAGAAGGTCCTTTCTTGCCTTCTCAAAAGCCCCAGTTGAGAGTTGAACCATCCGCCCGTTGGCCCCAAGAAGCAAGGCAGGAGGTAATACAACACGACGCTCATGTTCTGGTTTTCGATCTTCAATCGCTTCCAAAGCAAGGGAATAGAGCGCGAGTTGCAGACGGTGTTCATGAAGAATGGAGGCTTCTTCATCGCTTTGGGGCACCATGGATGTCTCGCTGCAAGGGACGTGTTGAAGGGGATGGCCGCTCGAGGGCTCCTCCTCGTTGAACGAGTTCAAACAACCACGGGTTTTCAGGTCAACAACCTGAAGCGCTCCTTGCCCGCTTTCATCAACGAGGGCCAACACCAAGTCCGCACGACCGCTGAAGTCCATGTTGACTTGGTCCACAACGCTCAACGGGCCCGTTTGCACCTGATGATCGCTTGCTAAATCGAGCGTTGACATGGGCAAACGTTGACGATGGAAAAACGGCAACTCCGTGCGAACGGCTTCCACCGACCACCCGTCAATGATTTCGCCCTGCACCCACCGGCCAAGTAGCCCGTTGTCGATGAGCGAACCCAGATGCATGAGGCGGTCTCTCCATACCGCCTCCCGAGAGGACGGGTGTTGTTTGGGCCCGTGTCCAAACTCATTCATCACCCTTCCAACGGTGTCCTGGGAGGAGAGATCGTCGTCTCCCTCGTGCATCCAAGAGGCGTCGAGGCGCGGTGTTTGTTCGTTGAAGGAGCGTGGGTTGCGCAGCCCGATTTCCAGCACCCTGTGCATCATCAAACCGAACGTGGTGGGCTCAGGCCAAGCGTTGGGACGCGGCCGCTCTTCAGCCGTGTTTGGGAAGCGGAAAGGTTCTGCTGGCCAGCCTTTGACGTGTTCAAACCAATAACTTCGCTCGCAGTTGAAGGTGGCATCGAGGTTGTGTGCGGCACCTTTGATGTTCTCAACCAAACGGAGGGGTTGACCGGGTGAAACCTCGAGGGGTTCCAGCGCATCAAGATGGGTGGCCAGGGCGCGTGCACGGTGCTGAGGCGAAGCGGTGTCCACCCTGTCAAAGCACGAGGAATGGTGGTATATTCGCAACCCGGGCAGCCCGTCTTCTCCAAGCCGGGCGTTGGTCAAGAGCTGGGCCGGATTGAACGGCGTCTCGGCCCGTAGCGGATCGAACATGGGGAGTTCCGTTTTTTCCAATTCTTGTCCGGTGATCCACGGCACCGTGCCTCCACCGCGCCATGATGCGCGACGGAGACCTTCAACCAGCATGCGGCCCATCGTTCGAGGGTCTGGAGCGAAACGCACGGACAGCGTTCCGCTTTCCTCATCAAAGGTCGAAGCGTTGCCCGGACTACCGGTGAGGATGAGGCGATCTTTCACCCGAGTGAGAGCAACGTAGAATTTTCGACGAAGTTCAGCCTTGTCCTGCGCTTTGTTCATCTCGGCAGCAAACGCCCACAACCCGTCTTCCGGCCGGTCTTTCGCTCGCCACGGTTGAATACGGCCCGCCAGAACTTGAGGCGTGACGAGAATGTTGTCCTGAACCGACATGCTCGCATCGGCCTTCCCGGCAGAGAAGAGACCTGAGACCACCACAACGGGTGCCTGCAGCCCTTTTGCCCCGTGTATGGTCATGATTTTGATGGCGGAGGCATCGGGTTGGGTGATGGCTTGAGGGCCCTGGCTTCCAAGTTCGCGAACCGCCACCATTCTTCGGTAAATGGCTGCAGCATCGTGACCCGATTCCCTGCCAATGGATTGAACGATGGTGAGCCAGGCCTCTGCGAATTGGCGTTGCGCATCGTCAGGGTAAGCGGCTAAGAGATCCGACCCGTCAAGGACGGTATCGAAAACGTCGT
This sequence comes from uncultured Candidatus Poseidoniales archaeon, assembly GCA_902625885.1. Lineage (GTDB taxonomy): Archaea > Thermoplasmatota > Poseidoniia > Poseidoniales > Poseidoniaceae > Poseidonia. The sequence continues at coordinate 8,312 of CACODE010000011.1, forward strand.
AGACAGCGCCCCAACCGATGAGTCGCTGCAAACGCTCCAACAAACGACGGACCCGATCCGTTGGCGCATGCTCTATGAGGTGCGGGAGGACTTGTTGCCCGTCCCCGAGCGTTCTGAGGGCTTCGTGAACTTGTTGCTCGGTCATCCCAACCACCGGAGAGCGGGCCAATTCTACAGCGGCTTTGCGCATGGTCGGTCTTGCTATCAAGGCAAGAAGGGCCATCAACGGCTGAACCACGGGTTGCATCAACAGCAAACCCTGCCGATCGGCCATGACGGGAATGTCTCGGGCGCGAAGGCGTTCCACAAGGTCGGGAAGGTGCTTGCGAGAATTGATGAGAATCATGACGTCTTGTGGACGCACAGGCGGTCCTTCATCAACCACGGTGACCCATGTGGCCTCCTGACTGTCCCAAACACGAGTGGAGGATTGATGAAGCAAAGCGTGAAGACGGTCGGCGAGGAGTTCGTGTTCCAGTTGAACGCTCGAGGCGTTTGGGTCTTGAAAGGTGTTCACGGCGACGTCAAGGTCGGTGGGGATTTCCGCAACGGCTCCGGGAATCGGCAACAGCCACTCCAGAACACCCTCTTGCTCGGTGTCTCTTGCCGGGTGGAGTCGCTGAGGTTCAGCGTGCCAGTCCCCGGGTAGGTCGTGGTATCGAGGGTGAAAGACTTCGTCGAACATGTCGTTCATGGTCTCCATCAAATCGTGGCGAGTGCGATGGTTTGAGGTCAAGTCGATGTGCCCTTCCGTCCGTCGAAGGAGGCGTTCATCGGTGATGGTTTGGAGTCCGTCATCGTCTTCCTCGTCAAATGGAACAAAGGTGTGGGGGGCCGATACCGCCCCGTCGTGCTCGTTGGAAAAGGAACCTGTCTCCCCACCCCCACCCACCGGTCGGGGGTCGCGTCCATGCCCTTCTTGTCGCAAGTGGTCGAGACGGGTTTCGCTCATTTCATCAAGATTGAACGCACGCACGGCCGACACGGCTCTGCGCATGACCGAGACCTCGGCCTGTCGGAACCGGTAGATGCTCTGTTTCATGTCGCCAACGATGCAAACGGTCGGATCCCATGCACCGAGGGGCCGTTGAGGGTCCTCTGGATGATGCCGCCGACGCCCCCACAACCTGGCCAACAACCGATAATGCGAGGGATTTGTGTCTTGATACTCGTCGATAATGAACGCTCGGAATTGGCGGCGGAGGTCGCCAAGAATCGAGAAGCGCCGATGCAAGTCCTCCTGCAGCGCAGGCCGGTCATTGAGCAGGGTAAGAGCACGCGAAATGTGGGCGTCAGTCCACGGCTCATCGCCCATACCGTCGAGCGCATCGATGACGGATGGAGGGTAACGATGACGGCAAATGTCCGGGCATCGAGCCAGTAACAAATCCGCTGCAAACCGCTGCATGTCGTCAAAGTCGTGCATGTTGTCGAGCGACTTTCGCCTTGCCAATATCTGATTGCAAGCCGTATGGATCACTTGCAAATCACTCAACACTTGGGTCTGCAGTTGAGCGGACACGTAGGTGCCACGCTCGCTTGGTTCTGAGGGGAGCGGGTCTTCCAAGGGGTCAAGTCTCAAAGCCGAATTGAGCGGCATGCCGTCGAAACCATCGGCTGGGTTCAGCAGGAACGCCGATCGAGCCAAGAGACGAATGAGCGTTCCCTCAGGCGTGTTGAGGTGGTTGCGCACCTTTTTCATCAAATCTTTGCTGTTCTTGTAAAGGGCGGTTTTGTCGGCGCCACTCATGCCCCTAACCGGTGTTTTTGAAAGCAGGCCTGAAGGCCAACCGTCGCCACTTGGCAGACCGTCCCTTGGGAAAAATGAGCAAGGCGTTTTGAGCAGGGTAGAGGCGGTGGCGATGCCAAGCAGGGCTTTCCAAATCCACGACAATTGCTCGCCGGCGGTTTCAGGCGGTGGCGAGGAGGTCAGGCGCGTAAGGTGGTTGAAGCGGGTGAGGGTGGTCTCTGCCTCAGCAGGGACGATGCACTGTGTACGGTAGGGAAGGAAAGACTGAACCCAATCCAACAACCGGTCGTGGAGCGTCCTCGTGAATTCACCAAGCAGAGGGCGTACCGGTTCAGCAATGGTGTCCATGAGCACCTCCACGGGAGGAGGGCCGCGCCCGTTCCACGGCAAGCCCATGTCCTCCGCGCGTTGAATCATCGAGCGATGCGATTGTTCAACGAACAGCGAGCGATCAAGCAGTCCATTGAGCACCACCTCGGCGTGATCCTGCCCTCCAAGACGCGTGACCAGGCGATTTCTGGCCTCGAGGAACAGGTGATGGTGATTGAGCACCCCCGCATCCCTGGCGTCGTCAACGGAGCGGATGCGCCAGACGGCGTTGAGGGTGTCTTGAATCATCAGCGGCTTTCGTTCTTCGGTGACCTGTTGGTTTGAGGGGTAAAGGGCCACAAGATCGATGTACGGTTGAACGAGTTGACTGAGGAAAGCGTCGATGGTGGAAATAGGGGCTTCGTCAAGGGCAGAAAGCAACATCTCGACATCGCCCTCGTTCCGCAGACGAGGGTCAAAAACGCCGTCGTTGTCCTCAGGCCCCGGTGGAAGCGCCCTGGTGAGTGACAGCCGATGGCGAATTCTTGCTTTGAGTTCGGCTGCTGATTTACGCGTGAAGGTGATGGCCACCACTTCTGAAGGCAACAGGCCTTGCCATTCCTTGATATCCGTCCGTTCCCGTTTGGGAGCTCGCAAGGCACCGTGTCCGGTGAGGGGTGTTCTCGGCCCAGGAGGCGTAACATGAGTGGCTCGCTGATCGGAAGCGATCAGGTGCTGAACGTACCGCTCTGCCATGACGGTCGTCTTGCCGGTACCGGCGCCGGCATCAAGAGCGATGTGGCGGTCAAGGTCCAGACCAAGCCGTTGACTGTTGTTGAATTCGATCAAGAGAACGCCCCCCCGGTGTAATCCGAAACCGCGCATGAATGGGCGATTGAACAGTAGCTGCAGTGCTTTCCTGGTGTTGGGTTGACGACGCCCTCGCCGGCGGTCGATATCGCTCGCTGCGCTACAGCGAGCCGCTCAGCCATCCAGCGGCGAAAGGGGGTTGTGGCGTGACCTGTCCTTGTCTCAGCAGGGAAATGCTTCGGAAACACGTCCGACACTTCACCAATCTCAAGGCTGTCTTTCAACGGCATGATGTCGCTGTCAAGCTCCACGTAATGCCGTGTGAATTCTCCCACCTCGCTTCCACCGACACCCACCACGCGATCGTTGGGGTGAAGCAATTCCCAAGCACGAGCGTACAACGCCAGTTGAAGGTCTTCGAACAAGCAACGCATGTGGCGAAGCCCGGCGAGTTTTTTCGGAGGTCCCGCCACGGTTTTCAAATCGCGAATAACAACCAGCCGTTGCGCTGGGCGGGGTTCACCATGCAATGGAAAAGGGGTTTCATAAGAGGCATCGCCTATGATGCCCTTTTCCTTAAGTTCGTTTCGATGTGTTTCATTTAGCACCAAGACGTCGACCCTGTCGGCGTACCCAAACACCCGCAGGCCGCCGTCCGATTCCCCGGTTTCGGTGTCAAGTTCAACGAAGCGATCGGTTTCTGTTCTCATCGCCCACTCCAACGCCACGGGTGCCGAGTTGTGAAGTGACAAATCGGCCTCGAGCAGGCGAGCCAAGCGCCCCCGAGCGGCCAACGCCACTTCGCCATCTTGATGGGCCTGCCAAAGTTCTGGCGAGGCGTCGATGAGGTCCCTGGTTCGATGAACCGAGACCGCATTGTTTCGACCCAACCAGTGAACGTTTTGCTCGAGGAAATCCAAAACGGCGTCCCAGCCCGCCCGACCCTGCCCCATAGGACCGAGATGCAGCGGCAGAGGTGTGCCGGCGTACTCCTCCCCAAACGGAATGCCATGACCTTCCATAATGGCGGCTTCGGCATCGTGCACCACCTGCCCGCGAATGCGAACATCAATGTCTTCCGTGGTCAATTCTTCATCGTCGGCTGCCCTGAGAAACTGATTCATCCACGCCTGACGCGGGCACTTAAGCCACGCTTCTAAGCGACTTGGCGACCACACCGAACGTTCCAAGGGCGCCTGCATGTCGCCAAATCGGTCCTCCAATCCTTGAACTGCACCACCATAAGGAGGAAGTGGTCGAGGGTCAACGGTGACCGAAATCGATTTTTCCTCACGATGGCCAAGGTGCGGGAACACGCCGGGCGCAACCCCAGAAACGCTCAGTGCAGCACGGGTAGGACGGAGAGTGACGGCATCAATGCTGGCGAGTTGATGGCGAAGTTCCCAGTCAAAGGTCTGGTTCTTTGGAACCCGTTTTGCATGCGGTTGCCGACGGCGACGGTCCGCTTGAATACCGCTTTCAAACGCATGAAGAACGGCGTTTGAATTGTTGAGAATTTCTCGGCTTTGCAGATGCAGTTGTAGGTCAATACCGAGTTGTTGTCGGCGATCTCTTCCAGCAAATCCATGACGCACGCGACGCAACCCTGATGGCGTTGCTTCGTGAGAATAGAGGGCGGGTGCCAGCCAACTGCCGTGGCCATCCTCTCTCGACACCCACCGGAACGGGCGAACACCTTCCTCCCCCTGGTAGAGCTCTGGCGGAAGGAAAGACGGGGGTGCTCTCATGCTGTCCCAGCCTCGGTTGCGTTTGACCACCTCAAGCCATTCTGCAAGGGGTGCGCACGGTCCGCCTCCCTCCTCGGGAGACGAATCAAAGACGATGACATGCCTGCCGGCATTCAGCAAGTGGCGAAGGTGATGCCGCCCGCGCCTGACAAGTCGGTCTGTCTGAAAGAGGCCCAACTCGAGTTGCGCTTGAGCGTCGAGCCACGGAACGGTCGGTGAGCGCATCGGCCAAGCATCAACGTCCAAACCCACGAGCAAAAGCAGGTCGGCCGTGCACCCCAATGCATCGTCTGGCGACACCACGTTGATGCGATCTGTTCGGGATGTTCGATGAGGCACGTCCGTTGTTGCACCAACGTGCTCCAGCGTGTCAATGAATCCGCGACCCTCATCGGGAAATGGCAAATCAAGCGAATGGAGTTGATGTTTTACCGCGTTGAGGGCTTCAACAAAACGTTGCACGGCTCCAAAACCTGCATCAAAAGGCGCCCGCCGATGCTCAAGTTTCGCCACATCAATTTTTCCAAGAAGCCAGGACAGCCAGGCCATGCCGGATTTCATTGGAGATGGGGTGGGCAAGGTTTGTCCAGTGGTGCACCCAACCAACGCACGACGAAGCAAATACCGTTCCTCGTTTGGCAGCAAAGGTGCCCAAGCGTGTAGCAGGCATCCCAGCCACCACTGTGTTTCCTCCAACGCTTGCGCTCTTGCCTCAGGGTTTCGCTCCGAAAAAGACGGTTCAGCAACAGAAAGAACACCCAGCCAGCGGGCGATAGCCCCAGGACCCCCCAAGACGTGAAACTGGCGAGCAAGGTCTCCAAGCACGCCCGGATCGGGACGTGGGCGATAAGTGTCCCTTTCCGGGTGAACCTGTTCAGGAAACATGTCCTCCACAAAAGGCATGGTCGAAGAGAAAAACACGGCACGCAACGCTTCAAGCGACCACGCATTCATGCCCTGTGCGAGGTTGGCGGCACGAACGATGCTGCGGTGCATCGGTTGCAGGTCAAGCCTAGCGGAGCCGGGTTGCCAATTCATGCCAATGGATTTCAGGGCCTTCGACCAGATGTGCGGTCGATCTCTAGCAGCAGCGTCGACCACCAAGACAGCACCGTCGTTGGTTTCTCGATAGGTTTTGATCATGGTGAGCGCTGCTGACACGGCGTGGCTTCGATCGTCAAGTGTCAATCGGGTAATCTGGGTTTGATGGCGACGGCCGACATCGGTTTGCCACCCGTCGTCCCCGCCGGACCAAACCTCATGGTCTGGAACCCATGACGGAAGTTCTGCCTGCGTGATCGGTTGCTCATCAACGAGGTAAGCACCGTGGTGACCCAACCGAAACGAACCGGGATTGAGAAGTTGGTGAACGGGCGTGAACGCAGAAATGGCCAACAGCAGATCCCGTTCGATTTCGGTGAAATCCGGCGCACTGTTCAACATGATGATGCCGCTTACTTCTTGAAGATGGAACGGCGCTGCCTCGCTGGTTTCCAGAGCGGTCAGGACGTGCCGTGTGAGCAGAGCAGGTAATGTTCCACCTGCGGTTTTTTCGTAATCGAGGCACAATTCATGATAGAACGCCGCACCAGGATCGCCTTCCCACGCAAACGGTTCGCGCAACTGAAGCAGTTCACCGTGGAGCCGCTGCAGCCTGCGGGTTTTCGTCAACGTCCATGAGCCGACACCTGGCGTGAAGAGAAAAGGAAGTGCAGCGTTTTCGGCAGCCTCCGCACAACGGGCGTGGAGCGCCATGAAGGCGCTTGTTTCGTCATCCAGAAGAACGGGCAGCCGAAGATCGGTGTGGAGTTGACGAACAAGCCCGTTGAGCGTGAGGTGATGCTGTGGCGAGACGGCCACACCACTGTCGTGAAGACGTTCCAGGACTTGTTGGCGGTGCAGTTCGGTTGGGTGGAGAATCAACAAGGACAAGTGGCGTTCGGGGGTGCAGAACGCCTCGAAGAGCCACGGCGGGCAACCGATACCCGCCGGAACGTACTCCGATGTAACCAACGCTCTTCTCTTCATTGAATCAGCCTGTTGCGTTGAGGGTGCACGAGCCTATATCAAATAGCGCGGGTTTTTCGATGAAATAGCCCCTTTTCGACCCTTATTGCACAGACATAACGCTCAATCAGTCCCGATTACAGGAATGGTTGGGTTCGGCGGGCCTGCCGCTTGGGTGAGTGCTGTACAGACCGGCAGCATGGTTTCGTCATGTTTGGCTTGGATGAGTGCGTGTGGGCATTTATGCATAAGGTTCATATAGTGCAGTCATAATATGAATGTATTATGTTCCGAGTATGGGAGTCACGAGGTAGCCAATGAAGCATTTATTTGGATAGTTTATATACCCTGAAAGGAAATAAGAATAGAGGTTGAGGAAAATGAAGACAAAATGCGACGAATGCGGTGGAAACTTGAGAATTGATGAGGCCCGGGGCGAAGGGGTTTGCGAGGTGTGTTCGCTTGTGCACGAGCACATATCGAACGACGCCGAGACCAACAGCGGTACGTCGCTGGGCGAGGGGCGACAAAACGAGGCGATTAATGCAGAAGCAGGTCACGCTGGCGCACGGATGGGCGCACGAATGAACCCCTTCGGCGATCGTGTCGATGGTGCTGGAAACAGGCTCAATGCGCAACAGCAGAAAAGAGCGCGCCGTTTTGGTCAACTCGACCGCAGCACGCAGCGCGACAAAGACCCCATGTATGCTCAGTTGATGTCAACGATGCGCGACATGTTTGGCCGAGACATGGCCAAGGCGATGGAACCCCTCGCTCGAGCGAGCGCAAGAAAGCTTACGCAAGCTCAAGAAGCCACCCGCGCAACACTGCCGTCGAGTGCACAGGACCGCCTCAAGTGTCCAAAGACTTCGATTTGTCGCGCCGGTGGACGTGAGCACCCTGAACTTCGCGGGGCGACAGAGCTAGACAACCTTCGAATCATGTCGCTCGCCATCGCCTCGATTGCTGCACGGTGGTTTCGCACCGTCAGCATCAACGAACAGCAGCTGATGGCAATGTACGGCATCACGCCCAATCAACTGAAGAACGCTCGCAAAGTCATCATGCAGCACTACCAACAGCGAGTCACTCAAGGATGGGCGGCACCACCAAACCAACTCAGCAGAGCAGCCGAAAGAGAAGACAACTTCGACAAGGTGGTTCAAAACCTGACCAACGCGCTCTCCGAAAGGCTCACTGAATTGGAGTTGGACATGGTCATAGAGGCCTTCTTTGACAACATGACCGCCATCCGAGAGCCAAGCGTCGATGCCCCTACCGGCAACGTCCCCATCTCAATGGTCGCTGGTTGTGTCGTTTACTCCATTCTGATGCGAATGGGGCTGCATGAAGGCAACCTCAGCGCCGTAGCAAGAGCCGTTGGTCGCTCTGGAGCCGGCATAAAAAGTCGTTTGGAGGAACTGATGGTCCGATTTGACAGCGGTGAATTCCCCGAAGGAAAGGCCCTTTTTGTCAACCCGGTGCCTGTACGCGAAGAAAACACGGACGAAATGGATGGCGAACTCGCCGACGAGTGAACGAATCAAAGAGGGTTTCATATCCTCCTTCCGCGTCCCGTGACCATGCGTTTCAGGTGTTTTGCAATCATCCCCTCGGTTTTGCTTCTTGTCACCATGAGCTCGGCCTCGGCCCTTCCAGCGGCCCCGGTAGACAACGGTATGGTCTTTGGCGGTCAATGGACGCCAGCCTCAAACGCAACGGCAGTGACCCACAACCTCAGTGATTTGCCCGCCGTTGCAGAAGTCCACACCGCCACGTGGTGCGACAATTGCGTAGATGTTGAGCACGCTCTTGAAGACGTTCACGACGCAGGCCACCTCCAGCAATACCACATCCACTCGACCTTCAACGATCCGTTCGGAACCACCGAACTCAACGAACGCTGGCGGCAAAAATACGAACCGAACAGTCCACCCGGTGTGGTCTTCAACGGCAGCGTGAAGAAAGTTGGTAGCGTTCCTGATGACGGCGACCTGGTAAACGAATTCACCAACCTTGCCCAACGAGACTTGGCCCTAGGCGAGGGCACCACCATGTTTTCCTGGACGCCCACCACCGATTCTTCTGGAACCTTTGGTTGGGCTCTCGATTTGGAGCAGCGACACTTGGAGAACGCCACGCTGAACGTCACGGCATGGATTGTTGAAACCGCAAGCGACTACGAAGATGGGCAGAATGGCCTTGGCACTTATCCCCACATCGTGCGTCAGATAATCGGTTTGGGTGACGCCTCTCAAGGCACGGCCACGATTCAACTCCCAACCCCTAACGACGGCAACGACCTTGAGGTGCACCTCATCTATGAAGTGATGCCGAATATCCCCGAACCTGTTGAAGAAGAGCCTGTTCAAGAAAGCGAGGATACGCCCGCTCTGTCCTTGATCTCAACGATGATGGTCGTTGGGCTGGCTCTTGCCCTCACCCAAAGAGACCGTCAGGTATGAACTCCTGCTGGTCATTGGCATCCGCCCGGATTGGTTTCCGTTGGTCCCGGTGGTCGACGTGCAGTTGCCAACGAAAGTGCGGAACAGAGTGCGGCGGGGCCACCACATCCACGTAGTTCCACCACCGTGGCGGCGCTCCCCGTACCCGTTGCGCAACCTGCGCGTCGCGCAGCAGCTCGGTTAATCGAAGTCTGGCGTTGGGACGAGGGTGATCTCGACGTACGTACACGGTATACTCTCCGTCAACATCGTGTTTCACATAACCCAGGGCCCTTCCAATCCGAGAGAGGAACTTGCGTTCGATATCGGAGCGAACCGTCACCTGAAGTTCAGTGTGCTCGAAAGAGAGGGGCGAGCCGTTCGTGTTTGGAAGGCGGAACGTAGCGTTCATTGGCTGCAGCACAAGAACCTCCCAAACCCGTGCGAAGACCTCGCACCATCGGCGTTCACCGTCCCGAATGTCGCCTTCTAGGTGGACATCGTCAAATCTTCGAGGATTCATGAGGTGATGAAACCGGCGCTGGAGAACCGCTTCGTGTATGTCGCCAAACCAGTGTCTGTCGGACGGGCGTTCGTGCCGATTGGCATCGTAAGGACGGACGGTCCTCCGCCATTCATTCACCACATCGTTGTATGGAAATTCACCCTGGTTCTCTAGCGCTTCGCCAAAACGGTCAATCCATCGAGCCGAGCTACGAGCCTCAAAGTCCCTGCTGTGCCGATTTCGCAGAATCAACTCTTGGAGCGGATGTCTTCGCCGCCGCTGGTCTTGCAACCCGTTCGCTGCCCTGCCCCACCGATAATGGGCGAGTGAGGGTTGTTGGTTACCATCGGACGGCGTCCCAATCGCATCCAGCCAGTGCTGGTCAATGTTGTTGTAAGGAAAAGCGAACGGAGGGTTGCTAATGATGAGTTCATTCAGACTTTCGATGTCCCTGCACGCAGAAACATCGTTGACCATGGAGAGCAACACGCCTCCTAGCGTATCGCCGAGCGGGACTTTTCTGGCGAAATGACCGCTGTGAATGCAGATGCGTCGCATTCTGTTCGGATTGATGTCGATGACGTGTTGAATGTTGTAAGGCGCACCGTGTTGACCGTGACCTACCGTGATTTCATAGAAGTGGCCAAGTTTGCCCAAAACGAGCGCCTTGTCGTGTTGAAGAAACACGTTCTTCTCAAGGCCGTTCATGATTTCATGGCAAAATTGCAACGACTTCACAAGCGGTTCGGACGGTTGCCCCGGGTCGACATAAGCCACCGACCAGTTGTGTTGCAACCCAAGCAGCAGGGTTCCAGCCTCCGAGCTAAGCGGTGAGAGAGCGAGGGAGCAGAGAAAGGCCCACAAGGCCGGTTCGTTCGGTACTTGGATAAGCCGGAGGGGGCCCGAGCTGGTACGGGTTCGAAACTTGAGGTTCTTTGCTCCCAATTCCAGAGCCCACTTTTGTGTCTGGGCGCGCGTGGTTTCTTTCTCAAACGACTGCCATGAGCGCATCCACGGCGTATCGTAGGCGTGAAACAACCCGGGTGGATGGTTAGAAAGGGCGTTTTGAAACAGCCGCTCCATGTTGACGGGGCGCTGGCCTAGGAGATGCGTCTGAATATCGTGAGCCCAAGCCAGCATCGGTACGCACTCCGAAGATTCCATCGCCAACGTTCGGTCCACCTTGAGCCGGTTTGAGAGCCACAAGAGCATGCCTGCTAGAGGTCGATAAGGAGAGCGTAAGCCCCGGTGGCCGCCGGCGAAACGACGGCGCTGTGCCCTGGGCAAATGTTCCGGGCGCTCGGGCATGACGGATGTTGCGAGCAAAAGAAGGGCTGGAATGTCCCAACCCATGCGCTTGTCTCCCTCTCCGAGCAACGAGAACACGGTGTACAGGCTAAGGCCGTGAAGACGGACGCCGTTCAAACTCCATGAAGAATCAAGAAATCGAAGGGTTGAACCGTCGCGAAATTTGATGCCTTCTTGCAAGAAGATCTCCTGAGCGGACGAAAGCCCGTTTCCCTTCAAGACCGAATCCGCCAGCAAACGAAACTCGTTTGAGGACGCAACGTGCTCTGCAAGAGGATCTTGGCCGTTTTCCAAGCGAGCCCAAGACACGTGTTCGCTATCGCAGGTGTTGTTCATCAGTGTCTTCCATTTCTTGTATGACGGCCCGCCCGGCCCACCGAAGAGCGCCATCGCCCGTTCGTGTTCTTCAGGAGGTATCTGGATGCTCCAGCCTTTTCGAGGTTCAAAATCGATCATCGACTGACACCACTCGCAGGCGTGATAGCCTTCATCGGATGCTGGGTTGTAAACACATGGCGTCTCGCGCACGCTGCTTGACATGAAAGCCAAATTGGGTGAGGCTTTTTCAAGAATCAACCAAACAATTCGTGCGATATGGCCTCAAATCGATCGACGTCCTCGTCGGTGATGTGAAGATGGACGACCACGCGGATTCGATTGGCACTCAAATCAAACATGTCCACGCCGTGCCGAGCGTACTTCTCAACAACCTCTGAGGCGGGTCCGTTGGTTTCAGCGTAGATCATGTTGGTTTGGACCGTAGACAAGTCAACGGTAAACATGGGCAAATCGTTCAGCATTTTGGCGATTCGTTGCGCTCTATGGTGGTCGTCAATCAGACGCTCAACATGGTTGTCAAGCGCGTGAAGGCAGGCCGCTGCCAGCAGACCTGCCTGTCTCCACCCTCCTCCGAACATCTTCCGCCATCGATGGGCTCGAGCGATGAAGGCAGAGGACCCCACCAGCACCGAGCCAACGGGAGCGCCGAGGCCTTTTGAAAAGCAAATCGACACGGAGTCGTAGTGTTCACACATTCGAGAGACATCAACACCCGTGGCGATGGCCGCATTGAATATCCGAGCCCCGTCAATGTGGGTTGCGCAACCGAGCGACTTGGCAACCTTCGCAATTTCATCAAACGTTTCTTGTTCATAACATGAACCACCGCCAAGGTTGGACGTGTTCTCAACACAGACCAAGGAACCGTTTGGGTAGTGGCTTCCCGAACCTTCGGCCTTCCGAACGGCCGAGCGAACTTGCGCAGGCGTCATGAGGCCACTTTCGCTGTCCACCAAGGCGATGGATGCGCCGCAAAGGGCGGCGTAACCTCCGCCCTCATATCGGTATATGTGAGCCGTTTTATCGCACACAATTTCATCACCGGGGACGGTGTGTGTCCGAAGCGCAATGGCATTGGACATCGTTCCAGAGGCGACAAACAACCCTGCTTCTTTCCCAAACATCGCTGCGACCCTGTCCTGGAGCTCGATGACCGTTGGGTCATCGCCGAGAACGTCATCGCCAACCGATGCACGGTGCATTGCTTCGCGCATGGCAGCGGTCGGTTGCGTGACGGTGTCTGAGCGGAAGTCAATTCGATCTGAAGAATACTCTCGCATGGTTTCCGGTCCACGCTCTCCTTCATCAATGCCGTGATTACAACAGTTTCAGGTGTCCGGTCAGTTCGTCGAGGACCGATTCATCAGCGGGACCAAGCGCCAACACCGTCTTTGAGCCCTTTGGGATTTGGGTATGCCCGGCATCCTGCGTCATGTGGTGGGCAACATCTCGGGCCTTAGCACCGTCAACCAGAGTTGCAAAATGACTTTCGTCGGGCACTTTTAAGCAAATTTTTTTCTGACCGGTGGCCAACCAAGCCTCCAACGCCGCAGGGTGCGTCACCCCGGCGTTAAGGAAGGCTTGAACAGAAGCATGCCCCACCTGTGCTGCAATTTTCCCCTTTCCCATTTTTAGGGATTGATTGACAACGCAAACCAGTTTCACGGGCGTCCTGACCGCCCGGTGTCTGGGACGCGGCGCCGTCATTCGGTGGAGAAACGAACGAAAACCCATGCATTCACCTCATAAGGCCTCCAAATGGCGAAGAAGGGCATCCATGGCCCTTCGAGGGCCCATGATGCCCAACACGGTGAGCGTCCCTGCGGGCACTTCGGTGTGTCCGGCGTCCGATACCAAGGTCGCATAGCACCCTGCCGGAACTTTGGCGTGCAATTCGTTCATCAACGAGAGGTTTTCAACGGCCAAGACAACCTTCCGAGCACCGCCTGCGCGCCATCTTTCCAACAGCCGAGAACGCCGGGCCAGCCGAACAACATCAACGGCAGCATGAGCACACTGAGCGGCGATTTTACCGGTCGTCAAGGCGAGGTCTTGCCGGACGATGAGGGCCATGGTTGGCGCATCATGCATCGACGCCATGACCTTCACCAATCGCTAGGACATCTTCTTCAGTTGTCGTTAATCCGCTCAAGAACGAATGGAGGACAGGCCCCATCCAGACAGCGAACGCCACGTTACCAAGAGCGTGGATGGCGTCAAACGGCATACCCTGCCCGAGGAGAACCAAAAATTGGGTGAAAGTCAATTCACTGGTGATCAGGGAGAAGGTGGAAATCAAACCGAAAAGAGGTGCGGAAACCGCTGCGAAAACGCACAGGCGTGGAAGGTTCAATTCCCCATTTTCAAACAGCGTCGCTCGAGCGCCAAGCACAGCGATGGTTGACCAACCAATGGCTTGGAACAGCGTCCACCAGCCGTGACCGATGAGCAGGTTGGAGAGGAGCGTCACGAGAATGGCAAACGCTACGCCTCTCTTGGCACCAAGATGCGCGCCAACAAGAAGTGCAGCGACCGTGACCGGTTGGACGTTTGGCAACGGCTGCATGAAGACGCGCAAAGCCGTCATGGAGAGGACCATGGTTGCGAGCATGGCCACAGACATTCGATTTGTCCGGGGTGGGGCGATGAGAAAGGCGAACGCGATTCCGACGAGCACAATGTCGAGAAAGGCTGAGCCGAGCGGGGACAATTCTGGGCCGTGCACCCCGAAGGCCTGGAACATGAACACTCCGAGGAGGGGGCCATCCTTGAGGCTTGCCACCGTCAAACCAGACGCCAGCGCAACACGACGGTGTCGTCGATCAAGGCCCTATCAACCGAGACCGTCCCGCGTTCGCCGTTGATGAAATATTCCCACCCCGAGTCGGACGTGCCGTTGATGGTTGTGATGTAAACGCCAAGCGACGTGTCCGTGCTTTCCAGCAAAAGACCGCTCTTTGCGGCGGCCTCCTGGGTCAAAGACCAAACATCGGAATGAGCGCCCAATCCCCCGACCACCACGTCCGATTCCGAGAATTCAAACACCACAACTTGCGTGCCAACCCACGACTCGGGCCACGACGAATTCCAGTCTGTTTGGGAAGAATTCGAAGCCTCGTTGGTCAGAGCGTTGTTCCAAGATGTGGACAAATCCGGCAGCATCAACACGCCCAGGACAACGGTGCAGAGCGTCAACACGCGCCACGCGTCTCGCACACGGCCATTCTTGCCAAACCAAGCAACAACAGCCAACCCCGTCGTCAGGCCGAACGTGCCGATAACGGCGAGATGATTCGCCTCGTCTTCAGGGCCGCTGAGAGGATCGGGCACGTCAATTTGTGAGGTGTTTGTTCTGTAAGCCATGAGAACGCCAGCATCGTTGCCGAGGAAGAGGTGGGTGGCTGTTCGCCCTGCCGCCGACGTGCCGTAGCCGTCGTGGGGCGTGGAGAATTGGGTGTGATTTTCGAAACTTCCCGTTTCGTTGAGCCTGACCATCAACCACCCCCCCTGAGGCGTGTTGACCGGCGCCATGAAGCCGCTTGAGGAAACCAGGGACATCTCTCCGTTCACCTTGGTGGGCAGAGCGTCGACAACGCGACATGCAGAATCGCAACGAACGGTGGTCAGGCCAGCGCTATCACCAAACACAACATTTTCGCCCACGCGAAGCGGTACAGCGGGCGAGGGCCCGAGCTGCGCAAGGGTTTGGAACGTTGCCGACGTGATGTTGTAAACCACCAGCACGCTTGACGTGGCCTCTTGAACATGGAGCAACAGGCGGTCGTCAACAACGACGGGCGCGTGTCGTATCGAACCTGAAACGTTCCAGGAGTCAACAACCGTGCCGTTGTGACTCACCCTCCAGAGCCGGTTGTCTTCGCTTCCAACCCAGTACCCGTGATGAGTGGCTGAAACACCGTTCCGCCAGCCAATGCTCAGTTCGACCTCAAAATCCATTTCCCCGTCGGCCAAACAGAACCGAGCAAGGCCGTTGCCCGTGGCCACCGTCACTTTGTCGCTCTCAACAAGCGGTGCACCGGTGATGCCCCGAGATACCGGCGTGGTCGTCGCCGTCCAATAGAGGGTCCCGTTGGATGGATGAAACGCCATGAGCTCGCCGTTTGTCCAACCAACCAGCAGCAGTTCAGGCCAGGCACCGCACGGCCCTTCACCGGCTTGAAGCCTGACCAAGGGAGACATGTCGTGTTGCATCGTGTTGTTGTTTGTGTACGACCAAATCTGTTCACCCTCGTGGGAAAAAGCCAGCACTTCCGGTCGTTCAACACCCGTCCAGAACCCGGAGGTGCGGACATAAACGCGGCTCTCGTCAACCACGGGGGTGGTTGTGAGGTAGCCTGGTCCCACGTCCTGTTGCCAAGCAAGGTTCCACGGTGTTGCCGATGAAGGTGGTAAAGCAACGGCGAGCAGCACACCAACAATGAGAAGCGACCAACGCCTCATGAGCCTCACTCCAGAGCGGACTGAATCGCTGCTTTGAGTAACGCGCTCACCTCTTTGCCGTCGGCACCACCGGCCGCCTGCATGACCACGCCCATCAGCGGACCCATGGCTCCCATGCCGCGCTCCTTCACGAAGGTCAATCGGTCTGAAACGATGGCCTTGATGATGTCTTCGAGGCCGCCGATGTCGGCCGGTGCCAAGTCGTTCTCAAGACAATACTGGCGCAGCGCTTGCAACGAAGGGGTTCCGTTGCGATGGGCTTCAACGACGGCATCGGTGTTATCTCTGGCCAAGGCCCCCTCCTGCCGGAGGACCAAGACGTTGACCAGCGTTTGAGGCGCCACGCTGTCGTAGTTGAGCAGGAGTGTGGCCCATGCCTTGGCAGGCAACCCGCTGGCATGCTCGCAAAACACGTCGTCCAGCTCTCTTGACAACAACTGGTCAGACTGATCGTTGGATATGTCGTGTTCGGTCAATCGCTCGGCACGTTCGTCGTCCGACATGGGCAAGGATTCAACAATTGATGCCCAATGTTCTGCCGTGAGTTGACGAGGCGGAATGTCCGTTTCAGGATACATCCGAGACCGTCCTGGAAGGGGGCGCATTGGTGAGGTTGTGCCGTCCAGAGGCGCACCTTTCTTCACCACGACGTTGCGCACTTCCTGCGGCACACGATGCCATGCCATGAGGGCTCGATTGTGCACGGCCTCCAGAGCGAGGCTCGCTTGCCATTCTGGTGCGCAACAAAGAACGAAACCGTCGCCATCAGCAAGTTTGAGTTGGGTGCGTACGGCGTTCACTTCCTCAGCCGTGATGCCGTAAGCCGGAAGTTCGTCAGCGTGGAAGATGCCTTTCACACCGGCAAGTTTTGCCGCACCCGCCAACTCGCGTCCGAGGCGAGGCAGTTGAGATCCGTCCTCGTCCATCGCCTTGGTGCCCAACCTTCCGAGCAGGTCTTTCAGCGGGAGCGCCAACACGACCGAGCCGTTGGAAAGGGATTCGCTCACCATGCCAGAGGCGGTTGAGGAGAAGGCATCAGAGACGTCATGGAGGGAAAAAGGAAGGTGCTTGGAAACGGTTTCGTGCACTTCCGCTTCGATGGCTGCATCATCGTCGTCCCGGTTTGACGGAAGAGGTGGAAGGCCGAGGAGGCTGCGCAATTCGTTAGCAAGGCGGTAAAAATGAAGTTGGCGGGCCATTTCAAGGCGGATGATTTGAGGAATCCAACCGAGGTCTTGACATCCTTTGATCTCCACCCTATCACCGGCGGCGATGGAGACGTTCAGGTCTTGCCGTATGCTTCCCAATCCACGCCGGACGCGCCGGGTACGCCGCAAAACCCGGCCAAGAGCGATGGCTGTTTTCTGAGCATGATCTGGGGTTTTGACGTCCGGAGCGGTGGCGATTTCGATGAGGGGGAGGCCGAGACGGTCGAGGTTGTACATCACCTGCTGACCGTGGTCCAAGTTGAGCGTGTCAAGTTTTCGAGCGCTGTCCTCCTCAAGACAGACGACGTCGATGCCAACGGGCCCTTCTTCTGTCTCAAGCACCCCGTCTGTTGCCACCAGTGATGTGCGCTGAAAACCGCTTGTGTTTGAACCATCAACCACGGTTTTGCGCATGGTTTGAACGAGCGTGACCGGTTTTGATTGCAACAGCGCAGCCACGGTGAGCGTGATGTCAACGGCCTCCTCGTCCAGAGCAACAGGCGGCTGCTCGTCAAGTTCAATCAAGCCGGCGTTTGGGGATTGAGCGTAGACAAAGGTTCGGTTTCGTTTGGACTCGAACTTCGCGGCGACGTCCACGACCCCACCTTCACCTCGACTTGCCCTCAAGCGACGTTCGAACCGTGGCCAATCGTCGGGCAACGTGTCAACGGTTACATCGTAGAGTTCGCCCGACTGCCGGGAGTGGAGTTTCCCGGTCGCAAGTTGCTGGTGGACCTCAATGCCGCACATGAAACCGAGTTGCTCGGGGTCGAGTGCCGATGGCTTGCGAACTTCGCCTTGCGGTTCATCGGCCATGACCCTGCCAAGGGCTCAACCTTCATGAGCACAACCCTTGATTGAAACTCAAACGACCTGAAGGGTGTCGTAGCCCGACGGGCGCATCATCCGCCCGTCTCGGCACAATTTGTCGATGATGTCTTCGGCCTTGCTCCTTGGAATATCGCGTCGTTCCGCTTCGGTCAGCACGTCAAGGAGGTTTGCTGCCGTCCCAGAATCGTTTTGCAAGACCGATACGATATCAATCATCTGTTTCTCCTGATTGCGCACTTTACCCTTCTTGCCGGATTCGATCGTGGTCATGTCAAAATTTTCACCCATCAATTCGTGACGCCACGTCTCCGTGAGCCGAATGGACCGCTCAGCATCCTCCACCGTAGCAAATTCAGAAAGACGAATGCGAGCGCTCGCTTCTGCGAGTCGGGACAACGCTTCAAGCGACCGAGCCGTGATGGCAACGCTGTCTTCGGAGTCGCCGCCTCGTGTTCGGGTCTCAACGTAATAAGCCACGATTTTGGCTTTGGCTTCTTCGTTCAGCTTCGGATGGTACTTCCGCTTGGCGTAAGCAACGTACTTCCGTAGGAAATCGCGAGGGAGCACCTCGTACTTGCCGTTGATTTTCTTGGCCGCTTTCCCTTTGGCGGTGGACCGTGAAGGGTCGGGCAGCGTTCCTTCTTTGACCAACAATTCGCTGCTTCCCTTCAGGCGCGTTTCGATGATGTGCGACGCAATCTTCTGATCCGAGGAAGCGTTTGGCGTGTCCGTCATCAACCAAATGATGTCAAAGCGAGAAATCAGTGGAGGTGCCAAGTTGATTTGTGATGTGAATGGTACGTCGCTAACGGGTTGGAAGCGCCCGCTGGTCGGGTTGGCGGCCGCCAGCACAGCGCACCGTGTGCGCAGGCTAGCGTTGATGCCGGCCTTTGAGATGGAAATGCTCTGCTGCTCCATGGCCTCGTGCATGCTCGACCGGTCCACAGCGTTCATTTTGTCGAATTCGTCAATCGCAGCCAGACCGAGGTCGGCGAGCACCAAAGCACCCGCCTCCAACGTCCACCGACCGTCCGCTGTTGAGTCCTGAACGGCGGCAGCGGTCAATCCGGCTGCGGAAGAGGACTGACCAGAAGCGAACCTTCCTCGGGGGGAAATCGTCGACATGTAATGGAGAAGTTGGGATTTCGCAACACCGGGGTCTCCCATGAGGAGAATGTGAATGTCACCACGATTTCGGGTGCCGTCTTCGTTGACCTGAGCCTCTCCACCGAACAACTGGAGCATGAGGGATTCCTTGATGCGTTCCATACCAAAGATGGACGGGGCAATGCTACCGGTCAGCAAATCATACACACCTGGGTCGCGAGCCACCTCTTTGATCTCGTTTTCTTCCTCCTCGGAGATGATGATTTCTTCGAGCGGAATGTTCTGCCGCTCAAGGGAATGTATGCGCAGGAAGATGTCAAACACCGGCGTGTCTTTTCCACCCTTTCGTTGCGAACGAATGAACAGCACGCCGTTGGCCTTCACGCGGTCGCCGGGATTGAGCCGTCCAGCCAGGTCTTGCTCACCAATGCAAAGAATGCGTTCGGGTTGGATGCCACCTTTCATTTGCTCGGGCAATTCTTGAAGCTCAACGAATTGAGAATTGATCAGATGTGAGGCGCTTTGTTGCAACACAAAACGAGTCTGTCGCTTCGGTCGCCCGCAACCACCGTCTATTTGTGAGCACTCCAGGGGCTCGATGAGTTCTTGCTCGTTGGGCTGGTTGAGTTCGGTCGTGTGTCCGCAGGCAAGGCACTCAAACACAGCGGAATAGAGGCGAGGCCGAACCCCTGAGATTTTTGTCGTGACCGCATCGATGGCGATCAATCGGCCTATGTCATCCGCTCGAAGTTGCGAAACGGTGCGAATCTGGTCGCTTGGCAGGTGCACAATACGAACAAACGGCATCAGGTTGCCTTCGCCAGCGTCGAGGAGAAACTGCCGCAGTGCCTGATTTGCCGCCCGAAAGTGGTGTTCGGGATTGGCGAGGATGTCTTGGGCGAACTCGTGGTCATAGCCTTCCACCTCACGGTAAGAAATGTCCAAGGACTCCTCGTCTGGCCACATCTTTGACAGGTTGTGCACGGCCTCAGAATATTTGTCCTGAAGCAGCGATGTCCAGCGGGCTGGCAAGTCAAATTCCTGTATCGAAGACATCGCCATCACCGTCGGGACATGGAAGAACATTGCCTACGGAATATAATCGTTCTTCGCGAACTTGTCCACCCCTTTGTTTCCACTGGAACCGAGGACATTGCGCATGACTCAACTTTGAACTCATGCCGTTGTCGCATGGAAAACGACCGACAACGAAGAATCCATGTACAAAATCCGTAAAACACCCGTCATGAAGGTGACGTTCGCTCACGGCTTGTGGTCGAGTACCGAGAGCAGCAAGGCAGCATGGATGCGGAGTCTGGGGTGGGACGTTACCGTGCTTGACATGCGCAAGTACGGTTGGGACCAAGCCTGCCAAACAAGGGTCGTTTTGGAAGCGATCGATGAGTTGGGGCCCTTTGACGTGTTGATCGGTTCATCGTTTGGTGGACTCGCTACCGCCAACGCCGCTGCCCAACGACCCGAGGCAAACCTCCGGTTGGCATTGCTGGCGCCTGCCTTTGGCTACCCTGACCTCATCGAAGCGACGCTGGGTACCGAAGCGATGGAGGTTTGGAAACAGCGGGGTGAACACACGTTCCATCCACCCGGATGGCCTGAACCTGTCGTGCTTCCTTATGCCTTTGTAGAGGCGGCTCGAGAGTTGGCTTGGCCAGCGCTTCCTCACCCAACCGCCATCCTGCATGGACGAGGCGATGATGTTGTGCCGTTGTCCAACAGCCAGCTCGCCAAGGCCGCCAACCCGCATACGGTTCTTCGCGAAGTTGATGACGGCCACCGGCTTCACGAAAGTTTAGAAGATTTGATTCCGCTTGTGCACGGCCTGATGAAGCGTTGAGGCTGAAGCGATTCCTTCATGGGACGCCGACCGATGGCCATTCCATGAGTGAGCCAATGGACTACGCCAGTGCAGGGGTGGACATTGACCTTGAAGGCGCGGCCGTTGCTTCGCTTGTCGGTGCGCTCGCAAAAAGTGTGCGACCGCCCGGCACGCCCGGAGCACCTGTCGACCTGCCCGGAGGTTTTGGTGGGCTCATCGAGTTCGGCGACCATCTCCTTGCGCTTGCCACCGACGGCGTTGGCAGCAAATTGCAAATCGCCACCATGCTCGAGCAGTGGGGGGGCGTGGGTATTGATTGCATGGCAATGAACGTGAACGATCTGCTCTGCGTTGGCGCCGAACCGATAGCGTTCGTGGACTACGTGGCCGTACCGAAGCCCGACCCGACCATCCACGCCGCTCTCGGAGCGTCCTTGGCCGAGGCTTGTCGCTTGGCTCGCGTCACGCTGGCAGGAGGCGAAACGGCCTCGCTACCGGGCATTGTCCACGAATTGGACCTTTCAGGTACGGCGCTCGGTTGGCTCCCGAAAGGTCAGGCCATCACCGGAGAGCACCTCCAAGAAGGGGATGTTTTGATTGGGTTGCCGTCTTCTGGCATTCACTCGAACGGCTATTCCCTCGTTCGTAAAATCGTGGAGCATGCTGGACTTGCTTACACGGATGCAGCTCCCTTTGACCCCACCCACCCCAACAGGTCCCTGAATCGATGGACTGAAGGGAAGCCGAGCTTGGGAGAAGTTGTACTCAACCCAACGCGCATTTATTGCAACCCCGTCGTGGATTTGCTCAACGCAGCTCGAGAAGAGGGTGGGTTCAACATCGACGACATTCGCGCCATTTGCCACATCACCGGTGGTGGGTTGTCAAACCTGCTTCGTCTTCACCCCAGTTTGGGGTGGGATGTTCACGCCCCGCTTCCGGTCCTTCCGGAGTTCGATTGGCTCCAGAAGGCCGGTGGCGTCGAGACGCGTGAAATGTACAGAACGTTCAACATGGGCATGGGCATGGTGATTGCCGTGCGTGCAGAACAGGCCAACACCGTGCTGAAGTGGCTCGGGGAACGGATGACTGGTGTCCAGATCGTCGGCCATGTTCGAAATCACGGGCACCGGGTGACGCACGCGCTCGAGGGTGTGGAATTCTCACATTACTGACGGCGGCAACCATCGGTGCGGTCTTGAGGAGGAGGGCACTGGCCAAATCATGGCGGAGGCGAACCAACCGAACGATGACGGAAGTCATCTCTGGATGGAAGGCCAAACCTTGGTCGCCTTGCAGGCCGACCAAGAGCGCCCTACGCACATGCCAAGGGGCCCCGCTAAACGCTCTGGCCCTGGTTTTCTCAATCCTGCGATGGCCCCTGCTCGTACCCGCTCCGTGTTGTTGCTGACCGATGCGATGCAGCACGACTGGTTGGTGAAGGCCGGTCATGACCTGCGGGCGCTTGATGCGCTTTGTGCGACAGGTGTAAGGGTTCGACGATGGAGGAACGAAATTCCTGAGGAATTTCAAGAAAGGCTTCGAATTTCAGCCAACGACCTTGACGTAACTGCGCTTGAGATTCTCGAGGCTTCTCACGAGCGTTTTCCTCCGAAAACCCGCATTGAGCGAGAGGAGGAAACAGACCGGTACGACCGCCCGCCCGAAGGCAAATCGGTCAACGGGATTTTCATCATGCAGAAGGACGCAAGAATTTCCCTGATGGAATCGGCTTACCAATGGATTGATCTCGATCCCTTTGGTTCGCCTGTTTCGTTTTTGGATGCGGCCATCCAAGGGTTGTCGAGAACGGCTTTCATCGAGGTAACCGCCACGGACACGGCCGCGTTAACGGGTTCCAGCCATTCCTCAGGACAACGAAGGTACGGCGCCAAAGGCATCGTTGACAGTTATGCTCATGACGATGCTGTTCGGGTCCTTCTCGGGCTTATCGCCACGACAGCTGCGCGACACGACCGTTGCATCGAACCCGTTCTTGCCCTGTTTGACGGGCACCATGTCCGAGTCAGCGTCAAAGTCCGCAGAAGCCGTGATGGTGCCTCAGAGGTGTTGAAGTCGATGGGATGGCGGGTCAGACTGGAAAACGGAAGTTACCGATTTGCTCACCACCCAGAGCCAAAGCAACTGGAGGTGGCAAGCGGCCCGCTGTGGACCGGCCCACTTTGGGATGCTCATATTGCAGGAAGGATGACCGAAGCGTTTGCGATTGAAACCTGTTTTCCATCAGAGGAACGTCTCGTTGAGTATCGACAGGCGGGCCTAAGATGGAGCGAAGCGGATACCGAATACGCACAACGTGAACTTCGTAGGAGCGTGCGCTACATCGCCGATGCGGCCGACCTCATGAGCAGAGATCATGTCCTCTATCACATGGACGATCTGCCAAACATGGCCGGCACAGGCCAGGTCCCGAAGATGGAAACCCTGCTCAACGGCCTCCAGCAAGCGGGATTTGCCGCAGCAAGAATACCGGATATCAATCCGTTTTTTGTCACCGATGCTCCACATGAACGCGTTTTAGAAGTTGTGAGGTCGGCGGCGGAAAAGAAACCGTCAACCGAATGACGGATCAATGTCTGTCGAGTCTTCTTCTGGTGCCGGCAGCATTTGCGAAGCGTTCTCAATGATGTCGCGAACGCTGTCCTCAATGGATCGGGCGTTTTCCAGCAACTCGGTCAAGGGTATTTCCATGCCGGTCAAATCGCTCACCGCCTCCACAGCGAGTGCTGCTGCACGGGCGTCAGGGTACATCGGGCTGGCTTCTGATAGCAAAGCCGTGATGTCAATGCTAAGACGGTCACCCTCGCTCAGCAGAAAACCGGTGATGCCGGAAACGACGCCCTGTTGAATTGGTTCGATGTCGAGCCGCTTCAACCGTTCTCTGGCCGCCGAAATGGAACCGACACCGTACAAATCGCCCGACGTGAGTTCTTTTTCAGGTCGGGTAATTCCGTCAATGATGATTAGCCGGTCAAACCCACCTTTTGTGAACCACTCCAGCACCGTGGTGGCGAAGGGGATGTCCGTTTCGTTGCCAAATTGAATTTCAGATGTAAAGACGCCAATGCCATCGCCCTGATAGACGCGCACGGGGTGCTTCGGAACCTCGTCGTGAATGAGAGCAACCGCTGGGAAATCCTTGTGCATAACGGTGCCCAACTGACGCAGTGCCAGCGTTTTGATGATGTGGGAGGTTGCAATGACGCCCACCATTCCTGCCGTTGTGAACCCGCACACAGCCACACCGCCCGTTCGTGGGTCTGCATCCTGATGCAACACGAGCGAGTACGATTGCAGGTTAGCGTCCATGCAGTTCATCTCCGGTGGTCTTTATTGAAAAACTGTAAACAGGCTCTTTGCTCACTCTTCCCAGACGGCCCAGTCTTCCCAGCCTTCTTCTCGGTACCACCAAGTTTCATCTTCGTCTTGCCACCACTCCGTGCCGTTTTCGTCAACCGTGATGCCATCGTCCGCTTCTGAAGCCTCCTCTTCCCATGCCTCTTCTTCCGTAGCCTCGTCGGTTGTGGTGTCTTCAGCGGTTGCTCCAAACTCAAAAGCATCGGCGCTGCTGCCGAGGGTTGGTGTGGCGGCAAGGCCTTCGGGTGCATCGCTATGAAGCGTTTTTCCAGCGTCCTTGAGCTCGTCAAGGGATTTTGAGGCGCCCAGATTCACCTCAGGGTTTCGCCCTATTGGCGCTGGGGCTGCAAGGGCTTGCTCGAAGTAATCCTCGTCCTCATCGTCAAGGTCGTCATCAAAATCAACATCGCCCTGTCGACGCATGTAGAGTACCCCAGCAATGCCAGCCACGATGGCGATCACAAGACCGATGCCGACCAGAACAGGGGTCATGGCTCCAGATGTTTGATCGGTTGGAAGCGGCTCATCATCGAGAACGGAGACGGGCATGTCGCCGAGCGTCCAAACGAGTTCACCCTCGGTGGTCGCGGTGGGCATGGTCATACCGTCGCAACGTTCAGTTTCGTCATCCAAGCATGTGAAGGTGAACACGTACCCGACGCCTTGGATACCAGGGTACAAACCGTCGGATGGCCCGTTGCGAACCGGAGAGAATTCAACTTGAATCGAACCGTTTGCAGGAATCGTAAGCGTAGGCTCCGCATCCGTTCGCCACGCTTCTTCAAAGGTCAGCGGGGGAGGAGTGGTTGGAATGACTTTCCACGAGAAACCAAGCGTGACATCAAACGGGTTCGGATTGGTGATAGTGCAGCTGAGGCTGTCGTCCGTACCGTTGTCCTCCCAAGCGTAGGTGGCGGTTCCGCATGTGACGGTCCCCGGTAATGTTTCATCAGGGAACACCGGTTCCGGTGTTTCGTTGGTTTCATTTGTTGTGTTGGTTTCGTTTTCTTCCACAACGGGAGCAGAAGCAAAAGATGTGGAGACGAGCATGCCCGGCATATAGTAGACGGGTGGGTTGTCATCGAGGCTGACATGGAGGTGTCCATCGTAAGCAGCGACGCCGCTTATGCTCAATTCGGAGCCGATGTACTGGGCCGTTCCGTTGGCGATTTCATTTCCGGCAGCATCGGTTGTCCTCCAGTTGGCGTTCATGTTCGCAAGCAGGGCTTTCTGTGTTGGCTCTTCGGTGTCAACGGCAATCAGGGTTTCAAACGCACCGTCTGGTGAAACTGGAACGAGGGGGTCGGGCGTCATGGAAACAACGACCGTACCAAAGGCGCTGTGCATTGTGGTTGCACCAAGAAGAGGTTGTTGCTGCTCGTCACCTTCGCTTCCGTTGTAGCCAACGGCAAGCGTCATGTTGCCAACCGCATCGATGGGACCGAGCGAAGCCAATGCGTCCAGCGAGAGTATGGCGTGGCCCGTTTGGTTGGTTGTCATCTCAAGCGAGAAGGTTTCATCTGAACCGTTGATGGTGAACAAAAGTGGTGCATCAGAAATTGGAGAACCGTTCTGGTGGAGAAGAGCATGGACGTCCAGTCCTTTGTTCCGCGCAAGGAGGATGGTCCCTTCAAACGCCCCTTGCGTGAAATCGGTGTAGGCGACCTCCAAGGTTGTGATGAGGCCGGTGTCGTTTCTGGTGTAGACCGGGCCCAAAGCCGAGACGTTGGTTGAGGCGTTTCCGTATTCGTCCAATCCAATAGCGGCGACGTAGTAAGCCATTCCGTCAACCAGCGAAGAACCGTTGCTGTCTGTCTCGGCCACGATGGACGTGGCGTTGGCGTCTGCCATCAGCACCGTGGTGAGATCGGCAACATCGGTAAACTCGTAGGGGAGAACAAAGAGGTGGTGCTGAACGATGGAAACATCACCCGGGCTCCAATTGATCTGCATCACACCCCCGTTGTCCTCGGGCACGTCCATCGCCGTTAGGTTTGGAATGAAGGATTTTGGCGCCGGATAGGGTATGGTCACCGAAAGCGGTGCTGAAAGGTTGCTCGTGACGCCAAATTCGTGGACGCTGATGACCCAATACGTCCACGACTGCCCGGGTTGTACGTTGGTGTCCATGGAGTTGTTAGCAAAGGTGTTCGCATACGGGTTCTGGATGTCAACCGGTTGACCGGTCGGCGATCGGTAAACGACAAAGTCCAGCAAATCGCTACCAAAATCGGTGATGGGTTGCCAATCGAAAACCACGAGGCCAGGGTCGAGGTCCGTCAGTTTCAGGACTGGTGTTGGCGGTAGCGCAATGTTTGGTGCCCCATCGGTGTACGTGATCATGGGATTGTTGAGCACAAAACTCCCGTTTCTGGTGGTCATGAAGTCCAAAGAGACGTTGAATTTCCCGTTCCCGGGCGTCATCTGCTGGTTCAGAACATTGCTAAGGTTCGCCGTTATGCTTGGGTTGTTGCTCACGACAAAGTTGGCAGAATAATCAACCTCAAGGTTGCTGAAGGTGAACGTTCCCTTGGTGATGGACGACATCGTGAGATTGACCGGCGACATCTGGATGCCGTAGGCGTCGGTGGTGTAAGGCAGGCCGGGCGTCAGGACGTTCAACGTCGATGTGAAGTTGCCCGATGTGTCCTGAACGGTGAGCATGGGCAGACCGTTGCTGCCGTTTCCTGCATAACCTTCGCCGTTCACGTCGTTAACGCCGTCCTTGTCAAGGTCAAAGCCAACCCGGTGGTGGGCGGAAATGAAAACGCCCTGCTGCGCGCCTTCGCCAGCCAGAATAAGTTGCTCAATTGAACCGTCACCGTCCATGTCCCCGAAATGGATGTCCCTCGGCGAGGTGTAGGGTTCCAGAACAATGCTTGCGGAGCCAATGTAGTTGTCGTTGTTCCCTGAGCTCCCAAACGGATAAGCGGTCACGTCTCCCGTAGGCGTCAACGGGTTTCCATCGACCGTTCCGGAATCTGGAACCAACCAGTGGGCGACACCGTCCAAGTCGTAGTCGAGGATGGTCGTGTTTGTGAGGTCCAAAATCGCGTAGTTGTAGTTGTCCCCATCCCAGCCCTGAACGCCCTGATTCTCAATGGACCGGAAGCCTGTGGCGGTTGAGGCTAAGATATCGAGGTCTTGATCGCCGTCAAAATCTCCTACGATGGAATCTTGCGAGACACCCGAAATGCTCCCGGCAAGCAACACGATGCTGTTTTGACTCGCCGACCAAATCAGACGATAGGCTTCGCCGGTGTTTCGAGCAGCGACAAGGCTTGGGTTGTTCATGACCCCGTCAAACCTGGCCAGGTGCATGTGCGAAAGAGAGACCGCTGTTGCCGAGCCCGAGGGGATAACGGTCGTGCTGTCTAGGTTCCGAAACGTGTTGGTGCGCGAATCGTAGTAGTCAACGTGGACTTTACCACCCGAACGAATGGACACCATGTCGTCAAAACCGTCGCCATCAAAGTCGTCAAAGTCGAGATTGATGACGCTGGTTGGGTGCGTGTAGTTGAACTGCGGGAGGAAGCCTCCAGTGGTGCTGTTGGTGAAGTGAATGCAGAGCTTGTCATCGGCAGGAGCGTAGCCGACGACGTCGTCGTAATCGTCACCATCAATGTCGGCCAGATGCATCCGGGTGGCGTTCGCACAGGTAATCTGCCATGGCGACATCGTGATGCCCGAGGCGTTGGAGTACGTGACGATTCGGAAAGCCGTTGCTGTGGTGTTGGTTGGCGAGGTTGCGTTCCCGCCGGGAATGGTTGCGGAGCGAGAGAGCAGGGCAAAATCAACCTTGGAATCGTTGTTGACATCGCCTTTGGCAACATCGTCAACGTACCCTGTTTGGAAGAACCCTCCAGAAAGCGTTGGCGAAAAACCGACCTCTAGGGCAGTGCTGGAGGCAACCGCAGCAGTCGGTAGATAGAACGAAGGTGAATTTGGGTTGGAGTTAGCGCCCTGATTCGGATCGATAAAGAGGGTCTCGGTGGCGTTACCGGAAGCAAACACGGTCTGTTGCCCAAAATCACCATACCCCGTGCTGTTGAACGACCACTCGGGGACGCCGTCTTGGTTAGCGTCGATCTCCAAAACACCGGGTGATGAACCTGCAGCCCCCGGTTTGACGAAGAAAAGTGCGGAATTGACCGTCGTGTTTCGCTCCAATTCAAAGCCTATTGGGGTGTATTGACCGCCTGAAACCGAGACGGTGTGCTCCGCAGTTCCTGTCGAGAAGGTCGTGATGGTCCCTCCTTGTGCCTGAGCAAACATCACGGACCATGCCGGCGCTACAAACAAGAAAACGAAGAGAAAACCGAGGAAATGCCGGCGTATCATGCTGAGGCCTCGTGTGTCTGTGCCAACCACCGGGTTATGTCGGTTTCGCCTGTGCGAACCGTCGTTTCTGGGCAAAAATGTATTTTTTTTCTCAACATAATGTTATGAAGGACCAGAAAACATTCATCGGTGAGGGCGTGGATATTGAGGCTCACGATTCAAGCAGGCGATGTGGAGATAGACCTGAAAGGTGCTGCTATCCAAATCGACGAACAAATGGTGCACACAAAGGCAGAACACACTTGGACTGTGCTCCTTGAACGCATCAGAGAAGCGAGAGAAAGCGCCATGGAAGCTGCCGTAGCGGCTGCGCGAGAAGCCGGCCTGCCAGAGCGAGGCTCTGCGTTCCGAGCCCTCTTGGAGAACTGCGCCCTCACTCGAAAGCCCGACCAGGTCCTTGGGGCCATTCACTACCTCAGGGACGTCGAAGGCATCAGCGATAGCCCGCCCCGGGTCGTCAACGACCTGTTTACCGACGCAGGCATCGAACCGCCCGGCAACCTCTCCCTCTACCTCAACCGACTCAAGGAACGAAACTTCCTCATGGTTCCCAGCGGCAAAGACGACAAAAACCGATTCGCAATCCTTACACCAGAAGGCCAAGCTCACCTCGACAAGCGCTCCAACGCTTGAGGTGAAAACATGGTCATGTCGGGCGGCGGACAAGGCGACCCTCGTGACGATGCGACGACGGCTGAAGAAGCCGTGGTGGTCGACTTTTCGTTCCAAAACCACAGCGAAACCGTTCTTCGTAAGGGCAGGCACTCCGGATCAAACTTCCGTCGAACAATTTTTGATCGTGCTGATTTAACCGAAGGCGACTTCACGTACTGCGATTTTCGGCGCGCGTCGATGGTTGAAGCCGATTTGATGAAGTCGGCCTTCGACAACTCTGATTTCCGTGGGGCCGACCTGCGCAAAGCCCGATTGAACCTGTCCAACTTTCGAAACTGTCAGTTTGGAGGTGCCGATCTCAGGGGCATACGTGGGAAATACGCCATATGGCAAGGCAGCGACTGGTGGAACGCTGTCATGGATGACGACTTGAGAAAAGCCTTGGCAAAGAAATGGCCACAGCCTGAATCCTGATCACTCTGACTCTTCATCAACAACCAATCGCAGCGGTTGAAGCGCCATCCGAGCACGAAGGTTGAGCAAAGGTAAAGCAGCCACGCCCAAACAAAGCCCCATCGTTGCGCCACAGATGTAAACCCACGCCTCGTAGGTGGTGACCACCGCCTCTTGCATGTGCGCCCGTGCCGACTCACGCACCATCAGGCTCGCGCCGACGCCCCCCAGAAGACCGATGAGCGCCCCTCCCGTGGAGAGGTAGGCGCCGATGCGTCGAAGTCTCAACAAGAAAAGAGCACCCACAAACAACATGGTGCCGGAGGTTAGCAACGAAACGGCTCGTATCAGGAAAGCGCTGTCTTCACGGGCCTCGGCCTCAAACGTACGGAAATCCTCGCCCGTGGTTGGCTCACCGCCCTGCGCATTGGGTGTGGCCAGCAGTGTGTCGACCTGCTCTTCACTCAGTCCAAAACGGTGGGCTTGCAAGTCTGCATAGCCATAGGTTAACACGATAAGCGAGCCCACCAGCAGCGCCCTAGCCACATTTTTGACACCTTTCTTATCAGGACGTACATCAAACATGGACGACCCGTTCATGACGACACCTCGGCTTCAAGGTGCTTTTCCATGCCTTCTCTAAGGTCAGCAGGAATTGGTTTTGGTTCCATCGAGTCCATATCGATGCACACCGTGGTTTGCATGGATTGCCACACCAGAACGCCGTCCTGATTGAAAAATCGATAGCGCCAACCCAGCGATGTTTTGCCAATGTTGGTGAACGTGATGTGGGCATCGATGCGATCGCCGAAGCGCAAGGGATGATGGAAGGATGCATCCACGCTTACAACAGGAAAACCGAGACGTCGGGTGTTGATGATGTGAGGATAGGATTGGCCGCAGATGTCTTCCCACACCGATTCGAAAAATCGGTGGGCGAGGTCAAAAATTCTGGGGTAGTAAGCGATGTTGGCCATATCGACCATCGCGAACTCCACGGTGCGCTCTTGCCTCAAGACCATGATGGGCCCAATTCAACACCGCCCATGAACCCTTGTGAAGCAAGCGTGCAAGCACACCCTCGCGCTTATATCGGTGCGGTCGGTGGACCAAAGTGGCCCTATAGTGTAGCTTGGATATCACAGAGGCTTGCGGAGCCTCGAACCCGTGTTCAAATCGCGGTGGGGCCGCCAACACCTGTCCTCAAGCGTGCGCACGCCGAAGAACTTGCTTGTCCAGTTGTCGAATGAGTTCGGTTTCCTCTTCCTCCAACGGCTCATCGTAAAACGAGAAGATGGCCTCTGGGTCGTAGTTTTCGTGCGTGATGCGCAGGGCCAATGATTTGGCCACCGGCGGGTAGTCTGTGGCAATTTTACGCAGGAAAATAGGGTCGGTGTTCCAGTCGTTCGCATCCTTCAACTGTCCGGGGCAGGCCGAGAGGTGCTCAACCGTTTCAAAAAATCCAGACAAAGTGTAATGCCCTGTTGATTCTTTGTGGTGGTCTTGAAACAAAACGTTCCACCAGTATTGGCGGGGCTTTTGATACTCGATTCTGAAACCTTTGGTGAACGGCTGGCCAAAATCAAGGCGCCACCGCCATCCGTTTGTACCGGAAAAGGTGAAGGTGTCGCTGTCAAAGTCAAAGGCACCGTTGATGGTTTGACGAAAATGACGCCCCAGACTGTCCGAAAGGGGAGAGCGAGCAAGGCCGTAAATTTGGAACAGCGTTCGACGAAGGGGCCCGAGGCTTTCCTCAAGCCAAGTCACTTCATCGTTGAGAAGACCGAGGATGTAACCTGCAAACAAATCGTATGCAGGCATGTTCTTTTGCGGTTGAACCTGGACGCAGGCCGTCTGTGGCTCCTTCACCAAACCGTTCTTTGGGTGAACCTCAACAACGTCGAACGAGTTGTAATCGAACGGGTTGACAAATTTAGCCATGAAGGAAGCGATGTCCACTCTGTAAATCGCCAAACGCCCCACAATCACAAGATGCTGCTCGTCATCAAGTTGCATGCGCCCTTCGTGCTTCTCAACAATGCCCATGACAAGGTGTGCGGCACGTTCGGCAGCGTTGGCGCAGTTCAACATCCGACCGAACATTTCCGCTCGTCGTAATTCCTGAACAGTGCTGTTGTGTTCTCCTTCGTTCCCTTCACCGCTCCGCCCGTAACCGTTCATGAGAGCCACTGCTGGTTCAGAATAGATAAAGTTCTCAACGCCAGTCAAGAATGTCCCAGTTCTTGGCTTCAGCGTGTCGACGCAAGGAAGCCTCCGGACTTACGGCGATGGCGTGGCCGCACAGGGACATGAACCAAGAATCGGCCAAAGTGTTACCATAGCCGTAGCATTTCGCAAGATCGTGCCCGTTGGTTTCGGCATCTCTCTGGACGACGGGCACCTTGCCTTTTCGTCGCGGTACGCTCCAACCGCGTTCAGAACCGGACAGCACCCCCTTTCGCTCGGGGGGGCCACAACCGTAAACGGCGTCCATGCCAAGGATTTCTGCCATCGCCTCTGCCATCGGCGCCACCGTTGCCGTGACGAGGACGAGACGGTGGCCTTGTTGCCGGTGCCATGCCAGTTTTTCCCACGCCTCGCTCGGCACGTGTTGCTTGAGCTTGTTCTCAGCGAGTTCGGTGGAATACCGTTCCAAAACGTCCCAAGACGCCAGCGAAAGGTGGCCTCGATTCCGCGCTGCATCGTAGAAGGCTCGCCCGGTCATGAGGTTGGTCAGAAAGCCGGCCGTCCACGCCAACGTGCCCCACGGAATTCGCCACGGTCGGCGCCGAGCGAGGTGGGCTGTGAGGGTCTTTTCGCTGGAGGCGTTCAGCAGCGTCCCGTCCAGGTCAAAGTACGCCGCAACGGTCCCTGCCATGATGGGTTCAAAACACCGAACCTACATGAGCGAACCGCATGAAAAGCGCCGAACGGACCTTATTCTTTGCTTTCAGTGGAAGGGCCGTAAACCCGGCGACCGGCGCGATGGTCTTGCCACCACACAAGTGAGTGGCGAAGGTGGCGAGTGATGAAAAAACCGACTTTCCGTGGTGTTAAGCCGTGATTTCGCATTTTTTGGTCGTGATTGAGGCTTGCAACAATGGCCTGGGCTGAACAGCCCGGGTTGGCGTACACGAATTTTCGTACCTCGTTCGCCAGTCGCTCAAATCGTGCTTGTTTTTGGCTTCCCTTTCCATGCCTGCGCAACATATTACGAAAAATCTGCGTAAACCGTTATCAAAGATTCGCTGGGGGTTCAATCAAACCGAACAGGTTGGGTTGTCTTCCAGTTGGCCGTGGCCAATTTCTTTGCTTTCCCGTCGGCGATGATTGGATGGATGTCGTTTAGTCGGCCGTGCATGCCGTGGACTTGAAATTTGACCCGGAGTTCCGCCATGCGATCGCGCTGAAGAGCCTCGTCTTGTTCCTCGTCGAGTTCAACAGTAGCCAAGGTTGTGCCCTGATTTGCACAGGCAATGGTCAGCGTGTTGCCTGCGTAGCTCAGGGATGGACGGAAATCCCAATCATCGGGGTGGTGCATCCAGACCGATATGTCGAGCGAGAGGGTGTCCCTTATGTTCACGCGCCCTATGTCCACCGTATCTACCATCGTGACCAGCCCGACCTAACGATTACCGATTGATACCCCTTTCGCCTTCACTCGCTCGTGGTGCTCATGGCAACCTCTGTGAGTGAAGGGCGCATAATCACCACTTCGACCGTTAACACCCAATCGTTGCCCGGGTCGGGATCGATGTCGCCAATGAAGGCATCTGGGTCCGATTGCTGAGCGACAACCGTCCAAACCCAAGCGCCCTGTCCTTGACCGTTCTCTTTTGAATTGAGCAGCATGCTCAGCAATTCTTCAGCAGAATCTGAGGTGTACATGCCATCTTTCGCAGGCTGATTGATGTTGTCTTCCTCCATTTCTGCACGAGCGGGCTCGTTCGTTGAGTAGTTTCCTGGCTCGGTTGACACGCGCCGTTTGTAATTATCATCGGGAATGCTGAGCGACAGCGTGAAGTTGTCATGTGGAGGTGCCACATCTTGGTCCAGTTCTAGCACAGCGGTGAACGACATGACGCGCCCTTCGTCTCCAGGCGTCATGTTTCCTGACCACGAATCACCTTGGTTCAGGTACTCATCCCACGACACCTCGTAACGTTCGGTGATCCACGTGACTTGGAAAGTTCTGGAGGTCACGTTGACTTCGAACGGTTCCACAGCGTAAGCACCTGCTGCGTCGTCAACCCGTAGAGCGCCATAAATCATGCCCGATGTTGACGTGTCGAGGAGAACCGTGGGCGTGGTCTGGTCAGCATCGTTTCTCGGGTCGCCATCGCCGTCGGTGTCCTCAAGCGCATTCAAGTCCCACCGATAGGTGAGGTCGTTGCCCTCTGGGTCAAAGGAAGCTGAAGCGTCAAGAAGGGCGGCGTCCCCTGCTCGTACCGTTTTCGGCATGGAGATGTTGATGTTTGGAGCGCCGTTGACCACGACGGTTGCGATGGCATCGTCGGTGCCACCTTGGTCGTTTGTCACGGTGAGGCGAACCGTGTATTGTCCGTACGTAAGGTAAGAGTGCGAGGTGTAGCCGACGATGGTCTCGGCGGTGGTACCGTCACCAAAATCCCACGCATAGGTTGTGAGGACCCCTTCAACCGGTGATGAGTCGCGGGCGTCCAACGTCACCATTTCGCCTTCCTGAATGAGGGTTGGAAAGGCCTCAAGGGAGGCCCGAGGGTCAACGGTGTTGTCCAAGGCTCCGATGCACCCCGAAACAAGGGTCAACAGCATGATGTTGGTCATGGTCAAAGCGAACAAGCGCTCCTTACGTCTACCCAACATGACCTAGTTGTCCACCTTTCCCTATCTAATGGTTCGTCTCCAACATTAAACAGAACCTGATTTTTTGTCGGACTCAAACACCACCGATTCGGGGATGTCGCCCTCGATGGAGGCATCAAGCAAGTGATCTTCCAGAGCCTCCACATCCGTGATTTCCACTTCATCAACATGAGTGAAACTGTGATCGCCTTCCGAGAGCAGGTCTTCTGCAAGCGCCTCGCTTGCATCGTAAGGCGCTTCAATGGCCACCGACGGGTTTGCTTCTGGTTCATGTTCATCAAACAGAGCCGCGGCTTCGCTGGTCCTCGTCGCCTGAAGTTGGGCAAACGCCAAGGCATCGTTCTCTTCAACCGCAGAAGAAGCTTCCTTTTCTTCGGTTGACGTTGCCCGGTGCTTACCGGATGTGAACCAATCCCGCAGGCCCATGTTGGGCTGAGCATGTCATGAGGTTTGAGAGTGATGTTCAAAGAGGGTGCCATCAAAACACAAAGCATGGCCCAAGACCTCTTCCACGGCGAAAAGGTGCTGGCCTTCGACTTGGAAACCACTGGTGTTTCCACCAACAACGACCGAATCGTCCAGTATGCCCTCATTGGCACCCTCGCTGACGGCACATCGGTTAACGTGGAGCAAATCGTCAAACCAAGCATACGCATCCCGATTGACGCCAGCAACATTCACGGCATAACCAACGACGATGTCAGGGACAAACCCCCGTTGAGTTCGGTCGCTGATGAACTGGCTGAACTGATCGACGGTGCTATCCTTGTCGGCCACAATGTCCGAAATTTCGATTTTCAAATGCTGAAAACGGAATTCCTCAGGATGGGGAGGTTGGCGCCCCAGCCCAAAGCCATCATGGACACGTTGGAACTTGTTCGCCGTTTGCGCCTTCCCAGACCCCACAACCTCGGAGCCCTCTGCCGTCGACACGGTATTCGTCTTGAGGCAGCACACACGGCGGCGGCCGATGCTGCAGCAACGATGCTTCTTTTTTGGCGCTTATCGGTGGAACATGCTGGAGAATTCCGACGTTCGCTGCCTGAATTGGAGCGCTGGATCGTGCACGGCGAGAAAGCGAAAGACGTCTCTGAACTCGGGAGAGGTTTGAACGATTTGACGCCCGTTGACGCCATGGGGAAAATCCGGCGGGACGGTGATGCGTTGGTGGTCGCTTTT
>CACODE010000012.1 GCA_902625885.1 uncultured Candidatus Poseidoniales archaeon
CGCACCTGAGGACGCCGAGGAAACGACCGCTGAAGAAGGCGAGCAAGCCGAGACGGCGGACCCTTCTGACAGCACGCCTGAAATCGAAACAGACGAAACCTCAGAAGCAGAGACGTCGGCTGATGAAGAATCAGCAAAAGACCAACCTCAGGCCGAATCTCCTGATGAAGAAGCACCGACAGACCAACCAGAGGGCGACAAAACCTCTCCAACGGTGGAGGATGAGGGCGACGCATCGCCGCCATCCGCAACAACGGATCAGGCCACCCTTGACCTGCTGGCAGAGAAAGAGGCCGAACTCGAACGTCTTCACATGGAAAACGCCCGACTGCGACAATCGGTTGTTGGCGCTACCGAAGTCATCGAGGCGATGGAGGAGCCTCCGATGCCGCCCCTTGTGGAGGACAACCTCGTCATACCCTCCTATGTTGTTTCTGATTTCGTGCGGCTTGGTCGGCAACTTGACCGAGAACACTTGGTGCGAGCCACCATGGGCTCGCTTGCCATGATTCACCCCGAGCAACCCGGCATCATGATTTCAACAAAACACATGGTCACGTTGCCGCGCCTCAACGAAGGCAGCCTCTGCGCCTCCCAGTTGGGCTCCCCCGCTCCTCGGCATGCACCGGCCGACTGGCACGTTCTGGAAGTCGTGCTGGCCTCCGTTTCGGTGGTAACCGGTGGACCTGCGGCTGTTATCCACATGCATGGCCCACACACAACGGCTGCGAGTTGCGAGAAAGATCTGATTTTACTGACACCACTGGATGAAATCGGCAAGCAGCACATCGGCAAGATCATCGTTGTTGATCCGGACCCGGATAACCCAGAAGATTACCTGCGTCAGGTTGCCGAGGCCTTGAACCAAGGTGGCATGCGTTGCGTGGTTGTGCGAGGAAACGGTGCCTATGCGGTTGGCGCTGACTTCGACCAGGCATGGGCCAACGCCGCTATGCTCGAGCACAGCATGCAAATTCACCTTCTTTCACGGCAGGCGAACCTGAAGATTTGACGAAGTCAAATACCCTAGAATTCCCAAAGCATTGGATTTGAGCACCGTAAAGGCAGGGTTTGACTGGCCTCCCATTTTGCGTGAACCCTTGTTCCTTGTGTTCTTCATATACTCTCATCCACTCATACTCCAAAAGGTGGAAAAAAATGACCAACGAAACGATGTTTGACGTAGAAATTGCCGATGCTTCTGGACACTCAACGGTCCAGATGTCCCAACGTGAAATCGCTGAGAAGGCGAGCCAGACCCAAGGCTCTTGGGTGTTCGTGAACGACCAGCTTGTGAGCACCAGCGACATTGCTGACATGAACCTCGCTGCCGGAAGCCGTGTTCGCCTGATGCCCGGTCTTGTGGGCGGAAAAGAAGACCCGACCTTCGAAGTTGAAATCGCCGACGCTTCCGGACACTCAACGGTCCAGATGACGCAGCGTGAACTTGCAGACAAGGCGAGCCAGACCCAAGGCTCTTGGGTGTTCGTGAACGACCAGCTTGTGAGCACCAGCGACATTGCTGACATGAACCTCGCTGCTGGAAGCCGTGTTCGACTGATGCCCGGTCTTGTGGGCGGCCAGTGCTGATGATCACCATCGACGCGGGCGTCTTGGTGAACCGGCATCCTCCGGTTTGAATCCTGGTCTCTCGAGAGAACCAATGAAAGGTTCAAAACAGGACGCGAGGTCGCGAGGTGCGGAGAGAGCGTTATGGTTGAACTTGTTGACTACAAATGCGCCGTGTGTGGAAGTCTTGAATCCTTCCACAGAGAACGAAACGGAATCAGTTGCAAAGCCTGCGGCTCTCGCATCTTCATGAAGCTCCGTCGGCACGGAACGAAGCGTTTGAACGCTGAGTAAGCAAACCGCTCGCAGAGTTCAAAGACCATGGTCCGGTCTATCGGTTCATGACGGTCTGGCTTGAGAAACACAAGCCGGTTCTCTTCGCAGATCTTCTTACATCGACGCATGTCAAGGAATCGCTGACCAACCTCTCGGTCCAAGCCAACCCACCACATCTTCTTCTTTCAGGTGGTGCCGGCTGCGGCAAAACCGCCGCAATACATCTGGTCTGCCGCCAAGTCCTCGGTCCGTCCTGGCGTTCAACGACCCACGTTCTCCAAGCAAGGGACCTGAGCAAAACATCAGGAGCGATGGCCAAATTCGAAGCCTTTCTTCGGCCTGAAGGATCGGGGTCCGAAGACACGTTGGCTGGCAGGACGAGTCTTGATGCGTTCGACCATAACATCAGCCTGACCTCAGAAACTTCCCCTCCTCCCGCTGGAGAAGAATCCGCACGCCCAGAAGACGGCACATTCGCACCGGTCTCAAGAATCATCGTGATTGAAGACGC
This sequence comes from uncultured Candidatus Poseidoniales archaeon, assembly GCA_902625885.1. GTDB lineage: Archaea > Thermoplasmatota > Poseidoniia > Poseidoniales > Poseidoniaceae > Poseidonia. The sequence continues at coordinate 2,357 of CACODE010000012.1, forward strand.
CGATTATTTGGGTCATGCACGCCAGTCGTACTTGCGTCGGATGATGGAGGAAAGCAGCCGCAGCGCTCGTTTTGTGTTTACAACACACACCCCGTCAAGAATCATAGAGGCGCTTCGAAGTCGGACGCAGCATGTTCGCATGCCATCGTTGAATCGTTTAATGATCGAGCAACGGTTGGAATCCATCAGTGAGCAAGAAAATCTTCAGCCCACGATTGGTGTTCTTGGTGACGTTGCGCACGTGGCGAACGGGAACCTGAGAAAAGCCATCTTCACGCTTCAACTTCTTGCACAGCGCCGCCTTCTCGGCGACCGAAAGAACGTCCAACTGCTCATGGCCAACAGCAGCCGAAGGGAAGCTCAACTGATTCTGGAGGAAGCGCTACGCGGCCGAATTCACGATTGGAAATGGGAACGCCATGGCGAGAAGAACACGCGTGTTCTGAAGGGCGCCATGGGGGCTTTGGACCAGATGATGCGCACGCATGAATTGGATGGCAGGGGTGTCGTCGATCGCCTCCACCACTTTCTCGTCGCCGGCAGAACCCATTATCCTGAGCCATTGCTTGCTAGTTTGTTGGACGTCGTCTCAGCGTGCGACATGCGCCTCCAGCGTTCGGCCCAACAACGGATACAACTGGAGGAACTTCTTCACCGGATTGCTGAAATTGGCCAACAGCATTTCTCTTCTGCCCCATCGCAACCGTCATGAAAGGTTGCCCACCAGCGATTGTTGGGCGTGTAGCACAGCTGGATAATGCACCGGCCTCCTAAGCCGGAGATCGCGGGTTCGAATCCTGCCACGCCCGCCAAGTTTTGAATAAGAGCCTTAACCGAATCACCCTTACGAGGAGCGGGGAGACCATGGCGGAAGACCCTTCGGATGCAGCGAACTTGCTCCCCGATCCGTACGGGCATGGTTTTGCTCGCAACGAAAACCCACTGGAGCGCACGATTGAGAAATGGCAACAGCAGGAGCTCCTCCGCATGCGATTTGGGGGAGTGGCCCGTCACCCAGCAACGATGTGGGTGCGACTTCTTTTCGGCGCCAGTGTTGCCATTGTGGCCCTTCTTTCGGTCATTCGCCCATCGTTTGCACCCGCTCACCCAGGCATTGTCATCTTGTTCTGGGCCATCCCCTTCGTGCTTGCCACACTCCCGTCACTCCTTGCCGGAGAGTCGATGTGGCAGTCCATACAGGCGCGCATTTCTTTGCGTGAGACGAACGATGACGCCTCCGGTGGCAAACTTTCGCTGCGTTCTCAGCCGGGGATGGACAGAATTCTTGAGGGTTTAACGGATGTTCGAAGGCACAACACCGTCAACAGTCTCTTGGCCGCAAGCGCTGTCTTCCTCCTTGGTCTCGGTACGGTCATCCGCGAAGATTCGCTCGTTTGGAACCTTTCATTCCTGATATCGATGACCCTGGGCTTCGCCCATTCTTTTCACTCCTTTTTTACATCCGACGTTGTGCGACAGCAGGGCGACAGGATGCCCTGCCTCGTCCATCACGCGCCAACGCACCACCCTACTCAGTTGGGCTCGATCCTTGGGGAACTCATCGTGTTGCATTTGGATCCCGACCTCTACCTTGACTGGCGTACCTGGCTGAACGATTTTCACAACAGCATTCTTCCTGGTTATGACAAAGAACAGGCATGGGAACGGGTCTTGTACATTCTTCACCTCCATGCGAAAGGTGATTTGAGCGACGATACGGCCGCCAACGAGCTCCGGGAATTCATCCGTCCCGATGCTCTTAACGACATTCTTCTCGATGAAGAAAGGAAGTTCAACTGGCGTTCGCTGCAGCGCCTGTTGGCTCACGCGCGCGTTTGGCAACCGAGTGCGTTCCGCCTGCTTGAACGCCTTCAGTTGGACCTTCTTTCGGGAACCCCAAGCATGCTTCGCTCGCCATGGCGCATGGACGTGGCTTTGGACCCTGAATGCGGTGATGGGACTGGTCATTTGTTCATCGCCTTGAACAACCAAACCTTTGACCACGCCGTGGCGAGAATCGAGGTCGTTTGCCCGGGCGGCGAACCGTTTGCGAGAGATCATCGATTTGAACTTCAAGCATGCCCTCCACCTCGGAAATCGGTCAGCCTGAACGCGGAGGGAGAGGACGATGCCCTGGACTGGGTGCCGAGGTATCTTCAGCAAGGCGTTGTGTTGTGGCTCGGCGTCGCTTGGCCGGAGCGTGAAGAAATAGACCGCTATGTGCAGGTGATTTTACGAGACGAAGAGGGCGTTGTTATCGAATCTCGTGTCCTCCGCACCATGGTGAAGCGCGAATCCAATTTCCACACCCGTAAGAAAAACCGACACTTGGAACGCGCTCGTCTCTGGTCAAACCGGCCCTTGCCGAAGGTCTGAGACGAACGTGAAACAAAACCCAAAGCCGTTTTGCTGGTAGGTCAAGCGCGCACCTTATGGCAGGCCCCCACTTCGGCAATGTCGGGGGCGTTTGAGTGGAAGCGTGGGATGTCATCGTCATTGGCGACGGTCCAGCAGCGTTGCAAGCTGCGGCCGAGGCTGCGAAGACCGGCGCGAGCACGTTGATGATGTCCGCCTCTGGGTTGGGAGATCCTGGCATGGCGTCTCTCGAAGGGCTTTCCGCCTCGTTGCAAGAGGCCAGCAACCGCAGCCACCGCGAGGATACCATTCGGTGTGGAGCCTTCCTTTGCGATCAAGACGTCGTCGCTGCAACCACCGCTGAAGCCATCAAGCAGGTTGACCTTCTCGAGCGGCGCGGTTTCAACTTTAGAAGGGACCAGCAAGGACTTCCGATGGTGCGAAAGGGGCCAGGCCACCAGCAACCGCGAACGGTTGATGCAGGAAGCGCAACGGCACGCGCCCTTCAGCAAATTGGCGAAGAGCAATGCATGCGTCACGGCGTCATCCGCAGGGGCGACCAGGTCCCCCTCACCTTGGTCCAGACCAACCAGTCCGTTGAGGGGATTGTTGTGGTTGACATGGTCAACGGGCGCATCATTGGCCTTCAATGCAAAGCTCTGGTTATTGCGGATGAAGGGTTTGAGGGCGCCTTTTCTTCAGGTATCGTCGGTTTGGGCATGGACATGGCGTTTCGAGCCGGCGTATCGCTTCGCGACATGGAATTCATGATGCACCACCCGCTGACCATCAAGGGCACAGACGTGATGCTGCCGACCGGCCTTCTGCTCGACGGTGCTAAACTCCACGAGGCCTCTGGCGCACCGATTGAGACGACTGGACAATCTTCCCTGGCCATCAACGACGCGCTTCTTGCTGCTGTTCAACCCGTTTTGGACGCACGCGAACTTGGTCAGACGGCGGTCTGGTGGGGTTCCCTTTTCCGTCTTGTCGAGCAGCGGACAGGGATTGACATGAACCGTCAAACCCTTCCACTCGAGCCAAACATTTCCCACACAATCGGTGGCCTCCCTGTCGACGGCAGTGGACGATGCGTTGTCGGTACGTGGTCTCGATGGTTTACCGGCCTCTACGCAGCAGGTGACGCTTCATGCACTGGCCTCCACGGTGCGGCGGCTCTCAGCGGCAACCGTCTTCTCGATGCTCTGCGCTCTGGAAAGGTTGCAGGTAAGCATGCAGGCGAGTGGGCAGCGTCTCGAAAATTCAGCACCGCTGCCAGCCTCGAGGCGGCCATCGTTGAAGCTGAGGCTGACATCACGGCCATGATGGAAAGCGGTGACGCCACGCACGTCGTGAGGTGCGGCACGGTCATGAGCAACCTCAAAGCCAGTTACAACCCCGCTGCCAGCCGTTCAGCCGGCACGATGGAGAACCTTCTTGCCAAACTTGAACAGATCTCACTTAGCGCTGAGTCGCTGTTCCTTGACCAATCCTCGCTCATCGCCAACACAAACCTGCTTGAAGTGCTTCGGACTCAAGCGGCCGTGCGAATGATCACTGCGTCGGTGCAGAGCGGTCTTGCCAGAGAAGAGTCTCGAGGAACGTTTCGGCGGGAGGACTACCCTGAAGCGAACGATGAATTCATGCATCACATCACCGTCGACCAAAACGGTAAACTTGGCAACCTTGCCATAAAGAAAGGCGCTGGTGGCCACTGGGTGCTTCCTCCACAATGAAAAAAGACATCAGCCGTTTAGGGTTGAGCATGACCACGCTTTTTGAGAGGATTCTCAGCGGCGACATCCCTTCGCACATGGTTGCAAAGGGCGACGGATGGTATGCGTTTTTGGACATTTTTCCGCGCCGGGCGGGTCATACCTTGGTGATCCCCAACCGTCCTGCTCAGCGCCTGTCGGAACTTGACGCCAACGAGTTGGGGCAATTGATGCTGGGCGTGAAGGAGGTGCAACATCGCCTGAGCCAGCATTTCGACACGGTCGATTTCACCGTTTGCGTCCACGACGGTCCCTTAGCGGGGCAAGAAGTACCCCACGTCCACGTTCACGTGCTGCCCCGAACCACGGACGACGGAGGACGAACGTTGATGGCGATGTGGCCACACACTCCCGCCTCTGAACCGAACCACGAAGCCCTTGCTGCTTTGGCGAACCGCCTTCAGGACGTGTAGACATGGCGACCATCATCACCGAAGAGGACGAGATGGTCCACAACGGCGAAGCACTCCCAATCCTCTCCGCATCGGCAAAGAAGATGAAAATCGATAAGTTGCTAACCGCTCCCTTGCCCACGTACAGCGCCTCTGTCCCCGGTTCTTACTTTTGGACAAAAATAGCGTTCTGGATGTGCCGACGGGTTTCAAGTGTTCAATTTCGCACCAGGGCTACGTCATCCGCAGTCCCGTTGTCCGCCGCCGGGCCGGGCGCCATGTGTTGCGGCTGGCACACCAACGGGTTGATGGATCCGTTGGCCATTTTCCTCAATCATCCAAAAGAATTCGTCGTTGGTGCACGGCACGATTTGGTCACGCGCCCACTTTTGGGTTGGTGGACGCGTCGTTTAGCGGTCCAACCCGTTGTGCGGAAAGCCGAATTGTTGCGAGGAGGATGCACCGAAGAGGAAGCGTTACACCTCAACGGAAGATCCCTTCTCGCTCTTTCGAGCGGCGTTGCACACGGCTTTGGATGCGTGCTTTTCCCCGAGGGTACCAGCCACAGCAATGCCCACATGATTCGGTTCAAAACCGGTCCAATACGCACTGTTTTGGCAGCTGCCGCTATTGCAAAATCCAAGGAGATGCCGCTTCCCAAGGTGGTTCCAGTAGGGCTTCATTTCCGAAGACGGGAACATTTCCGCACGGACCAATTTATCGAGTTTGGCGAACCGATTGAAATCGTTGACGATATGGTGCCCTCGGCGATGGTGGAGGCTGTTCAACAAGGCGGCTGGATTGAACCTCCAGAATCGACCGTACATCGTCTTCGTGATGCATTGCAAGAGCAACTCCCCTACCTCACACCAAACGCTTCCACCTGGAAAGAACATCGAGCCGTACACCTCCTTGCTCACGCTGAAGCGAGAGAGCAGGGAAAGAAGCTCCACACGTGGGAAGAAGAGGTGCTGGCTGCACGAAACGTTCGAGACACTTGGCCTGGCTCCACCACCACTTTCCCACCACAACCGCTGGGAGGGGAGCGGATGGCACACGCTTCAGAGGCTGCGGAACTGCTCGATACAGCCGGTCTTGACGGTCGCGATCTCGGAGCGAAGGGGCAGGTTTTCAGAAAAGCGAGTTGGGGACGTGTTCCTTCTGCCGTTCTTTCTGTCGTTCTGTTCGCAGCCTTGCTGCCGTTCTCCATCACGTCGCTTGGGCTACAAATTACCCTTGGTAGGTTGCTGGGCGATTCGACCGACGAAGGCTTGGACGCCAGAACGAGTTTCCAGTTCCTCGCCGCCTTCTTCGGGTCCCTTTTGATTTGGCCTGTCGTGGCAGGGCTCTGGACCGTTCTTGTTTACCTCAACCGGGAAGCTCTGGCGTCGGCATTAGGGTTGTCCTCATCTTGGCTTGAGGTTGGGGGGGCTTCACCGCTGTTGGGCCTTGTCTTGGTCTTCATCGCCTGCTTCCCTCTGTTTTGGGCCAGCGGTAAGTCGTTCGCTTCGGCGTGGGATGTTTGGGTTGACACGAGAAAGGCTTGGACCAGATTTCGCTTTCCGGCCGAAGAAAAAACGCGACTTGGTCGCCTGTTGGACAAAATCAACTCCTGAACGGGTGCATTCAAACAGGAGGAGACATTGGGGGTTACCATGACGCCTGATGAGACGGTGGATTTGCTCAAAAAGTGGCTTTCCGAAGAGCGTCTTTCAGCCAAGGCGCAACAAGACCCTCGCGCCCATGCGCACTTTCTCGTGCGCTACCCAAGCGGAAAACAGGGGCACATGTTCGCCATCGTTGTACCAAAAGGGCGCGACCTCGTCGCCGTTTCGAGCATGACCCGTGTTGATGAGGGCCAACAAAAAGAAATGAAGAGCCATATGGGCGATGAGGCTGGTGATTGGGCTGAGTGGATTCATGAGAGCCGTCTGCACCTCATCAGAACCGGTGTTGACTGGGTCATTCATATGGGTCATGAAGGCAAGAAGAAACCCGGACCTTTGCAAGCGTTTAACGTCAGTTTGCCGATTTGGTTTGATGGATTGAACAAGCACGAATTCATGAACAGCCTCCGCCGGTTGTGGCTGGCCAAGCTCGCCCTGATTCACGAGATCAAATACTCTTACGGACCGGGCGTTGGTAAACCAGGTCCAGTTGACGATTGGGCGAAATCAAAGCCAACCGGGGACGGCCCTTCCATCACGGGCGATCTTCGTCCTGCCGCCGAAATTGAATTCGACGAGAAAATGTCCTTCGGCTCCGGATTTGACCCGAGCGAGTGGGCTTGAGCATTCAGGTTTGTCCGCAACATGGGCTATCAAAAGGTCGCATTTTCCATGTTTTCCCTCTCGGTGAGAAATGACCGAAAGGGGACGCGGTTAAGTATGATTAGATACACGAGAAATTAGAGAAGTCCGGGGTATACCTATGCGTCAAAAAATGAAATCTATCAGTTTAGCCTCACTCATGGTTTTGTCCGTGATGTCGTCGTTGTTGATCGCGTCCGTTACGGTCAGCGCAAGCACCGTTGTGATCACCGAAGCCATTCAAATCGTCGACGGCGGTACTTCCTCCGATTCGCAAGCCGCCGTTGGCTCCGACAGTTCAGGTAACGTTCACGTCGTGTGGACCAGAAACAACCTGCATCTCTACTACGCCATGATTTCACCCCGTGGCGAAACCCTGATCGATGCCACCCAAATCACCAATTCTGGACTTCACAAGATTTGGCATCCCGACCTTGCTGTCGACGAATTTGACCGCATCCACGTCGTGTGGGCCGACAAAGCGGGACAGCACTCCATCATGTACACAGCGCTCTCGCCTTGGTCGGCTCCAATGGACGGGATGGCCTCCGATGACGGGACCATCTCCGCCATTGATGACACCATCATTTCACGTCGCTCGCAAAACAGGGATTGGCCCGCTCTCGACATTGACAGCCAAAACAACGTGCACATCGTTTGGCAGGACAACTATGACGAGCTCGGTCGTTTCTTCAACCAACCCCAAATCTACTACTCCATGATTCAGCCAGACATTGGCTCCGGTGCCATTGTGACCTTGTTCGACGACACGCTTCTTACACCCATCATCGGCCACAAGGGCCACCCCGATGTGGTCGTTGACGCCAACGACTATGTGCAAATCGCATGGGACGACACGCGAGGCGGCAAAGTTGAACTTGCGTTCATCGTTGACACCTCAGGTTCCATGTACTCTGAGTGGGCCGACATTTGCACGGTCATCTACGGTGGAAATTTCGCCAGCGGTGGAAACTTCCAGGGCATTAAACCCCTTCTCGAAGAAGGTAACATGACGGTTTACGAGACCATTTACGGCCTTGGTAATACGCTGCCGGGTGCGGCCAGTTCCGGTAACTGTCAGGGCTACAACAAGAACACAGGCCCCCGAACAACGCCGCTCGGGCAAACCCCCGGCGACGATTCTGGAGGTATCCGAAAACTGCCTGGAACCATCTACAACGGTAACACCTACTCTGGGTATTCCGGCGAAGACTGGGGCCCTGGAACAAACTGGGCTTGCCTTTCTTGGAAAGACGCCGCCGGTAACGTTCCTGGCAACCCACCAACACAGGCGGACCATCGATGGAATCCAAACGCTACGAAGATCGTCATACCCGTTTCCGACGAGGGTCCAAAGGACGGCGATCCTTCGCAGCAAGCCGATGACAAAGCGGCCATTCAGGAAGCGCACGACAACTGCATTCTCGCTGGCGTGGTCCCAGTCGGTCTTTACGGACAAGGCTACGGCGGTGCAGGCAACATCCAATCTCACTTCATGGACTTGGTTCAGTGCCCGAACGGCGTGGTTTCAACACAAACGCGGAACTGCCCCGGAAACACCCTCGCTAACACCGACGCTGGTGGCCAAGCCTACGAGTTCCCATCGGGCTCAGGCAACAACCAAATGGCCCTCCTCGTTGAAGCCATGGTGTACATTTCGACCAACAACTCTCGAGAGATCTACATGTCGGTTCTTGACCCCTATGCCAAGATGAACAACGACCCAAGCTTCACCCCAGGCTCGCCAGGGCACTCGGCGCAAGGCGGCGTTTATGCCGAGGACACGGGAGCAGGTTCAGACGGCCATCTTGTGGTTGTGAACGACACTCGCGTCACCATCGACGATGCCTACTCCTTCCACCCTTCCATTGGCGTTGACCGCCAAGGCAACACTCACATCGCTTGGATGGACGGACGCGACTACGGCTTCGAGAAGGACGTCAACTACGAAGTCTACTACACCAAACTTCGCCTGCAAGGCGCCGGTGAGTGGGACGGGGCCGAAGAAGGCCTGTCCACGTACGCCATCAAGAAAATCAACGACACACCCGTTTCCAACGTCGAAGGAAAGAACGGCCTACCACCGGCCTCACCTTACGCTGGAAACTCGGTCTTCCCATCCTTGCTGACCGACGACCAAAACAACGTCCACATCGCCTGGGTTGACTCCGGAAACCTCTCCGCTAACGAAGAAGTTCTCTACGTTCGCCTCAACCAAACCGATCTGACGGGCGACGGCGAAACGGCGCTTGATCCGTGGGAGGCCGTTGCTGTTACTTCATGGAACTCGAACAAACTTGGTCCAAACAGCGGTCGACAGCCAGCGATAGGCATGCCTCCAGCGTTCTCAAACGACCTTGGAAGCGGCGCCCACATCGCTTGGTCGGACACCAACAAGTGCGGTGACGACGGTAATAACAACCGGTTCACGATCTGTTATTCGCACGTTTTGACCGGTCAAGTTGATGTCGAGTTTGACGAGGGGGAGACGTTCTATCACGTCATCGAACCCGGCCAGCAAACCATCTACAACATGACCATGAACAACTCCACACCGGGACCAAAAGATCTCGTTGCTGACACGTACGGATTGAACATATCGGGCGTGCCAATGAACTGGACGGCCAACCTCTACTTTGCATCGAACCACTCAAGCATTTTCCCCGACACACCAATTTTCCTTGAAGGCGGCGAGAACGTCCGGTTCTACATGCGAGTGCAAGCCCCCTCTATCTACCAAGCCAACGGCGACGAACTGGCGGAAATCCGTGTCACTGCGCAATCGTACAAGGACCCCGCTATCCAAAACGACCTCATCACGCTCACGCTGATGGACGTCGTCCACGGCATCAACCTCGACACTTCACACAGCATGGCCGACATCGAACAGGGCGACACAGCCATCTTTTCCATCACCATCACCAACACCGGTAACGTCCACGATGCGTTTGTCTTCTGGGACCCGAACAGCCTCGAAGGGCAGCAGGAATGGTTGCTACCGTTTGGCTGGCAGGTGAACTTCCCCATCCGTGTTGAATTGGACCCGGGGCAGTCGGTCACGAAGAACCTCGAAGTTTTCGTTCCAACATCAGAAGATCCTGGAGCCTTCGTTATCTACGTCAAAGGCTGGTCGGAGGGCGAGCCCATCAAGTCCGTTGAAAAGGGCACCTACGATATTCTGGAGTTGGGCGTTTTCGTTTCGATCCGCTCGACCGGTAATATCGTGTTTGCAGTGGATGACCGTTCCTCTCAGATAAAACCGGGCGAATGCGCCTCTTACGACGTCGACGTCACCAAGAACTTCGACAGCGGTGAGTTGGTGTTCGCTACCCCCGGCGCACCAGAGGCCAAACCCGACGGTATTGCCATGGACGCATGGCGACAAGAAAACTGGGTCGTCATCGTTGACTTCGCAAACGCTACCGGCTCCGCAGACGCCGGCGACGGTCTTGGAGACCCGATCGCCTGGACGATACCTGGTACTGCAGAGAAGGTGACCAAGCGAGTGACGGTTCATGTCTGTGCACCGCAGAACGCCACGGCTGGACTCGGCCCGGCCATCACGCTGAAAGGCTACCTTGACGGCTATCCAAGGATATCCGATTCGGCCATTCTTTCAACGAACGTGGAGCACGTCTTTGATCTTGATGCGGGCATTGACCCAGCGGTTGGGACCTCGATGAGCGTCAACCCCGGCGAACAAATCTCCTTGCCCATGACCGTCGTGAATGACGGAAACGGCCCAGATCGGTTCGATTTCCGCCTGGCGAGGGTTACCGACGCCTCGGGTGTAGACGTGATTTGGGACATCGACATTCCGCGCGAAACCCTGCAGGAACTTTCTCCCGATACACATCAAGACTTTGAAGTCATCATGAACGTCCCAGACAGGGTCACCGCAGGCGAATACACCGTTGTCATGCAAGCCTATTCTGAGGAAGTCTATCCAGACGCCTCTGGCAGGGAAACCAGAATTCGAGACAGTGTGGTGTTGACGGTTACGGTAAACGAGTTCCATGACATGCAAATCACGATGGATCCAACCGTCGACAACGCCGTGAAAACCTCCGCACCCGGACGCATCGTCCGCTTTACGGTGAACATATCGAACAACGGAAACGTACCGGATGTTCCAACCTTGAACAACCACTCGGCGTCTCGCGACGCAGACGGCGTGCCGAGCCAACTCCCCGGCATGGAAGCCTTGGTCGGATGGGACGTGAGCTGGTACATCATGCGTCAACTCAGCGCCGACCTTGTGGTTGAGGAATCGTGTGAAGCGATGCTTTCCACCGCCTCATCCTATCCCGAAGAGAAGTGTGTTTACCTTACGGATCTTGACGAGTGGCGACTTCCCGAGATGGCGCCCTACGAAACGCTCACCGTTGTCGCCGCAATTCAAGTCGGTACACAAGCAGCTTTGGACACGCGTAACATCGGTTTGAAAGTCGTTTCCAAGTTTGGCGACATGGAAAACGATGGTGACCATGACGACTCACCGGATTGGGCTGGCGACATGTTGGACACCAACGAGATGGTTGTCACCCTCCGATTGCGAGCACCAAATCTCAAGGTTGCCGAGATCATCATGCCACCGTCCACTTCCGCCGATGTCGACTCGACCATACCCATTGGTATCATTCTGGAGAACGACGGTAACGTGCACGCTACAGACATTGAAATCGTCCTGTGCGAGTACGACAAGTCCTCTTCTGAATTGACAAAGGAAATCCGTGAAAACGGTTGTGATGAGGAACACGTCGTCATGCGCCAAGTGGTAGGTGCGCTTCTCGCACCCGATGACAGTGAAGATTCACGAGCAGTGGAAATCTACCTTCTCTATCCGGTCTCAGCCGGTAGCAAAGGCGTATACGTTGTCGTTGACCCGAGCGACGAAATCGTTGAAGCGTCGGAAGACGACAACGTTTACCTGATTCCCGACGACTTGGAATCCAGCAGCCCGGTCTTCGACGTCGCCAAGGAAATTGTTGGCAAGACGGCCCTGCCCTTCGCTGTAATCGTTCTCACCATCGCTCTTCTGGGCGTCGTCTACCTGGTAGGCAAAGGCCGAAGAGACGAAGTGAACAAGCGGTTGGCTGAGCAGTCTTCACTCGTTTCGGTCCTCTCTGACGAAGCGGGCAACTGATGCTGAAATCACTTGGTTCTCGGACCGAGGTACCAGCGCAGTTCCGTGTCCAGCGGCGCAGCAATCACTTGCCCTGACCGCCTGGCAATCTGCTTTTCCAATCGGGAGCGAAGGGTGTTGATGACGTCGCCGACGTTGGGATGCCCCATCAATTCCTGCTGAACAAGGGAGGTGAGGTCAATTCTGTCGCCGGTGGCCTCCACCATGGTCTGTATGATGCTGCGCTCTTCGTAGGAGTCGAAATCCGCCTCAACTGCGGCGGAGACGCGTTGGCGGACATGTTGGTGAAGCGAAATAAGGGCGTCTCTCTGGGCGTCAAGATCCTCCAAAACGGTGGCCAGGGTGCGCATGTGCGCCAGACCTTCCGCCACGGCGATTTTCTTCCGTCCACTCAACGATTCCGCGACCGGGATCGACGCAGCCGGCAGAGCGCTGGAGAGACGCATTGGCCCTCCTGCAGGCAGTTTCCGTTCTTCACACCGAAACAAATCGGGACCGATGTCGACCTGTATGGACATGGCTCGTTCAACGGCGTAAATGGTCCTTGGTGGTCCACCTTTCTCTGACGGCACCTTGTTTTTGGAAACCATGCCGCCCTTTTCGAGTTCTTTGAGGTGCTTGACCACAGCGGGCTGACTCACGCCGATAAGTTCGGCCAGCTGCATGGGGTAGTGGGGTTCTCTGGCGAGGCGTTCGAGAATTTGCCGTCGCACTTTGTTCTGAAGCAAATAGAGGGCGTTGTCGATACCGGTCATACTCCTCAACTTGAGGTTGGGTAGTAACCACTCCCCTATGAACGCACCGTTTGCTCAAAGTTCATCCCAATCTTTCCATGCGTCGTTGTTTTTCGCTGGCTTTTGTTGAGTCGGTGGTTGTTTTGCTTTCGTTGATGTTCGTTGAACGGGTTGAGGCTCGGCGAGAGGCACGCCTTCGTCCCAAGACGCGATGGCCGCAGCGTTTGCTGCGTCTTGTATCGTTTCTTCAGCGGTGGTGGACCGGAATCGCCCGTCTCTTGCGTGGTTTTGGGCGCCTTCAACGTCACCTCGCATGAGAGCATAGATTTGTTCTGTGGTCAACAGGGCTCCAGCGGAGACGTCTTGCGAACCATCAACATAGGTTTCTGAGGGTTGGCGTTCCGCGGTATCGGCAAACGGCGGCGCTACCGTCTGCTGCTGGACAGTGTTTTCATCCGGCTGCGTAAACAAGGTTGGATGTTCGGGGTTCACGTCGGTGATCGGCACCAAATTGCCGTCAGCGCCGACCATCATCACGCGGGGCGATTTGCTGGGTTTCGAGGCGAAGTAGATGATCAGAGCAACGGGCGTGGTGAACACACCAAGACAGCACATCACGCCGCCAACCACCAGGCCCGTTGAGGATAGCAGGCCGTCCTGAATGGCGTTCACCGAGACCAACCAACCCTTCGTTTCCGAGCAGTCTTCCTCGCAGGCGATTTTCAGGGCGTACTCGCCCGATTCGTTGAGCACCCAAGACGAGCGGATTTCAAATTCAGTACCGTCGGTCGACATGGCTTGCCAGTCGAGCATGCAGTTACTCTCCTCCAGCGCTTCACCGGCAAGCGAGTACCCGTCCACGCGATAGAGTTCCACCGACATCTCGGGCTCACCAACAATTTGGTAGAACCTGTAGCATGTGTCGTTGAGAGGTTGTTCCGACCAAAACGTACCGGTACCGATGTAGGGTTCATCGTGATGCTGCTCTCTGGGATCCATCACTGAACCAATGGTCTCGGATTGGGTTGACATCAAGATCACGCCCAGCAGAAGCATCGCACCACCGACCACCGCAATCCGGAGGCCCCAAGGCGAACGCTTCGCAGGCTCAGGTGCTTGCATCATTGCTTTCCAAACCCTCTTCCTCCATAAGGCTCGCTGATGCTCTCAAGCAAGCCCCAAGTCGTTCAACTTCTCGGGAAGGTAGGTGTCGGTAACGAAGTCCAGACCGTACTTGGCGAGGGATTGCTGCTCGGCCTTTTTGCCCAATTCCAACATCATGTTGATCTGCTCTTGCCACCAAGCATCGGCAAATCTCGGGTCGGACAGTTCCGCTTTCAAAGCGTCAACGTCCCTTGCGGAGAGATCGTCGCTCGGTAAATCGTACGCTTCGATATCGTCGGAAGTGATGCCAAGGTAGGTCGCTGTGGGTGTGGCCAAGTATTCAGAAATGTGCGCCGTCTTGATCGCACCGTAAGCGATGGAAGCAAAAATCCTGAACGACCAAGGGTCGCCGTCCAAGAACACAATGACCGGCAAATCCCATTCTTCGCTCATGCGTTTTAGAATTCGTCGGGTTGACCGCGCTGGCTGGCCTTTCAGATGAACGAGTGCACAATTGTAATCTTCATCAAAACCGTTCTCAATCAATCGGTCAAACATACCACCGGTCTCGATGGCCATGATGAAATTGACATCGTGTTCAAGCAGTTCTATCTTTTCTTCTTCAACGTTGTAGGGAACACCGTAACCCGAATCGCCGACGTCATCTCTGGCGTTGATTCGCATCCACTCACCTCGACGGTTGCGCTCGCGCAGCGTGATGTTTCCAATCATGCGAGCGCCGTCTTCTTCCGGCCGCAGTTTGAAATCTTCGCGAAGGCATTGGGTGACGACCTCCAGGTCTTCAGCGAGGTTGTTTGACTCGTTCTGGGAAGAGAATTTACCCATGCCCCAACTCTCTGAAATGTAGTACATTTCCCTCAAGGTCGATGATTTCCCGGCGTCGATCATTTCCTCAATAAATTCCACAACATGCAGCGCACGCAACAGTTGCTTCGCCGAGCCCAGGCTGGTAGCGTCGCGAACAGAACGCTTTTTTCCGTACTTGTAAACGCCGAGCGTTTTGTCAAACCCGATGTTGTTTTTGGTGCGGACCGGTAGCGTCATCGTGGGCGGTTCGCCCTTGACGATTTTGTCGTACATTTCGGTGACAACTTCGTGCAGGGCGGCCTTTGTCTCCGCTGGAGAGTGGCTTGCGGACATCAGCGATCACTCCCGAACCCCATCAGGGTTTGCTGACTTGTTGGCCTTGGCCCTTCCTCAACGGCCACCGGAGCGGCTGCTTCTTGGGCAGGCGCTGCCTTGTGTTCAACCGGGTCAGCGGGGGCTTCCTCTTCCTCAGCCCGTGCTTCTTGACGGCGAATTTCTTCAAGCAGTTTTTCGTCCATCTTTGAGGCGCCAATGACCTCTTGGCTCCCCCGATAGAACACGTCGGTATCGGTCCAGTCCCCTTTTTCAAGCCCTTTGAGGGCGTACTTGATGGTATAGGTTTGACCGGGTTCCAACGTCTCAAGTTTCCACGCCCAGACCCCTGTGGCTTCTTTCCTTCCGCCGGTGTCGTTGCCTTCCATGGTCGCACCTTCTCGCTCTGGCCAAGAGGCCAGGAGCGTGTAGGCGCGGGCTCTTGACGTGTAGTTGAACAGCGTGATGGAGACGTCCGTCATCTTGGTCTCTTTGTTCCAGGCGGTTGTGCTTTCGGCGATCACAGCCCCCATGATTTTGGTGATGGAGCCCGCCAGATTGGGAACGGGGCGCTTGAGAATCATGGCCGATTTCTCTGCGATGGCGGGGATAATGTCGTTCACGAGTTCGAATTTTTCTTGCACCTTGACCATTTTCTTCTTCTTTTCAAGGTGCTTCCGCAAACCACGACCCATCTCCAGCATGGCTTTCCTGACTTCGTCCATCACCTCGCCGTTGTCAGCAAGCGCTTCTTTTGCTTCGGAGGTGAATTGAACGTTGGTGCTCGCCAGATGAACAAGAATCGCTGCTGGGCCTTTCGGTACGCCTCTGCCGCCGGCTTGGTCGAGCCCGTACTGGCGCCAATCCACGGATTCAATGGCTTTCGTCAACAGGCAACCGCCCTGCTGATACATCAGCGGCACACGGTTTGCGAAGCGAAGCACCTCAACGGGCTTGTCGGCCGCCATCCCGTCGCCAAAAATCAAACCCACCTCGACTTGGTAGGGGTTTCCTTGAGACACGGTGGGGGACCGTGTCATCGTCGTGACGAACCTCGAATCAATGGTTTTTGACAGGCCTTTCTTGATGAGCAATTCTTCAATCGGTGAGAGGCAATTGGTAGGGGGGTTGAGCAGTTTTACCGGCTTGCCGTTGAGGACACGCTCGCCTTGGAAAGCCTCGATAAGCGCACGAATCTGGTCCGGCTTCATGGATTTGGGTTTTCCCTTTTCTTCGATTTCTGCCGCCTCAAGCAATTGTTTTGCCGCTCGGGTCGAGACGCCTGAGAAATTTTTGTACAGGAACGACGTCATTCTTGAGTCGGTGGATTCGGTGCACATTCGTTGAAGCGTGCCGAGGTGAATGCCGTGGGGGTGCGGTTTGATGCTCTCCACTTTGCGAGGAAGGCGCTCGGTGACCCTTGGCCAGTGATGAACATCGCCATCCGGGTCAACGAACGTGATGTCGGCGTGCGGGTTGACGATGCTTGTCATGCGCAAGTACTGGTAGACGCTTTGTCGCCCTCGCTGATATTTGGCTTTCATTCGGCACGTCACTTCCAAACCGTGTTCCTTGAGCGTACCGTCTTCGAGTTCCCAAAGTTCCCTTCCTTCGTTTGATTTCGTCGCCTTGTTTTTTCTCGTATCGAGACCGATGTCCACGACAGCGGCCGAGGTTTCGGTAGCGATTTTTGAGCGAACATGCGTTTTCTGCCCGGTGGTGAGCTGACAATACATCACCACGCCGGTGATGCCGATGCCTTGCTGCCCTCGTGACTGACGTATTGCGTGGAACCGCGAACCGAACAACAGTTGGCCAAACACCTTCTCTATGCTGCGTTTTGGAATGCCGGGACCGTTGTCTTCGGTTTGCAATTCCACGATGTTTTTCTTGTCGTCGAGCTTGGTGATTTTCACCCTGATGTCGGGCAAAATACGCGCTTCTTCGCAGGCATCCAGCGAGTTGTCCACGGCTTCTTTGACGGCGGTGATCAGCGAGCGTGTGAGGGAATCAAAGCCAAGGAAGTGCTTGTTTTTCTCAAAGAATTCAGAAATAGCCACCTGTTTTTGGTTTTTTGCCATCCGTTCTGCTGTGCCTGCCATGGGCGTTCACCTCCCCCGGTCCTCCTCCGTCTTGACGACGTCGGGCCGACAGATGATTACCCCCGCCCTTGAGGGGTTATAATTTTCATAGGCGGTGGCGGATGGACGGCATCAAAAAAGGGACATGCAGCCGAACTCCGCTCAGGCGAACAAGTCAGGACTCCACATGCTGATGTGGCCGGTAAAGGCCGAAGCAGCGACCGTCAGCGGGCTGGCGAGGTAGAGTTTTCCTGGGCCGCTTCGGCCTTGGAAATTGCGATTGATGGCCGATACCGTGACCTGCTCCGCTTCAACCGACACACCGGGCCCTGCGCCGATGCACGCACCGCACCCCGGGTCGATGAGTTTCACACCGACTTCCAAGAACAGGTCGTGCCATCCCATGCGTTCAGCCAGTTCTTTCACCTGTCCTGAGCCGTACTGGATGTAAAATTCAACACCGTCCTTGACGGAGATGCCGGCCTCTTTTGCGGCTTGGCAGACTTCGGCATAGTACGCCATATCGTCCTCTTTTCCAGCCGTGCACGAACCGCCGTAGGCGATGTCGACAGCAACCTGACCGATATCGCTGATGTTGGCTCCGTTGGTCGGGTCGCTCGGAATGCCCTCGTCAGGATTGCCGGGGTGAGCCACCATTGGAACGATGGACGACAAATCGATGACGTGGATGCCACCGTCGTAGTGCGCACCTTTGTCAGGCGCCACCATGTTTTCTCGCTGTTCTTCGGCAGAGAGGTGCGGTTGGGCGTTAAGCATCCATTCGAGAAGCGCATCGTCGGCCTCGCAGATGCCGGTACGACCGGAACATTCGGTCGCCATGTTGCACAAGGTGGCTCGCTCGTCCACCGACAGCGAGGCGAGTCCGGGGCCGCCAAACTCCATGCTTCGATTCAACGTCAACTCCTTACGGGCATGATCGGCGAGGATGGCGAGAATGACGTCCTTTGCCGTGCAACCGTGGTGGAGCTGGCCAACCAGTTCGAAACGGATGGATTCCGGCACCTTGACGAATGTGAAACCGGCGCTGACCAAGTTGGCGTACTCGGTGGCACCGACCCCCCAGGTAAGGGCGTTGGATGCGCCGCCCATGCAGGTGTGGGAATCCGTCGCTTGGATAAAGTCGCCAATTTCGATGAATTCTTCCCGGGCCACTTGATGACAAATGCCCGGCGAAACGCCGTCAACGGCCGAATAATCCCGAACGCCGGTGTGTTTCTGGAAGGCGACTTGGAGGTCACGTAGGGTTTGGACCT
This sequence comes from uncultured Candidatus Poseidoniales archaeon, assembly GCA_902625885.1. GTDB lineage: Archaea > Thermoplasmatota > Poseidoniia > Poseidoniales > Poseidoniaceae > Poseidonia. Next base: position 20,667 of record CACODE010000012.1, read on the forward strand.
TGTGCATGAACGGCACAAACTTCGGGTTGTGTTGCGCATAGAGAAGGTGGTCCTCAAAAACAGCGAATTTGTTTGGGTTTGGTAAAGCGTAATCGTCGCCGTATTCGCCTTGGAGAAATGTATGGACTTGGGCCGTCGTAAATTCGTGGGAATAGCCGCCCTGCACCTGGGCAATCACTGGGTCGCCGGGTTTGACGCACTGCCCGTCGGGCTGACCGACGAGGTTGCGGCTGATGATTCGCTCCGCCATCGTCATCGGGCGTGTTGGTGTGTCGAGAGGCGCAAGGTTGAGTTCTCCTGCTTTCAGCGCCTTGGCGAAGGGGAAGAGCCCTCCGTATTCAACAATAAGTTGCGTCACCGGGTCGTATTGACTCGTGAATTCTGACAATGGAATGGCTTCACCGTTCTGCAAGCGCTCCAACATGGCGTGGTCGCCCATCAACTGGCCGAGGTTGATGTTGTTCCGCTCGTGGATGGGTGCAAAGGAAGCAGCGATGACGATGCTGATACCGGCCCAACGTTCGCACTGAGCCGCTGTCTCTCGGCTGGAGCCAGTGCCTTTGCGTTGTCCCGATACAATCACCTCAAAGTTTCCCTTGCGCAAAGCGTCCTCACGGAACACGCGTAGGCCGTTGTGCATGAGTCCGGCGTACGCGTTTTTCGCGATTTCTGCAGGGTCGTGGTCAAAGCATACCCAAGCGGGCGTCATGGCGTCGGTGTTGATGTCGTCAAGCAGGTCGTCAACCGTTAGGTCTTCCATCCGAAGGTCGAGACCTTCGTAGAGCTGTTGCTTGATGAGGTCCAAATCTTTGGTGAGAAACAGGACCCGTTTTCCGGGCGTGAGGGAGATGCGCTCCGCCGGTTTGTTGTCGCCCATGTCCCCCCCCAAAATTTCTCACGGGCTCGTCGTTCATAACCGGTTCGGGGACAGACTCTTGCTTTGCATCACGCATTTACAAACAAAAACAGCCCTGTAGGGGCGTTGATATGTATGTTGCAGGGAATTTTTTTATCAAGGTGAAGGAATTCAAATGTACCGATAGACATGAAGAAAACGATTCTTGCCGTTCTTATGATGCTGTTCAGTGGTGGGCTTGCCGGATGCATTGAAGGCCCAGAAGCAGGGGTGCAATACATCTCAAGTGCGGATTGTGGAGGCTCCTGGCACGTCGAATTCGTTGACATGTCAAACGACAATTTCGGCGCTTGGGAGGGCGAGGTTCAGTTCATTGGCTCTGACGGCTCAACCGAAACGATCAGCGATTTCTCAAGCCAGCAAAAATACGTGCTGCTCGATGAATCCTTGACATGGTCCCTCAAATACACGTTTTACGAAGACGACATTGGTTTCATCAACAACGGTGTGTTCTATGGCGGCAACAACGACTACGGCGAATCCGGAACGGTTGACCTTGTGTTGACCCGGCAAACCAGCCAGAGCTCGTCAGAGGGCAGCGATGAAAATGGGGCCGTCTCCTATTCCGACTGCAAGCCGGACACGTACCATGTTGAATTCTACGACATGAGCGCCTTTGATTTCTGCTGCTGGGACGGTGACGTGGAATTCACCAACCCTGAGGGCGACCGGGCGTACCTTTCCAGTTTCTCGAGCAGCCAGAAGTACGTGATTTTGGAACAGGGCCACGTGTGGACCATGGATTACGCCTTCTACGAATACGACATCGGGTTCATCGTCAACGGTGAAAACTACGGTGGCAACAACGACGATGGCGAATCCGGTTCGATCACGATTGACCTTTCGTGATGCAAGGGTAGCGAGTGATTAGGCCCACTGCGAACCCTTTGATTGGGTTGAAACGAATCAGTGGGTTCGTGCATTGACCGTTTGATTTGTTAGAATAACGATTGAATCAATAATCCAGATTGTTTACACAAGTACCGCCATTATCATCTGAATTTGTTCCATCAGGACAGATTGTATTTTCCCAATGGACACCATTCAGTTGGGCTTGCCACAAATCCGCATCAGTCAAATTCGCATACATTAAATTTGAATTTCGTAAGTCTGCGTGCCTCATATCAGCACCACTTAACTCTACTCCGCCCAAATATGCCCCAATTAGGTTAGCACCATACAGATTAGCACCCACCAATAGAGACCCTGCGAGGTCAGCACCAGAAAGGTCGGCGCCAGCCAGATAATTCGACCATTCAGTGGATGAGTTATTTTCCGCGTTTTGTTGTAATTCAAGAATCGAAGCATTGGCAGTGTCAAGCAATTCCTCTAGTTCATCAATAGTCGAATTAGAGGAATTTAGCATGGCTGAAAGGCTATCTCTCAAACTTTCACCAGAGGCTATTTGAGATTCCATAGAAGCGATGCTTGCATTAGCACTTTCAAGTAGAACGGTGAGTTCATCAGATGTGTTGTTTGAGTTTTCTAACTGAACCAATAGTGAATCTCTGTATGCTTCAAGAATTGCAAATCCTTCTGCATGGTCTTGAATCATCTGCGTGGCATCCGACAATCCATCTTCCAAGCCATCAATTGTTGCTTCTCTTTGAGCAATAGTTTGGTTTTGCGTCTCTAGCATTTCTTCAAGTTCAGCGATTTGATCTTCATATTCTGAGGTATCAACTTCTTCTCCACCGATACATCCAGCAAGGGATGAAACAATCATCAGCAGGGAAAACAGCACCGCATTAGCTCTCTTCATGATATTACTGAATCTAATCGGTTTTTCAAATAATCGCAAAGCAGAGGGTGGCCCTCTGCTCAGGCGTCTTGTCAGAGGGTACCCTTTGCCCACCTATCTTTTCGGATAGTCTCCCTATCGGTATTGAACCGACACAGGGTACGTAACTTCGTTCATCTGGTTCCGAACGGCGAAAGCAATGGCCAACAAAACAGGTGGACGGCTTTCAGGCCGTCGACAAGGTGGTTTTCATTGATCTCAGCAGCATCCGTCACATGAACAGGAAACACCGCATGGATTACAGTTGCAACAATCGCAAGGCATGTATCTTCGATCGCCAGATAATAAATGAAGATTGTGGAATTATTAACCATTGCAACGATGATAACAGGCCCCAACATCAAAACCAACGTTCGCCGCGGTAATGCTCATGAAATTCGGTGTCAAGGCGCGGAACACTGATTGATAAAGAGAACAAAAAATAACATACCGGTGAAAAAATGCTAGGAACGGTAAGAAAAGTAGGTTTTGCGGCGAGTATGTTGTCAGTGGTAGGGTCTTTGTACATCTATTTCATTGAGAGCAACCACGAACTGGGAATTTTTGTGGGCCTTTGGGCCCCAACAATCATTCTCGGTGCCATTGAAATCGAAAAGATGCTTGAAGATTGAAGGCCTTGATCTTCTGACGCCAAATTGAGCGTTGTTTCGAATTTCCATCAACTCAGTTTGCGATTGGTTCATGGATGGCCTGCACAAGCGAGGTTCATGGTCCTCGACCTTCTCTGCACGCTCGGTTTGTTTGGGGGTTTCTTTTACCTGGTGTTTGGGAGAATGAAACGTTTCCGAAAAGAACACAACGCTGCCTTACGAAGTTTAGCGACACACTACGGTTTTGGATTCAACGAACAACACGGTTGGAACGGCACCGCTATGAGCGGGATGATCGGCAATTACCGGTGCAGGATTTGGTTCGAAACCGTGCGAAGGCGAAGCCGTCGGAACCGCTCGCAGACCTACATGCACTCGACTATAACGCTGAACAACCCGCGACAGTTGGGTTTGGAAATTTCCCCTCAGGGCTTCCTCTCAGAGGGCATCCGCCTCCCTGATTCAATGACCGGAAACCAAGACATCACCATTGGCCACCCTGAATTTGACGGCAAATACCGCATCAAGGGGTACGATGAAAACGCCGTTCGTGCTTTTTTGACGCCGGAGAAAGTCCAAGCGATTTTGCAGCTTCAAAACGGTCTTGGCCCGCTTCAGCGATTGAGCATCACCGATCAGGAGGTCGCCGTGCGGTTTCCAGGGTTGATGGCGGACATGCAAATGGTGGGCAACTCAACTTCTTCCCTCGCCTGGCTTGCCCAGCAAATCGATGCCTAATGTTCGTGAATCCTCTCTATATCTAAACACTTGAATCTGCGAAATTGATTGGCGATTGAAAATTTATTCAGCGACCTGCTCGCCATTGTTAGAGAACAATCAATCAATTAACTATAAATATAAATTCCAAAAGGGATTAAATAGGTTCGCATTGAGATGTGGACAAGTGTGGGATAATTATGGATGAACAACAAGTGGAGGACATTGTCAAATGTCCAGAATGTGGAAGCCGGTCGCTCTCTCGAGACGAGACCCGTGGTGAAGTTGTCTGCGACGATTGCGGATTGGTGTTGGAAGACAACGTCATTGATCAAGGCGCAGAGTGGCGGGTGTTCTCGCCAGAACAAGGCGATCAGCGAGCCAGAACCGGGGCACCAATGACGGTCATGCTCCACGACAAAGGGCTCTCGACCGACATTGACTGGCAGAACAAAGACTACTCAGGCAAGACGATCAATTCTCGTTACCGTTCTCAATTTTACAGAATGCGCAAATGGCAAAAGCGGAGTCGTGTGAGCAACGCTACGGAACGCAACCTCGCCATGGCCCTCGCTGAACTTGACCGGATGGCCAGCCGTCTTGAACTGCCAAAATCCGTTCGCGAAGCTGCCGCTGTGAACTACAAGAAAGCGGTTGACAAGCGCCTGATTCGTGGCCGCTCCATCGAGGGCGTTGCTGCCGCATCGCTCTATGCTGCATGCCGTCAGTGCGGCGTGCCAAGAACGCTTGATGAGATTGGTCAAGCCTCGAGAACCGGGCGTAAAGAAATCGGGCGCACGTACCGATTCATGGTCCGTGAACTGAAGATGAAAATCATGCCAACGGGTCCTGAGGATTACATTTCTCGATTCTGTTCGGGATTGGGATTGGACGCCGATGTTGAAGCCAAGGCTTACGAACTCATCAAGGCAGCCCAGGAAAAGGAATTGACCAGCGGGCGTGGACCTACGGGCATTGCGGCTTCCATTATCTACATCGCTTCCGTGTTGTGCGGCAAGCGCAGAACGCAGCGAGAGGTTGCCGAAGTAGCCGGCGTCACCGAAGTCACCATCCGTAATCGTTACAAGGAACTCATTCAGAACCTCAACATCGAACTCGACATTTGATGGATTTGAGCGGTTACCACCACGAGGGGGACCAGCGGCGTGAGCAAGAGCCGAACAAAAATATCGGACCGCGTGTTTGAGCTTGTGGCTACCGGGCTTGTTGAAGCGCTGGAACGCGGAACGGAAGCGTGGCCGCTCCCAGAACCGCCGATGAGCGATCCCGAATTCCCGGCGTTGCCCCCCACATCACCTCACGGTCTCTTCGAGTCGGCTCTCGGCATCCTCAATGTCGATCGGGGCATGTTTGACCGCCATCTCAACACCGTGGTGGAATTGTTGGTTCCGCATCGCATGAACCTGAGTGACGACCCTTACGAAATACATCAGAAGTGGCTTGCACGGCGTGTGGGGGACGTCGCTCAACGCTTGCTGTTCTACATCGCCAACGACTGGTTGGCGCAAGCCTTTGACCCGCACGCTCCAAACACCGACCGTTGGTGGCTGAGCATTGCGCTTCTCAACGGACTCTCTACCGTGCCACACGGGCAGCCCGTCCATCAGGGATACCACCTGGTTGAATCGATTGCGTTGGCCGAACGACCCGGCTCATGGCACACCCAACCGGACGCTGGTCCGCAACACATGGATTGGAACCCCAACGCCGTGATGCCAAGAATGACGAGCACGCTCGTGGCTCACGAAAACGGCGTTCGTGCCGCTCAGTGGCTGATGCAGTGTCTTGAGAACGGCGACCTAAACCGACGTTTGTTGCTCATCGAATGGGTTCGATTGCTGCTCGAACGAAAATCGCTCGTTGAGCCTCTTGGCCTGAAGGCGTTGTTGCTTCGACGAGCCGCCGACCCGAGCCAAGACGTTGCGGTAAAGACCACAACGTGCCTTGCGAAAGCCATTGAAGCGGACCGGGGCTTTGGCCACGAATTGGTCCTTCGTTTGCATCAACGAACCGAGACCGCAGTGCAGCGGGCCATGGGCGACGTGTTACCGCGACTGTTTCGGCGTCTAGCGGAGGATGCTCTGCCTCTGTTGGACGCCATGCTGCAATCCGAGGACGAAGTGGTTCTCGCCGCCGCTAGCGCCACCGTTGGCGATGTCAAGTACCTTGACAAGGAGGCTTGGGCAGACCGCTTGAGGCAACTTGTGGACCATCCCCTTCCAATCGTTCGCCGAAACGTGGTGCCCAACCTTCGCGAGTACATCGACCACGACCCAAGCGATGCTCGTGGCTTGTTCAAAGATTTGTGGAACGATGGCGACGAGGTCGTACGAACCCGCCTGCGGGAATTGTTGCTCAGAATGGAAGAGGTGGCCTCGGAGCATTTCGCATCTCAGATTTTAGCGCTCCAAAGCGCCGGAGCTGATTTAGAGCCGCTGTGGGAACCGCTTTTGCTCCGCCGCAAAGCGCGATGTCAAGCATGGAAAACCTGGTTGGCCGGTGAAGGTGAACAGCCGCAAAGCACCGAGATGAGCGTGCATGTGTCCAGCAGAGAAGCCCCTTCCGAACTTCCAAATTTGGAGGACGCCTTGCGTTCGCTGGACGATTGATGTCATTCCTCTTCAACAAGCGGACCGCTGGTGATGAGCCAGACATAACCGCCGTTCATGATCGAGAGGACGCCGATCAACGCCAAGAGAAGCCCTGCAGGGTCGGGAAACACCCCGTCGCTATCGAACAGGCGAATCGCTCTCGTCATCACCAGGCAAGCGAGCCCGAAAACAACCACGCGAAGCCACGATGTCTGTGGCGACCGCCAGCGGTCGACCGTTGGCGCAACGCCATAGATGCCGAACGTGTATCGAAACCAAGCGATGTAGAGCATGATAAGGCCGGTCAAGCCAAGCACGCCCCGCGTGAACGACGCCGAATCCCAGGGGCCAACTGGGGCCATTGAAGTAAAGGATTGGAGAACCAAAGCGGACCCGGCGATGAGAAGACCGACCGCTCCTTTTGCTTCCATTGCTCCCCGCTGGAGCCTCACGCTTGAAAGCCTGTGCCTTGTGTGGATGCCCATGGAGCCGGTTCGCGATGCCGTGTTGATAGCGGCAGGACTGGGCACGCGAATGCTTCCTGTCAGCGCCTACCTGTCGAAAGAATCGCTGCCTTTGGTGGACGTACCTCTCCTGACCCACCTCATCCTTGAGGCCAAGCAAGCGGGCGTTTCGCGCTTGCACGTGGTGACCTCCCCGTCGAAATCGTTCGATTCGCTCCTTAGCGATCGCCGCCAGATGCAAACGCATCGTCCAGAAATGGATTCAACGCTTTTCAACGTCACCGACGGGCTTGAAGTGCTGGTGCACATACAAGAGCAGCCAAAAGGTGTCGGAAACGCTATTGAAGCGGCCTTGGACGCCATTGATGGACCGTTTTTGGTGATGTTGGGCGACAACCTCCTGATGGATGTTCACGCTACGGCGACCGCTTACACTCCATCGAGCGCGTCGAAACGTCTCGTTGAAGCCTTCATGGAAAACGGCAGCGCCACTGTCGGCTTAGCGGAGGTGGAACCGTCTTCTCTCCAACATTACGGTGTTGTGGCAATGGACGGCCGTCGAATTGTTGAGGTTGTTGAGAAACCCGAACCGGAGCAAGCGCCAAGCCGCTTGGCGATGTGCGGGCGATACGTGTTTCCTGCCGAGACCCAACGGCTTCTGAAGACCTACGACTATGGCACGCACGGGGAACTCCAAAGCATCGCTCTACTGGAACATTGGATGCGAGAGGGTTCTCTTCACGGACTGGTTCTGGAGCACACCCAGTGGTACGACTCCGGTGCGCCACTGCTCTGGTTGAAGGCGCAGATCGATCACGCCTTGCGACGTTCGGATTTTGGAGATGAACTCACCGACTGGTTGGAACGCCGCTTGAGCGATTAACGCTGGCCTGGCTTCCAAAAAGTGAGCGGCACGGGTTGTTCTCCGGAAGCATGGCGCAAGGCGAGGTGGTCGGCCCGCTCGTTCCATCGATGCCCTCGATGCGCTTTGACGTGGGACCAAGACAGTGGGCGTATGGCTGCGACCTCCGCCCAGAGATCTTGAACGTGGGCGACCAGCTCTCGGTTCGCTTTGGCTTTCCACAACCCACTGGCCAAATTTCCCGCATAGGTCGAATCGGCACGAATCATTGCTGATGCGTCTCCTCCCTCAACCAAGAGCCAGCGAAGGGCTGCCGCAAATCCAGACAACTCTGCGGTGTTGTTCGAACCCACTTCGGCGCCGATGAACCCCGATGCGTCGGGTGCCGTGATGACGGCCCCCGCTTCCTCGTGGTGCAAATCTCCCGAGCCTTTACCGAGACCAGAGTCACCCACGACGACCACCAACCCCCAAGAAGCAGGTGTGGTGGCACTCACGTTTTGGTTACCGATGCACGAACCGTCAACATAGAGCGTGTACGTTGCGGGCTCTGCCAAAGCACTCACTCGCCAATCTCGGCTTTGTAGGCAGCTGCGTCCATGAGGGTGGATACAGCAGCAGCATCGTCCAGTGTCATCTTGACAATCCAACCATCGCCGTAGGGTGAGGTGTTCATGAGTTCTGGAGCGTCCTCAAGGTCCATGTTAACGGCGACGATGGTTCCGGCGAGCGGTGCAAAAATAGGCGAAGCGGATTTGACGGATTCAACCACCGCAAATTCGCCCATGTCGCCCAAAACATCGCCTTCTTCAGGCAGTTCGATGTAGACGATGTCGGTCAGCATGTCTTGTGCGTGGTCCGTGATACCGATCGTTACCGTGTCACCTTCAACGCGCATCCATTCGTGTTCTTTTGTGTAGTACAATCCTTCGGGGACTTCGCTCATCGGTCTCGCCTCTGCGTTCAACGGGGCGGCGAACACACATCAACCCTGCGATGTACAACCTACTCTTCCTCACCGAGGTCCCGAGTCAGCACCTTGGCTTCCAATTCAGCCCATTTTGCAGCCACTTCTTCCGAACGCTGTATTTCATCGATGTCGGTTCGAACCCGTACCGACATGGCCTCTTCCGTTTCTGAAGAGAACCAACTGGCGAGGGGCGCCATGCCTTTGCTGAGCGTCCAACCAAGAGCAAAACAAGCCACAGCAAAAACAAGAAACAACTCAAGGAAAGGCGGTTGTCCACCAAAACTCCGGCCCGATTGCAGAGCAAAACCCGTGCCGAGCATCAAGCCAACGCCTGTCCCGTATAGCAGGCGTTCCACGGCCACACTTGGGGGGTGCATGCTACGGCCAAGTTGAATTGCCCCATGAAAGAACCGATGGTGTTTTTCAAACCGTCAGTATGTTTCGCGCATGAGTTTGTGTATTTTGTAAGGAAGCAGCGCCCGGTTGACCGGCGTAACCTCAAGGATGCGCCCGTCATCTCGCCGACGGATGTCTTGCAGCAGTGGGTGGCGACTTTTCTTGTGAAGGGTGAGCAACGTCGGCATGTCCATCTCAAGAGCGCTTCGCACCGCTTGGACGAACGCTTCTGACTCGACAGAGAACTTGCCGATTTCATCAATGACCAGCACCTCACAGTTGTGTTGTGCATAATCGATCGCCGGTAACGCCACCCTGTTCAACTCTTCAACATCGATGCCGTAACCAAGAACACGGAGCCTTGAATCTATTTTTTTGTGGGCGATGGTGCCTTCTTCGCCGGATACAATATCGATCACTTTGTAACCCGTGCGTTCGCCATTCTCGAGCAACGGTTCCGTTCGCAGCCCACCAAGAATGGGTTTCTCCATCGAACCACCGCGCATTGAAATTTCTCGCTTCCTCTCATCGAGGAGCATGTCAAGGACCTTTTCCATGACGGCGGATTTCCCGCTCCTTGGCAAACCAGTGATGCCAATCTTTGGATGAATACCCATTGTCTGTTCATCCTCCAAATGGTTCGCATCAAAGTCTAACGAGGCGTTTGCTATAAATTATCGTGTTCAAAACGCGGGTTTTCGGTATTCAGTGCCGGTACAGCGGGCCTTCAACGGGCGAAAGCGCTGAATTGCGGAAAAGAATCGGGCAATTCCAGAGGGAGCATTTCCAATTCGTAATTGTTGACGTTGTTGTTCGCTGCCCATGCTCGAGCCCACTCGTCGAGGTCGTTGTTGTTGAGGTGTTCACAAAGCCACTTCAGTCCAGACTCAACGTCGTTGTGTTCGTTGATCAGGCGGGTCTGTATGTCTTCGTGCAGTTCGATGTGGTTGACGCTGTTTCCGAGGACGCTGCCTTCGGGGATGACCGCCCAGCGCAACCTTCGTTCCTGATGCGCATTGACGATGGCCTGACACGCAAGTCGGGGTCCGAACGAGGGGTTCTGATCGCCGATCCACATCGCAAGTTGCCTTTCGCTGGCGCGTGAGGGGATGTCCGTTCTGAAGGCCGGATGGCGGATGAAGACTTGACCGTCCTCACTTTCAGAGAAGTGCACTCCTCGGATGAACGGTCGATTTCGCTTGCCTTTCACCCATGTTTCAATGTTCTTGGCGTGAGCGGTTTGGTCGATTTCACCGACCCTTACACGGACCTGCCGCTTGTTGGTGGTGAGCGGGTGTTCTTGGTCGCTCAGCCGAGGCAATTTCGCCAGACGATCAAGCACCTTGAGGGTGTAGGAACGCTCAACACGGTCGCGCGGAAGTCGGGGCACCGCCCAGGTATCCCTAGCCCAATCCGTCCATCGTTCCGTTTTGAGTTGGAAAACAGGCACGCGAGAGGAGAGCCCTGCACCCTCTCGTCGCAGGTCTGCGCGAGTGATGGGCCCCTGCAGGTGGAGGATGTCTTCCTCGCCGTTTGCGGTGATGCCGAGAACGACCACACCCTGCGTCATACCTGGGAACAAAAGGTTGGCTTCTTCGATGGCCCACGCATTAGTCCAACCGTGGTGCTTGACGAGAAGTTCACGCAACGGATGCGATGATTGCTCCCTGAGAAGACTGTCTGGAGCGATGATTCGAAGGCGCCCACCTTGCTTGAGAATCTGGAGGCTGCGCTCGATGAACAACCGATAGAGGTTGACGTTGCCGCGCATGGTGGAGAAGCGAGGCTTCCCATTGTCGGAGATGTTTCGCAAACGCTCACCCAGCTCTTTTCGGAGTTGACTCCCGTCCTCCATCCCTCTGAAACGGTCCTTGATGCGGAGCCAGGGCGGGTTGGTGAGAACGAGTTCAGGTGGTTGTTCCCAAGGCCAATCGCTCTGAAGTGCATCGCCTTCTTTTACGCCCTTATCCAGCAAATCCTCCATCTCTTTTCTTGAGATCTTACCCGGCGTTTCGGGTCCAAAGCTCACCAGTTCGTGACGAATGGATTCGAGGAGCAACCGAGTTTTGGTGCTGCTGACCACGAGTGGGTTCACATCGAGGAGTTGGATGTTGGAAAAGAAACGTCGCGTGTCCTCTTTGCGGCGCTCCGGTTCGGCGTCTTCGTGCGCATCGGCGTGGCGACGGATGAGTCGGGCGTGGAACAGCCCACCGCCGCAAGCGGTATCGGCGACGGGCAACGGGATGCCGCTCAATGTGCGCTGTTGCTTTTCAACGGCTTCTCGTTCAGCACCGTCGTCTACGTCGTTGTCTTGCGTTGCTTTTGGGAGGTTGAGTTGTTCAACATGCTGTCGAAAACCTGGTGGCAAGTTACTCATCAGAAAGCTTGATTGTTGCACCGGCTTCTTTGGGTTCACGAGGCTTTCTTTCATTTCTGAGCAGATCACGGCATCGGCCAATCGAGGCGGCGTAGGGTGAGCTCCCCGAGGCGATCGGCCGTCCGACTCAGCGTCGTGGCGCGCAAGGAGGTGGTCAAGGACGTGTCCGGGGTCCGTAAGCAGGTTTGCTGGAAGGGTCGGCCAATCTTCGGGGAGAAGGGCTGCAATCGGTTGAAAGGACCTCAGGGATTTTTCCCATGTGGAAAGCCAGATTTCGATTTGTTGTTCGCGGTTGTCGAGACATCGGTCCAATCGTGCATACCATCCGCTGACTCCGTTCTGCAATGTCCCCACCAATCCGACGGGACGGCTTTCTCTCTTTGAAGATGTCTCTCAGCAAGAGGATGAAAAAAGGCGATTATTCCGATAGAAAATTGGTTGCTTTTTCGAACCAATGCCAACCCTCGGTCACCCAATCAAGAAGAACGGAGAGTTGTTTCGGCGAGACGTTGGCTGTTTTTGCAATCTTGCGCAACGCTGTCAATTCACGTCGGTCATAATCGCCATCAACCGCTGCGACCAGTGCAGCGTCCCTCAGAATCAGTTGAGCGAATGAGGCATCCAAGTCGGCCAGCGATTGTTCAAGAGGTATGGGTTGTTCAAATCCGCTGCGAACCGTCACCCTGGATTCGGGATGAATCATCGCCCGCCCCATCATGGCTTCGATGACGGCGATTTCTTCACGCACCAATTCCCCATCGGCAGCGGCGATGTAGACCAAAATTTCAGCGTACCGTACGCGTTCTTGTGGTGATCGATGGAGCAATCCATCGGGGAACATGCCTCATCATTCCTCAAGAACATCAAGAAGTTCGTAGCCTTCTTTCATCCACTTGTAACCCTTCACGGTCCAAGTGAGAAGCTGCTCAACAGCGTCTTCTTTGAGGCCCAAGTGTTCAGAGATGTCCTCAAGCGCATCCCGCTCGTCTTCGTCAACCGTCCCGTCCGCTGCCGCCATCATCACGGCGTCTCGCAAAGAGAGCCGGCCTGCTTCGCCGGAGAGGTCTTCGAGGCACTCCTCAAGGCTTGGAGGGTTCTTTAGAGCGGCTCGTATTTGCTCGCGTTGTCCAGGTGAGAGCAAAGCCGTGCCCAACCGCTGCTCGAACATGGCCATTTCATCAACGGTCAACTCGTTGTCTATTCTCGCCATGAAGGCCAACAGTCGGGCGTAGGCAAACCGTTCTTCACGAGGGAGTTTGTGGACCGTATCGGGCAGCATTACCTGCTCCTCGCCAGTTCTTCCCAATGAACCCAGCGGCTGAAATCCCGGGTAAACCCCAATCTTGAAACCCTCTCGGTTGGACGGGAAACCGTGGTTCAAGTTGAACAACCAAGCGTTGTGATTTGGACAGGGCGAGGTTGCGGTGCTTGCGTGCAAGCAAAAATGCTGCTTGATCGACATCGTGTGCAGTATCAAGAACGGCGTTTGAAGAGCGACGTCAAAACCCAACGCGCTTTTGCTCGAGCAACAGGAGGCGCTCGTAGCGTGCCTCAAATCCTCATCGGCACCCATCTCGTTGGCGGATTTGACAACCTCAAGATCATCGAACGCTCGGGTGAACTTGAAGTGATGCTCGGAAGGAGAGAAGCCTCTTTGTCTTCAACGCCTTGGCAACGTCTCATACGCTTCTTTAGAAATTGATGTTCAGGAGAACAAGCGTTGATAGGCGGCACGGTTCACCTTGGTGCATGGACCCAAGCGTCAACGTTCTTGGCACGGCCTTGCAAACCTGTTCTGAGATGCCCCTCACGGGATGGTATCGCGACGGTTGCTGTAACACGGACGACAACGACCGTGGTTCGCACACCGTCTGTTGTGTGGTGACCGACGATTTTCTTCAATTCGCCCTGGACCAAGGTAACGACCTCATAACGCCAGCGCCGCATTTCAATTTCCCGGGCTTGAAACCGGGCGACTCATGGTGCGTTTGCGCCCGGACGTGGTTGCAGGCCGTAAACGCCGGCATGGCGTGCCCCGTCGACATGGAAGCCACCCATCAGCGGGCGTTGGACATCATTCCTCTGGACGTTCTTGAGACCCACGCTCTGTAGATGAGTATTGGAACACGAGAAACCGCATCAACATCCACACGACAACGCCCCATGCCACCAGGTTGACCAACCCCATGGCTCGGAGGTGTTGAGGAAAGGCCGTGTTGAACCACCCGATGGTAATGCTCGAACCAAAGAGGCTCCCGAAGTACACCGGAACGGCCGTCGGCAGCGTCCAAGACACCGGTTTTCTGTCGTCAAAGGTGAACCACCGATGGACATAGTGGGCCAAAATTCCCGTCAGCCCCCAACAGAAACCCCAGAGCAGACGAACGTCTTCGTCGGGAAGGACGACCAGGAGTGTCGCCCAGAGAAAGAAAAACAGTGCGCTGTTGAAACAGCCAGCGATGCTGAATCGCACAATCGAACCCCTCGGAACCCGCTCGTCGAGCCATTGGGGTGTGTTAATCGTCATTCGTTACCACGTCACTGGGTTTACCAGTCAACATCTCCCGAAGGACGGCGTTGTCCGTTTGCAAGGCGTCCATGAGATCGTATTTTACGCCGAAGCTTTCCGCCAACACCCCAAGCGCCAAACTGTCCTTCGGGAGGCATTTTCCACCGAAACCTCGTTTTAACCCAAAGATCGGGTCGAGGTGTGACGGGCCAATGGGTTGGGCCTGCTCTGCGGTGATGATGTCGCGAATGGCGTACCAATCCTCGTCCATGGATTGACAAATGTCGTACATTTGGTTAGCAAAAATTACTTTCAGGGCATAAAAGGTGTTTTTTGTGTACTTGACAAGCTCCGCCTGCGTCGGCGTGACTTGGAAAAGTTGTTCCCTTCGCAAAACCCCTGCCTCTTTGTGTTGTTCGAAGACCGTCTTGGCGACATCAGCATGGTGCGTGCCAACAACCAGTATGTCTTGATTTGCAAAATCTTCAAGTCGCTGACGCTCAACCAAAAATTCCGGTGAATAGGCGATCTTTAGGTGGCTGTAGCGTTCATGGTATTGCTGGGTGGTGCCGGGCACCACGGTGCTTTTGATGACGGCCGTAAAACCGTCGGGGAGAGCGTCCAACACCTCCTCTACAATGCTCGTATCGCAGGCGCCTGTCTCCGGGTGCGGAGGGGTAGGGACGGCAATGTACGCCATGTCCACATGGTCGATGACATCGTTCAGGTTGGTGCCTCTTGCTGGGTCGTGGACAAACAATTCGTGGGCGTGTTTGAAGCAATGCTCAATCGCACCGCCAACCATGCCGGCTCCAATGATTCCAATTTTCATACAATACCTCCGGTTTATCGGTGAGGGGCGGGATTGAGTTTGCCGTCCTTCGCCATGATGGAGGCGTGGAGCAACGAATCGGGGGTGCCACAATCCACCCACGTTTCTTCACCGACGGAAAGGACATCCGCCTGTCCTTCCCTTACGTACGCTCTCGTGATGTCCGAGATGGAAAAAGCGGCTTGGCGTTCCTGCGCTGCTGTGTCCAAACGGTTCCAGAACGTTTCATCAAACATGTATATGCCCCCTATAGCGAGGTTTGATGGTGGCTGTTCTGGCTTTTCCACGATGTCACAAATGTCGCCATCGTCGTTGAACACAGCCACACCAAAGGCTTCCGGGTGGGGCTCTTCTCTGGCGATAAGAAGGCATCCGGGTGGCGTTTCAGCCGTTTCAAACTCGACCACCTGCTCACCGAATTCAAGCGTGGTAATGTTGTCTGAAAAATACACCATCAACCGGGCATCGATGTTGTATGGGCGGGCCAAATTCAAAGCGTGCGCTACGCCCAACGGCTCCTCCTCAATGACGTAGTGAATCCTTTCTCCTGGCAGACCCTGCCCGACATGTTTGGCGATTTGGCCAATGAATTGGTTGGAGATGATGGTGATGTCCCTTATGCCCGCTCGGCGAATCGTGCCGAGGGCGTAATCGATGACGGGCCGGTTGAACAGCGGTAAGAGCGTCTTTTGGGTGTAGTGGGTGAACGGGTGAAGCCGAGAACCGTGACCTCCTGCGACGAGGATGGCCTTCACCTTCATGTGTTCAAGTGCACGAAGGCGGCTTTAGAAGATGCTTATTGAGAATCACCTTCGGTATGCGATTCCATTAACGCTTTCACCGCACCGTCCTTTGGATTCCGTTCAAACCAGCCTGTTGCGACGAGGTCGCCGAGCCGTTCAACACCTGCCTCAATCGCGTCCATGTCGTTGGCTTCAGCCACCTCCCACTGTCGCTGCGCTTCTTTTGTATAGTGTTGATTGGCTTCCTCGACCAGTTGCTCTGAGATGCGCAAATCGTCTTCAAGTCCTTCGTAATCTTGCTCATGAACCGCAGGATCAACGCGTGCGTTGTTGGTGTTGATTTGAGGCTCCTTTGCATCAAAAGCGGGCCCTTTTTCATCCGTGCCCCGTGTTCGGAGAAACGATTCGTTGGTCGCTTCTCTGGCCGCGGCTGTTGCTGCAAAAGCCCCGTGCAAAAAGTCAGCCTCTTTCTCATTGAGGTCCAAGCCGTGCAGCTCTTCCCATCCAAACTCCACGGTATCAAGCAAACGAGTCAACCGTTCCTGTAGCGAACGTTGGTGCCGTAAACTCGACCACAATATGGCAAGGGCCATGATGAAAGGAAAAGCGAGAAATCGGCCTATGTTGTACGGATCAACACCGTACAGATATGCCGCAACGGCCACAATGTCGGCAAGAATCACCACAACCCAAGCAGCGATGACGAACCGGCGCTTCTTTTCCCGCTCATAACGGAAAAATTCCACGACAAGGACGCTCGTGCTGTCCATGCGAACCACCTAACGCTCGGCAACGGTACGAATTTTTTCAAGGGTTTCATCGGTTATTTCCGTTTCAACGTCCCAGCCCATGTCTTTCAGTCCGTTCGCTACGCTCGCATCCAAGATCGTGTTCATCCGTTCAACAGCGTACTGGAGGAGCAATCCGCAGACCAAAACGGTTGCCAAGCCGAACTGCCATCTGGTGAGCGCTGCGACGGCAACGCCGATAATCGCAATACCGACCACGATGGGCACAAAACGCTGCTTGACTTTCGTTGACGATGCGTGAGCGTCAAGGATTCGTTGCGCCCCTTCTTTTTTGCTCGCCATACCTTCTGCAGCGCATGTCTCAAGGTGAAGGTGCCGATTCGTTTGCTAACCATTCATACACTTCAGGAGACACACCCGCCAGACCCCGCTCTCCGCTCGTATGCTCTTGAACAAGGACGCTATCACTCAGCGTGAAATGACCGCGCGGTTGCGAGATAAGGTGTTGGAGAAGGTCGGCCATGGCCCTTTGCATGTTTGCCGTCTGTTCGACCTGCACGTTGAGTAACCGTTCCATGCTGTCAAACACGACATCGTTTCGTTCGTACCTCGCCTCCAGCGCTTTGGATGCAGCGGTCATCGCTTCCTCCTGCCGATTCAGCAATTCTCGCGCAGCCGGACTTCCAACAGCGTCTCGTCGCTGAAGTTCTTCGATCGCCGTGTTCAATTCAACGTGCCGTCTGGTCAGGGCGCGTTGAAGATTCTCAACTTGGGCGTTCGCTTCCTGCAACTGAAGAGCGAGGTGCTGACCGTTTCGCTGAACCCGTCTTAATTCGGTGCCGTGGTGGGTGGATTCGGACAAAAAAGCCACGACGATCGCCGTGGCCAACGCCATCTCCGGATGGACCAACATCGCCGTTGCGGCAAACCATGCGAGCGTTCCCCAGAAAACAGACCTTACAATTCCCATGGTATTGATTTGAAAACCACGGCATAAAGCAGGTGGGCGGGATTGCCAAGGGTTCCCGTCAGGACGGCATCAAAATAAAGCAGTCATCGTCGACTTCCAAGACCAACCCGGTGGTGAGCAAATGGTCCAGCGCTTCATCGGTTTCAGCATCCTCGATGTTGCATGAGCGGGTGTGTTTGAAAATGGCCTCAACGGTGGCTACCGCACCGCCCTTAGCCAGTTCCATTTCGATGCTCATGACGACGGATTGGCAAGCGATGGCCAAGAGCGGGTCGTCGGTGTTGACTTCCGGAATAAGGTCCAGAAAAATGTTTGATGGATGCTGCTGTTCGTCGCTGGAGGCATCGTTTGAAGTTGGTTCGTTGGCTCTTTCGCCTAAACCCCGAAGCGCATGAGGTTCGTTGAGGTCAAAACAATCGAACAGGTTTCTTTGATGCGGGTCGGGCGCTTGCATCTCCTTTGAATCGCTCGTTTCAAGACGTCGTCCAAGGTCTTCAAGCCGCTGAATACGCTGGTCCAGCGTAATTTTCTCACGCACGAGGTCAACGGCCATCAAATCCATGGCCATGTTGGCCTGCTCAACCAACCAGTCGTGAAGATTCCAGTGAGGATGGACGCCCAGCATGGCGTCCGCGAGCTGTTGGACTTCTACCGGCATGTCGTCAATCTTGGCTCGACGTGCTTGCTCATTTTTGTGCTCGTCTGCCATGCGCTTTCTTCTGTATTGACGGCCTATGAAACCTGCCCCAAGACTTGCTGGTTATGGGGCAAATAAAGCCAAAAAATGTGATTTCAGGTGCCAGCGGAGGCGCCGCCCCCTTCACCAACCGCTTAGAACCGAGAGGGTTTCGTTCATGTAGAAGGTCTATGTGCGCCAAGGCATGAGTGACCATCGCATCACGGTCTTGCCTGGCGACGGGACGGGAAGAGAAGTTGCCCTTGAAGCGCAGCGCATTCTTGATACCATACAAAATCACTCAAATCATGGCTTTGAGCAAACCGTCATTGATTGCGGCGGCGAACATTACCTCGCGACCGGTGAAGAATGGGCGGAAGGTTCCTTTGAACTTTGCAAGAACGAAACCGACGCCATTTTCCTCGGTGCAATCGGCTACCCTGGTGCCCGTTTACCCAACGGCGACCTGGCTGGTGGCTCGGTCATTCTTGGCCTGAGAAGCGGTCTTGACCTCTTTGCCAATGTCCGGCCAATCAAGCTATACGATGGCGTGCCGCACAAAATCCACGGTGGCTTCCGACAAATATGGGAGCCCGGCATGGTGGACATGACCATTCTGCGAGAAAACACTGAGGGCCTTTACCACGCCCTTCTCCGACGCTCGGCCGACCGGGCTCAAGGGCGAGAGGAATACGAACCGGAGCCGATGACTTTCCCTGGCATTGAGGGCGAAGTGGCTTACGACCCACGCCCCATATCACGGCACGGT
This sequence comes from uncultured Candidatus Poseidoniales archaeon, assembly GCA_902625885.1. Taxonomy (GTDB): domain Archaea; phylum Thermoplasmatota; class Poseidoniia; order Poseidoniales; family Poseidoniaceae; genus Poseidonia. The sequence goes on from CACODE010000012.1 coordinate 39,620, forward strand.
TCAGAGCGATTGATTCGCATGGGTTTTGAAATTGCACAGACGCGGAACGGTGCACCTTCCGATGGCGTTCGTCGCGTTTCCTGCATAGACAAATCAAACGTAACCCGAGGTTGCCAGTTGTTTCGAGCCACCTTTTCGGATATCGCTTCGCAATATCCCGATACCGAAGCCGATTACGGCTACATTGACGCTTTCATGCAGTGGATCACGCGGTCCCCCGAGCATTACGACACGGTGGTTACTTCCAACATGTTTGGCGACATCTCCACCGACCTCGGCGCCGTCCTTCAAGGTGGAATGGGTATGGCGGCTTCGGGCAACATCGGTGATCAGCACGCTTTCTTTGAACCCGTACACGGCTCAGCGCCAAAACATGCAGGGCAAAACAAAGTCAACCCCATCGCCTCCATTAACTCCATTCAGATGATGATGGACTATCTTGGAAGAAAGAACAACGACGACGACTTGGTCGCTGTCGGCCGTTTGATTGACGAGAGCGTCGCCGATCACCTTCGTGAAGGCAAGCAGTTGACCTACGACATCGGCGGTACGGCCTCTTGTTCAGACGTCGGTATGAGCATCGCCAACCGACTCGCAGACAAACTCAAGGAACGCTGACTCAACCCTCGGTGAAGTTGCCCATCATTGATGCAAGTGCTTGCGCTAAGATCTTGTCATGGTCGTAGGTTGGACTCGGCGCCAGCACACCCTCTTCCTCGGCGATGGCAATCATGTTTGTCAACACCCTTGACAGTTCATCCACCACGGTAATGGACGCTTTTTTGGATGACCTTGAAAGGGGGTTGAGGTCGATGACGATCACGGTCTTCCCCATCGCCACCAGAGCTTCGCACCTGTCGCCATCTTCGAGCGGCACGAGAATAACATCGCAGTCCAGAATGCCGCGTTTTTCGCACGATGCTCGCGGGCCTTTCAGGCCTGGAATGCGGGCATCAGGGTGTTCGCCCAACACGGTAACATCCAGCCCGAGAACACGCTTCCGTTCGTTGATGTGAGCAAGAATGGCTTCCATTCTTCGTTCGGTTCGATAGAAGATGTTCACCTCTATCGGGCACCGCAGGATTTCGGCCAGTTTGAGCATTTCATCGCACGCGAGAGCAGCCACGTTGCCGTTGATGCTGAGCAGCGGTTTCTTGCCGCGTTGCAGGCAAGCCAATGCCTGGCGCGTGGCCGCCATGGCGCTTGAGGTTGTACGTTCTCCCAGGAGGTAATCAAACGCCTCACCTCGACCGTGGGCGATCAGAGCGCTGTCGGCAAGCATGCCCTTTTTTGCTGCGATTTCAAGACGATGCCTCATCAGCAAAGAAGCATAGCGTGGGTGGCTTGGGTCTGCCGCGATTTCGTCCACCATATCGCCTCACAGGCCTTTGACGAGCATGCTGACATCAAGAGGTGCGACGCCGCGATTGACCACGCTTGTTGAGACCACGTCAAGGCCGCATTCGTGCCACGATTTGAGGTCAGCGAAGACGATGTTTCCACTGGCCTCGAGGACGACATGCTCCCTTACACCCTGGGTTTCCATTTGCTCGCTGACGGTTTTGCACTGTTCTGGCGAAAAGTTGTCAAGCATGATGACCAAGCGGTCGAGATCTTCTGCATCACGGCGTTGAGACCAGACCATGGCGGCCATAAGGGCCTCCTTTTCGTTGCGAGTTTCAACCTCAAGAAACGCTCCACAGGTTTGCCCGTCAACCTCTTGCAAGTAGGTCGCCAACCGATCGGCATGCGTTTCCAAATGTTCGTGCATGGTGGCAAGGTCGTTTTCCTTGATCATGACCGCATCGGTTTTTGACAAGCGGTGGGTCAATCCACCGCCCATGTGAACGGCCCATTTGTCCAACAAGCCCCAAACCGTCTTGCGCGTGCAAGCGATTTGTTTGGGAGCGATGGCCGCCCATCGTTTTGCTTCCGTCGCTATGCCGGAGAGTTGACCGAGGGCGTTAAGCGCCACACGCTCAATCGTGAGCACATCGTCTCTGGAGCCTGAGAACACGGCGATTTCATCACCTTCTGAAACGCGCTTCCCATCGCCAGCGAACCACGAGACGCGGACCGATGGCGCCCAAATTTGGAGCATGTAATCCACAACTGCGCAACCGACAACCACACCGTCTTGGCGGGCATACATCGTCGCTTCAATGGAGGGCCCGGCACCGCTCAACGGCATTTCGATGCCATCGTCTGCGACCATGGCGCCGACCCATCGGTCAATGCTCGCCATCAACTTCCTGCTTGGGCCGTCCTCCATCGTCCACAATTCATGCCCCCGGTCATGGGGCAGGAGGTGTTTATCGGCCATGTTGGTTGGAGGGCCAATGACCACTTCAAAGCACCCCTCCAACGACCTTTTCATGCAAACCCTCTGCGGTAAACATGGCTCGCGTTGCGGTAATCGGTGCGGGGTTGGCCGGTTTGACCGCCGCTCTTTACGCCGTTACCGCCGGGCACCACGTCGTCGTTTTGGACAAAACCGACCGTTTGGGCGGCCGCGCTGCCTCACAAACCGTGGATGGCGTACCGTTCGGGTTTGGCCCCCATCTGCTTTTGAAAAACGGGCCTCTTCGACGCGTTGTGAAAAAGATCAGCCGCTTGA
>CACODE010000013.1 GCA_902625885.1 uncultured Candidatus Poseidoniales archaeon
CCGCTGCTAAACCGAATCAGCATGGCTTTGGCCCTGCTTGTGACGCTCAGGACTTCATGACCGAGAATAAGATCGTTGGCTTGGTGCAGCGTTTGAAACGGCCATTCACCGTCTTCGACGATTTTCCCGACCAGGGCTTTTCCGATACGGTCGGCGGCGCGACGTATCTCGGGGCCTTCCGGCATGCTCTGTTTAGTCGTCAATTGTTTTTTGAAGGGGTGTTTGATGATTGCCAAGAATTTTCTCAATCGTAAAGGATTGACCTCGGTGGCCCCAATCCACTCGACCGGGCTCTTCAATTCGGAAGTACTTGGTTGAGAACGTTCGTCCAAGCTCTGGATGCTCCTCACTTAGCCAGACCTTGATCCGGGTGCTGTAGGTCCCGTGCGTTCCAATGGCGGCAACGCCGCAAATGCCGTCGACAAGGACAGGGTGAGGAGGCGAGGGGGTGACGGCTTCAGCGTCAAAGGGATGAGCATCGGCTTCAAGGGCAAGGTTTTGCTCGGTACCTGGTTCGGTGTTGATGTGGTTTTCCATGGGGATTACAGCGGCCTACACCATATAAACGCTCAAATATCGCTGGTGGAAAAACGCTCGTCAATGGCGGAAAGGCCTGCAGCTTCCGCTCGCGCAGCGATCCTTCGCAGCGTCCGCATCGCTTCGTCAATGTCCTCCACCTGTTCTGCAAATCGGGTTGGCGGCCACCCGCAATCTATGACGCCCGCCTCAACAGCGCTTTCCTCAATCCAAGCACCGCAGGCGCTTCCGTAGCATTTCGCTTTGAAGCGCTCGATGTCAAGCCAGAACGTCGTTCGATGGCAAACGGGGCACGTACGGCACTCGTATTCCGAGAGCATGGTGATGGCATCGTCCCCGACAACATCCACCTCCCACGCCGCTATGCTGGCCCGTTTTAGCGGCACTTGGTGGGATTTTTTGAGGAACGCCCTGAGAACATTCAGGGCCGTTTCTTGAGTGCTAAAACACCCCATGCCAACCACAGCACCGTTTTCTTCAACGGCGCTTGGCACGTAGACACGACCGGTGATAGCCATGAACTACCGTGCACGATTCGCCGTTTAAGCCCTGTTCAATCTCGGCTCCACAGAACCTCGATTACGGGCGAACCGCCTGGGTGAGGCAGCGGGGCCATCGGCTTCTCAATGCGCACGCTCAATGAGGCCACAGCGCCGTTTTGCGAAAGCCGTTTAATGATTTGCTGAGCCATGGTCTCCATCAACCGGATCGGTTCAGGTGCCTTGAGCACCACCTCGTCAATCGCGATTTGAATATCGGCATAGTTGAGGGTCTGGTCCAGCGAATCAACGCGCTCGATGCTGCCAAGCGTTGCCCAAACGGTGAACACAAACGGTTGTTCCTCCTCGTGCTCCTCATCATAGAAGCCATGAGCAGCATGGATTTCGTAATCCTCCAAACCGACGCTCCACTGCATGGCCTCAACTCACCGCTCTTCATCGCGTTCATGAACCCAAATCAGGTGGTACCCAAATTGCGTCTTAACGGGCGGGGAAACAGTGGCTACGGGTGTTTCCCATACCGCATCTTCAAAGGCTTTGACCATCCGTCCTTTGCGAAACCAACCCAAGTCTCCGCCCTTTTGGCTTGAGGGGCACGTGCTCTTTTTTCGGGCGAGTTTTTGAAAATCTTTCAATTTGGCCACCTTGTCTTTGATTTGCAAGGCTTCGCTCTTTGAGGCAACCAAAATGTGGGAGGCCCAAGCGCTTGGTGCGACCATGCACCGAGGACTCAATCCCGTGTTTTGAACCTCTCCCTCAGTCGTCAGCGTAGGCCAAGTAGCGCATGTAGGTGCCGTAGATCGTCACCGACACCTCAAGAGAATCCTCGTTGAAGCGTTCCATGGTGTCCGCATAGGTGTGGTATTCCCAACTGCCGCTGCCATAACACACCACCGCTCGACCCCGCTTCCCCTCACCCAGTTCGTAGACAAAGGGTGCGTGGTCAGAATTGTACGGCATGCCGTCATCGTCGTCCCTGTCGCCCGGAAGGGTGCGCACCTGTATGTCGTAGAGGTCAGCCACGCTTGAGCGCTCGTTTTGGAAGAGTTCCGTGATTCTTGCGATGTGGTCCATGTCGTCTTGATCGTTGCCGAAGAGGGTAACGGTGTTGCCGCGATTGGCCGTGTCGGCGTCGACATGGTTCATGTCGAGGTTGAGGTACAACCGGAGATTGTTTCGAAGGCTGTTCTGGAAAGCTTCGACGTAGGCTCTGCTCCCGTAGAGCCCTTCTTCTTCGCCTCCCCAGGTGCAGAATCGCAGCGTTCGCTCGGGCGTGCCGGTGTTGTTGACCACCTCGCTCAACTGACGAGCGATCTCCATGACGCTGGCGGTCCCGGAGGTGTCGTCAACGGCGCCCTGTCCGTGGTAGACCGTGTCGTGGTGACCGCCAACGATGATGACCTCGGAAGATCTGCCCCGTATTTCTCCACAGGGCACGTAGATGGTCCGTTCCTCGTCGTTGGTGACGTCGATCAGCATTTCCAGAACACCCTGAGGCCCGGTGGCGTTGAAAATGGATTGTTCAAGGAGTTCCCCTGCGTCTTTTGACATGGCGATGAACGGCAACTCGGTGGGAATGGTGCCACCATTGGCTTCGGCGACTTCGTTAACCCTGCTTCCCTTGAAGATGGGCACGCAATCGTTGGCTTCGATTTGACCGCAGTTGGTGTCCTTGTTAACGAAAATGAGCCCGGCAAGGTTGTTTTCTGCGGCTTTTGAAAAGAGGCCCGTGTTGCCGCCAAGGCTGGCACCGCTTCGCACGTAGCCGATGGTGCCGGCAGCTGATGCCCACAAGGCATCGTCGGTGCCGTTTCCAAGGTCGGTCACCTGAACATCTTGGTCAAACGTGTAGGCTGACTGGCCAGAAAACCCTTGGATGACGTAATCGATGCGATGTTGAAATTGAATGATTTGGCTGCCTAGAGCACCAAACCCTTCGCAGGGGCTGTTACCTCCAAGCCCTTGAATGCAAATGCGCAAGCTCGGTTCAGCGTTCACATGATGCATGGGCACTTGGTAGGTGTGCTCGGTAACGGACAGGCCCATCGCTTCGAATTGGCTGGCGATGTAGGCTGACGTGTTTGCTTCTTCAACCGTTCCGCTCATTCGACCTTCCCATTCAGGATGGCCCAGAGCCACCAATTCCTCGGCAAACGTGCGGGTTTGGTCAGCATCAAAATCAATGAGTTCGTATTCGTAATTTGGCGTGAAACCCAACCACGTAGGACGGAACACAAAGACAGCCGTGATCATCAGCACCACCACGCCAATAGCGGTCAACGCTTGCGGAGTAAGTACATTCGTACTTCGCCACCACGGCGCCTCATCGTCGTGGAGTACCGCATCTTCGACCTTGTCTTCGTCCTCAAGACTCAGCACGTGGACCTCCTCGGTTGAATCGGTGAGGCGTTTGACGAGTTGCGCTTTCGTCCCGCTGATGGGGAGGCCTTGGCTGCGAAGCAGGCCCTTGAGTTCTGCAACCGTTTTGTCGTTCAGGTCCATCGGCTCACCTGAACCTGCCTCGTCATCATCGTTGAAGAAGTCGGCGGTCAGGGATTAAACCTAAATCTCATCTCCAGTCCATCGTTTTCCAATCGTGTGTTCGTAGCCGAGTTGGTCGAGCACACGGGCGAGGATGAAGTCAATGAGGTCGTCGATGCTGGTGGGGTGGTTGTAAAAACCGGGCGAAGCCGGGATGACGATGGTGCCCCAGTTGGAGAGTTTGGCCATGTTCTCAAGGTGAACGGTGGCGTAGGGGGCTTCTCGTGGCACGATGATGAGTTTACGTCGCTCCTTCATGGCGACGATGGCGGAGCGGGTCACGAGGTTGTCGGAAATGCCTGCTGCCAATTTGCCGATGGTAGTACCCGAACACGGGCAGATGACGACGGCGTCAATTTTGGCGGAACCTGAGGCTGATTTGGCGCCGACATTCTTGGCGTCTTCCAAGATCGCTCCGGTGGCTTCCGCCACGGCTTCAGGCGTCGTGTCGCATTCGTGCTTGAGCGTCAATCGGCCGGAGTCGGTGACGACGAGTCGGACGGTTTTCCCCATCTCGGTAAGTATCTCCGTGAGGCGTTTGCCGTAAACGGCTCCAGAAGCGCCCGAGATGCCCACGACCACCTCGCCCATGTGAGGAAATCCATGGCTCTCCCATTTAGCCTCTTGTTCTTTCTCTCCACGAGTTTTTCACATCCTTCCGAGCGCTGTCCACGTGCGTTTTGAATTCGGAATGGGACCTTGCCGTTGGCCAATTATCGCAATTTTTGAAGGCTGAGTTTGAATGATTCTAGGTTTTTCTTCCGAGATTCTTTCCTGTCTATGATTGGATTTGGGTAATCTTTGCCGATCAGGCATCCTGCTGATTCTTGAATGTGCAGTGGCGCCAAATGAGGCTCAAAAATGTATTTTGAGGGGAATTCAGAAAGTTCGGGGACCCAGTGTCGAATAAATTCGGCATCCTTTGTTTCAACGTTCAAACTTGATTTCGCATCAGGGCAAGGGTTGTAGATTCTGTAATAGGGCATTGAGAAAGGAGCAACCCCTGCCAACCAAAGCCAATTTCCGTTGTTTAGCGCCCAATCACTGTCGATCAATTTACGCTCAAATATGTCCCTGCCATGCGTCCAATTTTGCCACAACTGACCACGGGTGAGAAAGCACGAGACGGCGTGCCTCCCGAGGTGGTGCATCCAACCTGTGGTGTTCAATTGACGCATCATGGCGTCAATTAGGGGGAATCCAGTTTGGCCCGAATCCCACGAATCAAGCAGTCCATGGTCCAATTCTCCCCATTCAATTTCCTTGCATTGAGAATTGCCAAATTCCTGGTCCCAATTTTCGACAGATCTTGAGAGAAGATAGAACATTTCTCTGAACAAAATTTGCCCGTGAATGGACACCGGTGGGACCGTATGGTCGCTTGATTGTTGTATTTCTGAGCATGCATTCCACAACCGTCGTATTGACAGGCAGCCGGTGCTGATGTAGGGCGATAATCCGGTGGTTGACGGTTCCATTGGATTGCCCTGAGTGTTTGTTGAAACCGACTTGGGCTTGCTAAAGCTACGGACATAATCACGCTGGGATATCACCTTCTTTTCCAATCTCGCAATCGCTTCGTTTTCCCCACCAGGAAAATAGCCAGGGGCACTGAGCATCGGCCGGATTTGATCGAGTGAGACCCGATGTTCTGAATTCACCAACAGATTCTGTTTGCGTCCCTTTGCTGATGGATTTGAGTCGTTTGTTTTGAACACAACGTGGTCAAAATCGCCGAATTCTTTGTTGAACAATCGGACCATGTCGTTCATCGATTTGGGTGGCCTGTATCCAGAGGCGTTAACGACGGCTTCAACATCGAGGATTGTTTGGCATGAGGCAAAGGATTTAGCGGACCAATTTTGGTTCGAATTGATGAGTTTTCTTTCAATCAATTCTGATTGCTTTCTGTCCTGCGGATTTGTGGAATATTCCTCCAGTAAGGTCACTTCAAACGGCTGCAGTTGTTCACTGATCGACTGGAAAACATCCAGGCAATCTCCGGAAAAAACATGAAGGTCAAGGTCGAGTTGGTTTTTCAAATTTCGATGCAGGTCCTCGACGCAGTCAAACCGGAATCGCAATCGGTGCTCCCCCATCGAAGCGGTGCTCCGCTCGTGAATTTCTTCATCAAAAATGTACATCGGCAGGATGCCATCGATATCCTCAGATTCATAGGCCCAAGACAAGACTGGGTTGTCGTGGACACGCAATGAATGACGAAACCAGACAACAGCCACGTTCATGCAGTCAAATCCGTGATGTGGGGCTTAAACATCTGTCTGTTTTCATGGGGGCCCCTTTGTGTCCCCTACGACCACATCGGTACCCATGGACACGACGTCGTTTACAAGGGGCTCCCTTGTGTTTGGAAGAATTAACAGGAAATAACAAATATTTCAACTTCCTAGTATTCTTATGGATTTAGGTGAGAGGATTGGCAACAAAGATGACCAAGTCTTTAGATGGGCCGAACTAAAGTCTAAATTGTTCTCATCGATTGTCCAAGTAAGAGAATATATTTTAACAAAAAAATTTGGAAAAGATAGAGACTACACAAAACTATCATTCGATGATTTGTATAGTGTTAATGATGAAATTGAAGTTCGGTTACAAAAGACATCTAATTTGCCGGAAGAATGGTTTATTTTTACCAAAGTTTGGGAGTTTGTCTATCCATTTAGCGAACAGATACACAAGATTGACGAGCGGCGGGGCGCAAGAGTGTATGTCATTCAATTAAAAGACGGTTCAATATACGTAGGTGGATGTAGAAAAGCACTAGATTGGCGCTATGAACAACACGCTGCTGGAAAGGTAAAAGCGACAAGAAATAAACTCAAACACGATAACTCCGCATTAGGCCTTCGATGGGATTTGATGTATCCAATTTCTGATGATGAGGAAGAAATAGGTTTTCATTGGCCACGAGAAGGCCAATTCTTGATCGAGCCTTGGTTGGGTCAAGAACTAGAGAAATGTGGGTACAGAATTACCGGTAATCCCGATGGATTAGACCCGTGGAGTAAGAAACAGGACTGAATCAAAGGGATTGGGATAAACACCCCTGTGTTCAAAATTAGTATCTACAAGGGCTTTCAGTGGGCCATATTGAAGCCTACCGATGTATGCGTATGTGAACACAAGGGGGTCCCAACTTGAAGTTCAATCTTCAATATGCTTCAAACGGCTAATGGCCTTTTTCCGGTTTTCAGGAATTTTCGTATCCAATCTATCTTGGGATTGAATTGTCACAAGGCCATCTTCTTCGTCTAATTCAAGCATTGCTAGGAAATTTTCGTTCAATGCTTTCAATTGAGATTCTCCGAAAACAACGTACACCTTATCGGCCTCTCCAAATACGTCTATGGACCATTCAAGTCCAAAGCAGGGAACTCCATTTCGAACTAAAATCAAACAATCTCTCATCTCAATTTTATGTCGACTTCGAAGTTTTAAATTGTTGAAACTATTGTATTCAATGGTGTATGTTTTGGTTTTCTCTAAATCAGCATGCAACTGTATAAGTTTCTTTTTTGAGCCAGTCTCGTCTTCTTCTAAATTATATTCAGGCCAGTCAGGATGATTTACTCCAAATATCCGTGTAATCGTTAAACCTCGTTCAATGAGATCTAAATTGAAGTTAAAAAATTTCTGACCCGTTTGGGGGCGGAGCCACCAAAGTCGCGTATTTGTGAAAGCAGTTGCATAGATTTTGTCTCCAGGTTGGGCGAATTCCGTAATCAATTGGTAGGTATCCTTCGATTCATCGGAACCCTGTAATCCCGGAGTTCTAGAAATTAATTGAATCCTTCCAAAATCACGGATATTGGCTTCCTGCTCATTAATAGTCCAATGAACAATTTGGTTTGCAACGATTTCGCTCTTTGCATCAATTTCACGTGCGGAAATTCCCTCGATCAGATTTCGAAGTGAATAAGCAATTTTAGCTCGAATAGGGCCAATTTCTGTTAATCTCGCTTTTGAATTAGGCCAATTCATCGAAAACGTACCGAAATTATTCTCCTTCTCATTGAGATGTAACCTGTGGATAAAAAGTACGGCTGGTCCGATGATACTTGTTGTTACCGAAGTCAAAAGATACTGCGAGAGAACAACACTATCCCAAACAAAAATTTCTTCACCGGAAGCAATCCTTGAAGATATTGCCAATACCAATCCAACAATCGCAGATACGACTGCTGCAATGATTATACTTGATGATTTACTTTCATTCATTTTCTCCACCTTCCAGAGTTTGATTTTTGTTTTGATCAAAAATAATCAATACCATGCCAGCAATCAGTACTGAGCCTCCAACCCATGTCCAAGGACCGGGGACTTCAGCAGTTCCTAACTGCCATCCAATCAGGGAACCTATCAACGGCTCGAAAAGGTATGCAACGCTAACAATGATTGGAGGAAACCACCTCAACACCATACTAATCCCAGCATGACCTACAATGCCAGGGAATACAGCCAGGTACAACACATAGGGTAACCAAGACAAAGCCATCCAACCTACTACTGAAATATCTGCATCAGACATTGAAAACGTTGAACCTTCTGAGATCAATGAAATGAGCGCTAATTGAATTGCAGCTATCATTGTAACCGGGAAAATATAGACGAATAAGGGCATCCATTTCCTCAATTTACTACCTGCAATCAAGTATCCTAAAATCGCAACAGCGCCAAATATTGCTGCTATGTCACCGATCAAAGTAGCATCAACTTCAGATGAAATTCCTATCAGCGTGATGCTTGCACCAGTAAATCCAACAATCGCGCCCGCTATTTGTTTTCTAGGAACAAATCGTCTCAGTAGCAAAGCACCAGTAACTAAGAGGAGGGGATGAATCGTCACAAGAAGTAAACTATGAGACAATGATGTGTTGTCTAAGGACCACACCCATGCACCCATGTGTAGCCCAAGACTTAATCCAGACCCTAAAATGATGAACATAGTTTCCTTATCCATTATTTTGGCCATAAGTTCGGGTTGCTTCCTGCATTGTCTGTATTGAATAATGAACATCGGGAACATCAAAATTGCAGTAAGTTGAAACCTCCAAGAAGATCGGAGCATAGGTTCGACATCATCCATAAGTTGGAAAATAGCCCCTGCACTTGAAACAGAAACTATAGCGAAGAATAGAATAATCCATAAAATTATACTATTTTTCTGAATATTCCCACCCCTCTTAGCAATCTAAGCTCTTAGCAATCTAAGTCGGCTATAATAGTAAGGAAAATATCATACTTATTGAAATCATCACCAATTAGCCCAAGTTTTGAACAAGTACCACAGTACCGAATCCAATTAACCAAATCTTGTAAATGAATAAGTAGTTTACTTATGTTCACGAGGAGTCTCGATAACACCCTCTCGCTCACAAATTCTGAATGCATGGGCTCGCAGTGGACCATATTCATGCGTACCGATGTGTTCATGGCGATTGGTCTACTCTTGTTCTTTTGACCAGGACTTTCGCATTACAAGTCCCGCGGCTTCACCGGCGTCCATCGGATCGTAATCGTGCTCGAAAATGAAGTGCTTCACGAGGTTGTGCTGCGCCACGCTCTCGCCGCATACCGGGCAATCGTGTCGGTCGGGTTCCCTGAAGCCTTGGAAGGCCCTGCGCCCTTTCGGTGTCGCCAAACCGGACACCGTCCGAAGCAGTGTGGACATGAAGACCAAACCAAACAGCACCATGCAACAACCGAGACCTCTGAAGAAGCCGGAACCGGTGTTGTCCTGCTCCAACTGGATGTTTTGCGTCATCCAGCCTTGGCTCGTGTTGCGAAAGGTCTCAAGGTCGATGATATGAGAGAAGTTCTCGCCACGGAGCTGCAGGTAAATCTCCGTGCCGTCGTCGTCTTCGTCCACCTCTATGTTGACCAGGAACATCCCGTTGGCGTCGGTGATGGCTCTTTCACCGCGGAACTTGTAGCAGTCCACCTCGTTTGGTCTGCACTCCACGAAGATGTCTCTAAGCATCACCGGCGTGTTGTCGCTGTAGGTGGCCTGGCCGGAAATGCGGTACGTTTCGGCGCTTGCGAGCGGCAAGACCAGCACGGCCAGCAAAACGACCAGCCCGACCTTGCGCATGTTTCCTGGTCGTTCCTCCGACTTATCAAATGTTGACTGCGCCCAATCGTTCTTTGACCGTGAAGAACACCGCACGCCATGGGCACCCTTGTCACCGGAACCGCCGCCACCTACGTGGAAGAATTGCACATCAACACCGAGAAACGCTACGAAATCGTCTGCATCACCCGAGACGTTGAGCGTGTTGTCGCCCAGAGCGGCATCGTTGACGGTTTGGTGCTCGTCAACCCGATGCACATCACGGCCTCGTGTTATGTCAACGACCTCGAATACGGCCTCCATCACGACATCATGACGTGGCTGGAAAAATTAGCGCCGTTCTACGGCAGCAGCGGAAGAGAAGGTGAGGAGTACCACCATCACCGCACGGGGGAAGACAACGGGGACGCGCATCTCAAGCGGCAGTTGTTGGGTCAGCAGGTCACCATGCCGGTGCGCAACGGACGCTTGCATCTTGGGACGTGGGAGCAAATCCATTACGCTGAATTTGACGGACAGCGTAACAAACGCATCCTCGTCAAGGTGGTTGGGGTGATGGGCGAGTGACGCTTTCTTCCCCACCCGAGCCAATCGGCTACGTGGCTGAACTTGGCGTGGAGCGCACCCTGTGGACACCGGGGGCTTCTCGGTTGGAGCTTACCTTGACCGAGGATCATCTCAACAAGGGTGGTGCGGCCCACGGTGGGATTCACATGATTTTGCTCGATTCCGCCTTGGGCGGTGCGCTTGTGGCGTCGCTCAAGGTCGAGGAGTGGTGCGCGACCACCCAACTCTCCACGAGTTTCCTTGCCGCCGCCTATCCCGGAGAGCGGTTGGTGGCGGAAGGGCGCGTGGTTCGTCGCGGCAAGCACGTCGCCCACCTGGCGGGCGAGGTCAAGGTTGGCGAGCGACTCGTGGCGACCGCCACAGGGACCTGGGCGATTTGGTCGAGCCGTCCGCCTTCCTTGTCGAACGGCCATTGACGATTATCTGAATACAGTTCGTGCCAGAGCGCACCGCTAAACGGGACAAAACAGCAGCGTGTTTACCAGAATTTCTCTTCCTGCAGGTTCTCGTCTCCAACGGGCTCCGCATCATCTGTTGCGTCCTCCTCCTTTTGAGCAGAGTCCGTGTCTTGCGGGGCGTTGCGGAGGTCATCCTCTCCTTTGTCATCGCCGGTTTTGCTCTCGGTGCTCAATTCGTCGGTTTCTCGCTTGCTCTTCCTAGGGGCTTCGATGCCGTTGAGGCGCTGAATCTTGGCATACACGAACCATATCGGAACGCCCACGATCAGGTAGCCACCGAGGATGATTCCCGTGAAGAACACGAGGGTGAACGCCTCCTCAAGGACACCGTCCCAACCTTGGAGATGAACGGCCTGAGCGGGTTGGTCGGGATTGACATAAACCGTGACGGCATCGACCTCGTTCCAATATCGAGCATCGTTTAGCCAATCGTTGGATAACATGCTGTAATCTTCCGTCGTGTAATTCTGACCTTCGTAGGTGTAGGCCACCGTTACCGAAGTGTAACTTGTGCAGGACGTGCCTCCCTCGCCATCCGATGAACAATCCTCTGCGTTGTAGGTGTCGACCACCCTTCCCTCCGTTTCAACCCAATCCCCTGAGTCAATTTGGGTGAGGACAGCACCGAGCGAGATGACGGTGATCACAACTCCAATGACCAAAGCGACGCCGATGATACTCCCCGACGTTCTGAGGATGGCGCGAAGGCTTGGGTCTGCTACAGGTACCCAGTTCGATGTTCCTTTACCTTGCTTGGCACGAAACTTCCCGTTCCCGAGCGACTCATAGTCCGCTTGGAGTTCTCCCATGCGGTCATGGGGGTCCAAGAACACGGCTCCAAATGGACCGGTCATCTCCTGTCCATCTTCGGTGCGGACGGTGAACTGCTCTGCTTCATCGTCGATGGCGATGATGGTGGCGATGTACATGAACTCGTCAACTTGGAAACCAACAACCCTACCTATGTCACGGTCCACTTTCTCCTCCATGCTCTCACAGCGTGCAGGCTTCCAAATAGCGGTTTCTCCGTCCCTCCTCAATCAACCACTTGTCTAAAATGCCGTCAGAAGCTCAATGTTTTCTCCACGATGGGAAGGAGCACCTTGACAAATTCCTCGGGTGGGACGCGATAACCAAGGTGATTCAGGGAGGTCGTGATGTCGGCTCCGAGTCCACATCCAGCCACACCCTCCACCCGGCCTGCTGGTGTGTTGAGGTTGACGGAAAACCCATGACGGCTGACCCATCTCAGGAAGGAAAGGCCGATGCTGCACACCTTATGACCGTCCACCCAGACACCTTGCATCCGGTCGTCTCGAACGCCTGCTACGCCAAACTCGGCGAGGGCATCGATGAGCCATCCCTCGATGATGTGAATGATGTCCGCAACCGAGGATTCGCCTTCGCGCTCACCCCACTTGAAAATCGGGTAGCCGACCACTTGGCCCGGGCCGTGCCACGTCAGGCCCCCGCCCCGGTCAACGTTGACCGTCCGGTAGTCAGCTGGAGGGCGAACACCGTCGTTGCGGGCGCGAGGACCGACGGTGACCACCTCTGGATGAGAGAGCAGCAACAGGGTGTCGGGAATGGTGCCTTCAAGGCGTTGAGTTTGGAGCGCCCTCATGAGCGATTGCGCCTCTTCGTAGGGCACGACGCCAAGGTTTCGGACATCCAACATGTTCACCTCGCCTTCAAAATTGTCCAGATGAGCCGAATCCACCCTCGCCACGCTCGGTTTTGTCCAATTCATCCATCGTGGTCTCCACAAGGGTGACGAGGGGCACAGGGGCGAACAACAACTGCGCGATTCTCTCCCCGGCTTTCACCGTGAACGAATCGCCTTCGCCAATCCATGTCGCCAAGACCTTCAGTTCGCCTCGGTAGTCCGAATCGATGGTGCCAAGGCCGTTTGGCATGATCATGCCTTTTTTCCCGAGAGAGGAACGGCATCGGATTTGGCCTTCCCAGCCTTCGGGGATAGCGGCGGCCCAACCCGTCGAGATCAGGACCGTCGAGCCTTTTGGGACCATGGTTTCCTCAAGGGCATACAAATCCCAGCCCGCCGCTTGGGCCGAGCCTTGTGTCGGAAGAACGGCGCGGTCATCAAGTCTGGCGAGAGGAATTTCTAAAGAAATCCTGTCCATGTCCGGACTCACAAAACATTCCTTTTTGACTCTTGGGATAATGTAAGATTTCACCGACATTCGGTTCCAGTGGAAATTAAGGTGATTTTGGGCATAAATCGTGTGTTTTTTTTGCCAAAACAAACGACCCTTTCGTTGCGCTAGAACCGATGCACTGCGCCAAAGCCTCCATGCTACCAAACCCGTCAAGAAACCGTTCACTTTAATCACGCGGCGGGGGCATAGATTATAGGCGTCCGAGGTCGGCAGAAGAAACCCAGCAAGAAAGCAATCCACGGAGGGTAGAGAATATGGTCATAGAACACAGCAAAGAAGACAGCAATGAAATCGACTTGTCAAAGGAGCACATAGAGCCTATGTTGCAGGAGAATCTAGATCGTTTCGTCCTTTTCCCGATTGAGCATGACGACATATGGACCTCCTACAAACAGGCCCAGGCTTCGTTCTGGACAGCCGAGGAAATTGACCTCGCTCAGGACTTGAAGGACTGGAAGAACCTGAACAAAGACGAGCAGCATTTCGTCAAGCACATTCTGGCGTTCTTCGCCGCAAGCGACGGCATCGTTAACGAGAACCTGGTTGAGAATTTTAACGCCGAAGTGTGTTGGCCAGAAGCCAGGTGTTTCTACGGTTTCCAAATCATGATGGAGAACATCCACGCCGAGACCTACTCCCTGCTCATTGACACCTACATCGATGACGAGCGAGAGAAGGATCACTTGTTCAAGGCGCTTGAAACGGTCCCGTCCGTCAAGAAGAAGGGCGACTGGGCCATGCGCTGGCTCTCAAGAAAGCGCGGCTCGTTCGCCGAGCGCCTCATCGCCTTTGCTGCGGTTGAAGGCATCTTCTTTTCCGGTTCGTTCTGCGCCATCTTCTGGCTAAAGAAGCGAGGTCTCATGCCAGGGCTCACCTTCTCCAACGAGTTGATTTCTCGAGACGAGGGTCTGCATTGCGACTTCGCTTGCTTGTTGCACAGCAAGTTGATTCGAGGCGCTGGCGAGAACGTCATTCGCCGCATCATCGCTGAAGCGGTGGACATCGAAATTGAATTCGTCACCAAGGCTTTGCCGGTAAACCTCATCGGGATGAACGCCAACCTGATGCAACAATACATTCAGTTCGTTGCTGACCGACTCCTTGTGCAGCTTGAATGCTCCAAGATCTACAACGTCGCCAACCCGTTCCCGTGGATGGAGATGATCTCCATGCAGGGCAAAACCAACTTCTTCGAGAAGCGTGTGGCAGAGTATCAGAAAGCCGGTGTCATGGAGAGCGCCTCCCTTGGAAGCGTGCAACAGCGGTTCTCCATGGACGAAGACTTTTGAACCGTACGCGTTCATAGAAAGATATCACGCACTCAAATGAACACGGGAGGACAAAAGTATGGCTATGCAGGTTGTTAACAGGAAAGGCGAGCGAGAAGACGTGCGGTTTGACGCAATCCATGAGAAACTCCAGAAATTGTCCCACGGTTTGGACGAGACTTGGGTTGACCCCGGCCACGTCACCAAACTGACCATTGAAGGCCTGTACGACGGCGTGACGACCCGTGAACTGGACCAGCTCGCCGCAGAGACATCGGCGTCGTTGGCTTCCCACCACCCCGACTACAGCCGCCTTGCTGCTCGTATCTGCGTTGACGACCTACACCGCTCGACAAAGGATGTGTTTACCGACGTTATCACCGATCTGCGGGAGTATATCGACCCTGAATCCAACAAACATGCCCCGCTCATCTCCGAGGAAGTTTACGAAATCATCATGGCCAACGCTGACCGATTGAACAGCCACATCGACTACAGTCGCGACCACAACTACGACTACTTCGGCTTCAAGACCATCGAGCGTTCCTACTTGCTCAAGTTGGACGGGCAGGTCGTTGAACGCCCGCAACACATGCTCATGCGGGTCGCCGTGGGCATCCACTACGGCGATATTGACAAAGCGCTCCGAACCTACGACCTCATGAGCCAAGGCTACTTCACGCACGCCACACCGACGCTGTTCAATTCAGGTACACCCATGCCGCAGATGTCGTCGTGTTTCCTGCTCACCATGCAGGACGACTCTCTTGACGGGATTTACGACACGCTCAAGCAGTGCGCGCTCATCTCAAAATCTGCCGGCGGCATCGGTCTTTCCATTCACCATGTCCGCTCCAAGGGCTCCTACATCAAGGGCACCAACGGCACATCCAACGGTATCGTCCCCATGCTTCGCGTGTTCAACGACACGGCGCGCTACGTCGACCAAGGCGGTGGCAAGCGAAAGGGTTCCATCGCCATCTACCTCGAACCCTGGCACCCCGATGTTCTGCAGTTCTTGGACTTGAAGAAGAACCACGGGAAAGAAGAGATGCGAGCCCGAGACTTGTTCTACGCCATGTGGACGCCCGACCTGTTCATGCAGCGTGTGGAAGACAACGCCGACTGGTCCTTCTTCTGTCCGAACGAATGCCCCGGCCTCCAGGATGTTTATGGTGAGGAATTCAAAGCGATGTTCGAAGATTATGAACGCCGCGGCATGGCCCGGGAAACCCTTCCAGCACGGACGGTTTGGGACAAGATTGTCGAAGCCCAAATTGAGACGGGTACGCCATACATGCTCTACAAGGATGCAGCCAACGAAAAGTCAAACCAAAAGAACCTCGGGACCATTCGGTCGTCCAACCTTTGCACGGAAATTATGGAATACACATCCAAGGACGAAATCGCCGTTTGCAACCTCGCCTCGATAGCGCTGCCGAAGTTTGTTGACGCCGAAACCGGAGCGTTTGACCACCAACTCCTCTACGACGTCACCTATCACGCCACGGGCAACCTTAACCGAGTCATTGACGTCAACTACTACCCGGTTGAAGAAGCTCGCAACTCAAACATGCGCCACCGCCCTATCGGCCTTGGTGTTCAGGGACTCGCCGACGTTTTCGCCATGATGAAGGTGCCGTTTGACAGCCCGTCAGCCAAGATGATCAACAAGGAAATCTTTGAGACGATTTACTTCGCTGCGTGCACCGCCTCGAAAGACCAAGCCGTTGAACACGGCCCATATTCCACCTTTGAAGGCTCTCCAGCCAGTCAGGGTTTGCTCCAATTTGACCTCTGGGGCATGAACGAGCACAGCGGTCGCTGGGACTGGGATTCGCTGAAGGCGGAAATCGTGCAGCACGGCATGCGCAACTCCCTCCTCGTCGCACCGATGCCAACCGCCTCAACCTCGCAGATTCTCGGCAACAACGAGTGCTTTGAAGCGTTCACATCAAACCTCTACGTGCGCCGAACCCTCTCGGGTGAATTCGTGGTTCTCAACAAGCACCTTGTGAAGGACCTCATCGCTGAAGGGATGTGGAGTCTGGAAATGAAAGACGACATTCTGCGCCACAAGGGTTCCATTCAAGGCATCATGCGCATTCCTGAGCACATTCGGGACTTGTACAAAACCACGTGGGAAATCAAGCAACGGCACGTGCTGGACATGGCCGCTGACCGAGGGGCCTACATCGACCAGAGCCAATCGCTCAACATTCACATGGTTGACGCTAACCCCGCCAAAGTCAGTTCCATGCACTTCTATGGCTGGCGCCAGGGCCTGAAGACGGGCATGTATTACCTTCGCACAAAGGCAGCGGCCGATGCCATCCAGTTCACGGTTGAAGCCTCCACCAAAGAAGACCAAACCGTTGGTGGACTCGCTGAGCGTGCGGACGATGTTGAAGCACTGGACGCCGCCGCATGCAGCATCGAGAACGGCGACGACTGCTTGATGTGCGGCAGTTGAGCCAGTCTTTTCCCGCTCCGTGGCCATAACCACACGGTAGCGTTGTCAACTCGCAGTGCACGGAGCAAACCTTAGATGGAACACCGAGCCCGTTCACGTCATGGACATGAGTTCCAAAGTCGGGATTGACTCAAAACGAACCACTGCCGCCAGCGTGGCCATCGTTGGCGTGGTCGTCTACCTCGCCCTGGTCTATCTGAAGCCGATTCTGATGCCGTTGGCGATCGCCGTGCTTCTCTTTTTCCTCATCAAGCCGCCTGAACAGTACATCTACGCCAAGGTAGGCCACCGTGGTGTCTCCTATGGAACCGTCATCCTCACGTTCATCGTGTCGATGTACGTCATCTCCATTTTTCTTTACGAGCAGTTGACCGCGTTCGTTGATGAGGTCCCGACCATTACCGAGAAGCTCGAAGAGAAACGACAACATTACGCCTCGTCGGATTTTTACGGTCTGGAAGTGATTTTTTCCGACTCGAGCTGGATCGAGGTGCTCGCCTCACCAAGCAACATCGAAACGTTTGTTTTGGCGATTTTGGGCTCCTTGGGGGCCTTTGTTGGCACCATGGTGACGGTCCTCATTTTCCTTCTGTTCATCGTCCTTGAGGAACACACCATCGCCAAGCGCTTCCGCCAAGCGTTCCCTCAATCCACCGGTCGGGCCAGAAGCATCGTGAAGGATTCAACCGAATCCATCAGCGCTTACGTTGTTTCAAAAGTTACCTGCAGTGGCGGGCAAGCCATCGTGATGACGCTCATCATTTCCCCCGTTGGGTTTGACATACCGGGGTGGTTTTTGTTTGGTGTCCTCTGCTTCTTACTTGATTTCATCCCTATACTGGGGGCTCTTTTTGCAACCATTCCACCCGTTTTAATCGGCTTCATCATGCTTGACCCGCTCATGGCGTTGCTCATGCTCGCCCTGTTGATCGGCAATCAGCAGATGTTCGGTTCGCTGGTTGAGCCCAACCTTTCCGGGGCGAAAATCGGCATCTCTCCACTCGTTCTGCTGCTCACCGTCATGTTGTTTTCTCAAGTGTGGGGCATCGCCGGAGCCATCATTGGAGCACCGATGATCATCATGATTCGTTTAATTCTTGACGAAAACGAGCGAACCCGTCCGGTCGCCATCATGATGGCCAACGACGTAGAAGAGGAGTGATTCGAATATTGCTGACCGTGCGGTCCTCATGAATGTGTTTTGATTGGAAAAATAAACAAATCAAAAAGGGCTGAAAAGAATAAGCAAAAGAGTGAGGAACAAAACCGAGACAACAATCACGAGCCACGAAATGAATTGGGCAATCTTGGCCGTGGTGGCATCAGGGTGCCCCGGATAGTGGTCTGTTATTTTGCGGGCTGAGTTGGCCATAAGCAACGAAGGAACGGCCAACAATATCCCACCAAAAACGAGACTAACGATGGCCAACACAAGCGAAAAGGTGGCGTTGGTGCTCGGCAGTGTGGTTACGGCCGGAAGGCTTGATATCGGCGGATTGTACTGGTGATTGAAGGATTGAGGATTGTTCTGAGTTTGCAAATTTCCAATCAATATGGGTGCCGAAGGTGGCGAAGAATCGTCCTCTGTGCCCTTCAACGGGGAAGTCGCCTCGGAGTTCATTGTTGGTTCTCAGGCTACCATCGTTCAAAGGATTTGGCCCGCTGCTCGATTTCCGGCACGGCTTCATTGCCCCCATCACATCTTGTGGATGGCATGCCCCAGTGTGTCAAGCACGGCTTCGTGCGTCATCTCGGTCATGGTTGGGTGAGCGTGTATGGTGTGAGCGATGTCCTCCAAGACAGCGCCCATTTCGAGGGCCAAAGTCCACTCTCCAACCAGTTCGCTGATGTGGGTGCCGACGCCTTGTATACCGAGGATGCGGTGATCGTCTTCCCGAGCAACCACACGGACGAAACCTCCGGTCTTTTCCGCCTCTTGGGTCAACGAGCGACCGTTGGCAGCAAGCGGGAATTTTCCGGTGATGATGGGATGGCCGGCTTCTTTGGCCTGTTCGGGTGAAAGGCCTACCGAGACAATCTCCGGTTCGGTGAACACGATGGCCGGCACGCCCACGGGGTCGTAGGCACGCTTGTGCCCAGCGATGAGTTCTGCGACCATCTCTCCTTGGAAGGAAGCCGTGTGCGCCAGCATCTCGCCGAGGTCGCACAAATCGCCGATGGCGTAAACACCCTTCATGTTCGTCTCGCAGCGCTCGTTGACTTTGACATAGCCTCGCTCGTCAATGGCGACGCCTGTCGCCTCAAGTCCCGACGAGGCGGGCTTTCTGCCGACGGTGACAAGGACCTTGTCAGCCACAAGGTGTTGCATCTTCTTCTCGTCTTTTTCGTTTTTGTCGATAAAGTTGAGTTTCACTTTGCCACCTTTGGCCTTCTCAACACCTTTAGCAAACACACCGGTGTGCACCTTGACCTTGTTTTTCTTCAGGAACAACTCAAGCGGTCGCCTCAGTTCTTTGTCAAACAGGGGAAGCACCGAGTCCATCGCTTCAACGATGGTAACTTCAGACCCGAGCATACGGAACGTGATGCCAAGTTCAAGGCCGATGTAGCCTCCTCCAACGACAACAACGTGTTCAGGTAGCGTCGTCAAGGACAGCGCTTCTCTGGAAGAGAGCACGTTGTCGCTAAACGGCATGAAGGGCAGTTCGATGGGCACGGAGCCTTGCGCCATGACCACGTGGTCTGCTTGGATGATGGTGGCGTCCTTACCTTCGCCCACCTTCACCGTCTTGGCGTCCTGGAAGACCGCCCAACCCGCAACGAGTTCCGCTCCGGCATTTTTCAGCAGCGCTTCAACGCCCTTGTTGAGGCGGTCAACGATGCCTTCCTTCCAGCCGACGAGGTTTTCCATGACCAGTTCAGCTGGTCCAGGTATTGAGATACCCATGTGGCCGTCTTTTTTGGCGTGTTTCTCGAGGTTGTGGAAAGTGTGAGCGGCATGAATCAGGGCTTTGCTGGGAATGCATCCACGGATCAGGCAGGTGCCGCCAGCTCGTTCGCCTTCCACGATGATGGTGCTGAGGCCGAGTTGGGCCGAGCGAATCGCCGCAACGTAGCCTCCTGGTCCTGCGCCGACCACAAGAACTTGACATTTTTTGGTCTTCATCATTGACCCTCACATGAAAATGGTGGCTGGGTGCTCGAGATAGGATTTGATGAGTTGCACCAAACTTGCACCGTCGTGCCCGTCGACCACTCGATGGTCCCATGAGGACGAGAGGTTCATGATTCGTCGTACGACGACTTGACCGTTTTTCACCACTGGTCGCTCTTTGGCGTTGTGAACGCCCAAGATTCCTACCTCGGGTTTGTTGATGATAGGTGTGGCCCCAAGTCCGCCAAGTCGACCAAGGCTGGTGATGGTGAACGTGGAACCGCTGAGGTCCTCAACACCCGCTTTGCCGTCCCTGGTCGCTTGCGTCACCCTTGTCATTTCTGCGGCAGACTGCCAAATGTCCATGGCCTCAACATGCTTGACGACGGGCACGTACAACCCTCGGTCGGTCTGCGTGGCGATGCCGAGATGGATGGCCTCGTGGCGGGTGACAACGCCGGCTTCGTCATCGTAGAGGGCGTTGCATTCCGGGCGCTGAGCCAGCGCTTTGACGAGGGCTTGCATAATGAACGGCAAGTAGGTCAACTTCGGTGCGCCATCCGGTCGGGTGGCGTTGAGATGCTGGCGAAGGGATTCAAGTTCGGTGATGTCCACTTCTTCGAAGTAGGAAAAGTGCGGAATCGTGCTGTAGGACGCCATCATGCCGTCGGCAATCTTGCGTCTTAGGCCGATGACTTTGATGTCCTCCGTGCCCGTACGGGCCACTTTTGGAACGCCGCCAATCGGCATGCTCGCCGTGGCTCCTGTGGCACCACCGGCGATGTGACGGTCGAGGTCGGCATGGCTGATGCGGCCCGCTGGTCCTGAACCAGCGACCAGTTGGAGGTCGATGTTGGCCGCACGGGCTCGTTGCCGAACGGCTGGCGAGGCGAGCGCCTTCGTCCCTGCTGCGCGCTGGACGGGGGCGGTGGTTGCCGGCGCTGGTGCAGGAGGCGTTTTCACAGGTGCCGGTTTTTCTTCGACAACCGGTGCAGGAACTTCTTGAACGGGTTCGACCGTTTCCTCCTTTTCTTCCGTCTCTGCCGAGGCGTTTCCTTCGCCTTCAACATCAAAGACGATGCAAACACCGCCAACAGGAATGATGTCGCCGGCATCACCGACCAAACTGGCGACGGTTCCGTCGCAAGGTGCGGGAATTTCCACGGTAGCTTTGTCGGTCATCACGGAAAGAATTGGATCGTCTTCCTTGACGGTGTCACCCACAGCCACCATCCATTCAACGATTTCACCTTCAACAACGCCTTCGCCGATATCGGGCAGCTTAAATTCAAATTTTCCCATGTCTATTCCTCTTGTGTTCTTCGTATGGCTTCGGCAATCCTCTCAGGGCTGGGAAGGTAGTCCCATTCCGTCGTGTGAGGGAACGGCGTGTCCCACCCAGTAACCCGTTCAATGGGTGCTTCGAGATGATAGAAACATCGCTCTTGGATGGATGCGCTCATTTCGGCACCGAAGCCGCTGGTTTTCGGCGCTTCATGGACGATGACGCACCGACCGGTCTTCTTGACCGAGTTGACCACAGCGTCCCTGTCCCACGGGACGAGTGTTTGCAAATCGATGAGTTCGCAGTCCACGCCGGAATCTTCGATGGCTTTCTGGCAAACATGCACCATGGCTCCCCAAGCGATCACGGTGCAGGCTTGACCTTCGATGACCACGTCCGCCTGTTCAAGCGGTATGCTGTAGTACTCCTCGGGGACCTCGCCGTCGGGATGGCTGTTCCAGGTCGGTACGTTGTGTGGGTCGCCGTAGAACGGTCCTCGATAGCAGCGTTTTGGTTCAAAGAAAATAACCGGGTCGTTGCATTCGATGGCGCTTGTGAGCAAGCCCTTGGCGTTTCTTGGGTTTGAGCAGTACACGACCTTCAGGCCGGGTGTGTGGGTGAATTGAGCTTCGGGGGATTGGGAATGGTGATGGCCGCCTTTGATACCGCCTCCTGCAGGCGTTCTGAAGGTGACGGGCGTCGAGAATTCTCCGCCAGAGCGGTGCCGCAGTTTGGCAATTTCGTTGACGATTTGGTCGTAAGCCGGGAAGATGTAATCCGCAAATTGGATTTCAGCCACGGGTCGCAAACCGTTGATGCCCATGCCCATGGCGATGGCTGCGATGCCGCCTTCGGCCAGCGGTGAATCGAACACGCGGTGGGGTCCGTACTTTTCCTGAAGCCCTGCTGTCACACGGAACACGCCACCAAAGTAGCCAACGTCTTCTCCGAAAATAACGACGTTTGGGTCTCGCTCAAGTTGGTGCTCAAGAGCGGAATTCAGTGCGGCGATCATGTTCATTTTGGCCATGGTATCACCTCACTTTCCGAGTTCCTCTCTTTGTTCTTGAACATGCCAAGGTACCGTTTCGTAGACTTCT
Organism: uncultured Candidatus Poseidoniales archaeon; assembly: GCA_902625885.1. Taxonomy (GTDB): domain Archaea; phylum Thermoplasmatota; class Poseidoniia; order Poseidoniales; family Poseidoniaceae; genus Poseidonia. The sequence goes on from CACODE010000013.1 coordinate 22,116, forward strand.
GTGAAGATGGTCGAGGCGGGTGGGTAGGGGCCCGAGGCGAGGTCGCCAAACTCGCAAGCAGCCTTGTAGGCTGACATGACTTCGGCGTCAATCTTCTCTGCAAGCGCCTTGTCTTTCTTTTCGTCCCAAACACCGATGTTCATGAGGTGGTCACGCAGTCGCTCAACAGGGTCGCCTCCAGGCCAGCATTCAAACTCGTTGCCGGGTCTGTAAGCGGATGGGTCGTCCGAGGAGGAGTGCGCACCCGCTCTGTAGGTGTAGACTTCGATGTGGGTTGGTCCAAGACCGGCTGAAGCGCGTTCCCGGGCCCACTGTGTGACGCTGTAAAGTGCCAAGAAATCGTTGCCGTCAACCCGCAGCGAGGGAATGTCATAGGCCAATCCACGCTCGGCGAAGGTTCGCCCGCCCGTGGCCAAGGAAACGTGGGTTGAGATCGCCCACTGGTTGTTGACGACGTTGAGGATCACTGGCGGCTTGAACGTCGAGGCGAAATTCAGGGCGTAGTGGTAATCGCCTTGCGCTGATGTACCGTCGCCAAGCCACGTTATGCACGCTTCGTCATCGCCTTTGTAGGCGCTGGCCATGGCCACACCAACCGCTTGCGAAAATTGCGTGCCAACCGGCGAGGAAATGGAAATGAAACGGCCTTCACGCCAGGTGTAGTGGACCGGCATTTGGCGCCCACGCACGTTGTCTTCGGTGTTGCCGATGCAGTGGCAAATCATGCTGACCATGTCTCTTCCCCTGACGAATTGAGCTCCCGGTTGTCGATAAGACGGGAAGAGCCAATCCTGTTCTTTGAGCGCCATGGTCTGCGCAATAGCGATGGCCTCCTCGCCGTAGGATCGCATGTAGAAGGAGAGTTTGCCCGTTCGCTGCATCTTCATCATTCGGTCGTCAAAAATGCGCAGGCGCATCATGTATTCGAGGCCCTGAATGAGGGTTTCCGCGTCGAGGTTTGGGTCCCACTCCCCTTTGGCTTCACCATCATCGGTCAACACCCGAATGAGGCCTTTGGCGTGAGCCGCCGTGTCTTCGGTTGCGCAGGAAGCCGGGTCCGGTCGCCCAAGGTCCTCGGGCTGTTCTTTGAACGAACCCCCAAAACTCGGTTCGTCTCCCGGCCGGAACGGAGCGACACCAATCGTGTATGGTGTGGTGGTAACCGTGCTTCGTTCCGTCATTGTTTCACCTCAGATGACTTCCGCCTTAAGGGGTGCCGGTGGAGGGATTTGGGTCCTCGCCACTCGCACAAAGGCACCGAGCATGGTTTCGGTGTTGTTTGGGTCTTGTGTTTTTCTGACCAACAGACCGGCTTTGTAGGACGAGCGCACCAACGGGCCGCTGGCGACACCTGAGAAGCCCAATCGGATGGCGGTCTCCGCCCATTCGTCGTACATCTTGGGGTCGGGGAAGCGGTCGACGGGCAAGTGCTTGCTCGAAGGGGCGAGGTATTGCCCGATGGTGACCAAATCCACGCCTGCTTCTCGCAACAACACCAAGGCTTCGTCAATTTCTTCGTCCCGCTCGCCAACCCCAACCATCAACGACGATTTCGTGATGATGTCGGGTCGCAATCTCTTGGCTTCCCTCAGTATCGAGAGCGATTGCGTGAAGGAAGCCCTGACGTCGCGCACCGTTCGGTCGAGGCGCGGCACGCACTCCACGTTGTGGGCAAAGACCGACAAGGGGCTGTCTTCCAAGAGGTGGGCCAGCGCCTCGAGATCGCCTGCAAGGTCGGAGCAGAGGAGCTCCAAGGTCAGTTCCGGGCTGCGTTCAGCAACAGCGGCGATGCATTTCTTGTAATGGTCGGCTCCGCTGTCCAGAAGATCGTCCCTGTTGACAACGGTGATCACGGCGTGTCGAAGGTTCATTGAAGCCACGGCGTCAGCCAGATGCTGCGGCTCGTCGGCTTCGAGGGGTGGAGGGCGACTGACGGTCCCCACAGCGCAGAATTTGCACCCCCTGGTGCATTCTTGTCCGGCCACCATGAAGGTGGCATCGCCGCTCGCCCAGCAATCGTGGATGTTGGGGCAGCGTGCCTCTTCGCAGACCGTGTGGAGTTTGTTGTCTTTCACAGCGGCTTTTGTTGTGTTGAAGACGGCCTGCTGCTCTCCATTTGGCAGCCTGGTTCGGAACCAATCCGGCAGGCGTTTCTTCGGCTTCACCTGCGGTGATGCCGTCGCCATTGGGAGATGTTTTACCGGCATGAGGTGCGCCTCTATGTTGCCCCAGTTGTTGGACATCAAAAAGGTGTGTGGGTCGCTTGGCGCCTGCCATACGCTCTCCAACGCCAATACGAGCCTTCATGAATTGAATTGACCAGCGTGAACTGTGGAAGACAAGGTCGTTCTCATCACCGGTGCGGGACAGCGCTTGGGTGCGGCCGCTGCTGCCATGCTTATGGACGCTGGATGCCACGTTTTGATTCACGTGCGCTCTTCCGTGGCCGAAGCGAACGCCATTGTCGACGCAGCCACGGCTCGCAACGGGTCCGTTTGTGGCACGGTGCTGACGGCCGACTTAACGAAAGACGACCAGGTTGACGCCTTGATTAGCGATGTCAAAAACCACCCGCTCGTGGAAGCCAACGGTCTCTTTGGACTTGTCCACAATGCCTCGTTCTATAGCCAAGGAGATTTTGAAACCATACCGCTGGAAACCTACCGTTCCCTCAACCGACTTCACATGGAGGCTCCCTATCACCTCACGCAGTCGCTCTTGCCCGAGATGGAACGAGCAGGCGGCTCGGTGGTCGCCATCGTGGACACGTCTTGGGGCCGTGCATGGGAAGGTTTGGCGCACTACACGTCCAGCAAGGCCGGTTTGCGCCAATTGATGCTGAACCTCGCCGGAGAATTGAGCGGTCGCATCCGTGTCAATTGTCTGGCTCCCGGAGCCATCATGGCGGCGGATTGGGAGGCCGAACACTTTGCCCGCGTTTTGGAAAAGGTGCCGCTGGGTCGTTCAGGCGAGGCAAAAGACATCGCCAACGGCGTTCAGTTCCTTCTCACCCACGGGTCCATCACCGGTAATGTCCTTCACGTGGACGGTGGCTGGACGCTGAACGAATGAGGAGGTTCCTTCAAGTGCCACATCCTAGCGTGTTCACTACACGCAGGGGTGGCTGAGTTGGTCAAAGGCGCCGGGCTTAAGATCCGGTCTCGTATGAGTTCGTGGGTTCGGATCCCACCCCCTGCACCACAATCGGTCTGCTGATGGACGGTTGAGATGGTCCTTTTTTCGCACAAACCATACAAAACCGTTTAACCCTCCCTTGACCACGGCGAATCGGTGGACTTGATGCTTGTTGGCGAATCCGGAAACAGCCGCCGTTCTCTGGCCTTGGGCATGGTGGTTCTTTTCTTGTGTTCCCTGCTCGCCGTCATGGCACCTGCTTCCCCTCTCAGTCAACCGATTTCCCAACTTGACGAATCACCGGTTGTCGCTTCCTCGTCCGTTCCCGAACAGACCTACGAACTCTACCTCGATGCGCCCACCTCAGAAACCGGTGGCCAGGGTTCCATCACCACCATTGAGCCCAACAGCGGGCAGGAAGAGGGCAGCGCCATCAGCGGTTTGGAATTCCGTAGCGCAGAAATGATCAGCGACCTGTACATCAACGGAAGCGGGGCCTCGAACACGGCCAGGCTTTCCGTGTACATCCAGTTCCGAGGTGCGGAGGGTTCAACGGCCGACGTGACCTTTTCGCTCAAATCAGGCGACACGCAGATTTCGTCGGAAAGTCGGCAGTTGGAGGACGCTTGCTCCCCCAATCCGTTCACCGGCGGCGGTTGTGATTGGACCATCATCGAGGTGGAATTCGATGCAGGAGCGAACGGTTTCATGGTCGCCAAGGGCAAGCAACTCAAAATCCGCATTGACGCACAAGCGACCTGCGAGGGCAACACGGGCGGCATTGGTGGCGGTGATTGCGCCGTCGACATCGCCTTTGGAAAGATGGAAAGTTCGGGCGGTTATTCACGACTTCAAATCATGACCAACGCCTTGTCGGGTTCAAGCGTGAGGGTTCACAGCTGCAACGAAGCGTACGGTTGCAACTGGAACGATGCCCAAAAATTCGAATGGTCGCCCAACCATCGTCCATCGTTCCGAGAAATGCAGTTTTCCGTCGAGGTCAGGGACGCCTTTGGCAGGGACGACATTGAGGAGGTCAACCTCATCATGGACACACCAAACGGTGCCAACGTTGTCTTTGAGAAGAACTTCGAAGACGATGACTTCAAACTCGACAACAACGGTCTTGTCGGCAATTTCACGTACACCTACGAGAGCGGCATCGCTGCGGGCGATTACCCCATCCGACTGCTGGTTGAGGACGTGCAAGGCCACGCTGTCATTTTCGAGCACCCCGGCATCACCATGCTTGAGAACGACATTTACCTCACGCTCCCGTCAAACCAACCAGATGTTGTGTTGTTTGCTCCGGGTGCCGTGGTTCAGGTCGAAATCCTCGTTGAGCACACCGGCTCCTCATCAAGCAGCATCGACGTTGTGTTTGATTTGGAAACCAACCTCCCCTCGAGTTGGTCCGACCCGCAGTGGAGCGCACCAAGCAGCACCTACACCCTCAACGGCGGGGGCTCTTCGGTCATCCCTGAACTGCAACTCGAAGTGCCCGAGGGCGACTTGGACAGCGCCCCCGATTCCTTGGACATTGAAGCTAGGGTCTACGCTCAGAACGAACTGGGTCAAACCGAAGAAGTCGCGATACGCACCGTCTCGCTTGATTTTGAGGAGGTGGACGTCTTCGCGCCGCCAAGAATTTTCGTTTACGAGGACGATGAGCATCAGAAACAAATCGCCGACTCCACACGCGAGGACGCCTACGACGAAACCTTGTCTCACTATGTTGATGCCAACGAAGTCGGCGATTTCTACATCGATGTTTTCAACACCGGCTTCCAAACAGACTCCTTCAAGATACGTATCCTTGAGCAACCAGAAGACTGGCAGTACCGATTTTACGACAACGACACGGGCTTTGAACTCGTGGAGGAGGGGATTCATCACATCACCCCAGACATCGGCTCAACCCAGATCATCACCATTCGCATGGAAGTCTACCCACCAGCGGACCGCGACGGCGTGGATATTGGTTTGTTTGAGTTGGCGGTGGCGAGCAAAGAAGATTCTGAACTGCGAACCGACGTGGCCTTCACCGTTCACCGTACCTTTGGCATACTCGTTGAGGTAATCTCCGACAGCGACGGTACGGGTGAAAACAATCCACTGGGGCAGGTCGGGCCAATCTTGGGCAATCAGCCGGTGTTTTTCAACCTCAGAATAACCGATTCCAGTGAAGCGGGTTCGGGAACCACCACGTGGAAAATCGTTAATCCAAGGGATGTTGAACAGAACTCAGAAAACAACCCCAAATACACTTCTTGGGACTACACCATCACCGACGGCAACGACACGAACTTGGTGGCCGTAAACCTTGCACCGGATGAATATGTGGACGCAAAACTCGATATTGTTGTCAACGGCCAAATGGAAGCCGGAGAGCACACCGTTTACACCCGCATCATCGAAGAGGGTGTGGAAACCGAAGACGCCCGGTACTTCGACCTCCCGGTGAAGATTCTCATCAAAGAAGAGGTCATCGCTGGCAAGATTGAAATCACCGATAAAACGGAGAAATCACGATTCTCGCCCGGCGAACAAAAGAACCTCGAGTATCGCATCAGCAATCAGAACAACGTGGCCCTTGGCGTGGTCATTGTATTGGACCAACCGCAAGGTTGGGACGGCACCATTCGGACCACATCCAACCAACTCGGCTCCAATTTCCTCATCATCACACTGCCCGCTTATTCCTCGAAGGATTTCAGCGTGACCATGCTCGCCCCGGGCGAACTCAAGGACAGCGAAGAGGTTGCCTTTGGATTCGAAGTCACGCCGATGGACAACGAAACGCCGTACGGCAGCAGCTACATTCAGCAGTTTACGTTCTCTTACATGACGCAATGCACCGGCGTTGGCTGCTTGGTGCAAGAACTCGTGGACCCGGAACCGCAAACCATCGTGTTCTACGTGGTCATTCTTGCTATCGTGATTTATGCAAGGGGCCGTCGAGGTGGTCAGGAGGACGACCTGTACGATGATGAAGAGATGATGGGCGAAAAAGAAGCCCCTGATGTCTTTGCCGAAGGGGAAGAAACCGCACCGGAAGAGGACGAGCCGCTTGAGGACGAAGACGACGATGTTGAGCTGATTGGCATGCTCGATGAGTTGTGAGCAATTCGGCTTTTGGAATGCCGGTTGTATGAACATCGTACCATTTCCCTTATGAGGCATCAGACGCACCCAAACGCGTGAGACCCATGCGGAGAGGCTCAAAATCCAATGCGGCCGCGCTTCGTCCAGCCTTGGGCGGGCGCAAGAAAGCCCTCAAGTCTCTGCTGCTAACGGTGTTGATGCTGACGTCCACACTGGCCTCCATTCAGTACTCTGCCGTCAACGTTCAAGCCGCTTCGGACCAAGACGGCGACGGCCTCACTTACGGCCTGGAATACCTCATGAACACGCAGCCAAACGACCCGGACTCGGACAACGACGGTCTGCCTGATGGATGGGAGTGGAAGTACGGCCTTGACCCGCTTTCCTCAAACGGAGACGACGGCGCTGTCGCAGACCCTGATGGTGACGGCATGTCCAACCTGCAGGAATACCTCTACCTACAGCCCACGGGCTGGGACAACACCAACACCGCTTCGGTGTTGGACAACGGCGTTTGGTGGAACGGCACCATTCCCGTCAACGATTGGAACGAAGAAGACGCGCTTCAATTCAACCAACCAGGATGCGGTGATTCTGGTGCTGACGGTACGGGGAACATCATCTTGTGCGACGAAGATCCTGTCGGCAACATTTGTACCAACGGTTTTGACGATGACAAGGACGGTTTCGTGGATTCGGCAGACCCCGACAACGACGGCGATGCAGACTGCCTCTCAGACGACGACGATGGCGATGGTGTCGTCGACGAGGACCCTGCTGGTTGGGACACCGACGGCGACGGCATGAGCGACGGTTGGGAGGCCGCCAACGGCCTCAACGCTACATCTCCCTCAAACGCCGATGGGCCCAACGGGGACCCCGACGGTGATGGCCTCAACAACCTCTTGGAATTCGTTAACCCGACATGGACCACCATGTGCGGCTCCTCACCGTGTTTCCGCAACGGGCCTGACGGCGCCGTGACGGAAACCACCTCCCCTTGCGACCCCGTTCAGGGCGTTGGTCCCGGAGGCTGCGCCACGTACACGGCTGAAGTGGACGGCATCACATCAACCAACCCTCAGATCGCCGATACGGACGGTGATGGGCTGAACGATTCCTACGAAGCCCTTACCCTGCTTACCGACCCGACATCCTCCGATACTGACAACGATGGCATCAGCGACGGTGTCGAAGTCAACGGTGCCTACGGCAACCCTGCTCAGGCCAGCGACCCTCGAAACAACAACACCGATGGCGATGCTTTTGATGACGGGGAAGAAGACACGAATTTCAACGGCGTGCTTGACCCCGGTGAAACCGACCCCACCCGAAGAGAAGATTCGGGCGATGCTGACGGGGACGGCATACAAAACTGGGAAGAAAACCTCACCTGCACCCTGTGGAACGTCGCCGACACGGACTTTGGCGGGATAGACGACGGTCAAGAACGCAACATCAGCCACGGCACCGACCCGTGCGATTCCTTGGTCAACTTCGAGACAACGTTCGTCCAATCGCTGAGCGGCAGCCGTCTTGAGGTCGGCAACGGCTCCGGATTCAACCCTGGTGGCGGCGTTGGATGGTACAATGTATCCGGCGTCTGGGAGTCTTTCGCCTACGCCACGGTCGTCAACAACATCCTGCAGGGCGTCTCGAACACCCCGTCCGGAACGGCGACCCAAGTGGCCAACAGAAACGGTTCCTTCTGCCACACCGACGCCGTCAACGCCGGGACCCTCGGTTCGACACAGCAGTATTGCGATGACGACTACGAAGACAGCGACGGGGATGGCTTGGCCGATTGGCAGGAACTTCTCGGTACCTTTGGTTGGTTCTCGAACCCGAGCATCGCCGACAGTGACGCTGACGGCGTGAACGATTTTGATGAGGTTCAGGACAACACCGACCCGAACCAACCCTGCACCAACCTCTTGGACGATGACGGCGATGGCATCAACAACTACTTCGAAAACACCACGGGATGCGATCTCATTTATATTGGCATCACCAACGGATCCGTGGACGTTTGGGTGACGAGTTCAACCGCATTTGACACGGATCAAGGTGGGGTTGACGACAGAAGCGAGTACTTTGACGGGACCAATCCGGAAAACGACCCCTCCGACGATATCCAGCCGGACGATTTCGACGGCGACGGCATACCAGACGCTGTTGAAAATCAAACCGGGACGGATTGGACGAACCCGGACACCGACGGCGGCGGCATGCTTGACGGCGATGAATGCCCCGATATTTTCTGGTTCCTCAACTGCGCTGGTGCACCGTTCGATCCGTTTGACCCAACCGACGACATCATGAACACTGGCATCGTGTTCTACGCCAACAACACCTCTGGCGTTGTTGACCTTAATCTCGAACACCGCTGGCGAACCATCACCAACGACTTCTACACCGGCACGAGCTACGCCCACCTCGAAAGCGTACACCCGTCCGAACCCTTGGCCGTCCCCGTGACCAACCTCACCCACCTTGCCCCCCTCTCTTTTTCGAACTCGACCGTTGAGTGGAACGTCCAGTACACGCAACCGATCACTTCAGCCCAATTGCCCGCGCCGTCCTATTATTCCAACGTCTCGTTTTACTTCGAGCCCACGGCCAACATCTCGCGAACCAACGACACCCATATCCTCAATGTCGATGGCGGAGCGGTCAACCAAGTTGTTTACCAGCAACCCGAGTATTACTTTGACTGGTCCACCCTTGCGGCCACGACCGTTCCCGGTCAGGGCTATCCGTACGAACTGCTGTTGGATGAAGAATTCACGAACGCCTCATCGGAGTTGTCCTTGGTCAGAAACGTGACGTTCGGCGTCATTTCTGACGCAGGCGCTACCGACGCTTACAGCACCGCCCTTGCCCTTGAAGATTTCATCACGAATGGCAACGCCTCGACCGAATTCAAGCGGAACTACAACGGCTCTGGCACCGTGAGTCCGGTTGATGTTTCGTTGAACATCCTCGAGGCCATAAAGGAAGGGTCTTGCAGAGAATTCAACACCCTCTTTGTGACAATGGCCCGTCTTGCAGGCTTGCCTGCGAGGCAGGTAACGGGGTACATCGGTGGCACATGGACCGGGGATGGCTATGCTGTTTACTCGTCCGACGTCGCCACGTGGTCTGAAGTTCGCCTTCAACAGAACAGCGCCAACGGAAACACGGACCTTGGTTGGATTGCGTTTGACCCTTGCCCTCCTCCAGAGGAAGTGGAAATCGTCAATCAAACCATCTCCACCATGACGGTGGCTCGCGACGGAACGGACACCATCACCGTCACGGGGCAGCTCAGGTACGTGGCCAACGGCACACCGGTGCAAGACATACGCGTCTTCTCCTACCTGACGCCAGTGGCCGATGCTGAACTCGTGCCTGGCCCAGGAGCTTCGCAAGAGCGACTGCTCGACGAGAACATTACCGATGCCAACGGGACCTTCACCTTGAAAGGATTCCCCGGTGCGCCATCCGCTCCAGGCATGCACAACATCGTCGTCGAGCATCGGCAGTCAGGCTATGTCTCAACCGACGGTGTGATTTACGACGGCTTTGTGAACCTCACGGAAAACGCAACCCTCAACCACACCGCTCCTCTTGCCATAAACGCCCCAATTGCCGGCGCAGGAGCGACGACTGTTCTCGAGGGTCGCTTGGTTTTGGCGAACGAACCGATCGACGAAATCACCAACATGCCAAACCAAACCGTTTGGCTTTCTTACACCTCTTCGGTTGATGGAACTCAGAACCTTTCCACGCAGACGGACACCGCTGGTTCGTTCGCCTTCACGCTGAACCTCAGCGAATCCGAAACCCGAGGCAACCTCTCGGCGCTCTTGGGCTTCTCGGGTTGGCAAGACACCTCCGTGGCGGGGGCCACACCGGCAACGTTCCACCTCAACCCGACGACCACTTCCATCGTGCTGAACGTCACCGACGCTCCAAACCTCACCGCCATAATAGAAGGGCCACTGGGCAACAACAGCCAACTGCTGCTCGGGAACGACATTTGGGTCAACGGTAGCGCCCTTTCCTTGGGCGCATCGCCCGTGGCCTTATCGGGCGATCTTCAGTTCTCTATTCGAGCCAACGATTCTGGTGATGAATGGTACGAAGTGTTCAACCTCAGCGTTACCGGCACGTTTTCTGTTCAGTTCCTTCTTCCAACCAATGTCATGGTAGCGGCCGGAGAAATCGAGACACGGCTCAGGTTCTTCCCGTCCACGCTCCCGGCGACCGATGACGCCGATGTCTCCACCGGAGTGCCTTACTTCCTGCAGGGCTTGTTGACTTTCCAAGTCCAAGAATCGGCGCAGGTCCGGGGCCAGAACGCCCTCCTCTCGGTGCAGATCAACGATCATCGAGGCGTACCGGCCGGTGCCGAGATTCTGGGCAATTACGACTTCTCGTTCAACGGCACGTGGTTCAACACAACCGTGGACCCAACCTTGGACCTGCTTGAGGTGACGCTTCCGCTCGACGCAAATTTGCGCTCCGGCGATTACCCCATCGACATCTCCTTCAACGGCTCAGACTTCTACCAAGCCTCGGCGGGTAACGGCACGATTCGGGTCATGGCCGACATCGGATGGAACCTGTCCATCGGTCAAGATTGGACCTTCATGGGCAACTCAACGCGACTGTTCGGGGATGTTTATGACGCCGTCTACTTGACGCCCGTGGTCAACAACAGCACGCTCATCACCGTTTCCTTGTTTACAGAACAAGGCCCCATTGATGTCGCCCAATCAAGGCTCAACAACAGCACCGGAGCGTTCGATATCCCCATTGCGATGCCGACAAACCTCCCTTCCGATGCCTACGAATTTGTCGTGGACTTTGACTTCCTGACGGAGGCACCCGTCGGTGGAGCCTACTACACCTACGTCGATCCTTCGGTCCCTCCTGCCCCACCAACCGCCATTTCCACCCTCGGTGGTATCATCACCGAGGTGGTGGTCGAAGCAGAACGCTCCGCTTACATCGTCGAGATGAACGACACCATCACCCTGACATCAAAAATCACCGATATTGCCGATGGTTCCAACATCACCGGTGCGAGCGTGGACTACATTTGGGACTTCGGCAACACCAACGTGAGCCTCGGCACCGCCACGACCAACAGCGAGGGCAACGCCTCTCTGCCCTTCACGCCATCCGGTATTGCTCCGGGATACTACGATGTCGGCATCGTGGTTCAGGACGACCTCACCGCTGCTCTTGCCGCTGGCAACGCTCGCCGATTCGGCAACCTCACCGTGGTCAACGTCACCGTGCAAGTGACCAGCGACATCACCCTGACCGCCGTGCCAAGCACCGTCACGGCCGGCGTGCCGTTCCGAGTGGTGGGGCAGGTTGACGACGGCGAAAATGCAAGTCGTGGCCTCATTTCTGCCGTAAGACTCAACGTGTTTTGGTTGGAAAATCCAGATGAACTGCTGCTGAGCAACTTCGCCACCCAAAACAACGGCAGTTTCAACATGACCGTGCCTACCGATACCGCTGGAAACGGGACAACTCGGGGCCCTCACACACTGGTCATCAGTGTCGTGAACGATTCTTCGCCGTTCTACCTGACGGCTACCGCACAATCGCCGGTTCAAGTCATGGGCGTCTCTCGGCTGGAAAACCTTCAGCCGCTCAACGCCATCGTCATCAACCGTGGAAACACCGTCAACATGTCCGCCAAACTGGTTGAGGCATCCGACATGTTCGCACCGCTCTCGAATTACGAAGTCGGTCTTCGGTTCCACGAGACCTGGTTGTCTCCACAGAACAGCGATGGGGAAGGGTTTGCCAACTTCTCCTACAGCGTCCCCTACGATCATCCCCTCGGCCTCATCGTGGTCCAAATGGTGTTCAACGGTTCGACCGATCTATTGGCCACGAGCGCGAACCTCACCAGCATAACCGTACGCTCACTGAGCGTTCTTGTCATGGACAGCATCACGGCCAATCCAGTTGCGGGAACGGAGTTCAACATCAGCGGACAAATCGTTTCCGACAACGGCTCTGGACTGGTGCAACGGGACGGTAGCGTGCTACCCAACGCCAACATCCTCTTTTCCATCAACGGCCAACCTACCGGGTTTACAGCAACGGGCGGTGCCGTCGGCGTCAATGGCTTCTGGAACGCCACGGTTCGACTCGGTGAATCCTTCGCAGCCGGTACGCATCTCATGGAGGCGACCTACATCCCCAACGTCAACTACTACGTTGGGTCAGAGGCCAACGCCAGTTTCGACTCGCGCGGATTCTCGACGATGAACTTCGTTGTTCCTACCCTCGACGGCATCGGTCAACCGTCATTGAACGACCGGACGGAGCGAGGCACGCCGGTGGAATTCTCCGTGCTGTTGCGTGACAACCAAGGCCTGCCGATGGCCAACCAGAGCGTCACCGTTTCCCTACCGGCCACGCTTTCAGGAAGCACGCCGATACAAACAACGGTTCTCACCGCTTCCAACGGCTCGGCTTGGGGCAGCCTCACCGTTCCAAGCAACATGAGCGTCGGCCCAACCGACATCCACGCAGCCTACGCCGGTATTCCTGGAACAACGGGCATTGTTGGAACAAACACGAGCTCTCAATTCGTTGTCCTCGGCCAAACAGAGGTCGTCATCCAGCAAGCCCCAAGCGTGCTCGTCGCCGGTGATACCATGCTGGTGAACGGCACTTTGCTCGATGACCTTGGGCTTGTCCTCCAACGAGGCGACACACCTTCAACAGCCGTTGTTTACTTGCTGATCGATGGCGTTCCCGTAGCCAGCGTTGAAACAAGCAACGTGTCCGGAGCGTTCGCATTTGCTTACACATTGCCGGAAAATACCGCAGCAGGTCCTCATCAACTGTCCGTTGAATTCCGTGGCGGCCGCGAGTGGGTGGACCCCGTTGGTTCAGGTGATCTCAACAACCCCGAGTATTACATGCCAAGCTCCGCCACGGTCGAATTCAACGTTAGCGTCCCAACCAAGATTCTGCTCTTGACCGCTACCGGTGACGCCGACCGGGAAACCACCATGACCATCCAAGGCCGGTTGCTCGATGTCGTTGATAACCCACTCTCAGGTTTGACGGTTGAGATTTGGCTCGGAGGCCAATGGCTCACCAACACGACCACTGACGAGCTTGGAGAATTTTCTGCCGTTCACCCCGTACCTGCCGACGCACCGTTGGGTCCTGTGGTGCTCGAAACCAGGTTCACCGGTACCGTCGCTTACCTACCGAGCAACGCTTCTGGTACTTGGCAAATATACAGCCAAATCCTTGTCACGGTCGACGTCGAGTCTCCCTTAGCCGTTAACCAAACCGTCACCATCACAGGTGCCGTTCTGGACAACCAACTCAACGGGATACCAAACCACCAAGTTCAACTCGTGGTGGAAGGCATTGTCATTGCGACCTTGGACACGGATCAAAACGGCGATTACACCTACGACTGGGTCGTTCCTGACATCTTCGACTTCGGTACCCGTACGCTGGTCGCAGAGGTTGCGCCGCAAGGCTTCTACCGCAGCGGTGAAGGCAACACGACGTTCTTCTTGTCCCACCGCTCGTGGGTCACCCTCCAGTTTGAGGATGGGACCGACGCAACCCGTGGCGATGTCTGGGCCATCAACGGCAGGCTTTACGACTTTGACACCGTTGACCGGGACGGTTTGGTTGGTTTCGAACTCTCGATCAAGTTGGACGGGAACACGCTGTCCACCGTGACCACCGGCGTTGATGGTGCTTGGAACGCTGTGGTGCCGGCAACGTCGGACCTTGCTCGTGGTGAGCACACCATCACGGTTGAGTTTGCTGGAACGCAAGCGCACCTTCCAGCCGACGCCGAGAGTCGCGTGCATGTTTGGGCGAATCTATTGATTCAAATCGATGAGGTAGCGCAACCCAACTTTGTCACTCGCAACGACGGTTCGGTCAACACGATTTCGTTCACGGGTTCCGTCCGAGAGATCGGCGGGACAGGCGAGGTGTTCGAAAACCTCGTGATGTACATCGGGAACGGCTCCGACTGTCAGGGCGGGCGAGAAGGGGCGTTTTGTTTCGATTTGAACGGCCTCTCGTGGACCAACGGAAACTTCTCCCTGGACGCCACGGCTCCAAAAGAGTTGAGCGTAGGGGCACAAAGCGTCTTTATTGACATCGCCAGAAATGACACGCTCTACCTCAATGCTGCCAGCGTAAGTCAAAACATCTTTTTGCAGGTTGACGCCACCATTGACGTTGACATCACACCCATTGTCGAAGACGAACAAGAAGATGTTATTGTGTCCTTAACCATTGAGGCTACAGACACCAAAGAGGGTGTCGAGAAGGTTCAGGTTTCGGTCTACATCTACAACGCCACAGGAGCCCAGATTCGGTCCCTCAGCAAAGAAACAACCGAAGACGGGACCGTCCGCTTTGAATTCAACAGCACGGATTCTTACGGTGATACGGACGCTCAGGGTGGACAAGTGACGCTCAAGATCACCATCGATGACCTCAAGCTTTCTCAACGAACACGGGACGACTTCAAAGCCCGAGACGACGCTGGATTTGCGCCGGACTACATCTATGCCGAAGACCAAGCCGCTACACCATGGTGGTCTTACGGCATCGTTCTCTTGCTTGCGTCGATTGCCGTTGCCGGGGCTGTCTTGTATCGACGACGAAAACAGGCCGACGACTTGCTCAAAGATGCGGCTGAAGTCTTTGCTTACACGGCCGAGTTGCTGGCGGCAGGCGACGCCATTCGAGAAGCCATCTTTACCTGCTACCAAGACCTCTGCGGATTGCTCCAACAGCGTGGTTTCCTGCGACGGGACTTTGAGACGGTCCGTGAGTTCGAGTTCGCCATACGTCAAGCCATGCAGGGTGTTTCAGAGGATGCGCTGACGGCCCTTGACAACACGTTTGAAATGGCTCGCTACAGCCGAGAAGAAATGGGTCCGCAGCATCAGGATGTTGCGGTTCAGGCGTTGAACCGCATGAGCAGTGAAATCGCCCAGATGCAGTCCGTTCCGCAGCGCTAAGGCTCACCATCTCAGGACGAGGTGCCCTTCTGTGAAAGTTGCCGTAAGGGAAGCTGAGGCATCGTTTGGTAGCGGCAATTCTCGGACCAGATTCGGACCTTCAGGATCTTCGACATCGAGTTTGACCAGTGTGGCGTCTTGGGTTTGTTTGACGTGCAACTGAACCGCTTTTTCATCCGTGCCGAGCAGCGGAATACTGAGGCCATCGGGGTTCAATCGCCCGTTGATGCCCTCAACAACCCATGCAAGGGCGCGTTCGGGATGGTGTTCTGCCAACCCGGTCTCAGGAAGCATGCCCGCTGTGATGAGAACTTCGGTGTGGCGCTGACGAACCTCCTCAAGGTGGTCAACATGGGTGTCAAAATGCGCTTGTAGGGTGGCTGCATCCGCCCTCAACCCGTCAATTGAGGGCGTTTTTGTTCCTGATGAAGCGCCTTCTTTTACTTCAATGTCTAGGGCAACCCAATCATCCATGCGCCATGGAACTGGTGAGCCCAAATGAACCTTCGGACGTCTCTCATTCGTGCTCAAGTGTTTCGTCGCGCTCAACCTTTGCGAAAAAACGGCGAGCGAACCGGTGGGTGGCCTCGCTATTTTCTGCTTCGTACATTCGCAAATCTGCAGGGAAACATTTCGTGTAGGTTCTGTCCGTCACCCGCCGGTCAAGCAACAGGACAAGCGCCCTGTCTGCAACGGACCGTATCGGTCGACCCATGGCCTGCAATATCGAGTTGATCGCCGGTTGCGATACCGTGTACCGCCAAGCCAAATTTCGGCCAAAGCGCTCCTCAGCATAAGATTTCAACGCTTTTGAGAGGACAGACGGTGGTGAGTTGGGTATGCCGATGCACACCACGGCGTCCAGAGCGCCGCTGTGATAGTCCACGCCCTCGGATAGCCGGGCGCCAAACACGCCGGCGAGTAACACTTTGCCACCCGCCGCTTTCTGTTCCAACAACCGGTCCACGATTTTATCAAGATCGTTTTTGGTCCAATCGCGGTCCTCTTTCATCACCTGCCGAACACCTTTGAAATTGGCATCGAGGACGATTTCGTTGAGCATGGCGTACGATGGGGCGAAAATAGCAACGTTGCCCGGCGATGCATCGATGAGGCCCTGAATGTGGTTGCGAATGTGCTGCGTGTTGCTCGCCCCGCGCTCCGTGTATTTCGTCGTCACGTTGCTTCCTACGACAACAGGACGGCGTTTTGCGGCAAAGGGTGAGGGATAGGCTTTGGTTGTCGTGTTGTTTGCAGGCAAGGCGAGCAGATGGGCGTACATTTCGGGTGGGTAAAGGGTGCCCGACATCAGCAGCGAGCCGCCCGACTGTTCAAACACGGGCTTTGAAACCAGCCCCGGATCAAGCAGGTGCATGGTCAGTTTTCCTTCGCGACCTTTGGGTGAAAAGACGATGCATAGGGCGGTGGTTTGGCCAAAGCGATGAACCGATTGCAGAATGTGGCCCACCCTGTGGGCATCCGGTTCGGACGTCTCTTCATCGCTTTCTGCTTCGACCTGAACGGTGAACAGCGTGCTGGCCAATTGAGCAAGCCGATCCTCTTTGGCAGGGTGTTGGGTTGTTTCGCCGGTCGTGCTGATGCGCATCTGGCCTGTCAACCCTTCAACCTCATCGCAGGCCGTGTGCAACAGACCGGTAAAATCGTCGATTTCAACCCGGAGTTCCTCTTCCTCGGGTGTCGTTTCGTGATAAGTTGAGAAGCGAGCGGTAAGTTTCGCTCTGTAGGCCTTGATGACTTCAAAACTCCAACGCACGGCCTCAAGCAGTTGAGTCGTTGACGGGGAAGGGTCTCGCTTCACGGCGTTCTCAAGGTTGCCCATGTGCTCTTCAAGCTCCATTGCTGCGTTTCGCACGATGGTCGGCGTGATGACGCGTTCCATGGTCATACGAATGCGGTCGGGGAGGTTGTGCGCCTCGTCGATGATGATGAGGCTGTTTTGGAGCGTGACACCCATCGCTGGCAAGGAACTTTCCCGAACCTGTTCGGCGAACACGTGGTTGTAATCGCACACCAGAATATCGGCTTCTTTTACCGTTGAGCGGCAGGTCTGCCAAGCACAAACGCCGACGGACTTGGCCCGGACAAGGGTCTCTTCAACGTGACGTGGCTGGTGGAGAATAAACGACTTCAACGACTCTTTACGCTCAAATTTTGTCGCCTCTTCGCTCCCTGTTTCGCACATGCAACGGCCCGTGAACGGGTCCAACACTTCGCACATGGATTCCCGTCCGATAACGTCAACCACCCGAAGCGGGTAATCTTCGCCAGGAAGGTTTGCGTTTATTTTTCTCACCGTGTCAACCACAATTTTGTGTTGGGACTGGCGTCCGGTCAGAAAGAGCACGTGGGTTCTCACGGAACGTTGGCGCGCAACTTCAACGGCAGCAGCCAGCGCCGCTGCGGTCTTTCCAATACCGGTTGGTGCCGCAGCGACATGAAACCCACGTTCGGAAAGCGCCAGCGTGGCGTCGGCGATCATCTCTGATTGTCCGGGGCGAGGTTGCGGGTGAGCAAGAAACGGTGTCTTGCTGGAACGAGCACCGTTCAACGCTTCGTTCATAGGAGGCATGCCACGGCGACCCTCCTAAAGGATTGGCATGAAGGTCACAGGTTTGACCGCTTGAACTCGGTGTGCCCAGAAATGTGGGGGCTGGGCACGGTGGAACCACCACATCAACTGATGGGAGTGGAATCTGGGCCTCCCTGGCCGTCGTCCAGGGAAGCGTGTGGGGGTGTTTGGTTTTGGGAACCAAGGCCAAGGCGTGCACGACGGGCACGCTCACACAGCGAGACAAAGCTTCGCAAAACAGGCCGGGCCTGCGAAGCCTCAAGGGTGGCATCACCAAGGTTGTATCCTGAGTTTTGCCAATTCATCCCATCCCCTCCAGTCTCTCACCATCATTCTTGGTATTCGCTGCGTCGTATCGTTGAAGCCCTGGACGCCTCCACGGCTTCTTCGAGTGTGTTATCGATCGGTGCCATTTCAGCAACGGCTCGCTTGATGTAGAGTTTGAGCCCCTCTTGGGCTGCGTGCTCCGGGGTTATGCCCCCGAGTTCATACAGCTGACCCAGACGTTGCTGATCAGCTCTGCCGAGCGGTATTCGAATGGACCTCATGTCCGCCAACTTTGGTTGGTTGTGAAGGAACTCCTGAATGGCCAGTCGTACGACATCGGAGCGATTTCGGGCCCCGTCAATGCCTATTCGGGCATCCAACAGGGCGAGATCCTCCTCAGTAATTCTGAGCGAGACGGCGCTGGTTGGCTGGTTCATTCCACTTCCTCGTAAACCTAGACAAGAACGGTCGGGATATAAACGTATTGCATATGATGACAAATTGTAATTTTCTGTAATACAACCGTGTGTGAGTCGCTCATGGGCCCCGAAGTTTGAAAGACAAGTCGCCAGCAACCACCACCATGACCCTCACCCCAAGCCGTGGCCTCTACCTCTACCTCGAAACGATGCGAATCGCTTTTGATGACGCCATCGTTACCGACGATGAGGCCCAAATTCTACGCATTCTTGCTCAAGCGCTTGGTGTTGCGCCCTCGGACACGGCCGAATGCCGAGCGGTTGTTGCGGGTGAGGTGGCCTCGCCTTTTGACGACGGTTCAGAGTTTGGCGGTCACCAAGTCGGTGATGCGACCACCTACCAATCAGCTCTCATAGCAGCCCTAGATGACGATATCATCAGCGAGGACGAGTGGGCCATGCTGGATCATCTTCGCCACATCATCGGTTTGCAAGCCGACGAGCACGCCCTCATCGAGGAATCCATTCGGGCCATGAGCGAAGTTGATGAGCTCGGCCAACGCCGTGTGGAGCGACTCGAAAGGTACCTCACCGTGTGCACGTTTTGACCGCCAATTAAACCGCCCAAACCGGTTGACTGGGAGGGGGTAATAGGGCAACCATTAGAAAGGGTACGCGTGAGGACTGGACAATACACCGAGCGGTGTAAGAAGGTATGTCAATGAGCCCCAGTGATGCAATTTACGCCAAAGTCGTAGCCCGTGACCCTGAACAACCGGAATTCCACCAGGCGGTGAAAGAAGTGCTGGAATCTCTGGAACCGGTATTGGAAGAATATCCAGAGTACATTTCCATTGTTGAACGGGTGGTTGAGCCAGAGCGTCTGATTCACTTCCGAGTCCCATGGGTTGACGACGAAGGCGTAACTCAAGTGAACCGTGGCTTCCGCATCCAGTTTAATGGCGCCATTGGACCCTACAAAGGCGGTCTTCGATTTCACCCGAGCGTCAACGCTTCGATTCTGAAGTTTTTGGCGTTTGAGCAGATTTTCAAGAATTCCCTGACGGGCCTGCCCATGGGCGGTGGCAAGGGCGGTTCAGATTTTGACCCCAAGGGCAAGTCCGACGGCGAAGTGATGCGGTTTTGCCAATCCTTCATGATGGAATTGTGGCGACACATTGGCCAAGACTGCGACGTTCCGGCCGGCGATATCGGTGTTGGTGGTCGCGA